>CAVIFY010000006.1:0-71435 GCA_963642245.1 Bifidobacteriaceae bacterium | reverse complement strand
GGCGTACAGGTCAAAGATCTTGTTGATCATGTCCATGGTGTACACATTGTCTTCCAGCACGCCGTCCAGACCGCCCGTCAGGTCAATGTCGCTGCTGATCATGGGCACGACCACGGTGGACACCAGGCTCCACAGGTTGTCTACGGCGCTCTGAATGCCGCCCTTGGTCATCGCCACCTGGCTGTCCTTGGGACGCACGATGGTGGTGGGCTTAAAGTTCTTTACCGCCTTGGCAAAGTTGTCCGGATCGGCAATGGGTTTCATGATCTGGGTGAACTTGGCCATGGTCTCGTCGGTGATCTTCTTTTTGAATTCGCTGTTCAGCGCATTGTACAGGCTCTGGGCCTTGGTCATGTCCGCCTCGGTCTTTTTGGCCAGGTTTACACTGGCAACATAGTTGTTGAAGTCCTGCAACTTCAGGTCCTCCAGCACATCGGTGGCGAACTTGTACAAGGAGGCACCGTTGTAGGTGACCAGCTTGGTGGGGGAGGTGTAACCCACTTCCGGGGTCAGGTCTGCGGGCTTGTACACATTGGTCAGCTGCGCCGCAAACTTAAAGGCGGTGCTGTTCAGCAGCTTGGTGTAAGCCACGGCAGCGGTGCTGCTCAGGGCGTTGATCTTGGCCTGTGCCGCCTCGATCTTGGCTACGGTGGAGGTGCCGTTCTTGTACACTTCCATACCAATGCCCATAGCGGCATTGACAGCGTCCTTTACGCCCTTGTACAGCGGGTTGGCGTCCAGTGCGTCCAGCAGCTGGGCCATAGCATTCTCAGAGGGCTTTACCGCATTGGTGTTGGTGTCCTCCAGGTACTGCTCAAAGCCGGCCACATAGGTCTCTGCGCTTTGGCCGGTAGCCCATGCGTAGGTGGCGCTGGCACCGTAGCCGGAGCGCTTAATGAAGGTGCTGTTGCTGACGGATTTGGGATCCACGCCGGAGCAGCCATCGGTGGTGTCCTGCTGATACCAGAAGGTGTAGTTGCACAGGCTGGAGATCATGCTGCCGTCCTTAGCGGAACCGGCAGAAGCCATAATGTAGTACACATTGCTGGTGGGGTAAATGTAATCCAGCATGGACAGTACATGTTGGTTCTCCGTCTTGTAAGCGTCAATCAGGGCCAGCACGGTCTTGGCGGCCTCTGCGTTGGTAAAGTCGCAGTTCTTGTTGACGATGGGGTTCTTGCCGTCCGGCTTTACGGTGAGCAGCTTGCCCAGCTCCAGCGCCTTCTTGTAGTCGGCGGGGAGGGTGCCCATCAGTTCTTCCGCCCGGTCTACCTTATCCGTCCATACGGCATAGCGGTTGGCGGCAGTGGGGGTCGTGGTGGGCTTGCCGCTGTCCAGGCGGGCAATTCTATCCTGCATAATGCCCATCCAGTAGGCGTAGTCGTAGGTGTTCATAGAGAGCTTTTGGCTCTCGGTGAGTTTTTGCATTTTGGCGTTGATGTCGTTCATCAACTTTTCGGCCTGGGCCTTTTGATCGGCCTCAGCGTCCTTGGTGGAATACAGGTACTTGGCGTGGTTGCTGTACCAATCTCCAATACTCGTTTCCAGTTCGGTGACCGCAGCGTCTTTCCCGGCACTGTCGCTCTGCTGGGCGGCGATGGCGTAGAAGCCAACGCTCATGGCAGTAACGGCAACACAGAGTGCCAAAAACAGACTGAGCAGTCGCTTTTGTCTTTTCATTCTTGCGTTCTCCTTTGCAAATATTCAGAATGTGTGTTACGACCAGGTGAACAGACCGTATCACAGGTAATATTCTATCTGCTTTGTACTATATAGTCAATAGTTCTAAGCAGCGGCAGTTCAAATTCGGCAAAATGGACAATTCGGACGGCAAAATTCTGTTCAATATCACCTGAATTCTACCGAAATAAAAACAGACTGCACAGGAAAATACTGGGCACTGTTCATTATAGTACAACAGTCGTTAAAAAATTAACAAGCCAAAAGGCAGAAACCAACCGCCTGTTATCACTTTGCCGGTTTACAGTCAAAAAGCAAAAAAATTGGACAAAATTCACTATTTGTGATATAATGAAAAAGGATATAATAGGCAGTGAATTTTTATTTTTGCGACCGGGGGCCGCAGTCCGCGGAACGGACAAAACCAAAGGAATGGAATTTGTAAAGGAATGGATGAGGTATGAAACAGGAAGAAAAAAATCGACGCAGTCGCGAGCTGATCGAGCTGGCGGCGATCCACGGCTTTGCCCGGCAAGGGCTGGACAATGCCAACCTGAACCAGCTGTGCCGGGAGAACGGTATCTCCAAGGGCAAGCTGTACCACTATTACGCATCTAAGGACGATCTGATCGTGGCCTGCGCCGCCCGGATCGTGGAGCGGCTGGAGGCAGATGTGCGCGCCTTTCAGGTGGACCCGAACAAGGACATTGCCGGCAACCTGCATACATATTATGATGAGCGGGTCTGCTTTTGGCGGGAGCACCCGGACGCCTTTCTCTTTATCTGCCACTGCCTGTCTACGGACGACCCTGCGCTGCGGGCCCAGTTGTCTATGGAGAGCATGGTGTTCAGCATGGGGATGAAAGAAAAGACCCTGGAGATCATTCACGCCAGCGGTGCCAGCATATCCGTGTCGGACTCGGATATGTACAGCACCATGCGGGTGATGTACGACTACCTGCTGGTCAAGTATATGCACCGGGTGGTGGACCTGAACGCTGCGGGCGATACAGACGCTGCGGACCGGGAGCAGCAGGCGCTCCTGGACCACTACGACCGGCTGATCCACATTCTGCTCCACGGAATTTTGGCGTAAATGCAGCATTGGACTTGACCGCCCGGCAAAAGTGGATATACTTATAGGTATAGATCAAATGACCGGGAGGTGCGGCAAGTGTTTTACCAATACAGCGACGAGCTGACCACCATTGAGCCTCAGGATCGGGATCCCAATTTGGTGTGCGCGGCGTATATCACCTTGGCGGAGCTGGACGCCCATTATGAGAAATTCGGCTTTAGCCCCTCCACTGTGCAGCAGTGCAAGGAGGAGAATCGCTATTTTCGCTCCAATATTGAGGTGTACGACGATTATAGCTTTGGCACCTTAAAGATCACGGACGCGGCCAATACCCGTGCCCGGGAGGACTGCCTGGCCTTTTATGTAAAGAAAAATTTTTTGCTGCTGGTGGATATTAACGACGCGGATTGCTCCACCCGCAACAAGTTTATCGGCGCTTTGCACCGGTTCAGCTGTGCCAACATTACGCTGGAAAAGCTGATCTATGCGTTTTTGGAGAGCCTGGTGTCCGGCGACAATAAGGCGCTGGAGGACACGGAGTTTGAGATCAACCGGATGGAGGAGTATGTGCTCCAGGACAAGGCCGGCTCGGACTTCAATATGGAGCTGCTGCATAAGAAGAAGGAACTGTCCGTCCTGCGCAACTACTATGAGCAGCTGATCGACATTGGCGAGGCGCTGGAGGAGAACGAGAACGAGATCTTTGAGCGGGAGGACCTGCGGTACTTTAAGATCTTTACGGACAAGGCGGTGCGCCTGCGGGAGAATGTGGACCTGCTGCGGGACAGTATCGTCCATTTGCGAGACGCTTACCAGGCCTATCTGGACTTAAAGCTCAACGAGACCATGAAGTTGTTTACCGTGCTGACGGCGGTGTTCCTGCCCTTAACGGTGATCGTGGGCTGGTACGGTATGAACTTTAAGTCTATGCCGGAGCTGACCTGGAAGTACGGCTACCTGGGTGTGATCATTCTGTCCTGCGTGGTGGTAGGCGCCCTTGTGGTGATCTT
Source organism: Bifidobacteriaceae bacterium (assembly GCA_963642245.1). GTDB lineage: Bacteria > Bacillota > Clostridia > Oscillospirales > Acutalibacteraceae > CAG-217. The sequence goes on along the minus strand of CAVIFY010000006.1, from coordinate 67,667 downwards.
TAAGCGCAAAAAGTGGATGTAAATTACTACAAGCAAAACAAAAGCGAGATACCTAATGGTATCTCGCTTTTTTATATGTAGAGTAATGTGAGCTTAGTCTTTCAGCAGAGAACGGTACATACGGATATACTCGTTGGCGGATTTGCCCCAACTCATATCGCAGTCCAGCGCCCGCTGTACCAGCACTTTCCAGTCCTTGGGGTGGTTATAGACTTCCACCGCCCGGTAGATGGCGCCCAGCATATCGTAGGCGTCATAGGTCTTAAAGGTAAAGCCGTTGCCCTCGCCGTCGCCGCTGTCGGTGATGGAGTCTTTCAGCCCGCCGGTCTCCCGCACGATGGGCACGGTGCCGTAGCGCAGCGCCACCATCTGGGACAGGCCGCAAGGCTCGCTCTTGCTGGGCATTAAGAACATATCCGCACCGGCATAGATCTTGTGGGCCAGATCCGGCACAAAGCCCAGGGTCAGACCCACTTTGTCCGGGTACTTGTCGTGCAGCTCACGGAAGAAGCTCTCATACTGCCACTCGCCGCTGCCCAGTACCACATACTGCACATCTCGCTCCCACAGGCTCTTTTCCAGCACTGCCTGCATCAGGTCCACGCCCTTGTGGCCCACCAGGCGGGTAACGATACCGATCACGGGCACATCCGGCCGCACGGCCAGGCCCATTTTCTTTTGCAGTTCTTCTTTATTCTTAGCCTTGTTGGCAAAGTCCGCCGCGCTGTAATTGGCCCAGATCATGTTGTCCGTCTCCGGGTTGTACAGCTCGGTGTCAATGCCGTTTAAGATACCGCACAGTTTCCAGCTGCGCTGGTTCAGAATGGGATCCAGCCCGTAGCTGTACCAGGGATCCAAAATTTCTCTGGCGTAGGTGGGGGACACGGTGGTCACCTTGTTGGCGCACTCAATGCCCGCCTTCATAAAGTTCACCAGTCCGTCATAGAGGATCAGGTTATTGTCCTCCGGGGCAATGCCCAGCACATCTTCCAGCAGCTCGTCGCCGTACTTGCCCTGGTACTGAATGTTGTGAATGGTGAACACGGTTTTAATGTTTTCATACCCCATCCGGTTGGCATAATAGCAGCTGTAATACAGAGGGGTCAGGGCGCTCTGCCAGTCGTTGCAGTGGATAATGTCCGGCTTCCAGTCAATGGCGGGAATGATCTCCAGCACCGCGCGGGCAAAGAACGCAAAGCGCTCTGCGTCGTCATAATGGCCGTAAATGCCGTCCCGCTTAAAGTAATATTGGTTATCCAGCAGGTAGTAGATCACGCCGTTGTGCTTGGCCTCAAAAATGCCGCAGTACTGGCGGCGCCAGGCCACCGGCACGGAGATGGAGGTGACGAACTGCATTTGGTCCTTCAGCTCCTGGGGAATGCTGTCATACAGGGGCATGACCACCCGGCAGCCGATCAGCCGCTTGCGCAGGGCAGCGGGCAGCGAGCCGGCCACATCGCCCAGCCCGCCGGAGGCCATAAACGGCAGTGCCTCCGAGGCAACAAAAAGAACTTTCATGGTATTTTGCCTCCTTAAATTCTGGTTTTTTTGCTGAGATACACCGGGAAGTTGGGCGCACCGCTCAGCTCTACCGAGTGCTTGATGGATACATCTTTATCTGCGATCACGCAGTTGACCTTGGCATTGTCGCCGATCACCGTGTCCTGCATCAGGATGGAGTCCTTGACCACGGCGCCCTTGCCGATCTTGACCCCCTTAAAGATAATGCAGTTCTCGACTGCGCCGTCGATAATGCAGCCGTCGGCTACCAGGGAGTTCTTGGTGACGGAGTCCGGGCCGTACAGGGAGGGCATATCGTCCCGCTCTTTGGTAGAGATGGGCTTATCCGGGTTGAACAGACGGCGGCGGTTCTCTTTCTCCAGCACCCGCATGGAGATGTCATAATAGCTTTGCAGGGACTGAATGGTGCCCACAAAGCAGTCGCTGGCGTCATAGGCGTGGATCTTCAGGTTATCTACATTCTTCAGCAGCACATTGCGCTGGAAAGAGATCTCGTTTTTGCTGTGGGCGGCGGTGACCAGGGACTCAAACAGCGCCTTTTGCATCAGCACGATGTTGCAGCTGTAAAAGACCTCTCCCTGCCCCTCCGGGCACAGGCTCATACCGGTAATGCGGCCGTCCTCTGCCACCTGGTCGAACACCAGAACGGAGCCTACATGGGTGGGCATTTCGCCGTGCACACCAACGATGGTCACATCGGCGCCGCTTTGCTCGTGGGCGTCAAACAGCTTTTCGTAGTCCATATTCAGCACCTGGTTGCAGTCGCTCATCAGCACATAGTCCTGGTTGGACTGGTTCAGGAACTGAATGTTGCCGAAAATGGCGTCGATCCGGTTGCCCCACATGGTAGCGGAGTTGACGGAGAAGGGGGGCAGCAGGTACAGCCCGTCGTTCTTGCGGCTCAGGTCCCAGGGTTTGCCGGTGCCCACATGGTCCATCAGGGAGCGGAAGTTGGCGTTGGTGATCACGCCGATCTTGGTAATGCCGCTCTCCACCATGTTGGACAGGGGAAAGTCAATGAGCCGGTAGCGGGAGCAGAAGGGCACGGAGCCCATGGTGCGCTGCGCCGTTAAGGTGTCCAGCGCCTCCTCATGAATATTGGCAAAGATAATGCCCAGTACAGATTTTCCGTTCATGCTTATACCTCCTCGCCGCTTTTGATCATTTCGCCGGGCGCAATGTCCCTTTTGCCGGTGACGGTAGCCCCGGCGCCGATCACCGCAATGCCCCAGTCTGCCGGGTTTTGCAGCTGCTCGGGAATTTCGCCTACCTTGGCGTTTGCCCGGATGACGGCGTCCTCGGCCACGATGGAATAATACACCTTGGCGCCCTTTTCAATATGCGCGCCGGGCATGACCACGCTGTAACGCACATCGGCACCGGCCTCAATGGTCACATTGGAGGAGATCACGCTGTAATCCACATTGCCCTCGATCTCGCAGCCCTCGCTGATGGAGCTGTTCTCCACCACCGCGCCTTTGCCGATATAGTGGGGCGGCGCCATGGGGTTGCGGCTGTAAATGCGCCAGCTTTTGTCAGACAGATCCAGGTCCACATTGGGATTGATAATATCCAGGTTGGCCTCCCACAGGCTGTCAATGGTGCCCACATCTTTCCAGTAGCCGGAGAAGGGATAGGCAAACAGCCGCTCGCCGGCGTTCAGCATGGCGGGGATCACATTCTTGCCAAAGTCGTTGGCAGAGTTGGGGTCTGCCTCGTCCAGCTCCAGGTACTGGCGCAGCTTGCTCCAGCTGAATACATACACGCCCATAGAGGCTTTGTTGCTCTTGGGCTCGGCCGGTTTCTCGGCAAATTCGTAAATGCGGTCGTCCTCGTCGGTGGCCAGGATACCAAAGCGGGAGGCCTCCTCCCACGGCACCTCCAGCACGGCGATGGTGCAGTCCGCATTGTGCTTTTTGTGGAAGTCGATCATCTTGGCGTAGTTCATCTTGTAGATGTGGTCGCCGGAGAGTACCACCACATATTCCGGGTCGTACTTCTCAATAAAATTGATGTTTTGGTAAATGGCGTTGGCCGTGCCCTTGTACCATTCGGCGCCGCCGATGGCCTCATAAGGGGAGAGGATATGTACGCCGCCGTTTTGGCGGTCCAGGTCCCAGGGCTGGCCGTTGCCCAGATAGTCGTTCAGCTCCAGCGGCTGGTACTGGGTGAGCACGCCCACGGTGTAAATACCGCTGTTGACGCAGTTGGACAGCGGAAAGTCGATGATACGGTAGTTGCCGCCGTAGGGTACGGCAGGCTTGGCAATGTTCTTGGTGAGCACGCCCAGTCGGCTGCCCTGGCCGCCGGCCAGCAGCATTGCAACAACATTTGTTTTGTGTGCCATAGTGGTTCTCCTTACTTTATTTTCTCAAGATACAAGGCAGACAGTCCGCTGAGTTTCAGGCTGATGCTTTGCTCCATATTGTGCATAGGGATCTTCTTGGTCTTGTAGGTGCCGCTGAGCCGGGGCTTGGTGCCGCCGTACTTCTTCAGCGCCGTGTCCAGCACCACCTTGTAGGTGCCCTTTTCCGGCACGCCGATGCGGTAGTCCTCGTGATCGTTGGGGGTAAAGTTGAATACCGTGATCAGGTCCTTGCCGTCCCGGTCAATGCGGCGGAAAGCAATGACGGAATTGCTGTTGTCGTCGGAGCTGATCCACTGGAACCCCTCCCAGCTGTAATCAATTTGCCACAGCGCCGGGTGCGCGGTATAAAAGTGGTTCAGTTCCTTAGAGAAGGCTTGCAGCTGGCGGTGCTTTTCGTAATCCAGCAGCAGCCAGTCCAGCCCCTCTTTGTATGCCCATTCCTTGAATTGGCCGAACTCGCTGCCCATAAACAGCAGCTTTTTGCCCGGGTGGGCCATCATATAGGCAAAGAACAGGCGCATACTGCTGAATTTGTCGTCGTATTCGCCGGGCATTTTGCCAATGAGGGAGCACTTGCCGTGCACCACCTCGTCGTGGCTGATGGGCAGCACAAAGTTCTCGCTAAAGGCGTAGAAAAAGCTAAAGGTAATGCAGTCGTGGTTGCCCTTGCGGAACAGCGGGTCCAGGCTCATATACCGGAGCATATCGTTCATCCAGCCCATATTCCACTTAAAGTTGAAGCCCAGGCCGCCCACATCCGGGGGCATGGTGATCATGGGCCAGGCCGTGGACTCCTCGGCGATCATCATCATAGACGGGTGGCGGGTGAGCACCGCGCTGTTCAGCTGGCGGAAGAAGTCCACCGCCTCGTAGTTCTCGTTGCCGCCGTCCTTATTGGGGGTCCATTCCCCCGGCTCTCTGCCGTAGTCCAGGTACAGCATACTGGCTACCGCGTCCACCCGAATACCGTCAAAGTGGAACAGGTCGGCCCAGTACAGGGCAGAGCTGATGAGGAAAGAACGCACCTCGTTTTTGCCGTAGTCAAAGACCCGGGTGCCCCATTCCTTGTGCTCGCCTTTTTTCAGGTCGCTGTACTCGTAGGTGCAGCCCCCGTCGAATTCATACAGCCCGTGGGCGTCCTTGGGGAAGTGGGCAGGCACCCAGTCCAGGATCACGCCGATCCCCGCCTTGTGGCAGGTGTCCATAAAGTACATCAAGTCCTCCGGCACCCCGTAGCGGGAGGTGGGGGCAAAGTACCCGGTGACCTGGTAGCCCCAGGAGCCGTCAAAGGGGTACTCCATAATGGGCATCATCTCAATGTGGGTGTAGCCCATATCCTTTACATAGGGCACCAGCTCATCTGCCATTTCCCGGTAGGTGAGGAATGTGCCGTCCTCGTGCTGCTTCCAGGAGCCAAAGTGAATTTCATAGATATTCACCGGTTTGTCCAGCACAGAGGTCTCTTTTTGCCGGGCGAACCAGTCGCTGTCCGTCCACTTATAGGTGGGCAGGTCGTAGACCTTGGAGGCGGTGCCCGGTCTGGTCTCCTGGTGCACGGCGTAGGGGTCCGCTTTCATCAGCAGGCGGCCGTCCGCCGTTTGAATGGCGTATTTGTAGCAGTCATACTTGGACACGCCGTCCACCACCGCTTCCCAGATCTCCGGTGCAATGGGGGTCATGGGGTTCGCCGTCTCGGACCAATCGTTAAAGTCACCGGCCACAGCCACGCTGACCGCGTGGGGTGCCCACACGCGAAAGGCGTAGGTGCCTTTTTTTATTTTATGAACGCCGAAGAAACGGTATGCTTCATAGTTTTTGCCCTCGTGGAAGAGGTAGACCGGCAGCTGATATTCTTCTTTAAGTTGTTCCATTCTATCATCTCCCTTTTCGGTTCGGTTGTAGTCATTCTCATTTTACCACATCGGCACCGGTCAATCAAGGGATTTTCGTATAGTTTGTTACAAGAATTTGTAAAATCTGTCGCATTTTTGTGTATATTGTTACAAATCTCCCGGACTGTAAAGAATAGACAAAAATTTTTGCCCCCGTGGGGCGCAACTGTGCACATTTTGTATTGAACCGGGGCGTATTTATATGGTATAATAACTTTTATCTAATGGGGGAACGGGAGCGGAAGATGAAGGACATCATTATTGCGTACCCGAACAAAGAGGTGGCACTGCGCCTGCGTGCCTTGCTGGTTGGCGAGGGGTTCCGGGTGTCGCACATTTGTGCCCTGGGTTCCAGCGCGTTGGGCGCCGCCGGTGAGAAGGACGCCGGCGTGATCATCTGTGCCTCTTTGCTGCGGGATATGGGCGCCGGTACTTTGGCCGAGCAGCTGCCTGCGGACTTTGATGTGGTGGCGCTGTCCAGAAACGGCAAAACAGAATATATGGGCAACCTGATCACCTTGACCCTGCCCCTGGATCGGCAGGAGTTTTTGCAGACGGTGGCGGTGCTGGCCTCCAGCAAAAGCAGCTTTACCCGCCGCAAGGAGGCGGACGAGGACCTGATCTCCAACGCCAAGCTGGTGCTGATGAACACCCGGGATATGACGGAGCTGCAAGCCCACCGCTTTCTCCAAAAGGAGAGTATGCGCACCGGGCTGAAGATCACGGACCTGGCCCAAAAGATCATCAACGATTTTCGCTAACGAAAGGACGGCTTTCTGATGGAATTTACCAAGATGCACGGCTGCGGCAACGACTATATTTATTTTGATTGTACCCAGCGGCCTATGGACCGGGACCTGGCCTCCCGGCTGGCGGTGCGGCTTTCCGACCGGCACTTTGGCATCGGCGGCGACGGCATCATTCTTATTGAGAAAGGGAAGACCGCCGATTTTGAAATGGTAATGTACAATGCGGACGGCTCCCGGGGCGCTATGTGCGGCAACGGGATCCGCTGCGTGGCAAAATATGTGTACGACCACAAGCTGACGGACAAGACCACCGTGACCATTGCGTCTATGGGTGCGGTCAAGACCATTGATATTCAGGTGCAGGACGGCGTGGCCGTGGGCGCCAGTGTGGATATGGGCGCGCCGATCTTAGACCCGGCGGTCATTCCGGTGGTGACGGACTGCGATCCGCCGGTGGATGTACCTATTACCGTACACGATACGGTGTATAAAATGACTTGCGTTTCTATGGGCAACCCCCACGCGGTGGTATTCATTGACCGCTCGCCCCGGGAGTTCCCCCTGGAGCGGGTGGGACCGCTGTTTGAGCACCACCCCTGCTTCCCGGATCGGACCAACACGGAGTTTGCCTTTGTGCAGGACCGGCAGAATATTGAAATGCGGGTGTGGGAGCGCGGCTCCGGGGAGACCCTGGCCTGCGGCACCGGCGCCTGCGCCACGGCGGTGGCAGCGATCCTGGGGGGCTATGTGGACCACCGGGTGACTGTTCATCTGCTGGGCGGCGACTTGCAGATCAGCTGGAGCGGCAAGGCGGAGGATAGCGTCAGAATGACCGGCCCGGCCACCACCGTCTTTAGCGGCAAGATAGATCTATAAAACACAGGAGGTTTTTTAGAATAATGAAGATCAACCAAAACTTTTTTAAGATCGAAAGCTCTTATCTGTTTTCAACAGTAGCCAGAAAGCAGCGGGAGTACCAGGAGGCCCACCCGGAGGCAGATATTATCCGTCTGTCCATCGGCGATGTGACCCGTCCGCTGGTGCCCAGCGTGATCGATGCTATGCACAAGGCGGTGGACGAGATGGCCAACGAGGCCACCTTCCGCGGCTATCCGCCGGAGCACGGCTATGACTTTATCCTGGACGCCATTCAGCAGCACGATTACGCTGCCCGCGGGGTCAATATTGAGAAGGACGAGATCTTTTTGTCCGACGGCGCCAAGTCCGACTGCGGCAATATCGGCGACCTGTTCAGCGTAGACAACAAGATCGCTGTGTGCGACCCGGTGTACCCGGTGTATGTGGACGCCAACACCATGGACGGTCGCAGCGGCGACAAGAACGCCGACGGCTTTTACAGCAACTTTATCTATATGCCCTGCACGGAGCAGAACAACTTTATGCCCGATCTGCCGGAGGAGACCCCGGATGTGATCTACCTGTGCTTCCCCAACAACCCCACCGGTATGTGCGCCACCAAAGCGCAGCTGAAAAAGTGGGTGGACTATGCACTGGCAAACGACGCGCTGATCATCTTTGACAGCGCCTATGAGGCCTTTATTGTAGAGGACGATGTGCCCCACTCCATTTATGAGATCGAGGGCGCCGAGAAGTGCGCCATTGAGCTGCGCTCGTTCTCCAAGACCGCCGGCTTTACCGGCGTGCGCTGCGGCTACACCGTAGTGCCCAAGGCCTGCGTGTTTGAGGGCAAGAGCCTGAACCCCATGTGGGCACGCCGCCAGGCCACCAAGTTTAACGGCGTCAGCTACATTACCCAGCGGGCTGCCGAAGCGGTCTATACCGAGCAGGGGCAGAAAGAGATCAAAGAGACCCTGGCCTATTATCAGAAGAACGCCAAGGTGATCTTTGAGGGTATGCAGGCTGCCGGGTTTACCTGCTACGGCGCGGTGAACTCCCCCTATGTGTGGCTGAAGGTGCCGGAGGGCATGACCAGCTGGGAGTTCTTTGATCTGCTGCTGGACAAGACCCATGTGGTGGGCACCCCCGGTTCCGGCTTCGGTCCCTCCGGCGAGGGCTTCTTCCGGCTCACCGCCTTTGGCAACGCGGACAAGACCGTTGAGGCTGTGGAGCGGATCAAGGCTTACTTTACCCAGAACAAATAAGAACAGACCCTTTAATCTACCAATCTTTTTGCAGAGGAGAATGCGTTATGAATAAGACAGAACAGCTTTATGAAGGCAAGGCCAAGAAGGTGTGGGCCACCGAGGATCCCACCATCGTGATCGTGGACTACAAGGACGACGCCACCGCCTTTAACGGCCTGAAGAAGGGCACCATCGTGGGCAAGGGCGTTGTGAACAACAAAATGTCCAACTACTTAATGCAGCTTTTAGAGAAGCACGGCGTGCCCACCCACTTTGTGGAGGAACTTTCCGATCGGGAGACCGCTGTAAAGAAAGTGACCATCGTGCCGTTGGAAGTCATTATCCGCAACCGGGCTGCCGGCTCCATCTGCAAGCGCCTGGGCCTGGAAGAGGGTATGGACTTTACCCAGCCGTCCATTGAGTTCTCCTATAAGGACGACGACCTGGGCGACCCGCTGATCAACGGCTACCACGCCGTCAGCTGCGGCTTTGCCACCCAGGAGGATGTGGACACCATTAAGGCCATGGCCTTTAAGGTGAACGATGTGCTGAAAGAATACTTTGCCTCCATCGGCGTAGAGCTGATCGACTTTAAGCTGGAGTTCGGCAAGACCGCAGACGGCCAGATCGTGCTGGCAGATGAGATCAGCCCGGACACCTGCCGTTTTTGGGACATTAAGACCCACGAGAAGCTGGACAAGGACCGTTTCCGTCGGGACCTGGGCGGCGTTGAGGACGCATACAAAGAGATGATGAAGAGAGTAGGGCTGGACTAATGCAGACAGATACTTATAATTCTCCCTTTAACGCCCGCTATGCCAGCAAGGAAATGCAGTATATCTACTCCCCGGATTTTAAGTTCAAAACCTGGCGGAAGCTGTGGATCGCCCTGGCAGAGGCGGAGCACGAGCTGGGGCTGAATGTGACCCAGGCGCAGATCGATGAGCTGAAAGCCCACGCCGAGGACATTAACTACGATGTGGCCCGGGAGCGGGAGAAGCAGGTACGCCATGATGTCATGAGCCATGTGTACGCCTATGGGGTGCAGTGCCCCACGGCCAAGCCCATTATCCACCTGGGCGCCACCTCCTGCTATGTGGGTGACAATACGGATGTGATCACCATGCGGGAGGCCCTGCTGCTGATCAAGAAAAAGCTGGTGAACGCCATTGCCAGCGTGGCCAAGTTTGCCGACCAGTATAAGGATATGCCCTGCCTGGGCTTTACCCACTTCCAGCCGGCCCAGCCCACCACCGTGGGCAAGCGCGCCACCCTGTGGCTGATGGACCTGGTGATGGATTATGAAGAGGTGTGCCATGTGCTGGACACCTTAATGCTGCTGGGCTCCAAGGGCACCACCGGCACCCAGGCCAGCTTTCTGGAGCTGTTTGACGGCGACCACGAGAAGTGCAAGGCACTGGACCGCAAGATCGCAGAGAAGATGGGCTTTAAGGCCTGCTTCCCGGTGAGCGGCCAAACCTATGCCCGCAAGCTGGACACCATTGTGTGCAACTGCCTGGGGCTGATCGCCCAGAGCTGCTGCAAGTTCTCCAACGACCTGCGGCTGCTGCAAAATCTGAAAGAGATCGAGGAGCCTTTTGAGAAAAACCAGATTGGCTCTTCCGCTATGGCTTATAAGCGCAATCCTATGCGCAGCGAGCGGATCGCGTCTCTGTCCCGCTATGTGATGATCGACGCGCTGAACCCGGCCTGGACAGCCTCTGCCCAGTGGTTTGAGCGCACCCTGGACGACTCTGCCAACAAGCGGGTCAGCGTGGCCGAGGCGTTCCTGGCTACAGACGGGATCTTGGACCTGTATATCAATGTGACCTCCGGGCTGGTGGTGTACCCCAAGGTGATCCACGCCCGCCTGATGAGCGAACTGCCCTTTATGGCTACCGAGAACATTATGATGGACGCGGTGAAGAAGGGCGGCGACCGCCAGGAGCTGCATGAGAAGATCCGCCAGCACTCCATGGCTGCCGGTGCAGTGGTGAAGGTAGAGGGCGGCAAGAACGATCTGGTGGATCGCATTGCTGCGGACCCGGCCTTTATGACCACCAAGGAGGAAATCCTGGCCATCTTAAAGCCGGAGAACTTTGTGGGCCGTGCCCCGGAGCAGACCGCCGACTTCTTAAACGAAGTGGTGGCCCCCATTCTGGCAAAAGAAAAGGACCTGCTTGGCGTAGATGTGGAGATCAATGTATAACCTCTGCGCGTAAATGCAAAATAGCAAAACAAAAACGCATCCTACGATAGGATGCGTTTTTTCTATGGATCCGGCGGTTCGATGTGGGCATCGAACCCTACAAATATCGGTTTTTATTTATCTTGCGCCAGGGCTTTTTTGGCCTGGGGGGTATTGGGACCGACGGTGATCAGGTCAATGTCGGGGTCAATGCCGTAGAACATTTTGTACCGCTTTTCCCAAATGGAGCCGTCCTGGGGGGTGCTGCCCCGGATATAATCGCTGGTATAGGCCGGGTACATGGGCAGGTACACCTTTTTCTCCCCCCGGTCGATCTGCGCCTGCACATAGGCTTCTCGCCCGGCGGAATAGTCCTTGATCTGCACAAACACGGTGGCGTAGAACACGCCCAGTGCGATCAGACAGGCGGCAAACACCGCGCCTGCGGTGCGCTTGGCCTTGGGCTTGTTGGCGGTGTCCCGGTAGATCAGGTCAAACAGCAGCGCCGCCAGCAGCATAAACATGGTGTAGCAGGGGAGAAAGCAGCGGGCGGTCAGGGGGGTCACGATGAACAGCGGCGCGCAGAACACATACACGCTCACCAGGGCAAAGAACATTTGGCTCTTGCGGCGACGGCTTTGCACCCCTAAGAGAATGCACAGCAGCAGCGCAATGGAAAACAGCAGGGTAAAGGCAAAGCGCCAGCCGGGGTCAATGGCGTCCCGGGCATCGTTGCTGCCTGCGATCTTGGCCCACACGGTGAGCACGCAGCTGTAAGCGGCGTAAGCCACCAGCACTCCGGCGCTGACGGTCAGCCACACCCGGCGGCCCTTGGTGACGCCGCCCTTTTTGAACAGGCGGTGCAGCACAATGCAAAACAGCGCTGCCAGCAGCATATTCATCAGGGCGTTGCACTCGGTCAGGTAGTTGGAAATGCGGATGATGTTGCCGCCGATGGTGTCAAAATACCGCTGTACAGTGCCGCCTACCGCCACGGAGCGGTAGCTGAACTGGTCTTTGCCGGAGGAGATAAAGCCGTAGGCGCTGTTGGTAAACATCACCCCGGCGCCGATCACCGCGCCGGCCAGAAAGCACCAGTGGGTGGCATAGGTCTTGTGGTGCTTTACCTTGGAGAAGATCAGCACCGCCACCGCCAGCGCCAGGTTGTACAGGGTCACATGCTCCATAAACAGAGCACCGCACCCGCCGATCAGCAGTGCGCACAGCGGGCTCCACTTGCTTTGCACCGGCGCCGTGTCGCCCCACAGGTCCCACACCAGCAGCAGATAGCACAGGGTGAGCAGCACCGGCGGCATATAGTTGGAAAAGCCACTGGCCCACACCACCGTTTGGCGGAACAGATCGGCGGGCATGACCGCCACGCCCAGCAGGCACAGGGGGAACAGCAAAAATAATTTTTTATTGGCCAGGCGGCTCACCAGCAGCGGCAGCGCCAGTACCCCGGCGGTCATTAAAATGATCTTTACCGGCAGGGAGCGGGTGAGCACCATCACCAGCAGATTGCCCAGATACCGGCCGTTGTAGCCTGCAAAGTGGCTTTGCAGTCGCTCCAGTCCCACCTGGCTGCCCCAGGCCCAGTCGTCCTTAAAGTACGGTGCGCACCACAGCATGGCCGCTACGGCCGCCACAGACAGCAGCACCGTCAGCAGCCGCAGGGGCTTATTTTTTTGCATTTCTTCCATATTCGTATTCTCCGTTTGGCGGTTTTCGCCGTTTCTTTTTTCTATAATAAGTATAACAAATATACAACGCAGGTGGGAATTAGTCAATACTTTTTTATTTTGTCCCCGGGGGTAGAAAAGCCGGGCCGGGTTGTGTATAATAGAGAAAGAACGGCTTTCTCAGGGGGGAGATCAAATGAAAAAAGTTTTGCGCCGGGTGGTCTGCGGGCTGCTGTCATTGGTGCTGGTACTGGCGGTGGGTACAGCCATTGCCGTGCCGGTGGTGATCCGCAGTCGGGGCGATCTGTCGGACTATATGGTCAGCGAGGAGTTCCAGGAGAGTATCGGCAAGGCCGATGCCAAGCGTGCCAAGGATACCGGCGCGCGCATTATGAGCGCCAATTTACTGGTGCATTATGAGAGCTGGGGCGGCACGGACGCCCACAAGCGGGCCAAAATGTTTTTGCAGGTGCTGGACACCTACCGGCCGGATGTGGTGGCGGTGCAGGAGATGAGCGACCAGTGGTACTGCTGCCTGATGCAGAACCGGGGCAGCTACAAGCTGCTGTACCCGGTGCGTACCGGCGCGCTGGTGCATATGACCGGCCTGCTGTATGACAGCGACCGGGTGACCCTGCTGGACCGGGGCGATGTGGTCTATGAGCAAAAGGATAATGTGCGCCTGCGGCGGATCGTATGGGGCCTGTTCCAGAATAAGCAGACCGGCGAAAAATATATTGTATCGTCCACCCATCTGGACCTGATCCGCAGCGGCGAGGAAAAGGCGGAGCAGGCGGTGATGGAGAGCCAGGCGGATCAGGCCACGGCGCTGGCCAAGACCCTGGCGGCCCAGTATAAGTGCCCGGTGTTTGCCTGCGGCGACTTTAACGCCATGGACGGCGGCGGGTACGACCCGGTGTATGACGCGCCGGAGATCTACACCCGCTTGGCCAAGGGTATGACGGACACCAAGACCCTGGCGGCCAAGACCAAAAGCGGCAACAACAAAAAGGCCTCTGCCCCCACCTACGACCATATCTTCCTTACCGGCAGTGCCAAGGTGCAGTGCTACGGCATACTCTCGGACGGGGCTATGGACGCTATGTCCGACCATTATCCTATCTATGCAGATGTGAAAATCTAAAAGCAATACAAAAAGACCCCGGCGGAACTTATATTCCGTCGGGGCATTTTTATTTTGTTTGGTAATCTTTTTTGTTTTGGCGAGAGGTTTGCTCGCCGTCGCCCACATACACTTCCGGATACCATTTGTTAAAGGGGGCGTAGGGGTTCTTCTCCCCTTTGTCATCAAAGTACGCCTGGGGATACTGGGGCGTTTGTACATCCCGTACATCCCGCACTTCACCGTCCTTGGCGGCTACCAGTACGAATTTCCAGCCCGGGTGCAGATCACTGTCTGTGGCAATGGTCAGCAGATGATCCGCCCGGTTCAGGGTGCGGGTGCTGGTATAGATCATGCGGTTGGTCAGTCGGGCGTAGAACTGCTTGTAGCTGTCTGCCGTCATGTTGCCGGTCACATTGTAGGGGAAGCAGTAGCCCTTGTCGTCCTTTGGGTCTGTGTTCACATACAGGGCGCCTACCACCTGCCACTGCCCGGTCTCAAACAGGGAGTTGTAGGTGAGGGTGGTGCCGCTGTTGTTGCAGGCGGCGGCACTGCCGTAGGCGGCCTCCAGCCCGGTCAGTTGCTGCGGGCTGCCGTAGATCACGGTGTTGAACCCAAAGTGCAAAAAGTCGCTGCCGCTGTCCAGGTACGGCTGGCTCTCGTTCTTGGTCTTGGACACGGCCAGCTCGCCGCTGTTGCCGTAGGTCAGGAACCCGGCGAGCTGCCGGTCCTTGCCGTAGGCGTCGCAATACTGTTCCAGCATACCGGCCGGGTAGTGGATGCCGTACTTGGTTTCATAGGGCTTTAAGTAGGCGTTTTGGCGGCTGCTTTGTATGGCGGGGATGGCAAAGGCCAGCGCTGCGGCTGCCGCCAGGCACACCAGGGCGATCCACAGCCCCCGCTTTTGCTTTTTGCTCAGCGGGCGGCGGGGCGCTTTTTCCTTTTTGGGCGGCTTTTCTTCCTTGCGGGGCTTTTCCCTTTTCGTCGGCGCCGGCATTTCTTCCGCCAAAGCAGGCGGCTCTGCCGGCTCCTCTTGCCGCCGGGTGCGGCTTTGCTGAAAGTCGGCTAAAATGCGGTCGATCTCCTCGTTGGGGTCTTTGCGCGGCTCCATTATTTGATCACAACTTTCTTTACACCGGCCACGGCCCGGTCCATCATTTCGTCCAGATTTTCCATATTCGCCTCTGCTTTCAGCACATCGTCCAGCCGGGGCTTGGTCTTGGGGTGCTTGGGGGTAAAGACGGTGCAGCAGTCCTCGTAGGGCTCAATAGAGGTCTCAAAGGTGTCGATCTTGCGAGAGATGGCAATGATCTCGTCCTTGTCCATACCGATGCAGGGACGGAACACCGGCATATCCGCCGCGCAGTCCGTGCACGCCAGGGCGTACATGGTCTGGCTGGCTACCTGCCCCACGGACTCGCCGGTGATCAGGGCGTGGCAGTTTTGACTCTTTGCAATGCGGGCGCTGATCATCATCATCACCCGGCGCATAATAATGGTAAAGTATTCCTCCGGGCACTTGTCCCGAATTTGCTCCTGAATTTCCGTAAACGGCACCACAAAGGTGGTGATCCAGCCGCTGTACCGGGCCACTTTCTTCAGCAGCTCCATCACTTTCATCTCCGCCAGCTCGCTGGTGTACGGGGGAGAGGCAAAGTGCACAGCCACCAGCTCGATCCCGCGCTTGGCCATCATATAAGAGGCCACCGGGGAGTCAATGCCGCCGCTGATGAGCACCGCTGCGCGGCCGCCGGTGCCGGTGGGCATACCCCCTGCGCCGTGCAGGTTGTTGCCCCGCACAAAGGCATAGCGGTCCCGCACCTCTACGGTCACGGTAATGTCCGGATTATGCACATCTACCTTTAGGTGATGGAACCGGCGCAGAATGCGACCGCCCATCTCCCGGCAGATTTCCGGCGATTTCATGGGGAATTTTTTGTCGCTGCGCTTGGCCTCCACCTTAAAGGTCTTGGCGTCCTCCAGCGGCTCCTTCAGGTATTCCAGCGCAGTGGCTGCAATGTCCTCAATATCTTTTTCACACACGGCGGCCCGGGACAGGGCGGCAATGCCAAACACCCGGGTCAGGGCGTCTACCGTGTCGTCCAGGTCTGTGTCCGGGTCCTCCGGCTCCACCATAATGGTGCTTTGGCTCTTGGTAAATTGAAAGGTGCCCAGGGGCGCCAGGTGGCGGCGCATATTCTTAATGAGCACATCTTCAAAGGAACTGCGGTTCAGTCCCTTCAGTGCCAGCTCGCCGTTTTTAATCAGTACGATCT
Source organism: Bifidobacteriaceae bacterium (assembly GCA_963642245.1). Lineage (GTDB taxonomy): Bacteria > Bacillota > Clostridia > Oscillospirales > Acutalibacteraceae > CAG-217. Next base: position 51,763 of record CAVIFY010000006.1, on the reverse strand, counting down.
CTCGCATAGGTTACTCCTTTGGGTGTTTTTCTACCAGGTCGCGCAGTGCGTCTACCAGGGCGTCTGCTTCTGCTTTGGTGCTTTGGCCGCTAAAGCTCAGGCGAATGGATTTGTCGATCACCTGCTCCGGCAGCCCCATGGCGGTGAGCACATGGGAGCGCTTGCCCTTGGCGCAGGCGGAGCCGCTGCTGACGCAAATGCCGTAGTTGGCGGACAGCTCCTGAATAATGGTCTGGCTGCGCATAAAGGTGGGCACGCAAATATTGATGATATAGGGCGACGCCTGGTCGCCGCTGTTAAAGGTCAGGCCGGGGATCTCCGCCAGCCGTTCCTTGGTATAGGCGTTCAGTTCCTTAATGGCGGCGTTCTGGGCACGCAGGTCCGGCAGTGCCGCTACCGCTGCGCCAAATCCGGCGATCAGGGGCGCTGCTTCCGTGCCCGGGCGTAATTTCTTCTCCTGCTCGCCGCCAAAGGTGCGGGGCAGGATCCGCACGCCCTTGCGCACATACAGGGCGCCTACCCCCTTGGGGCCGTGGATCTTGTGGGCGGTGACGGTCATTAGATCTACCCCCAGCTTGTCCGGCCGCAGGGGCACCTTGCCAAAGGTCTGCACACAGTCGGTGTGGATCAGCGCCGGGGCACCGGCCTTTTGTACCGCCCGGCGAATGCACTCCACCGGCAGAATACTGCCCACCTCGTTGTTGATACGCATGACGGAGACTAAAATGGTGTCCGGGGTGATGGCGCTTTCGATTTGCTCTTTTGTGATATTGCCGGTTTTGTCCGGTTGCAGGCGAATGACCTCAAAGCCCTCTGCCTCCAACTGGTCGGCGGTTTGTATAATGCTCTCGTGCTCAATGGCGGTGGTCACAATGCGCTTGCCCCGCCGCCGGTTGGCATAGGCTGCACCGAACAGGGCCAGGTTGTTGGCCTCTGTGCCGCCGGAGGTAAAGGTCAGGGTGTCCCGCTCTACCCCCAGGGCGTCTGCCAGCGCCTGGCGGGCGGCGATGATCTCCTTCATCGCCTGGATCCCCGGGCCGTGTAGGCTGGAGGGATTGGCAAAGTGGTCGGTGAGCATGGTGCCCACTGCCGCCACGCAGGCCGGGCAGGGCCGGGTGGTGGCTGCGTTATCTAAATAGATCATGGGTCGTTTCGTTCCTTTAATTTCAAAATGGCGATGGCGGTCTTGGCGTCCTTGATCTCGCCGGTCATTACCCGGCGCACCGCCTCGTCCAGGGGCATACGCACCACATCCAGGTACTCGCCCTCGTCCAGGTGCTGCTGCCCAAAGTGCAGACCGGCAGCGCCGTACAGGTGAATGATCTCGCCGCAGTAGCCGGGGGAGGGATACACCTCTCCCAGGGAGAAGTAGCTGTCCGCCGTGGCGCCGCACTCCTCTTTGAACTCCCGCTTGCCCGCTTCAAAGGGGTCCTCGCCTTTTTCCAGCTTGCCGGCGGGGATCTCCAGCAGGATCTCCTTATAAGGATAGCGGAACTGGCGCACCAGCAGCAGCTCGTTATTTTCCGTCAGTCCGGCTACGGCCACGCCGCCCGGGTGGTCAATGACCTCCCGCTTTTCCTCCGCGCCGTCCACCATAGTCACCGTGTCGCAGTGGAGGGTGAGAATACGGCCGTTATAAATGCCGCCGTACTCCTCCGTCTGCTCAAAAAAGCCCAGGGCGATGGCCTCAATGTCCATAGGCTTCTCCGCCTGGAAGTCGGCCCCGGCCTCGATAAATTCAAACTTGGTGCCGTAGCCCCAGTTCACCCCCACGGTCTTTAAGCCGTTGGCCTTGCCGCCGTTGATGTCGTAGCTTTTGTCGCCCACCATCAGCGCCTTTTCCGGGGCAGTCCCCAGCTCTTGCAGGCAGCGGGCGATAATGCTGGTCTTGCTCTCGCAGTCGGTCTTAAAATCTACGCCGCACACCGCGTCAAAGAATTTGTCAATGGTAAAGTGGGCCAGCAGCTGGTCAATGTAGCGCTTGGGCTTGGAGGAGGCAATGCCAATGCGGATCCCTGCCGCCTTTAAGTTCTCCAGCAGGGTCACAATGCCCCGGTAAAGCATACTCTCGTTGAGAATGGCGCCGTTGTAGCGCTCTCTGTATTTTTGTACCAATGCCTGGGCCGTGGCCGCGTCTGCGCCGAACTTCTCCTGAAAGGTCACCAGCAGCGGCGGCCCGATAAAGCAGCGCAGGGCGCCCGGCTCCCGGGGCACTTCAAAGCCGTAGGCCTCCAGCGCATAGGCGGCGCTGTTCATAATGCCCGGTCCGGTGTCGCACAGGGTGCCGTCAAAGTCAAAAATGACCGCAGAAAATCTCATTTGCCCTCGACCTTTCTTAAGAATTTCTCCGCCAGCACCACAAAGCGCTCCACGGTGCCGCTGCCCACCAGCTCGTTTTTGTCATTGTGGGCGGTCACATGGAAGGTGAGCTTGCGCCCGTCTGTCTCTGTCAGCACAGCCTTGGCGGTGATCACCTCGCCGATGGCGCTGGCTTTGATATGGGTAATGTTCATGGCCGTGCCCACGGTGGTCTCGTCGTCCTCCAGCAGGTCTGCCACCGCCTCGCAGGTGGCCTTTTCCATCAGGGCCAGCATAAAGGGGGTGCCCAGTACCGGCAGAGAGCCGGACTCGGCGGCAATGGCGGTGTTGGTGGTGTTTACAAGGGTCAGGGCCTCGCCCTGCACTTCGCCCACAGCGGTTTTCATATACATACTCCTCTCGGCGTATCGCCGTTTTCTGATTTTACAAGACTTCACCGTATTATAGCACACTTCCATTTCATATACAATTATAAAGCGCAATTCTTTGCCCCGGTGTGCCAAAAATTGCGTGTACAAACCGCCGCTTTTGTGGTAAAATAACCCAAAGCCCTGGAACAGGAGGTGCTCCGGTGAGACAAAAACGCAAAAAACAGCCCAAATCCACCCGTCCCCGCATTCATTTGCTGGACGAGCTGCGGGGCTTTGCCATTCTTTGTATGGTGGTACACCACGCCTTTTTGGATGTGGGCGATGTGTTGCAGCTGTCCTGGGGCTACCGGGTGTTTGACGCACTGTGCACCGTGCAGCCCATTTTTTGGGGGCTGTTTATTCTCATTTCCGGTATTTGCTCCCGCCTGTCCCGCAACCCGGTGCGCCGGGGGGCGGTAGTGCTGGGCTGCGGCCTGGTGATCACCGGGGTCACCGTGTGGGTGCTGCCCCTGATGGGCATTACCGGTGCGCAGATCTACTTTGGTATTCTCTCTTGCCTGGGCTGCTGTATGATCCTGACCGGTCTGCTGCTGCCGGTGGTGCAGAAAGTTCCGCCCCGCCTGGGTATGGCTCTTTGCGGCGTGCTGTTCTTCCTGACCTACGGGGTCAGCGAGCCGGCACACACCATGGTCTTTGGCCTGGTGCATTTGCCCCCGGCTCTGTTTCGCACCAACTGGCTGATGCCCTTGGGCTTTTTTAACAGCAGCTTTCGGTCCGCCGATTATTTTGCCCTGATCCCCTGGTTCTTCTTGTTTCTGCTGGGGGCCTTTGCCGGGGTCTATGTGCGGGACGGCCGCCTGCCTGCACCCTTTTACCGCCGCCACAGCCGGGTGCTGTGCTGGCTGGGGCGCAACAGCCTGTGGGTCTATATGGGCCACCAGGTGGTGCTCTATGCCGTCTTTTTCCTGATCGCTATTCTGATGTATGCCTAAAAGTACACACAAAATAAAGCGCACCTCATAGGATGAACTGAGGTGCGCTGTTCTTTTTTTTGCGGCGCACCGTGTGCAGGTGCGCTTTTCAGGTGTTGGCGGCGGTAACGCCCTGGGCGTTCACAGACTTGCCGCTGCTGTATCGTCTGTGCAGATAGAGGGGTCAGAGTCCGTTGTTCTCTGCTTCCAGCCAGCAGTCGTTGGCCTTGGCCACGGCAATTTGGCAGTAGCGCAGCAGCCGGTTGGCTGCCGCCTTTGCTGCGTGGATATGGTGGCTGACCGTGGCCTGAGACAGACCCAGCCCCCGGGCAATCTCCGTTTGGCTTTTGCCGTCTACATAAAAGGCACGCAGGCAGGTGCGCTGCCGGGGACTCAGCTCCTGCTCCAGCACCAGGGGCAGCACCGCCAGCAGGGCGCGGCGGGTGACGGCCTGGGTGTCCGGCTCCGTTTGGGCGGGGGAGGCAAAGCAGCAGTTTTCGATCACATCGGTCATACGCCCTCCTCCTCATCGTAGTAGCTTTCCAGTATGGTGGCAATGTGGCGGCATTCGCAGGCCATTTCGTAGTAGGTGCGCAGCTTTCTGCGCAGCCGGTACAGATCCTCTCCGCCGTAGACGGAAAGCAGCGGGCGCAGTCCGTCCATCTTGGCGCACAGAACATTATATTGTGTGCGGTATTCCTGAGCGAGTTCTTCAATGTGCATGATATTTCCGTCCTTTTTTCATTTCTTAAAGCAGCAGCGGGCCTTGCGGGCGCCTGTTTTTTCTGCTGTTTCAGCTTTAATAATAGAGAATTCGACCGGTAATGTCAACCAAAATGAGAAAAAAATTGGAATTTTGTAGATTTTTTGGACAACTGTGCCGGGCATGACGGTTTGCCGCAGGGTTTGACAAATTCTGCGTGCAAATGCTGTTATACTGTGTCCGGATTTTGCAAAGGGGGCGCGATCCGGTTGGTCCGCAGGGCACATTTCAGTGTCGGACGGCAGTCGAATAAACACCGTGTGCTGATTATCTGCCGGGCGTCTTTACTTTTGCGCTGGAAAGTGATATAGTGTTAGATAAGGGCAACGGAGCTTTTACGGCTTTGGTGCCCTATTGTCTTTTTTTGGAGGATATGCGATATGGAGAATTTAGGTTACTACAACGGCAAATTCGGCCCGCTGGAGGAAATGCAGGTGCCTATGCTGGACCGTGTGTGCTTCTTTGGCGACGGCTGCTATGACGCCACTTACAGCCGCAATCATGTGATCTATGCGCTGGATGAGCACCTGGACCGCTTTTATAACAGCGCGGCGCTTTTGGGTATTCGTCTGACCATGACCAAGGCGGAGATGGGCGCCCTGCTGACGGAGATGGTGGAGAAGGTGGACAGCGGCGAGCAGTTCGTCTACTGGCAGGTGACCCGGGGTACCGCAATGCGCAACCATGCGTATCCGGATCCGGACAAAGTACCGGCCAATTTGTGGATCGTACTGACCCCTTGCCCGGTGCAGGATACTTATAAAAAAATCAAGCTGATCACCACGGAGGATACCCGCTTTCTCCACTGCAATATCAAGACTTTGAACCTGCTGCCCTCCTGTATGGCAGCCCAGCGCACGGCGGTGGCCGGGTGCGACGAGTCTGTGTTCCACCGGGGCGATATCGTCACCGAGTGCGCTCACTCCAATGTGTCCATCATTCAGAACGGGGTGTTTAAGACCCACCCCACCGATCATTATATTTTGCCGGGTATTGCCCGCGCCCATTTGATCAAAATGTGCAAAAAGCTGGGCTACGCGGTAGACGAGACCCCCTTCACCGTGGCGGAGATGTTGGCGGCGGACGAGGTGATCGTGTCCTCCTCCGGCTCCTTCTGCCTGGCGGCAGAGAGCATTGACGGCCAACCGGTAGGCGGCAAGGCACCCAAGATGTTAAAGGACCTGCAAGACGCGCTGGTAGCGGATTTTATGGACGCAACGGCCCGCTAAATCGGGCGAGAGGGGACCACTGCAATGACCAATGAAGAACTGACCCTGTATAATATCGGCGAGAATTTGGACAGCTTAATGACCCTGGACCCGCGGGGGTACGGCGTGTGCCGTATTCTCTATCGGGCAGCCCGTGACTATGCCGGAGAGCCGCTGTCCGTGCACGCAGCCAAGGGCCTGGTGGCCCATATCCACCCGGGGGACCTGGTGTATATCATCACCGGCTTTGTGCTGCTGCCCTGGAAACAGCCGGAGACGGACGGTATGGTGTCCTCTATGATGTTGGCCCGCTTTCTCATTAAAGCCTTTGACTGCACCCCGGTGCTGGTGGTGCCGGAGGAATGTATGGAGGCGGTGCGGCGGCTGGCTATGGTGCTGGGCTTCCATTTGTATGACACGGTGGAGGAGGCGCGGGAATACCCGTTCTCTATGTGCGCCGTGGCCTTTACCAAGGACGATCGAGAGGCCCCTGCCCAGGCAGAGGTGCTGCTGGCAAAAGGCGTTCCCACGGCGGTGATCACCAATGAGGCCCCCGGGCGCAATGCCCAGGGTGCGTACCACAACGCGGTGGGCAAGTGCCTAACGGAGCTGGAGGCCAAGAGCGATGTGCTCTTTAACGCCTGCAAGGCCAGGGGCGTTTATAATCTTTCCATCGGCGATCTGGGCAACGAGATCGGTATGGCAGCCATCGGCGACCATATCCGCAAGTATGTGCCCCACGCAGACGCCGGGGAGTGCGACTGCCCTTGCGGCGGTGGCATTTTGGTGGAAAGCGCGGCGGACAATTTGATCACCGCCACCTGCTCCGACTGGGGCTGCAATGCTATGATGGCAGCTACGGCGTATCTGCTGGGCAATGCGGATCTGTTCCAGTCCGAGGAGGTGCAGCAGCGGGCAATGGAGGAGGCGGCGCGAGCCGGGCTTTTGGATATGTATGGGCGCAATATTCCCAGCATAGACGGCTTTGGCCGCAGTATCAACCTGCCGCTGGTAAAGCTGATGAAAGAGCTGATCAGCTACCCGCCCAAGGTGGTGCAAAAGACCAGCGGCTGGTTTGCAGACACCATTGCCAAGGGCTATTTTGACGGCTATTACGGAGAATAACCAATGGACTATTCCTTTTTACAGTGCGGCGAGGGCGCCCTGACCGTGCACCTGGGGGAAGGGATCGACCCGGCTGTCAACCGCCGGGTCACCGCTCTGCAAGGGGCCATCGGCAGCGCCGGTTTGCGTGGGATCACCGACCTGATCCCCGCCTATGGGGACCTGACCGTGTGCTATGACTGCACGGTGATCTCTGCGGGGGCGTTGCAGCGGCGGCTTAGGCGACTGCTGGACAGCCTGTCCGTTGCCGGGCAGGATCGGCGGCGGGTGTTTCGGCTGCCGGTGTGCTACGGCGGCGATTTTGGCCCGGATCTGGACTTTGTTTGCCGCCACAGCGGCCTGTCTGCGCAGGAAGTGATCGAGCTGCACAGTGGGCCGGATTATTTGATCTATATGCTGGGCTTTTTGCCCGGCTTTGCCTATTTAGGGGGGCTGGACCCACGGCTGCATACGCCGCGGCTGGACAGCCCGCGCACCAGTATTCCTGCGGGCAGCGTAGGGATCGGTGGCGCCCAGACCGGGGTGTATCCGCTGGCGTCTCCCGGCGGTTGGCAGCTGCTGGGGCGCACGCCGGTGCCTGTGTTTGACCGGCAGCGGCCGGAACCGATCCTGTACCGAGCAGGGGATTTGGTGCATTTTGTGCCCATTTCGCCTGCCCAGTATGCAGAGATCGCCCGGGCGGTGGCAGCGGGCACTTACACTGTGCAGGTGGAGGAGGTGCCGGTATGCGACTGATGATCGACGCGCCCGGTGCGCTGACCACTGTACAGGACCTGGGGCGTACCGGGGTGGCCCACCTGGGCTTTTGCACCTGCGGGGCAATGGATCTGACTTCTATGCAGATCGCCAATCGACTGGTGGGCAACTGCCTGGGCTGCGCGGTGCTGGAAATGACCCTCACCGGCCTTTCCGCCCGGTTTGCAGGGGAGGGCTGTTTTGCCCTGGCCGGGGGTGACTTTGCCCCCACCTTAAACGGCAAACCTATTGAGAATTACCGCGCCTATGCGGTGCGCAGCGGCGACCGGCTGCAACTGGGCGCTGCCCGCACCGGGCTGCGGTGCTATTTGGCCCTGTCCGGCGGCGTGGATGTGCCGGTGGTGCTGGGCAGCCGCTCCACGGATCTGAAGATCCAAATGGGCGGGCTGGACGGCCGTGCTCTGCAAGCGGGGGATGTGCTGACTACCGGCGATTTTTGCCTGCCGATCGGCGATCCGGCACCCTGGCGTATTCCGCCGGTGACCTTTGCGCCGCCCTATACGCTGCGCTGCATTGACGGCCCCCAGGCAGATCGGTTCCGCCCGGCTGCACGGCGGGATTTTTACAGCAGATCCTATACTGTTACCCCCAAGAGCGACCGTATGGGCCTGCGGCTGGAGGGCCCGGCACTGACGGCAGACGGCGGCGTGGACATTTGCTCCGACGGGATCGTGCGGGGCAGTGTGCAGGTGCCCGGCAGCGGGCAGCCCATTGTGCTGATGAGCGATCACCAAACGGTGGGCGGCTATGCCAAGATCGCCACGGTGATCGGCTGCGATGTGTCGCTGCTGGCCCAGGCGCGGCCCGGGGATACGGTGCGCTTTGTGCCCATTACGGTGCAAGCGGCGGAAAAGATCACCCGGCAGCAGAAAAAATGGCTGGACAATTTATTTTTTTGGTAAAAAATATTGCCTTTCGGCACAGGAGGATATAGAATGGATTACAGCGATTGGGCGCCCCGGGATGTGCGGGCGCTGATCAGCGCAGGCAAGTTACAGGGCCAGACCTCCGGCATGTGCGCCGGATATGCTCAGGCCAACCTTTGCATTTTGCCAAAGGCCCAGGCCTTTGACTTTTTGCTATTTTGTATGCGCAATCCCCGGCCCTGCCCCATTTTAGAGGTGGGCGAGGCGGGTTGTCGCCAAATGGGCGCCATGGCCATGGGCGACGATGTGTGTACCGCCTTTCCCAAGTACCGCATTTGGCGGGATGGAGAACTGGCGGAGGAAGTGACGGATATTTCCGCCTACTGGCAGGAGGATCTGGTGTACTTCCTTATCGGCTGTTCCTTTAGTTTTGAGAGCGAGCTTTTGCAGGCGGGGGTGCCGGTGCGGCATATTGAAGAGGGGCGCAATGTGCCCATGTTCAATACCAATTTGGCTCTGGAGCCTGCGGGGGTATTCCACGGCAATATGGTGGTGTCTATGCGACCCATTCCCCATGATTTGGTGGTGCGCAGCGTGCAGGTCACCTCTGCTATGCCCCGGGTGCACGGCGCGCCGGTACAGATCGGCGACCCGGCAGCCATCGGGATCGCCGATGTGCACTGCCCGGATTACGGCGACAGCGTGACCATTCGCCCGGGTGAGGTGCCGGTGTTTTGGCCCTGCGGGGTGACCCCCCAGGCGGCGGTGATGGCGGCCAAGGTGCCCTTTGCCATTACCCACGCGCCGGGGCATATGCTCATTACCGATGTGCCCAATACTATGCTGAAATATTGATTTTTTGGAGCCTTTTTTATGTACAAAGTGGATTTGAATTCGGATTTGGGCGAGAGCTTTGGCGCCTATACCATCGGGTCGGACGATCGGGTGCTGGCGCTGGTGTCCTCTGCCAATGTGGCTTGCGGCTACCATGCCGGTGACCCGTCTGTCATGGCGGCCACGGTGGCGGCCTGCCGGGCCGGGGGCGTGGCGGTTGGCGCGCACCCCGGGTTCCCGGATCTGGTGGGGTTCGGTCGGCGGCAGCTGGCGGTGACCCCGGACCAGGCCTATGGGGATGTGCTGTATCAGATCGGTGCACTGGCCGGTTTTTGCCGGGCAAACGGCGCTCTCTTGCAGCATGTAAAGCCCCACGGCGCTTTGTACAATATGGCTTGTAAGGATTTAGAGCTGGCCCGGGCGGTGACCCGCGCGGTGCGGGATTTTGACCCGGCGCTGGCGCTGCTGGCACCGGCAGGCTCCTGCCTGCAACAGGCGGCGGGAGAGCAGGGCGTGCCCTTTGGCTGCGAGGTGTTTGCCGATCGTGCCTATGAGGCGGACGGCAGCCTGCGGGATCGGCGCAAGCCCGGCGCCATGATCACAGACACCGCCACGGCCATTGACCGGGTGGTGCGTATGGTCAAAGAGCAGAAAGTGACGGCCTACACCGGCGAGGAGATCCCGGTGGTGGCCCACTCGGTGTGCGTCCACGGGGACGGCGCCCGGGCGCTGGAATTTGTGCAGGCGCTGCGCAGCGCCTTTGCAGAGAACGGCATTGCCGTTGCACCCTTGGCGGAGGTGATCGCAAATGTATGAGCGTACCCAGGCGCAGATCAACTTAAATGCGCTGGAGGCGAATATTGCCGCCATTCGGCAAAAAATCGGGCCGGATACCAAGCTGCTGGGCGTGATCAAGGCAGACGCTTACGGTCACGGTGCGGCGTATATCGGCCGCCGGTATGAGCAGGATTTTGATTTTTACGGCGTGGCCTGTATGGAGGAGGCGCTGGAACTGCGCCGAGCCGGTGTGACCCTGCCGATTTTGGTGCTGGGGCCGGTGTTCCCGGAGGACTTCCCCCGGGCGGTAGAGCAGAATGTGCGGCTGCCCATCTTCTCTATGGAGGCGGCCCGGGCGTTGTCTGCTCAGGCGGTGCGCCAGGGCAAGCAGGTGCCTTTTCACTTTGCGCTGGACACGGGTATGAGCCGTATCGGCTTTCAGGTGACAGCGGAGAGCGCGGATATTTGCAAGGCCATTTGCGCCCTGCCGGGGATCTACCCGGAGGGGCTTTTCAGCCACTTTGCCACGGCGGACGAAACCAGCTTTGCCAAGGCGGAGGCCCAGCGGCAGCGGTACTTGCAGTTTTGCGATCTGCTGGCGCAGCGCGGGGTGGAGATCCCTATAAAACATCTGAACAATTCCGCCGGGATCATGCGCCTGGGCGGCAGCTTTAATATGGTGCGGGCCGGGATCATTCTCTATGGCCTGTACCCCTCGGAGGAGGTAGACAAGTCCCTGTTGCCCTTGCAGCCGGTGCTGCGCTGGGTGGCTCGGATCAGCCATGTAAAGACCCTGGAGCCGGGGCGGGAGATCAGCTACGGCGGGACTTATACTACCCCCTCACCCCGCCGGGTCGCCACCATTCCAGTGGGCTATGCAGACGGCTATCCCCGCTGCCTGTCCGGCATAGGCCGGGTGCTTATCGGCGGCAAGCGCGCGCCGATTTTAGGCCGGGTGTGTATGGACCAGTTTATGGTAGATGTGACGGATATTCCCGGCGTGCAGGTGGGCACGCCGGTGACTCTGGTGGGGACGGACGGTGACGAGACCCTCAGTATGGAGGAGGTGTCCGGCCTGGCCCACAGCTTTAATTACGAGCTGCCCTGCCGCATTGCCCGCCGGGTGCCCCGGGTGTATTACCGGGACGGTAAGCCGGTGGACGCCGTGGAGTATATTCCCGTATAAACGCATAAAAAAGAAGAACCGCTTGACCGGTAGGTCAGGCGGTTCTTTTGCATATTTTGATGAAAAAATCGCTGGTAGGGCGGGGGCTTGCTCCCGCCGTGCTTTATTTTTGCCGGAACCAACTTTGCATAAACGCCAGTCGGGCGGCCACGCTCTCCCGGGTGGTGGGCGCGTGGAGGATAATGTCGTAGCCGTGGACGGTGCCCTTGGTCTGGCGCAGGGTCACCGGCACACCGGCTGCGGTCAGCTGCCGGGCCAGCTGCGCGCCCTCATCGTGCAGGCAGTCAAATTCTGCCGTTTCAATATAGGTGGGCGGCAGGGCAGCTTGCGGGTCCGGGGCAGCCTGGGCGCCCTTTAAGTACCACTGCCACATTTTCTTAGATAAGCGGCCGTTCCACATGGGGGTGTCCACATAGGTTCGCATAGAAGGGGTAGTCATGGCCGGGTCCACCACCGGATACACCAGCAGCTGGAATAGGGGCGCGTGCCCCCGGGCGGCAGCTGTGGCGGTGACCCGCTGGGCCAGGCAGCCACCGGCGCTGTCGCCGCCAATGGCAATGCGCCGGGGGTCGATCCCCAGCCGCTCGGCGTTCTCTAATGTCCAGTTGTAGGCCAGGCGGCAGTCCTGCTCCGGGATCGGGTAGGGGTGCTTGGGCGCCAGCCGGTAGTCCGGGCAGATCACTCGGCACCCGGCCCCGGCGGCGTAGGTCTTGGCCAGGGCAAAGTGGTAGGGCGCCGCCGCCAGCACAAATCCGCCGCCGTGGAAGTACACCAGCCCCGGCAGTACCTGCCCCTTTGCGCCCTTTGGCTCTATAAGCAGGCAGGGCAGCCGGTGCCCGTCGTGGGTGGGCAGGGCAAAGCGGGTGACGGTAACGGCCTTGTCTGACCGCACGCCCAGCGCCATACCCTCTAAGAACAGGTTGCACACCGGCAGCAGCGGGGTGGTCAACGGCGGGGTAAAGCGGCGGATCAGGCGGAATTCTTTTGAGATGGGATAGCTTTTCATAGCGTTCTCCTAACAAAAAGCGCCCGGGGCGAACCGCAGGCGCTGGGTGTTATTTACTTGCAGGGGTGTAAGTGAAGTTGGAGGCGTTGTAGCCAAAGTATTGCTCCACAATGGGGGTGAATTCGTCCTTGTCGTTGTACTTGGGATCTTTCAGTTCCAGCAGCGCCTCGTTGATATCGTCCTTTAGTCGGTCATACTTGGCGGTGGCAAAGGCGTATTCCACCGTGTCCAGCTGGCCGCTCAGCTCCGTGGTCCAGTCGGATAGCGCCTTTTTATCTCCGTCTAAGATAAAGTCCAGGGTGCGCAGGTCAAACTCGTCAATGACCACAGCGTCCGCCTTGCCTTGGTACAGAGCGGTAAAGGCCGCCTGCGCCGTCTTGTAAACGGTGGTGGTCTTGGCGCTGCGATCGGCGATCACCGCGTTGTCTGCCAGCGCGTTCTGCGCCGCCTTGCTCACCACAGCCAGCTTGGCACCGCCCAGGTTGCTGTAATCCTTGATTTTGCTGTCTTTCTTCACCAGGGTCACCACCCGGTTGCTGATGACCGTGTTGGTAAAGCTGTAATCCTCGTTATTGGTGCCGTCGTTCTTTTGCAGCCCGCCCACAGCCATATAGGCGATGTAGGTCTTGCCGTCCTGGTCCGTATAGGCGGTCTCCTCGCCCAGGCGGTAGCCCGGCTCCACCTTAACATAGGCGTAGTTTTTGCAGTCGTCCTTAATGCTGTCAAAAATCTTGGCGATCAGGTCGGCCTCAAACCCGCTGGCGTTGCCTTTTTCGTCTATCTGGAAGAAGGGGGCGTTATCTGCCGTGTAGGCGATCAGCAGGGTCTCGTCGGTGATCTCCGTGGTCTGTTCCGCTTTGGTGCCGGAGCAGCCGGCAAATACGCTGCCCAGCAGCAGTACGCACAGGGCCACGGCAAGGATCTTTTTTATCTTGGTCATGTGGGTGTCCTCCAACATATAATATCACTTTCCATTTTATAGGAGTTGATCGGCAAAGTCAATAGAAAATAGACGGATTATGCCCGGGGGATTGACAAATGCGCCCGGGTAGGGTAGGCTGTTCCTATGCAGTATTCAGATATTCATAAAGCGGTGTTCCTGGAGCGGCCCAATCGGTTTATCGCCCACTGTACGGTGGACGGTGTGCCGGAGACGGTGCATGTGAAGAACACCGGCCGTTGCCGGGAATTGCTGGTGCCCGGCGCTACGGTGTATTTGGAAAAGAGCAGCAACCCAAATCGCAAGACCGCCTATGATCTGGTAACGGTGGAGACCCCTTTCGGCCCGGTGAATATGGACGCGGCGGCGCCCAATCAGGTGGCCGGGGAGCTGCTGCGCGCCGGGGCGATCCTGCCGTCGCCCACCTTGGTGCGCCCGGAGGTGCGCTTTGGCGCCTCTCGGCTGGATTTTTATGCAGAGAATGCGCGGGAGCGGCTGTTTGTGGAAGTAAAGGGTGTGACCCTGCGCCGGGGCGAATGGGCCGTGTTCCCGGACGCACCCACCGCGCGGGGTGCCAAGCATATGGGCGAGCTGGTGCAGGCGGTGGAGCAGGGCTACCGGGCTATGGCACTTCTGATTGTGCAGATGGGCGGTTGCACCGCATTCCGGCCCAACTGGGAGACGGACCCGGCGTTTTGCCGGGCGCTGTGCGACGCTAAAGCTGCCGGTGTAGAGGTGCGGGCGGTGGACTGCCGGGTGACGCCGGACACGGTGACTGCCCACCGAGAACTGCCGGTGGACCTGGCCGGGCACAAAAACTGTTGACAAAACCCCGGCGGCGTATTAAAATCGTATATTATATATAGAGTCGAAAGAAGGAATGTTTGTGCTGACACTGGATAAAGTGTATCAGGCCTCCCAGGTACTGCGTGAGGTGATCCGTGAGACGGATATGATCCTGGCGCCCAATATTCACCCGGGCACCAATGTGTATTTGAAAACAGAGAATTTGCAGGTCACCGGTTCGTTTAAGATCCGTGGCTCCTACTATAAGATCAGCAAGCTGACCGATGAGGAAAAGGCGCGGGGTGTGATCGCCTGCTCCGCCGGTAACCATGCCCAGGGCGTGGCGCTGGCTGCCACCAAGAACGGCATTCAGTCCCTGATCTGCCTGCCGGACGGCGCACCCATCAGCAAGGTGGAGGCCACCAAGCGCTACGGCGCCCAGGTGTGCCTGGTCAAGGGCGTGTATGACGACGCTTACAAGAAAGCGCTGGAACTGAAAGAAGAAAAGGGCTACACCTTTATTCACCCCTTTGATGATGAAGATGTGATCGCCGGTCAAGGCACCATCGGTCTGGAGATCCTCAATCAGCTGGAGAATGTGGATGTAGTGGTGGTGCCCATCGGCGGCGGCGGTCTGATCAGCGGCGTGGCCTTTGCCATTAAGCAGATGAACCCCCGCGTGCGGGTCTACGGCGTACAGGCCCAGGGCGCGCCCTCTATGCTCAATGCGGTGCAGGACGATCAGATCGAGACCCTTGGCAAGGTGCAGACCATTGCCGACGGTATCGCCGTTAAGACCCCGGGCAACAACACCTTTGAGCTGGTAAAGCAGTATGTGGACGGCATTGTCACCGTCAGCGATGATGAGATCGCTCTGGCGATCCTGACCCTCCTGGAGCAGCAAAAGCTTATTGCCGAGGGCGCAGGCGCTGTGCCGGTGGCGGCTGTAATGGCCGGCAAGATCCCGGATATTGAGGGCAAGAATGTGTGCTGCCTGGTCAGCGGCGGCAATATTGATGTGACCATTCTCTCCCGTGTGATCGAGCGCGGGCTGAAGATGGGCGGCCGCACGGCGGATATTACCATTGCACTGTCCGACCAGCCTGGCCAGCTTAGCGGCGTGTCCTCCATTATTGCGGAGCAGGGCGCCAATGTGGTCAGCGTCAACTATGACAGCACGGACCTGGATATGAACATTACCGACTGCTTCTTGAAACTGGGGGTAGAGACCCGGGACAACGCCCACATTGAGTCCATCAAACAGGCATTGACAAACGCAGGCTTTGAGGTCTGCGACTGAGATAAAGGAGAATGATTATGGAATATGTAAGCACCAACAACGCCCCCGACGCCATCGGTCCGTACAGCCAGGCGGTAAAGACCGGCAATCTGCTGTTCACCAGCGGCCAGATCGCCATTGATCCGGCCACCGGCAATGTGGAGGCCACCACCATTGAGGCCCAGACCCGCCAGGTGTGCGAGAACCTGAAAGCCGTGGTCGAGGCTGCCGGTACTTCTCTGGATAAGGCTGTCAAGACCGTTTGCTTTTTGGCAGATATTGCGGATTTTGCCAAGTTCAACCAGGTGTACGGCACCTACTTTACCGCTAAGCCTGCTCGCTCCTGCGTGGCCGTTAAGGACCTGCCCAAGGGTGTGCTGTGCGAGGTAGAAGTGATCGCCGAGCTGTAAAAGCGCATAAAAAAGCAGCGCCGAACCGTAAAGGCTCGGCGCTTTTTTGCGCGTCATTTTAGAGAATGCTCATAAACCACTCTACCGTTTGCGGGTCATAGTGGGAGAAAAACAGGCTCTCCCCGGTGTCCAGCCCTTGCAGGCGCGCCATTTCTTCTTCATTCAGGGTGAAATCGAAGATGTTGATGTTCTCCTGCATACGGTTTTCATGTGTGGATTTGGGGATCAGCACCACACCGCTTTGCAGCAGAAAGCGCAGCGCCACCTGGGCGGGGGATTTGCCGTACTTGGCGCCGATCTCCACCAGTGCCGGGGTGTGAAAGTAGTCGTTTTTGCCCTCGGCAAAGGGACCCCAGGACATGATTTGCACGCCGTACTTGTCCATATAGCTTTTGGCCACCTTTTGCTGCTGGAACAGGTGGGTCTCTACCTGGTTCACCATGGGCTTGATCTCGCTAAAATGCAGCAGGTCCAGCAGACGGTCCGGGTAGAAGTTGGACACGCCGATGGCCCTGGCCTTGCCGGCCTTGTAGGCCTCCTCCATAGCACGGTAGGTGCCGTAGTAGTCGCCAAAGGGCTGGTGGATCAGCAGCAGATCCACATAGTCGCTTTGCAGCTTTTTTAAGGACCGGTCAATGGACGCCTTGGCCTTTTCGTACCCGGCGTTGGTGATCCATACCTTGGTGGTGATGAACAGTTCTTCCCGCGCCAGTCCGCAACCGGCAATGGCTGCGCCCACCCCGGCCTCGTTGCCGTAGGCTTGGGCGGTGTCAATGCTGCGGTAGCCGTTGGCAATGGCGGTGCGCACGCACTGCTCCGTCTCCTCCGGCGGAGTCTGGTACACGCCGTAGCCCAGCTGGGGCATTTTTACGCCGTTATTCAGTGTTACATAGTCCATAAGTTTTTCCTCCTATTCAAATTTGCTATTCGCTTTGTTTTTAGTTTACATCATCTTTTCTTTGTTGTACAATAGAAATATAGAAATCTGCTTTTCAGTTTATGAATAGTGAGGTGCGGTATGCTGAATTTAACGGACTTGGAGCAGCTGGTGGCCTTTGCCGATCATCAAACCCTGACCCGGGTGGCGGAGGTGCTGCATATTTCTCAGCCCACACTGAGCCGGGATATGCGCCGGGTGGAGGCGGACTTTGGCGCGCCCCTGTTTACCCGGGGCAAAAATCATTTGGAGCTGAACGCCACCGGTCGCCTGGCGGCAGAGTACGCCCGGCGGCTGCTGGCCGATACCCGGCGGGCGGTGGAGGCGGTGCAGGCCTTTGACCGGCAGCAGCGGAGCATTACCGTGTGCGCCTGTGCCCCAAAGCCCCTGTGGCACCTGCTGCCCCGGCTGGCAGAGCAGTACCCGGAGCGGCAGATCATCTCCCGCTTGGAGCAGCCGGAGGCGGTGCTGTCTGCGGTGCAGAGCGGCGGGGCCGATGTGGGTATTTTGCCCGGTCCCTGCCCGGACGACACCTTGCAGTCCCGGGCCTTTTTGCAGGAGCACCTGGCGGTTGCAGTTCCGCCGGGCCACGCTCTTTTTGGCCGTACCACGGTGACCTTTGCGGATCTGAACGGCTTTAACTGCCTGCTGCGGGACCAGATCGGCTTTTGGGCGCAGCTGTGCTATGACGAAATGCCTGCGTCTAAGTTTTTGGTGCAGACAGAGGAGGCGGCTTTTGTGGAGCTGGTGCACGCTTCCACCCTGCTGTGCTTTACCACCGAGTTGGCAGAGGACCCGGGCGCGCTGCTGGGGGAGCGGCAGGTGGTGCCTATTACCGACCCCTGTGCCAATGTGACTTATTACTGGATCTGCCGCCCGGGGAGCGATGTGCAGCCGTAAAATCCAATAAAAAAGTGCGCGCGCAAACCGATTTGGCTTGCGCGCGCTTTTGCGTTTGTCTTTTTTGCTTAATTGCCTTTGCTTTCGATCAATTTGCAGTCTACCTTAAAGGTCTTGATCTGGTTGTCCTCAATGCGGGCAATGGTCAGCTTGATGGTGTCGCCGGGCTTGCTGTCGGAGAGCACCTGGGTCATTACATCGGTGGAGGTCATGGTCTTGCCGTTGACGGCTACGATCATATCGTACTGCTTCACCTGCTTGTTTGCCAGGTCAGAGTCGCTGTTCACCTGGCTGATCACCATGGTACCCTTGGCGTTCTTAAAGCCCTTTTCTGCCAGTGCGGAGAGAATGGCGTCAGAGTTGTTGTAGCTGGTGATGGTGTTGTAGGTGACGCCGATCTTGGCGCGGCCGGCCACATAGCCGTTTTTGATCAGGCTGTTGGCGGTGTCCACAGCGGTGGAGCTGGGCACGGCAAAGCCCATGCCCTCGTACTCGGTGGAGGCAATCTTAGAGGAGTTGATACCGATCACCTGGCCCTGCATATTGAACAGAGCGCCGCCGGAGTTGCCCGGGTTGATGGCTGCGTCGGTCTGGATACACTCGTTGTCGTAGCCGATGGAGCTTTCCACCGGGCGGTCCAGGGCGGAGATATAGCCGCTGGTCACGCTGTTTTTGAATTCCAGGCCGCCGGGGCAGCCGATGGCTACCACCTGCTCGCCTACTGCCAGGCTCTTGCTGTCCGCAAAGGTGGCTGCTTGCAGCCCGGTGGCTTCAATGGAGAGCACGCCGATATCTGTTTGGCTGTCGGCGCCTACCATGGTGGCGTCGTACTCTTTGCCGTTATTCAGGGTCACCTTAAAGCTGCTGCCGTCGGAGATCACATGGGCGCAGGTCATTATATAGGTCTTGCCGTTTGCTTCCTTCATGATCACGCCGGAGCCTTCGCCGCTGGCCTGCTGGCCGTCGCTGCTGTCCGAGCCGCTATTGGAGCCGTAGCCGTAGAAGTTGCTGTAAGAATTCTGCTTGGAATAGACGGTAATGCCCACGCAGGAGTCCATGGTCTTTTTGGCCACGCCCGCCACGGTCAGGTTGCCGCTGCCGTCCTCGGTGGCCACGCTGCCGCCGCTGACGGTCTGGGTGTCAGACCCGCTGTCCTGGGAGGTGGAGGTGCCGTCTGTCTTTTCTTCCTTGTCGCCGGAGAGCACGCCGGTGGCTGCCAGCACAATGCCGGTAATGGCGATCACCACGCACACCACCAGTACGCTCACCACAATGGTAATGGTCTTTTTATTTTTCTTCTTTTCCGGTTTATCCGGTTTCGGCGGCTCTGTGGGTGCGCCGTAGGTCTGGCCGGTGGGCTGCGCCTGGGCGGTAGGATCGGCAGCGCCGGTCTGCTGGCCGCTATAAGCTGCGCCGGGCTGGTTGCCGCTGTGATAGGCGTAGTGATAGGTGGTGCCGTTGTCGCCGGTGGGCGGCGTTTGGGGCTGCTCCGGCTCCGGTTGGGGTGGCGTATAGTAGGTGCCCGGCTGCTGATACGGGTTGTAGCCGGTGTTCGGCTGACCGTCCCCCTGGGGGGCCTGGCCGCCGTTTATCGGGTTCTGTTCATAGTCGCTCATGCTTCTTTTGCTCCTTTTTTATTGACGGGGGTAAATGCCTTGGGCAGAGTGAACACGAATTCCGCGGTGTTTTCGTCCTCGCTCTTGGCATAAATTCTGCCGGAGTGCATTTCCACCATCATTTTTACGATATATAATCCCAGTCCGGCGCCCTTAGCGTCCAGGCTGCGGGATTTGTCAACTTTATAGAAGCGCTCAAACACGCGAGACAGCTCGTCGGCCTTAATGCCGGTGCCGCTGTTCTTAATACTTACACGAATTTGGTTGCCCAGATCCTCCAGCGTGACCTTGATAAAGCCGTCCTCGTTGGTGAACTTCACCGCGTTGTCAAACAGGTTGTAGATCACCTGGTAGATCATATCCGGGTCCGCCACAATGTACTGGGGCTGCAAGTCCTCCAGCCCGATGATCTCAATATTCTTCTTCTCGATCTTTTGCTCAAAGGTCAGGAGAATGCGAATGATCTGATCGGAGATGTCGTAGTTGTTGGGCTTCATCTGGAATTCGCCGGACTCGATCTTGCTCATATTCAGCATAGCCACCACCAGTCGGCTCAGTCGGCGCACCTCGGTGCTCACCAGCCCCAGGTAGTAGTTTTGCTTCTCCTTGGGAATGGTGCCGTCCAAAATACCGTCGATAAACCCGGCAATGGAGGTCATAGGCGTTTTTAATTCGTGAGACACATTTGCCACAAAGCTGGCGCGGGAACTTTCCATTTTATCCAGCGCGTCCGCCATATCGTTAAAGGCAATGCCCAGATCGGCCAGCTCGTCGCAGCCCCGCACCTTGACCCGGTAAGAGAAGTCGCCGATGGCAAATTGCTTGGCGGCGGCGCTCATTTGCTGCAAGGGGGTCACCATTTTTTTGGTCAGGTGCCAAATGCAGATAAAGGCCAGCATCAGGCAGCCCAGCGCGCTGAGCAGGAAGATGCGGATCACCGCCAGCGCCAGGGACTGCACGCCGGTTTGGGCCTGGGCAAAGGTGTAGCCGATCACATCGCCGTCGCTGACGATGGTGGTGCCTACAATATAATTGGTTTGCCCACGCACGGTAATGCGCCCGGTCACGGTGCCGGTCTCATACACCCGTTGCAGCAGAGCGGAACTGATGGAGTAGCTGTCGTGCAGGGCGCAGGTGGTAAATTCCCCAAAGTACGGGGTGGAATAGGCCCGCTCCTTGCACAGGATAATATTGCCCTCCACATCGCAGACGAACACATCCGCGTCAATGGAGTTGGAAATAATATACAGCGACTCGCACATCAGCTCTTTTTCCACGCTGTAACGGCTGTTAATGTCCTGCATGATCAGCGTGGAGCTGATGGTGCCGGACACGCTTTGCACATTCTCTTTCAGCAGATTGGTGCGTTCGTTTTGGGAGTAGGCGTTGACCAGCAGGGTCAGTGCGGTGCCCAGCACCGTCAGGGTGACCAGAAAGATGGCGGCAAACAGCAGGAAGTATTTGGCAAAGATATTGCTTTTGACCGGCTTTTTGCCGGCGAGTACATCCTTGAACGCCATTGCTTATTCCTTGGTCTCAAACTTGTAGCCGACGCCCCAAACGGTTTTCAGCTCCCATTTGTCGCTGACGCCCTCTAACTTCTCGCGCAGGCGCTTGACATGCACATCCACCGTGCGGGAGTCGCCGTAGAACTCAAAGCCCCATACCTCGTCCAGCAGCTGGTCGCGGGTAAATACCCGGTTGGGGTTGGAGGCAAAGTGGTAGATCAGCTCCAGCTCTTTGGGCGGGGTGTCGATCTGCACGCCGTTGACTTTCAACTCATAGTTGGCAATGTTGATCTCCAGCTTGTCGTAGGTGACCACTTTCTTGCTTTCCTCGGCGTTGTCGTTCTTGCCCTGGGTGCGGCGCAGCACGGCCTTGACCCGGGCCACCACCTCTTTGGCGTCAAAGGGCTTGACCACATAGTCGTCGGCGCCCAGTTCCAGACCCAGCACCTTGTCAAAGGTCTCGCCCTTGGCGGTGAGCATGATGATGGGGGCAGAGGAGGTCTTGCGGATCTCTCGGCACACCTGCCAGCCGTCCATCTTGGGCAGCATAATATCCAGCAGCACCAGGTCCGGCGCCTTTTGCTGGAAGGCGGTCACGGCGGCCTGGCCGTCGTTGGCGGTAAAGACCGTGTAGCCCTCGTTCTCTAAGTATAGTTTCAGTAATTCGCAGATGTTTAATTCATCATCTACTACCAGAATTTTGCTCATTGTTTTCGCTCCTTTTCTTTGATACTGCTATCATAGCAGGTGTTTTTGTTCATAATTTTAGAATTCGGTAAACAAAAAATGAAATTTTTTAATAATTTGCGAACGAATTTTTACCATTCTTTGCCCCGGCGCAGGGCGCTCTCCACATGGTCGATAAACTGGCGGGCGCAGCGGGGGGAACGACCACCCCGGCGCACGGCCCACTGCTCGGCGGCAGCGTCCAGCCGCTGGGCGTCCACTTGCAGGCCACGATCGGCAGCGATCTTCTCCACAATGTCCAGATAGTCCTTCTTATCCGGGTTAATAAAGGTAATGGTCAGCCCAAACCGATCGGACAGGGACAGCTGCTCCTGGCGGGTGTCGTTTTTGTTTACATCGTCCTCCCGGTCGGAGAAGTTCTCTTTGATCAGATGGCGCCGGTTGGAGGTGGCGTAGATCAGGGTGTTGGGCTGGCAGGCAGACAGGCCGCCCTCCAGCGCCGCTTTCAACTCGGTAAAGGCGTTGTCCTGGCTGTCAAAGCTCAGGTCGTCAATATAGATAATAAATTTCATCGGGCTGTCCGCCAGGTATTCCCGGATCAGGGACAGCTCCTCCACTGCGCTTTTGGGGATCTCGATCATCCGCAGGCCCTGCCCTTTGTACGCGTTCAGGATGGCGTGAATGGTGGAGCTTTTGCCGGTGCCCCGGTCGCCGTACAGCAGCACATTGTTGGCGGGCAGTCCGCAAACAAAACTCTCCGTATTATCCACTACCTGGCCCCGCTGCAATTCGTAGTTCTTCAGATCGGACAGCCGGATCGGGTCCGTGGTGGAGATGGGGGAGAGGGCGTGGTCTCGCCACTCAAAGGCGGCGTACTTGGCAAACAGGCCGTAGCCGTTCTCTTTGTGGAATGCAGCCAGCGCGTCCACCTGCTCCGCCCAGTTTTGGCGCAGGGGCGGCAGCGCGTCGCCGTTCTCCCACCGGGGCAGGGTGCCCAGCACTTCCCGCAGGTCCTGATCCTCTACTGCGCTAAGAATATCCTCCGGGGTCAGATCGGCAATGACCTCCAGCTTGGCAAGGTCGCTTTTTACGCCCTCCAGGATCGCCGGGCGCAGACTGTTTACCGTGTCGCCTGCGGCGGCTTTGCTGAACACATTGTCGTCGGTAAGGATCAGTCTGGAAATATACCGGCGCAGAGTGTCCCGGGGTGCTAGTGTGCTGAAAAAGGCGCTTTGCGCTTCCAGCACGGCTTCACCGGCTTCCACGCTGCGCAGCAGGTGCAGCAGGCTGCGCATTACCGGGTCTGCCTTAAATTGGTAGATGCACAGGGACTCCATATTGTATCGTAATTGGGTTGCTTTGTTCATTTTTACGCTCCATTATATAAATTCTCTTATTTATATCCTTATCATATAGCATTTGTTCACAATTTACAACCCCCGCAGGGCAAATTCGTGCAGGGTGAACAAAGACCGGCGAAAAATCGGCGCTGTAATTGTAAGATGTCAGACAACGCCTTGACTTTCTCATACAACTTGTGTTATGATGGGTGCAGAGGTGAGGAGTATGCCAAGATCGGCAATGCTGCCGGAGAGTACGGCCCAGCAGATCCTGAATATGATCGAGACCCAGCACCGCTTTGCGGTGGGGGATAAGCTGCCCAATGAGAATGACCTGGCGGCAGAATTGGGCGTTAGCCGTTCCACCCTGCGAGAGGCCATTCGGATTTTGACCACCAACGGTGTGTTGGAGATCCGGCGGGGCAAGGGCACTTTTGTCAGCGCCAATACGGTGATCGACTCGGCGGATCTCAGCGATATTGCTTCCGGCCTGGACGATCTGTTTGAAATGCGGCTGATGTTTGAACCGGACTGCGCATATTTGGCTGCACAGCGGGCAACACAGGAAGAAATCGACGCCATTTGCTACTACGGCGAGCAGGTGGAAAAGAAGATCTTGAGCGGCGAGGACCGTACGGCGGAGGAACAAAAGTTCCATGAGAGCATTGCCAACGCCACTCATAATGCGTTCGTCAAGCAGTTTATGCCGGTGATCTTTAACGCCATTAAAAAAGGCGTGATCGTTATGACCCGGGACAAGGATGTGAGCGCCGATAACCTAAAGGACGATCGGCTGATCATGGACTTTATCAAGAAGCGCAACGCCGAGGGCGCCCGCACTGCCATGCGGCTGCACATCATTCACGCCATGGAGCACCTGTAAAATAATTTTCAATTGCCTATTGACAACAGACATCATACAGGATATAATGTGAATTGTTAAGAACCCGCAGCGACATCATACAACGCTGCGCGCAAGTTATATTTATGTTTTTAGGAGGAAATCACAATGGCAGAAGCAAGACTTTTCCATCAAGAAGATTGTAATCTGGACTACCTGAAGGGTAAGACCGTTGCCGTGATCGGCTTTGGTTCTCAGGGCCATGCCCATGCGCTGAACTTGAAAGAGAGCGGCGTAGATGTGGTCGTTGGTCTGTACGAGGGCTCCAAGTCCTGGCAGCATGTTGAGAGCGTTGGCCTGAAGGTTATGACCACCGCTGAGGCTGCAAAGGCTGCCGACATTATCATGATCCTGACCCCGGATGAGAAGCAGGCTTCCATCTATAAGAAGGACATTGAGCCTTATCTGACCGCCGGCAAGGCTTTGGCTTTCGCCCACGGCTTTAACATTCACTTTAAGCAGATCGTGCCCCCCAGCGATGTAGATGTATTTATGATCGCGCCCAAGGCTCCGGGCCACACCGTTCGCTCCGAGTACAAAGAGGGCAAGGGTACACCCTGCCTGGTAGCTGTGTATCAGGACGCTACCGGTCACTGCGAGGATATCGCTCTGGCTTACGGCGCCGGTATCGGCGGTGCCCGTGCCGGTATCCTGGAGACCACCTTTAAGTGCGAGACCGAGACCGACCTGTTCGGTGAGCAGGCTGTGCTGTGCGGCGGCGTGACCGCCCTGATGAAGGCCGGTTTTGAGACCCTGGTTGAGGCCGGTTATGACCCGAGAAACGCTTATTTTGAGTGCATTCATGAGATGAAGCTGATCGTTGACCTGATCTACAACGGCGGCTTTGCCAAGATGCGTTACTCCATCTCCAACACCGCTGAGTTCGGCGATTACGAGACCGGTAAGCGTCTGATCACCGACGAGACCAAGAAGGAAATGAAGAAGGTTCTGGAAGAGATCCAGGACGGCACCTTTGCTTCTAAGTTCATCACCGAGAGCAACAACGGCTGGGCACACTTCAAGGCTAAGAGAGAGATGGAAGCAAACCATCAGCTGGAGAAGGTCGGCGCTGAGATCCGTAAGCTGTACTCCTGGAACGGCGAGGACAAGTACGCAGAGAAATAAGCCCTGCTCCTGTTCTTGTTAAGATACAAAAACAAAACAGCCATCACCCTTGCGGTGGTGGCTGTTTTTTGCGTGTGTTCGTTCTGCTTATCGCCCGACCGGCACGGCGATCAGACCGTCCCGATTGCAGTAGAGGTAGATCTTGCCCCGTCCCCGGCGAAAGAAGTGGGCTATGGCGTCCTGCTCCGGGTACAGCTTCACCAGTTCTACCCGGTCTGCGGTCTGGTAAGCTATCCAGGAGATGTAGTGCCCCTTGTCCATGGGGTGCTGTACGGTGATGGTGTATTCGTCGCCGTCTGTTTGTACCCGGCAGATCCCGGCTGTGTCCGGCTCCGGCTCCAGGGGCGGCAATAGAATGCCGCAGCAGCTGATCACGCTCTCTCCGGCGGCAAAGTGCACATTGCCGCACACCGGGCAAACATAGAACTTGACCCGGTGCATATTGCCGCTGCGGTTGCGGTTGGCTACCGGCGCCCCTTGCATCAGTTCGATCACAGATACCCCCAGCGCCGCCGCCAGCGGCTCCAGCAGGGTAATGTCCGGCAATCCTTTGCCGGTCTCCCATTTGGATATGGTCTTTGCACTCAGGTGCAGTTGGTCCGCCAGCTGCTGTTGGGTGCAATTTTTTTGCTCTCGCAGGGCCTTGATCACAGCCCCGGTCACATATGTGTTCATTTCATCGCCTCCTGTGCCCATATTGTACCCCACACCCCCCCGCCGCGCAACCTGCGCAGCGTAGAGTTTAGGCGTTGTCGATCATCTTTTGAATGCTTTTGTTTACGCTTTTGCCAATGGCAAGACATGCGAACTGCCGCTGTTTTCTGCGCATATATTTGCGTTGCTTTTTCTGTTGGCGCTGTTTCCTGCTTCGGGCTCTCATTCTGTTAATCCCGCTGACATCAACGGCCGCCCATTCTTCCCAGAATTTTTGCATTTTATCATTCATTTCTTTATTCATTTTCTGTTTCCTCCCGATTGCTCCAAAGTAGAAAGTCTATTTTTTTCAAAGTGGATATGTTTGAAAAGTCCGGAAAACGGCGGTCAAATGCCTCCACGCAGTGCAGCATTTCCGGCATGGTTTGCAGTTGCTGATAAGCCTGTTGCAGCTGATCGTAGATGACGATGGCTCTGCGCATTTTTTGATCGACCGAACCGTCATGGTTGTTCCACAGCTCCAGATTGGTTGCAATAATGCTGTCATAAATTGGCATATTCGGCTTGATGGTATGCAGCATTTTGGTAGCAAAAGAAAAATCAACTTTGCCGGTGTGGTAGGTCAGTTCGTTCAGTAGCTGCGGAAAAGTAACGCTTGGGTCAGTGCGGTGCATTTCCAAAATGTGATAACAAGCTTCTTGCCAGTCGGCTCCGCGCCGCACACGATAAAATCCGTTAAACAACTTTTGAAATTCTCTGTCCAAAGGTTGTGATGGATCTTGAAAAATCCGCATAATTTTCAGGTATCGGCGATTGCTTTTTTGATTTTGTTCAAAGGTTTTTAGGCTCTTTTCCAAATCCAGTTGTACTTGCGTACGGTATTCAATTTGAAATTCCATAATCTTCCTCCTTTGTCCTTACTATAGCACGGGGCGGGACGGTGCGCAAGCGGTTAGAACTGCACTGTCCGTTATTTGGGACTTGCCTGCTGTTTTGCGGTATTGCGGAGGGTAAAAAAGACCGATATGTGCACATACCGGTCAAAGGTGGTTAGTGATTTTTGCAGACATCTTGGATAAACGCGCCCATTTCGTCCAGCAGGTCCTCGGCCTGGGGAAAGACGCCCATGGCGTTTAAGTAGCCGTGGCCCATGCCGTTATACATCACCAGGCGGGTGGGCACACCGGCGTCGTGCAGCTTGTGGGCCCAGGCCACCGTGTCGTTGCGCAGGTAGTCCAGCGCGCCTACGGAGAGAAAAGTGGGCGGGTTCCCGGCCGGGTCGGAGGTGTACGGATTGCACAGATCGTCCGGCCCTGGAATGCCTAAAAAGGACTTGCCGGAGCGGGAGAGCAGCTCCATTTGCCGCACCAGTCCCATAGCCAGCTTTTGTTGTCCCGGCGCCGGGTGGTAGTCTGTTTCTTTTGGGTGATAGTAGCGGTCTGTGGTGCCAAACAGGTTCAGCGTGGGGTAGAGCAGCAGCTGTCCCCGCACCCGGCGGGTGCCTTTATAGCGGGTGGCGCAGCCTTGGGCCAGGTTGCCGCCGGCGCTGTCGCCCACCACGAAAACGGCCATTGGATCAATGTTCAGCTCCCGGGCACCGTCGCTGCCCAGCCATTCCAGTACCCGGCAGCAGTCGTCGTACAGCGTGGGGTATGGGTGCTCCGGCAGCAGTCGGTAATCCACCGCCACTACGGGCATACGGAACTTCTCCACAAACAGCTTCCATCCCTCGTCATAGGGGCGCAGGGTGCCACCTACAAAGGCACCGCCGTGGATAAAATACAGGCAGGGGCTGCCCGGCGCGCACCGGGCGCTGCTGTAAATGCGAATGGGAATGGGATAGCCGTCCGCCGCCGGTACGGTGCTGTCCCGCACTTCAATGTGCGCCTGCACGCACTTGGCGTAGGAAATACGGTCGCACCCGGCACGGAACCCGGCCAAGATCTTTGGCGTGACCGGGATCTTGATCCGGTCCAGAATAAAGTTCGGCACCAGCCGCGTGGCCCGCGCCATTTTGCCCATGGGTCCGCCCAGCAGTCGCGGATCAATGCCGTTTGGCGACCCGGCGTCCGGTGCATATTTGGTGATGTAGGGCAGATCGCCGTCTGTTTCCATCGCCGCCGTTGCCTTTAGCTGCTGCAAAAATTCCTCCGTGTACCACTTGTGGTCCCATTGCTTTTTCGGTTTCATTCCCATACCCCCATCCGTCAACCGCACCGCCAAACCCGACTCGTTCTGCACTCATCATACCAAAACCCTTGCCAAATTGCAAATCACGGTGAAAGCGATCTCAAACTGTGAAAAATATACAGAAATTGACGGACTGCGTGTGAAAATATGAAAAAACAGGCAAAAAATTGCCAATAGTACGCAAACAGCGTATAGAAGTGAACAATTTGTTTCTGTAAAATAGACATGAATATGCAGTTGCAACAAAAGCGCAGTTTGAGAAAGAGAATGTACATAGCAAATCATAGGACTGGGGAAGAATATGGGGCTTTTTGGATTTGGAAAGAAAAAGAAGAAAAAGCAAAGTGGCGGTGATGTGGTCAGCCCACCGGATGCGTGGGCTGCGACGCATGGCGTAGGTGCGCAGATACCTTATGGATCTGCCGGAGCTTTCGGTGCCGCTGCACAGCAGAGTATGGCGGGTATGACAGAGCCGATTTCACCACCGGGTCAAGACCTATATGGCGCAACGGAGCCGCTGATGGCACCGGCCTATGATCCCGCCGGTGCAACGGAGCCTTTGGACACGCCGGCGCAACACTTGCAAAGCGCCGCACCGTTTTCGCCTTTGGCAGACGGCAACTATGGCGCAACAGAACCTTTGTACATACCGGCAGAAGATTTTTATGGCATAACAGAGCCACTGGATATGCCGGACAACGGTAGATACAGCGCGGCAGAATTACAGGGAGCGCCGTTGCCAAACGGTTTCGGTGAGACGGAACCTCTTGTCCCACCAAGTGGATATGTGCCGAACTTTGCGTCGCCTGATCCGGCCTCGCTTATACGGGATTTGTCCAATCACTCCGGTGACACTTGCGTTTTAATGCCCCAACTACCGGTGGCTACCTTTTTTGTGGTGCGTACCGGTCAGTCTGTACCAATGCAGGAAACAGAATTTTCCATTGGTGCAGACCCAGGCTGCTGTGATTTGGTCTTACAAAATGATTATATCAGCAAGCGACAGGTGACCGTTTCTTTTACAGGGGACGGCTACACCGTTGTTGATCACGGCTCAACCAACGGTACAACACTTAACGGCACCAAGCTGCAACCGAATCAACGCTATCCCATGCGGTCCGGTGATCGGTTAATCTTGGCCAATGAGATCGTAGATTTTGAAATCCAGGGGGACTCCAAATGAATTACTTAATTGCGGCGCAAACAGATATTGGTCCGGTCAAAAAGACCAATCAGGACAGCTACTGTATTCAAACCGCCAGGAGCAAGCAATATGGAAATTTGTTGTTCGCTGTGGTGTGTGATGGTATGGGCGGATTAAAAAAAGGCGAGGTGGCCAGCGCAACCGTGGTTGCTCGCTTTTCGGACTGGTTTGCACAGAGTCTGCCGATTTTGCTCAGCCAGCGCAAAATGGATTTTGCATTATTTCGCAAGGAATGGACCCATTTATTGAATCGGCTTAATGCCGATATTGGCAATTACGGACTGGATCACAACATTTCGCTGGGTACGACTGTGGTGGCTGCGCTTTGCATTGGCGATAAGCTGTATGTGGTCAATATCGGCGACTCCAGATTATATAAGATACAAAATAATGTTTCGCGTCTTACGCAGGATCAATCCCTGGTGGCGCGGGAGATCAGTGCCGGTAAATTGGCTCCGGATCAGGAAGAAAAAGATACGCGGCGCAATGTGCTTTTACAGTGCGTGGGTGCCTCTCAGGTATTGCAGCCGGAATTTTTGGAATACACATTGGAGTCCAATACGGTTTATCTGCTGTGTACAGACGGCTTTCGTCATGAAATCCAAGAGCCGGAGCTGCTGGGACTGCTCTCACCGCGGGTGGTACGGTCCGAGCGCGGAATGCAAGATGTGTTAGCTGAGATCATCGGTCTGTTGCAGCAACGGAATGAACAGGACAATATGACCGGCGTTGCTTTTAAGACAGTGCATTAAGGGGGCAGTCATGGCAGAGATCGGATCCATTATAGATGGTAAATATGAAATTTTAACGGAACTGGGACATGGCGGTATGTCTGTTGTGTATTTGGCCATGGATCGGCGCTTAAAAAAACAGTGGGCCGTAAAGGAAGCTAAGAAGAAACCGCCGGGGCAAAGCAATATTGTCGGTTTAACGCCGGTGTCGGAAGCGGAAATGCTCACCAAGCTGAATCATCCCAATATTGTGCGTATTGTGGACATTGTGGACCAAAACGATACGATCTACATTATTGAGGATTTTGTGGAGGGCAAATCCCTGGCGGAAGAAGTGAAGCGCGGCCCCTCCACACCGGAAGATGTGGTGCTTTGGGGTTCCCAGCTTTGCGATGTACTGGAGTATTTGCATACCCGGTCCCCAAAAATTATTTACCGGGATATGAAGCCGGCCAATGTGCAGTTGTTGCCGGACAGACAGCAGATCAAGCTACTGGATTTTGGGATAGCAAAGAAATATAAACCGCAGAATGTGGGCGATACCACCAATGTGGGTACGCGCGGGTATGCGGCGCCGGAACAGTTTGATGCCAAGGTGCAGTCGGATGCGCGAACAGATGTGTATTCGCTGGGCATCACGCTGCGCTCCTTGCTGATGGGCAAAACGCCGTATGATGTGGAATTCTACGACGATATTCGCAAGCAGAACCCGGCGGTAACAGACGGTCTGATTAAAGTGCTGAATAAAGCTACGGCGCAAAACCCGGCCAATCGGTATCAATCGGCGGCGGATTTTAAGTATGCACTTCAGCATTATCATGATCGGGACGAGGCGGTCATTCGTATTCGGCAGCGCAAACTCAATGCCTTTCGCGGATTGATTGCTGCGGCTGTTTCCTTCTTTATGATCGGTGCGATTTTGTTGCCGCTTTCGTTTGTGGTACGCAATCACGATTATCAGGACAAATTAAGCAGCGGCAAGTATGAGGAGTGCATTGCCATTGACCCCACTCGGGCAGACGCATATCGGGGCTATGTAGAGAGCGCCAGTGCAAACCAGTTGGCGACTTTACCGGACTATATCGGGCAATATACACAAATCAAGGACACGGAGGATCGTAATACAGTCGGCTTTGAAATTGCCCTGCGTGTGGAACTGAATAGCAACTTGGACAAAAAAGACGCGCTGGATAATGCCTGCAAATATTATCGTTCCTTTGCCAGTACAGATCCGGACAGCATTCGCATTTTGCCCAATCAGCCTTTTGACATTAAAAATGGCTTAGACTCCGTCGATATACCGGCGAGTATTGCAACAATTAAATTGTATTACGCCCAGATTTATCAGGCTGCTGCCAATTACAGCAACGACCCGGACGCCAACGGTGCAGCGAAAAATCTGGACGAGGTGATGAAAAATCTGCAAACCATTCGCAGCTTTTTGGAAGAGAACAAGGAGCAGCTGGCTGCGTATGATGCGCTTTATAACAGCGCCAATACCAGTGATGCAGAGTGCCAGGGCATATATGACTTTATGGTGAAAAGCCAAGCGAATTGTTTGATTGACAATAAAGCTTATTTCCTGCCCAAGCGAGCGGCAGCGCTGCAGTGTTTCTTTAATGACAGCATTTCGCAAAAAGCCAAGCAGAATTTTAAGGAAAATACATAAGGAGGTAGTATTTATGTACAGTGCAATGATCGGACTTTCTATCTCTTTTATGGTGCTTGGCGTGATTTTGGCGATTACGGCCGCTTTTGTGTTCTTCAAGAAGAATATGGCCCAGGTGTACGACGCCCTGCTGGATCGTGGGTATCAAGAGCGGCTCCAGCGTCACAAGCATACAGCCGTTCCTGCTCCGGCGACCCCCAGTGGGCCTGCGGTGCAGCCCAGGCAGGTACAACCCCGTACCATGCCTACCGGCAGTGCGGTAGTGCCTGCCGGTGACCATAGCGGAAACACAATGCCACTCGATCAAAATGCAACAGACAATGGGGTAAAAGCACCGGCGGAACACTCCGGCCAGACCACATTGCTGCAAGCAGACGCACACGCGGATTTTCAGATCATGAAGAGCCTGCGCTATGCGTACTCTAAAGAGATCATTGAGTGACTTCATATAAAACATAAATTAGAAATGGGGAAAGAATGATGAAAGCAAAAATCTTGCAAGTAAAAAGGACTTCTAAAAAGGGATTGGCCTGTCTGCTGGC
Organism: Bifidobacteriaceae bacterium; assembly: GCA_963642245.1. GTDB lineage: Bacteria > Bacillota > Clostridia > Oscillospirales > Acutalibacteraceae > CAG-217. The sequence continues at coordinate 20,162 of CAVIFY010000006.1, read as the reverse complement.
AGTGCTGATGTTGTTGACGGCTTTGCCGCTGGGTCTGGTGACCTCTGCTATGGCTGCCACCAAAGACTGCATGGTCGTGGAGGTACAGGGCAAAAAGGTGTACTTCTTTGGTGCAGAAACTTTGGAAGTAACCGGCAGCAAGGTCGCTTATACAGCAGAAAGCGCGGAGGTGCCGACCATTTATGTGGATGGTGCAGTAGACCCGGCAGACGATGTGCAGATTAGTGACGGTGTCATTGATTTTGGCACTTGGTTAGCCGATCAATCCGCTTGGGTAGGCGTGTTGTGTGACCCGGACGGTACTGTGACCGGCACAGAGCCGTCCGTACAGCCGGATACCCAGGCCCCAAAAGTGACTGTAAGCGGCAATCCCACCGCATGGGCAAAGGCTGCGGCCACGCTGACAGTCCGGGCAGATGATGGCAACGGCTATGGCGCAGTTGCCTATCGGATCAATGATGGCCAGTGGCAAAAAACGCCTGATTTCCAGGTGAAAGCAAACGGAACTTATACTTTTTATGCAAAAGACGCTGTGGGGAATGTGTCCGCAGGCGAGACCGTAGAGGTGCAGTATGTAGACGCAACTGCGCCTGAAATCGGTGTGGTACTTGATCCGCAAAATGAGGGCGAACAGTGGACGAACGATGAAGTAAAGGTAACCGTTACCGGTGAGGACAGCGAATCCGGCCTGGCAGAGAAAGCCTTTAAGATGGACGACGGCCAGTGGCAGGAGACTGGCACATTTGTGATCCAGGATAACAAAGAACACACCTTTTATGTACGGGACGCTGTTGGCAATGAAGCAGACCGGCAGGCAAAAGCGGATAGATATGATGATATTGCGCCCACAATCAATCAGGTGCAGGTTAAGCTTGGAAACTTGGTCTTGAAGCAGGGCACTTATATCAGCGATATAATCACATACACATATCATATTGAGGCCACTGATAATGCGGGCGGTTCCGGTATTAAGTATTTTAGCTGCAATGGCGGTGAAACATGGCAGACTTCCGGTGACTTTGAACTGAAAGGTGGAAAATCGTACGATTTTCTCGTTATAGACCAGGCTGAGAACGAGTCTGCTGTTTTACGCTATATCCCTAATTATGACACCACGGCGCCAACAATCAATGATGTGCAGCAGAGCACGGATAAGCCTACCAACCAGGCCGTTACAGTGACAGTAACCGCCAATGATGTGCAGTCCGGTCTGAACAAACTCGGGGCATATAAGTTGGATAATGGCGATTGGCAAAAGGAGAATTCCTTTGATATCAAGGACGATGAAAAGCATACCGTATCTGTGCGTGACAATGCGAATCCGGTCAATGTAGCCGAGCAGGAAATTCAGGTCAAGAATTTTAATTCCATACCGCCGACTGTCACAGGCGTAACGCTCTCAAATGTGGGTGCAGACGGGAAAGAACTTTGGACCAATAAGCCGATTACCGCTACGGTAGAGGCGCAGGGAAATACCAATAATGCACAGGTAGAATTCCCGGTTGTGGCTTATAAGATGGATGACGGTGATTGGCAGTATATAACGGATAGCAAAACTGCAAATCAGTTTACGATTGAAGATAAAAAAGAGCATAAATTCTATTGCCTGGATAATGCCGGCAATGCGTCAAGTGCGTCTTCCTGTGCGGCAAAGCTTTATGACAAAAAAGCACCGGAATTAAATTTAGTCGAGTTTAAGCAAGAAAACAGTGGCCCGTTTGCAGAATTCCTGAATAAGCTGAGCTTTGGTCGCTTCTTTAACAAAGAACTGAAGATTACGGTGTACGCCACAGATGGTGTGGATGCGTGCAGTAATGCCAGTGGCTTTTCTGAGGATAAAGTGCAGTCCTTGATTTTTAAGGACACAAGCGGCAAAGTGGTAACCACCATTCCGGCACAAGCAGCAGAAAGCGGCGAAGTGGGTAGCGCCGTATCCGCCAAGTTTATTGCAGAGATTACTGCAGAAGAACTGAAAAACTTTAAGGGCTCTCTGTATGTACAACTGCAAGACCAGTTGGGGAATTCAACGAAAGAAATCCAGGTGACAACAGCCAATTCCAATTTGGATGAGTTGACAAAGGATACGGAAGAATTTGGGGATTGCAATTTTGTATTAGAGAATAACGCACCGCGGATTTTGGCGGCGGGGCAGGATGAGAAATTGAATGAAAAAAATGCGGTTTCCGCTTCTCCCAGCACGACTGTCTTTAAGAACGACTATACCGTTTCTTTTCATGTATCTGATAAAACAGATGAAGATGAAGGAAAAATTTCCGGTGTGGCCGGTGTGCAGGTAAGTGTGAATGGTACAGTTGTATATCTTAAGCCAGATAACAACGAGAAAACGAACAATAACAACGAAACTAACAACGAGAAAATGCTGGAAACCGGCATAATTGAGCTGCATGCTGTGGCCCAGGCTGATAAGGAGGAAAATGCCCATCGGGTTAATGGAGTAAAGATCGAAGATGAAAACTGGAATGGCGGTGAACTCACTTACACAGTGGAAGCCTGGGACAACGCAGGCAATGCGTCCAGTGTCACTTTTACCTTGAAATTTGACCAGACTGCGCCCACAGTCCAGTTCGCAATTCCCAGTGGGAACGCTTGTGAGAAGGTGACGGTTACCGATTACGGCTTCTTCTTTAACAAGGATACCGATGTGGTGATCTCCGCGTCCGATCTTTACAATAGGGAGCAGAATGAAGCAACGGCGTCCGGCGTCAAGTCCATTACCTATAAACTGGTGCCCTTTGATCAGGAATTCGATGATGTAGAGGCAATCACCGTGCCTGTGTCTGCAAAGGACGACAACTCTGTTACCGTTGCGGTTGCGGTGCAGGCACGCTTTAAGGGCCAGATCTATGCCTACGCAACGGACAATGCCGGCAACTTCCCCGGTACAAGGGAAGGTGGAAAATGGAGCGGCTGTAAATATTTTGCAGACAGCGCTAAGGCCAATGATCAGGGCTATGTGCACCCGGACGGTACGATTGTAGAGAACGCCCAGCAGCATCAGGATTCTTCCATTGTGATCGCGGGGAAAAATCAGCCGGCCGGTACACAGAATAACAAAAAGGCATACAAAGCCGGTGGCCAAAATGCACCCCAGCAGGACAAAGAACTGAGCTACGATGCAACCAAGAATGTGCCGCTTTATGACACCAATGCCAAGTTTACCGTCAAAGTTAAGGACGCCCAGTCCGGTATCCGCACCGTAAAATACACTTTGATAGAGGGTGGCAAAACCTCGGTGAATACGCTGGAGGTGAACACACCTTACGGTAAAGCAGACGCACAGGCTGCCTTGAAGGCGGAAAATTTGGAATGCAGTACCGGCAATGAGACCCGGCACGCCAAAGAGTTGTGGCGGGTGGACGATGCCAAGATCACCGGTCGAGATGCCAACCTGGCCACAGAACTGACCAGCACCGTTACCGTAGATGCCAACTACAATGATATTTTGCTGATCGTGGAACTGACGGACAATGCCGGGAATACATCTTATGACTATGTGGCCTTTGGCATTGATAAAACTGCGCCACAGATCCAGGTGGAGTACACCTCTGCTGTGGCACCGCAGTCCGGTAGCTATTACAGCAAGGCGCGTACAGCGTATATTACCATCACAGAGCGCAATATTCGTACCGAGCAGGTGGCACTGCTGATTGAAAAGTGTCTGGACAGTGCCAGAACTTTTGATAAGAAAGATACAAAGGCCTATCGCGAGGGCTTTAAGATCACCAGCAAAACCCTGCTTCAGAAAGGCAGCGGGAACGGAGACGATCGGCAGTATCGGATCAAGGTGGATTTTACCGGTGACGGTAATTATCGAATTAAAACCTTAAAGTGCACCGATAATGTAGGCCATGCCAATACGGCTGTGACTTACGGTAAGTACAATGCAGCCGGCAACCGGGATGCGGTAAGCGGCAGCAACAAGACCCGCTTTACCATTGACAAGACTGCACCGAAAATTCATGTGGCCTTGGACCTGAACGACCGGGTAAAGAACAAAAAATACTTTAATGCTACCCGCACAGCGACCGTTACCGTAACGGAACACAACTTTAATGCCAAGGCTTTTGAAAATCAGTTAAAGGCCACCCTAAACGGTAAGGGCATTGCAGTACCCGGTGTATCTGCGTTCCATCGGGAGAACGGCACGGACCGCTGGACAGCGACCATTACCTTTGCTGCAGATGGCGATTATGTACTGGACTTTAAGACCACGGATAAGGCAGGTAACAGTTACAAAACAGTGGCCGGTGACTTCTCCGGTGCGGCTGCGCAGAACTTTACCATTGACAAGACGGCACCGCAGCTGACCATTGGCGGCATTACCACCAATACAGCCTACAAGAAAGTGCCTGCGATCGTGGTCAAAGAGGCAGACAATAACGCCTCTACCATTACTTCCAGCGTAGTGGGCACTTGCTTTGACAGTCAGACCAAGATGGCAAAGCGCACGGTGAAAGTCTCTGCCAAGAACAGCGGACAGTTGACAGCGGACCACCAGCTGCAAAACACAGTGACCTACACGGCTGTGGAGCAGGACGGTTATTACATTGTTACCGCCCAGTGTGTGGATATGGCCGGTAATCAGTCACAGGTGCAGCGTAAGGTGTTTACCAAGAATGAAAAAGGCGCTGTTTATGTGGTTAGCAATGATTTGGCCGCACTGAACAACGGCTATGCCAATAAGACGGCTGTTGCCAAGCAGAGCCTGGTGGTGACAGAGTATTCTCCTACGGAAATCCAAAGTCCGGAATATTACATCAATATCAATGGTAAGAAGAAAGACGGTCTGGTCACGATGGAGAAAGGCCAGCACCATGCAGGCGAGTGGTATGTGAATACTTATACCATCAGCAGCAAGGACATTGTGGCCGAGGGCAAGTATGCACTGTACATTAAATCCAAAACCAAGTTGGACGGTAAAAATACAGTGGTCAACAACAGCTCGGAGAACAAGGATCTGCATCGCTTAAATATCCAGTTCACCATTGATAATACCAATCCTTATGTGCGTATCACCGGACTGGAAAAGCACCTTTATTCCAACACAAAGGTACAGACGGTTACTTTCTCTGTGTCAGAGAGCAATTTGGCCAGTATTGTTATCCACATGACCCGGGACGGTCAGGCGCTGGAGCCGCTGGTTTGGGATCACGCGCAGGACAAAAAGCACCCCAATGGTTGGACGGTAGAGAACGGTATTGCCGTGGTTCAGGTTCAGCTGGAGAACGGTAAGAGCGATTTGACCTTTGAGATCACGGATTTGGCCGGGAACAAGTGCTCCACTGCCAACGACTACAATAAGCAGGAATTGTTCGTTTCCGGCACCACTGGCAACAAAAACAACTGGCTGGAAGAAACGGACGGCAAAATCGTGCTGAAAGATATTTATGTGGACAAAGGCTTTAGTGCCAATGCCTTTGCCGCTTTGATCCGCAACAACCTGGCGATCTCCGTTGTGATCTTTGTGGTGATCGGATTGGTGCTGCTGGCGGTGATTATTTTGCCGATTTTGTCCAAAAAGAGAAAGAAAATGGACGCGGCGGATGCCGAAAAATTGAACTAATCTAAAACACCTGTACACGGTGCCGTCGGCGCTGTGTACAGGTTGCAAAGCAGGTGAGAAAATGGCGATCTGTCAATGTGCAGTTTGCGGCCGATATTATGATGACACGCGATTTGCGGTATGCCCGTACTGCAATGCCCAGGGCGATGCAGTGGCGGATGAGGTAAAGACGGAGGCTTATGGCGATGCTGTGCGCAGCGAGGAAAAGACCATTGGCCTTTATTTCCAGGAGCAGGATTTTGACCCGGTTACCGGTTGGCTGGTGTGTGTTTCCGGCACGGTACGGGGCAGAAGTTTTGAGCTGCACATGAATCGGAACTTTATCGGCCGAGACAGAATGATGGATATTGCCATTACAGATGATCCCCGGTTGTGCAGGCAAAAGCATTTGTCCTTGACCTATGATCGGTGCTCGGATCGCTTCTATATCAAGAACGAAAACGGTTCTGTCTTTGTAAATGATGCGCCGGTGCAAAAAGCCATGGAGCTGAAAGAAAATGACAAAATCCATTTTGGCAGCGGGTGCTATGTGTTTGTGCCCTATTGCAAGCAGGAAAGAGGTTGGCAAGCAGATGAGAATAGGTAAGAAAATCGGTGCTGCCGTACTGTCCGCTTTGCTTTGCACGGCTATGTTATTTCTTCCGGCTACTGCTTTTGCGGAGAATTTGAATGCCACGGATCAGATCGGAATGGTGCGCAGCAATGTGCCGTATTTGCAAGTGGAGATCAAATCCCAGGATGTGGATGTTGCGGAAGTGCAGGGCAAACTGGGCAATGCTGAAATGACTCTGTACAGTTTGGACCGTACGGATAATCAAAAAACATTGACCTGTGTTTTACTGGATAACTCCGCTTCTATGACCCAGGACAACATTTGCCCGCGTGGGTCCTTTGATCAACTGAAAACCGGCGTGCAGGCGCTGTTAAAGCAGGCGAGTGCCGACCATCAGATCAGTGTTTATTCCATCGGTGCAGGGCAGCCCAAGCACTTGGGCACGGCCAAAGATGCAGATAGCGCCAAGAAAGTCGCCACGCGTGTGGCTGCCTTAAAAGGGAATGAGGACGCAACGGATTTGAACACGGCGCTGGATCAACTGTTTGACCAAGTGTCTGCATTGAGCGACCAATACCAGGTGCTGCATTTGATTTTGCTCACCGATGTGAGTGCGGATTACAGTAACGGAATAGATTTGAATGAGGTGCAGGCCAAGTATCAGTACAACAAGGTTCCGCTTTATACGGTGTGCAATACACGAGCAGAGAATAGCAGTACCTATAAACGCCTGCGTACGCTCAGCCGGGTATCCGGTGGTGAAGCCCAAATTTATGACTATCAAAAAACGCCGTCGTTTACGCCGGTGCTGGAGCAATTATACCAGCGTACCTTACAGACATCGATTGCCTGTTTTGTGACGGATCAAGCGGTGGATAATCGCGCAAGAGAACTGGCGTTAACCGTGGGCGGTACGGTGTATAAAGAGACCGTGTTGTTGGACACTGCGGTGCAAACCCGGGCGCCGGTGCAGGCAGAGGTTAGTATAAGTGCAGATCATCAGGCTTTTCAGATCCGTTATCAGCAGGACGGATTAAATGGGGTTGTGCCCGTTAATGCAAAGGCGCTGGAAAACGGCGCGTATAAAATTACCCACACCGGCAAAGACAAGCCATTGGCTGTCAAGAAAGCAGAGAAGAATGCGGACGGCAGCTACACCGTTTGGATGGACAAAGAGATTTATTCCGGTACATACGATTTTACCTTTCTCGGTATTACGGATTTAAGTCAAAATGCCAATACGGTACAGCCTATAAAGGGCCTGGAGTTGCAGGGCAAAAATCCGTTTTTGCGCGTGTTGCCGTATTTGCTTGTTGCTCTTGCGGTTTTGCTGGTGCTGTTGGCATTTTATCTGATCCTTTTGGGACTGAAAAAGAAGAAAAATGTAAAGACCATTAAGGAGCTTTTTGAAACACAGGAAGTGCAGGTGGTGGAAGAGCGCCACCATGTACGCACGGCTGTACCGGCCACAACGAACATCACACTGCATATTCAAACAGCGGGCGCCCCGCTGCATACGGTGCAGCTGGCTGTGCAGGGCAGCGCTTTTATTGGCCGAAGCAGTATTTGTGATGTGTATATCGATGATCCAAAATTGTCCCGACAGCACTTTGTGCTGGAAGTAAAGGATGGCGTGGTTTTGATTGCAGATTTGCACTCGGCAAACGGCACATTTGTGAATGGCGTGCGGGTGAAAGAAAAGCAAAAATTGCTGTCCGGTTATACAATTACAGCCGGTTTGTCAACGATTAAAGTGGAATTTTAAGGAAAAAAGCTATGTATTGTCCAAATTGTTTTTCTGTATTGCAGCCCGGTGCCACACGGTGCAGTCACTGCAGCTTTGATACAAGGGAATATGCACACAGTACGGACGCATTGCCGCTATATACTTCCTTAAATGACCAGTATATGATCGGCCGTGTGTTGGGTCAGGGCGGATTTGGCATTACCTATAAGGCGCTGGATACCTTTAAGAATCGTGTGGTTGCCATTAAAGAGTATATGCCTTCAAATTATGCGCAGCGCACAGGCTGTCAGGTGGTGCCGATTCCCGGCGATACCAAGGCGACCAGGATTTTTGAGCACGGCAAAATCAGCTATATTGATGAGATCAAAACCTTGTATCAGTTTGAGAATGTGCAAGGTGTTGTGCAGATTTTTACCCATTTTCAGGAGAATAACACCGCCTATCTGGTGATGGAATACCTGGATGGCTGCAATTTGAAAGCGTATGTAAAGAGCCACGGCGGGCGCCTGGATCCGGCTTTGGCCGGGAACTATATTGTGAAAGCGGCCCGGGCGCTGCAACAAGTGCACGCCGGTCATATTCTGCACCGGGATATTAGCCCGGAGAATATTTATGTTCTGCTTGGCGGTACAGAGATTAAGCTCATTGATTTTGGCGCGGCCAGAAAGTGCGTGGAGGATAGCGAACAGGAAAACAGCGTGCTGCTGAAACCCGGGTTTGCCCCTCCGGAGCAGTATTCCAAGAAGGGCAATCAAAATACTTGGACCGATGTGTACGCATTGGCGGCAACACTTTATTATATTGTCTCCGGCAAGGTGCCGCAGGATTCTCTGTCCAGAATGCAGGCGGATCAGTTGCAGCCGCTGGATCAAATGGGCTTGCCCATCTCTGCTCCTATGGCACAGGCGGTGCGCCATGCGTTAGAGATTGATTATGCCAAGCGCACCCAAACCTGTACGCAATTTATTGATGAATTGGTCAGTGGCGGTTGGACGGAGCGGACAATTCCGCAGCCACCGCCAAACCCACCTGCATTGCCGACCTGTATGGTAACCTGCGTGGCCGGTACAAATGTGGGGCAGCGGGTGTGCTTTAAGCCCGGTGAGGCTGTGTCTGTGGGTCGTTTGGCCGCTTGCAATGCGTTGGTACCGTCCACGGATATGATTATCAGCAAGCGCCATTGCCTGATTACATATAATGCGCAAAGGCAGCGCTTTATTGTGACGGATGTGTCTACCAACGGCACATATATGCAAAATGGTAAGCGCTTGCGCTACAATCAGCCGGAGCAGATTGCGCCCGGGTCTATTTTGTACCTGGCACGGGAACACATTATTATCCAACTGGTGGCAACATAAAATGGGCGACGATCGTCAGAATATAGGCGGAAAAAGCGATGAAAAACAGTGAACGACGCAAAAAGAATGAAGCGTATTTGGAATTTGCCCAGGCCTATCTGGAGCGCACACAAATCCAAAGTGCGGTAGATTTGGCAGAGACGGAAAGCGCGCCGGAAAGCACACAGATACCGGCAGCACAGAATACCGGCAGCTATAATGTGAAAACGGAGCTTCTGGTAGAAAATGACCATGTTCTGGTGGGCAGTTCATCGGTGATTGGTCGGCGTCAAAGTCAGCAAGACAGCGTGACCGTTCCCTGTGATACGCAGCTTTTGGTAGAAGAATACCCTAAATTCCTGTGCGTACTCAGCGACGGTATGGGCGGCTTGCGCGGCGGAGAGCAGGCCAGCGCTTGTGCAACGCAAACTTTGTTTGATGATTATTATCGCACCATGTGGCAGCATTGTACCCACAGTTATCTGGACTTTTTTCAAGCAGAAGCAGAAAAAATCAACACGCTGGTGCGTGGATTGAAAGATGAAAACGGTGCGCCGCTGCAAGCCGGTGCCACCTTGATCGCTGCCGCAGTAGACGGCGAGGAACTGCATTTTCTGAATATCGGCGACTCCAGAATTTATTTGGTTCGCGATGGCAAAATGTTGCAGCTGACGCATGACCAAAATTATCTGACCCGATTGATGGAGAAGGTGCGCACTGGCGAGATCACAGAGCAGGAGGCCATGAGTCACCCAAAGCGAGAAGCGCTAATCAGTTATTGCGGTATTCGTGAGCTTAGTATGGTGGAGATCAATTTGCAGCCGTTGCAGTTGAAATCCGGCGATGTGATCGTGCTGTGTTCCGACGGCCTTTACCGCTTGCTTTCCCGGCAAGAAATGATTGATGTTTTGCAGGAGACGGCAGAAGATATGAACTTGGCTGCGTTTAAGTTGACAGCAGCCGCCACAGATAAAAATTTCAGAGGGCAAGACAATACCTCTGTGATTTTAATAAAAATCAAGTAGTAAGGAGAGAAAACAATGAACCTGATCAAATGTAACAACAACCACTACTATGACGCGGACAAGTTCCCGGCGTGTCCCTATTGCAGCGATATGCAATCCGGATTTTCCCAGACAATGCCTGCGGACGAGCAGTCAGACATTGGCCCCACACAGCCGGAGACGGAAGTGACCACCACAACTACGCAGAACACGGTGCCGCCTACGGTTATGGATACGGACATTCAAAAGACGGTTGGCTTTTATGAAGAAGATATGGGCCTGGAGCCGGTAGTCGGCTGGCTGGTCTGCATTGAGGGCAATCTGATCGGCAAGGACTTTCGCCTGACCTCCGGGCGCAATTTTATCGGCCGCGGCGCGGATATGGATGTTGTGCTGGAGGGCGACCCGTCCGTGTCCAGAACAGCGCACGCCATTGTGGTGTATGAGCCTAAGGAGAATGTGTATTTGATCCAGCCCGGCGCTTCTAAGGAACTGTCTTATCTGAATGACAGCGTGGTGCTGGAGTCTAAGGTGATTGCTCCCAACGATGTGATCACCGTGGGCGCAACAAAACTGCTGTTTGTTCCTTGCTGTTCAAAGGCTTTTAACTGGACAGATGGCAAAAAAACCGAGAAAAAATAATTCCCATGAGCCAAAAGAAAATAAGCCGAAAACGGGATGAAAAGTGGCGCAAACTGGCAGGCGGTTTGCAATTTGCAGCTGTTTGTCTCAGTCTGTGTACGGTGCCGTTTTACTTTTTAGCGATGTTTTACCAGCAGGAGCAGAAGAAATGGATCACATTGATTGATCTGTTTCAGCAGGCTTCTTTGCAGCAGGGGAATACGGCGTATGTTTTGCGCACCCATGCGGCGCTGTTTGTGGTATTGCTGCTTCTTACGGTGGTAGCCGCGGTACTCAGTTGGGTGCCGATCCGGGCGTTTCGGATCATCGGTACGACCATGACTGCCATTGCGGCAATCAGTCATGGTGTGCAGTCCATTTTGCTGTGTACGGCAAAGGACTTGCACCTTGTACTTGCTTATGCGGAAGTGGTGATACTGGCGTTGCTGGTGCTTTCCACCGTATGCAATGGCTTGTCCATTGCCTTTTTGTGCAGGGCGCGTAAACAGCGGGCGTCACAGGCGATACACGCAGAGCTGCAGCGGCCGGATTGCCTTGGTGACCACAAAATCTGCTTTGTGTCCGGTGCCTGTAAAGGGTATCAAATTCCGGTGCGCAATGCGGAACAGGTGGTGATCGGTAAAGATCCGTCCTTGTGCTCTGTGGTGATTGATCGGCGGTACACCAAGATCTCTCGCGTGCAGTGCACTATTGGCTACGATTATGCGCTGGAGCAGTTTGTGGTTACGGATCATTCGACCAATGGTACATTTATGGAGAATGGCAAGCGCCTGACGCCGGAGCAGCCGATCGCATTGCCCAGCAACGCATTATTATCCCTGGCACGAACAGATACAATTATTCGATTGATTTAACGGTTCTTCAGAAAGGAAAAATTATGGTTGGACCTATCTATGATGACTATGTTGCAGAATCGCCGGATACGGTGCTTTTGCAAAATGATGACCGGGAAAAAGAAAAAAAGCACACACTGATTTCTCGTATTTTAGGGTTTGTGGCGATGGGTTTGTCACTCATTGGTATGCTCACGCTGTTTGCACCGCTCTTTGAGGTTACTATACTGTCAAAATTGCAGATTAGTCTGCATAACATCTTTGAAATCAAAGATCTGATGGACTATTTTGGTGTGGATTCAAAAGGTGTAGATTGGCTAATTGCGTTGATCTTTGTTGGGCTGGGGCTTGCATTTGTTTCTGCTATTTTAGATATTTTCGCAAATAAGCCCTGTAAGATTGTCAGCACAATTCTCAAGGGACTGGCCTTTGCCGTACCGGTAACTTTCATTATCTTTCTGCGTGCTGAAAAGAGTGAGGTGTCTGCCGGTGCCGGTTTGTGGGCCAACGCCGTGCTGCTGCTTATCGCTTTGGCTTTGGCATTAACAGCAGCAATTATGTTGCCTAAAAAAAAGAATAAAAATAAAGACATAGTCATGGATACACCGCCCGCAGTCGGCGGAATTGCCTTTTCCAGTGGATCTTGTGCCGGTTATGAAATTCCGATCACAGCCGGTGAAATGGTAGCGATCGGTAAAGACCCGGCGCAATGCTCCGTTATTATTGATCGGTCCTATAAAAAAGTTTCTCGTGTGCATTGTACGGTAGAGTATGACGCTGCACAGGATCTGTATATCGTAACAGATCGGTCAACAAACGGCACCAATGTGGTCGGCGGTATGCGCCTGCAGCCGGGTAGTGCGTCTTATTTGCAGCGGGGAGCTGTGTTGAATTTGGCAGGAACGGATAATATTTTCCGATTGCTGTAAAACAAGGTCAGAGGTGATGGCGTGCAGAGCAATGTGAAGAATGTACCCATATTTCTGTTTGCGTGCAGTGTGCCGTTTTACTTCTTTGGCCTGTTCTCCTTACATACGGATCGGGGGGTAAAGCTGGTTGGCTCACTACGGTTTTGGCAGATGGGCTTAACGGGTGATTACGCCCCATATCAGCAGTATTTTTATACACGGCTGGCGAATTTTGCACAGGCTGTAGTGGTACTTTTGATTTTCTCTCTGCTCTTTATGGTTGTATTTTTCATTTTGGCTGCTGTGCAAGACAAAATCAAAGACCCAGTCGGGGCGGAACGGGCCTTGTTTGCGTTTGCGTTGTTGTGTTTTGCATTCTATTGTACGGCTGTTTTGATTGAGATCTTATTTTATACCAATCGCTTCCACGCTTCTTATATTTTAGAGGGGAAGGGACGGCTTGGTTTTGGCGTGCCGCTGGCGTTTCTTTTGCAATGTGTGGCTTTTGCCTTGCAGTATCACCGGTATGCAGAGTTGGTGCTCGGTCCTTTTTTAGAGCGGCGGCGTGCGCATGATCAGTCAGAGCCGGATAGAGAAAAGCGGATACCGGGAACAGATACGCCGATAAGAGCAGAGGTACCGATTGGTCCGGCTGTTCCGGCATTACACTATTATTTATGTTGCTGCGGTGGATCTTACACCGGTGCACAGGTGGAATTGCCGGATCAAACAGAAGTGAAGATCGGAAAAGACCCGGCCAGGTGCCAGATTGTGATTGATCGTAGGTACAAAAAAGTCAGTCGTGTACACTGTGGTGTGCTGCGCAAAGGCAAGTGCTTTTATGTGCGGGATTATTCCACAAACGGTACCTTTCGTAGTGCAGGTGACCAACGCATGCAGTCCGGTGGCACCTGGAATGACTTGCGCGCAGACCAGATTTTTAATTTGGCCCAAACGGATAATAGTTTTTATTGTGAAATTCAAAGTGAAAAGAAAGGATGAGATAAAATGGTGGAAACCATAAAAAAACGAAATATCGCACTGTTTATATTCCTGGGATTTATTACTTGCGGTATTTATTGGATCGTTGTATTTTGTAAAATCAGCAAGGACATTAACAGAATTTGCGAGGGCGATGGCCGGGACACCATGTTCTATTTGTGGACTTGGCTGTTAGGCTTTGTGACGCTGGGTATTTATCCTTTGGTGTGGTTTTATAAAGCGATGGATCGACTTTGCGACAATGGCTATCGTTATGCCATTAAAGTGAAACATAGCGGTGGCGACTTCTTGCTGTGGACCCTTTTAGGTTCGTTTATTGCTGTTGGGCCGATCGTAGCTTACTGCTATTTCGTTGCAGATATTAATCAGTTCGAGCCGTTTGTGGGCTATGTGGAGCCGAAACCGTATGTGGAGAATCCGCTGGTGCGTGCACAGTATGAGCGGGAACCGCTGAAGCCGATTGAGCTTATCTCCGAACTTGGTCCGAATCCCGATTCTGTTTCTATTCCTGTTTGTGCTCCTGCTCCTGACCCGAGTGATGCGACGACGGCCTTAACCGGTGCTATCGCTTGGCTGGACGGTCAGTATAACGGGTGTCAATTCCCGGTGGATCAGGGTAAAGAAGTGGTCATTGGTCGGGATCCGTCTGTTTCCAACATTGTTATTGATGGAAAATACACGACCGTCAGCAAGCGCCATTGCGGTATTCGTTTTGATCCCTTTAGTGGATTGTACACGGTAACGGATTATTCCTCAAACGGTACATATATCAACGGCGGCACCAAGTTGCAGCCGCATACGCCGCTCCAGTTGCAGCCGAATACAGTTGTCAGCATCGGTAAGGGGAGCAATTCATTTAGGTTAAACTAATGTGCTTGACAGGGCCACCGCACCGCTAAGGTGGTGGCCCTGATTTTGTAAGGAGGTAAGTTATGTTTTGTCCAAAATGCGGAGCAGTTATTCCAAACGGCGTACATAACTGCGTGCAATGCGGTACGGTTGTGCAAAATAGCGGGTTTGGTGCCCAGGTCGGAAATGGTATGAACAATATGGGAAATGCCGCTTATCAAGGTGTAAATCAGGCTGGTGGGTCCGTAAATCGTGCAGCATACGCTGCGCAAAGTCGTGTATCTGTATATAAAAATGCAAGCGAGATTCGTAAAAAAGGCGATGATGCTTTTACTATGTCTATTGTGGCATTGGTTTTATCTATACTTCAAATTTTTAGTGTGGTTAGTTTAATTTTAGGCATTATTGCCTTAAAATGGGCCAAGATCGCTTACCCGACTACCCATGAGCATAATCACGAATTGGCAAAGACTTTGAGTATCGTGGCCATTGTTTTATCCTCGATCGGCTTGGCAGTGCAAGTCATTGGCGGCATAATTCTTATAGTCGGAACTTTAGCCGGTACTGCAGCGGCGTTCAGTGACTTTGATATGTTTGACATGATGCTTCATGCGTTGATCTAACGAACGGATGAACAAAGGAGTAAGATATGAAATGTGCGTATTGCGGTAAGGAAACGCCGGACGGACTGCCGAACTGTGTGCACTGCGGTCATCCGTTTACACCGGCGCAGGTGCAGGCGGCCAAGCAGACCGTTGCGCAGCGCGCGGCTACTGTGCCGGCCAAAAGTACAAAGACGGCAGATGCCGAGCGGCAAAAGAAACAAAAAGTAGTGGTGATCGTGATTGCCGGTGTGCTGGCAGTGGCACTTTTGATCGGCGGTATTGTGGGTATTGCCATGAAGGCGCGTTCCGATCGGTTAAAAAAATTTGAAACACAGATCACCACCCAGTGGCAGGCGGCGGTTACGGATAAGCAGCCGGATTTCTTGGACGCACTGGATAAGCAGGCCAGTTTGACCTGCACCGGTGCCGAAAAGCAGCAAAACGGCTATTATACAGTGACTGTGCAGGTCACTTCACCGGATATCAGCGGAGATTTGAAAAAGTACCAGGCGCAGAAGACGAAAAAGTCTGTTAGCGGCTCGGATATGGACCAGGCGATCTGCAAAATGATCGAGACGGCCACACCCAAGACCACAACCCAAACAGTGGATGTGATCGTGGACGATGCCGGAGAGTACCATGTACAGTTTAATGACGCATTTGCAAATGCGATGCTGGGCTATGCGTACACAGACGCGATGCAGGCCCTGACGGAGGCACTCAAATGATGAAACAAAGGTGCAAATCGCTCCCTGCCCGGGTGTTGGCGGTGGTGCTATCTCTGGTAATGTTACTGGGCAGTCTGCCGGTCAGTGCGGCGGAGAGCCGGTTTCTTTCTTTCCAGGTGGAGAGCGTAAGTGAGAACGGCAGCAAAACAGAGAGCCGGGAAGCGGCGTATGTTGTGGGGCAGGAGCTGTATGTTTCTACCAATTTTTTGGCCAAATACACGCTGTTCTATTATAACAGCGATACCCACGCTTTTGTGCGCAAGGGGCAGGAGGCAAACAGTCAGTTCGGCAGGGTAGAGATCAACCCGGACAGCAAAAAAGCCACAGTATATATGAGCCCGTTTTCGTCCAAGGAATACACGCTGCATGGCGTTTATACCTTTGGCCAAACCACATTCTTGCCACTTGATCAAATGGCGGCTTACTTAAAGTGCAGCTTGACCATTAAAGATGATGTAATGCGGGTGGTCAACAGCGGTTACAGCTTGGTAGACGCAGAATATGCCATGAGCAAAATTCAGAGTAAATCGGATTTGCTGCGTTATGATGTTGGCAATATTGTGGACGATATTTTTGACGGCAGCGAAATGCTGTTCAAACTTTCCGGCATATTGGGCTATTTTGGCTCTACCGTATTTGAACGCCGGATATCCAAGCTGGACTTTATTTTCCATACCGGCGATATCAAAGAGTATGAGAGCTTTTTGGACAAATGCGTTACGGATAATCAGGCGTACATGGACGCGCTGACCTCCGGCGATGATCTGATCAATCGGTTTAGTACCGTAGCCGGGCTGAATAAAGATGTGCACGATACTTCCAAAAAGCTGGCGGATTTGACTTCTATCATAACGGATGTGACGCAGCCGCTGAAAGAGGACAACTTGAGCGTGTCGCTGCTTTGGAAAGATGCCAGCGACTGGAATACTATGTTTTCTGATTTGTCCAAGATCACCCAGTTTGCGGATTATTATCTAAAGCTGGGCAGTATGTGTGAGGATAACCAGAATATGTTGGCGCAGTTCAGCGATCGCCAGTTGAAGTCAGGTGCGGATTTCCCGTTCCGTGTGGCCTTGTTTAAGGTCAAGTCCAGATATGGCGGCAGTACCGTCTCCAATATTATGGGCCAGGTGGGGCAGCAGCTGGTCAAATACGGCGCAGACGATGCGGTAAAAACAGCACTGAAAAAGGCGGCTTCCGATGCCGTGCTTTCAGAGTTGGCCATTGCTACCAAAACCATGGATGTGATCACCAAGGTTTGCCGAGCAGCCGGGTGCGATATTGCGTCAGACGCCAATTATTCCATTATGCTGGATTTAGCGGTTCGGACCATGCTGTTTAATGACTTTAATGATTTGAACAATGCACTCCGCCATACCAATGAATCCCAGACGGAAAATGAGCGCCAGGCAGCTATTTTCTATCTGATTGCTTGCAAGCAGACTTTTGATGCAGCCAACAAATTGGCTGCAAAGTACGATATGTCGGCTACATATTACAAGGACCGGATCAAAACCATTAATACCGTTCTTTCGCTGTATTATTTGGCTATTCAAAGCAAGCATTTTGATAATTTTGCAGAGATGGAGGAGAACATAGCCAATAATCAGCAAGAGATCCGGGACGCCGGCCTTTTGCAAAACGGCAAAACCGTCTCCCAGGATGAGGCTTTGCAGATTGACGCCAGCGCAGATGATGATCTGCAAAAACGCCAGTGGAACGCACAGAATGCCAGTCTGGATTATACTGATGATGGCATGTACTATGCTTATCTTGATCCAGCGGAAAATGCAAATGATGAAGCGGGTTATGACTTGGTCGTTCATGCTCTTAATGGAAATGAAACGGAAATTGATTCGTGCTCGGGTAGTTTCGTTTTCGCAAATAATCGAATTTACTATTGCAAACATGGAGTTATATATAGTGCTAATTTTGATGGAAGCGATAACAAAACGGAATACCGATTAGACTACGCCGATGATGATTGGTCTGTCTACTATACAGACCTTATTCCCTTACCGAATAACCAAATTCTATTATATACGGGTATTGGGGATGCTTTAGGCGGAACGGCTCGTTTATGTATTTTTGACGCGAATAATGGTCAGGTATCAGATATTCAAAAACAAAATATGGACCATTTGTCATTTTATACCTGTAAAAATGATTTGTATTTTGAAGGCATTGATTATACAGATGATACATCCATCACCAACCATGTTTTGTACAAATGCAATTTGAGTACCAAAAAGATTGATAAGATGAATATAGATATGAAGAATAAAATCGTGCGATCAATTAGCGGTAATGTCTTATATTGTACCCAGGATCAATGGAAAGGTGAAGAAGGTACTTGGATGGTGTACAAAATTGATTTAGAAAGTGGGAAAATGCAAGAATGGCATACCCTTCACAGTGAAGCTCCAATATGGTCAATGATGATTTATCAAGATAAGGTGTTTGCAGCCACTGGTCACTATGATAAGGCGCATTTTGAAATCCTGAACGCAGAAGATTTTGAACAAAAGAATTGGACAGTCGCGCACGGCCTATTGCAGCCCAACAGTCTTGCGTTTAGGAAAAATGATATTTTTATACGAGAAGTTGAAACAAATCAGTGGTTAGCCGTATATTATCTGTAATGTGTATAAAACGATAAAATCGATGAAATCGAAAGTAGTAATAGAAAGAAAAGGTGATTTTAATGACGAAAAAGATGATTTCAACCGTTCTTGCGGTTATTCTGGTGATTACCAGTTTGATGGGCACCACCATGATTGCGCAGGCGGCCAATTATTCCGCGTTTCCGGTTTGTCAGGATGAAAAGGAAGACGCCTTGCAGACTGCACCGGAATTAAAACTCAATCAAAGCTACCGGGTGAACTTTAAGAACGGCGTTTATACCAATCCGGAAAGAACGGAACTGTACAGTGTGTATGAGCCGAACAAGGTGTTAAAGTTTATTCCCACGGCCAATGGGTATTATGAGGCTTCTATCTATATTGCCGAGCGGAACCAGCACATGACGGTACAGTTCGCTTACAGTGATGCAGAGAGCATAAAGGACAACAAGTATTATTCTGTTTCAAACGGCAGTTATGAATACAATATCCATACCTCAAAAGAGGCATCTATTGCATCGTCCACCTATAATGTGTACAGAAACACGGCCCGCGGTGCCGCCTATCTTCAAAAGGGCAAGACCTACTATATTGTGGCCTATGCGTCCTACGATGATTACGATATGGAAAAGACCATGAAAACAGAGGTGCAGGGCTACGCTTACCATACAGTTCCGGCAACCATTAAGGTCTACAAGCACAGCCACGACTATGAGGTGACCACATATCAGTACAGCGATTACACTTCTGCGTACTATAACTGCCGGGTGTGTTCTTATTCCACCTCTTCTTATTTCTATAAGCCCAAGACGATGAACCTGTCTGCTACCTCTTATACCTACGATGGTAAGGTGAAAAAACCGTCTGTTACCGTAAAGGACAGCGATGGAAAGAAAATCTCCAGTGCGTACTATGATGTGACTTATTCCGGCGGTTGCAAGAATGTAGGTAAGTACACGGTGAAGGTGAAGTTTAAGAAAGAGTACGCCAGATTTGGCTCCATGACCAAAACCTTTACCATCAATCCCAAGGGCACCAGCGTGTCCAAGGTGACGGCGGCCAAGAAAGGCTTTAAGGTCACCTGGAAAAAGCAGGCTACCCAGACTACCGGCTATGAAGTGCAGTACAGCACATCTTCTAACTTCAAAAAAGGTAATAAGACGGTGAATATCACCAAGAACAGCACGACCTCTAAGAGCGTAAGCAAGCTGTCTGCCAAGAAGAAGTATTATGTTCGCGTGCGCACTTATAAGACCGTTAAGGTGAACGGCAAGAATGTAAAGCTGTACTCCGGGTGGAGTAAGGCCAAGAGTGTGACTACCAAGAAATAACAGTCAGATTTGATCGACGAAATACAATATAGAAGCAAAAAGAGCAGGCAGAGATGTCTGCTCTTTTTCTGTTCATGACAAACGGCAAAAACTGTGATAAAATGAAATGCATCTTTTTTGTAATATTTTGGCGGTTTGGGGTACATATATATGGAAAACAACGCAGAATGGGGGCGATGCGATGGGTAAAGTACCCATATCGCAGGTGGATGCAGAATTTAATCAGACATTTGATACATACAGCGATAGTATTTTTTCATTTTGTATGGCCAGGTTGCACTGCCATGCAGATGATGCAGAAGATTGCTTGCAAGAGACCTTTGAGGTCTTTTATCGGCAATTAAAAAGCGGCGTGCAGGTTGAAAACCCACGCGCCTTCCTGTATAAAACGGCATCTAATTTTATTAAGAAAACCCTG
>CAVIFY010000005.1:52363-93051 GCA_963642245.1 Bifidobacteriaceae bacterium | reverse complement strand
GCTTCTCCGGGATCTCTTCCGCGCCGTCCAGGATAATGGCCTCGATCTCTTCCTCAATGGCGTCGTCCAGCTTGTAGCCGGTGGACTGGAAGATCTTAATGCCGTTATATTCGCAAGGGTTGTGGGAGGCGGTGATCATCACCCCGGCGTCACAGCCGTAGCGGCCGATCAGGTAGGCCACTGCCGGGGTGGGCACCACGCCCACGGAGAGCACATTGGCCCCCACGGCGCAAAGCCCGGCGGTAAGTGCCGCCTCCAGCATATCGCCGGAGGCCCGGGTGTCCTTGCCGATGAGCACCGTAGGCTTTCTGCCCAGCTCACCGGCCAATACTTTGGCTGCCGCCTTGCCGATAGAAAGCGCCAGCTCGTTGGTCAAATCTTTGTTGGCAATGCCGCGCACGCCGTCTGTTCCGAATAATCTGCCCATACCATTCTCCTTTGTTGTCAAAAAGAACTGTGTGTTTCAGTCTATGCCGGTTCAAATTCCAATTTGCGTTGGTTAAAGTAAAGTTTGCTGCCCGTCCTGCTGAAAGCCCAAGTGCTGATAGGCCGCCGGGGTCACGCAGCGCCCGCGAGGGGTGCGGCTGAGAAAGCCGATCTGCATTAAGTACGGCTCGTACACATCCTCAATAGTCACCGCCTCTTCTCCGATGGCGGCGGCAATGGTCTCCAGCCCCACCGGGCCGCCGTTGTAATTCTTGATCATCGTGGTCAGCAGGCGGCGGTCAATGCCGTCCAGCCCCAGCTTGTCGATCTCCATACGAGACAGAGCGTCCTCCGCTGCCTCTGCGTTGATCACACCGTCATACTTTACCTGGGCAAAGTCACGGCTGCGCTTGAGCAGACGGTTGGCAATACGCGGGGTGCCCCGGGAGCGGGAGGCGATCTGCAAGGCACCGTCCTGCTCAATGGGAATATTCAAAATACCTGCCGAGCGCTTGACGATGGTAGCCAGCTGTTCGTCCGTGTACAGCTCCAGCCGCAGGATCACGCCAAAGCGATCCCGCAAGGGCGCCGACAGCTGCCCGGCGCGGGTGGTGGCGCCTACCAGGGTAAAGTTGGGCAGGTCCAGCCGAATGGAGCGGGCGGAGGGGCCTTTGCCAATAATAATATCCAGCGCACGGTCCTCCATGGCCGGGTACAGCACTTCCTCCACGCTGCGGTTCAAGCGGTGGATCTCGTCAATAAAGAGCACATCTCCCTCTTGCAGGTTGGTGAGCAGCGCCGCCAGGTCGCCCTGTTTTTCAATGGCCGGGCCGCTGGTAACGCGAATGTTCACGCCCATCTCGTTGGCGATAATGCCGGCCAAGGTGGTCTTGCCCAGTCCGGGGGGACCGTACAGCAGCACATGGTCCAGTGCCTCGCCACGGGTGCGGGCCGCCTCAATGTAGACGGCCAGGTTCTCTTTTACTTTATCTTGCCCAATATAATCCTCCAGGGTCTTGGGCCGCAGAGAATTCTCTATATCCGTATCCGTCTCCGTCAGGCCGGTAGACACAATGCGGTTTTCCAAATCCATATCTTCCATAGGTAACTCCTAATCTGTCTTTGGCTTATAAATTGGCGGCCAGCTGGCGCAGCCCCCGGCGGATCATCTCGTCCACCGACAGGCTCGGGTCCATCTGACCCACGGCAACGGCAGCGTCGCTTTGACCGTAGCCCAGCGCTACCAGCGCCTCTACCGCCTCTGCCGCAGCGGAACCGGCGGTGTTGGCAGCGGCTGCCGCCTGCACCTCTCGGCTGCTGCCCAGGTCCAGCACGCCCATTTTATCTTTCAATTCCAGCACAATGCGCTCGGCGATCTTCTTGCCGATACCCGGCGCACGGGTCAGGGACTTGGCGTCCCCGCCGGCAATGCAAACAGCCAGTCGATCCGCCGACAGCTCCGACAGGATCGCCAGCGCCGCCTTGGGGCCCACGCCGTTTACGGAGATCAGCAGCTTAAAGCAGTCCAGCTCCGCCGTGGTGGCAAAGCCAAAGAGGTCCAGCGCGTCCTCCCGCACAGACAGGTAAGTGTAAAGCTGTACCGGCTTGCCCACACCCGGCAGGGACTGCAAGGTGGTCAGTGTGGTAAAGCACTTGAACCCCACGCCGCCGCAGCTGACCACCGCAAAGTTCTGGTCAAAATAAGTGAGCGTACCGTCTAAACTGTAAATCATAAGTAACTCCTTATCGCAGGTTGCCCAGCCGCCCCAGCAGGCTGCCGCTGGCGTGGCCGTGACAGATGGCCATTGCCAGTGCGTCCGCCGTATCGTCCGGCTTGGGTATCTTCTCTAAATTCAAAATCAGGCGGGTCATCTCCTGCACCTGTTTCTTCTCCGCGCGGCCGTAGCCCACCACCGACTGCTTTACTTGCAAGGGGGTGTATTCAAAGATAGGCACATTCTTTTGCTGGGCGGACAGGGTAATGACCCCTCTGGCCTGGGCCACATCGATCACGGTCTTGGCGTTATTGTTATAAAACAACTTCTCCATACTCATCACCTCCGGGTGATAGGTATCAAACAGGCCGATCATATCCGTATAGATCATTTGCAGCCGCAAAGGAAACGGCGTCTTTGCCTGGGTGGTGATGGCGCCGTAGTCCACCACGGAGAATTTATTGCCTTTATAGTCGAGCACGCCCCAGCCGATAATGGCGTAGCCGGGGTCAATACCAAGAATACGCATACTGACACTATCCCATACTAAATTTAGGTTATTATAGCACAAAGGCGCGCGCCTTGCAATATAATATATAAATTATTATATAAGCAAACAGCAAAAAGGGAGCGCCACGGCACTCCCCTCTTGTCTTACCGCCCGGCGCTCTCGCCCCGCAGCTGGTGAATGAATTTTTGCAGCTCAATATTGTTAAAGGTGTACTGCCCTCGGTCCGTGCCGGGGATATAGTACCGTGCGGTCACTTCCCCATTGAGCACCGTAAAGGACTGGCGCAGCGTGGCAGTCATATAATCGGCGCACTGCCGGGCGTTGGAGCCGCTGACGATCACCACCCCTACCCTTTTCGGCTTGGCAATAGGCGGATTGGCGCCCCGCTTGAACCGGGCGCTGTAATACCGCTGGAACCGGTCGATCACCGCCTTTAGCGGCGCCGGAAAGAAGTTATTATACACCGGGGTAAAGAACGCAATATAGTCCGCGTCCTCAAAATCCTCAAAAAATATATCCAGATCTTTGTTGGCGCAGCCCTCGTGCTGCTCGCAGTAGCGGCAGTCGGTACAGGGGGACGGCGCCAGCTTGTAGGTATTGTATTCTACAATCTTGCAGTCGATAAAATACGGCTTCACCTGGCGGATCAGCTCCTCGCTGACCCCGTTTTGCCGGGGCGAACCGCCGATAATCAGTAGTTTCTTCATCTCATCACCGCCCCTATTCTACCACACTTTGCCCTTGTTTTGAAGTCGTAATTGTGATAAACTTAAAAATACTACAAAAAAGAGGGCCAGGGCTATGACCAAGTATTTGATCCATAAATTCATACCAAAGAATGCGAACCAAAGTGCCAAAGATCGCCAGCGCTACGGCGTGCTCAGCGGCATTGTGGGCATTCTCTGCAACCTGCTGCTGTCTGTGCTCAAGTTCATTTGCGGCACGGTGAGCCACTCGGTGTCCATCACCGCAGACGCAGCCAATAACCTGTCCGACGCCTCGTCCAATATCGTCACCGTGATCGGTGCCAAGATCGCCGGTAAGCCGGTGGACAACGACCACCCTTTCGGCCACGGCAGAATGGAGTACATCAGCGCCCTGATCGTGGATTTCTTCATCTTCCTGATGGGGTTTGAACTGGGCAAAAGCAGCATTGAGAAGATCATTCACCCCCAAACAGTGCAGTTCAGTGCCGTTACTTTGGCGGTGCTGGCGCTGTCCATCGGGATCAAGCTGTGGATGGCGTACTTTAATCAGGCGCTGTATAAAGAGAGCAACAACCTGAACCTGAAAGCCGTGCGCCAGGACAGCCTGAACGACTGCATTTCCACCGGCGCAGCGGGCGTGGCGCTGCTGCTGTCTGCCTTTACCGCCTTTGACCGGGCAGACGGCATTATGGGTCTGCTGGTGGCTGCGTTTATCATTGCCGGGGGCGTGGGCACCTTAAAGGACATTATGGGTCCCCTGCTGGGCCAGGCGCCCAGTAAAGAGCTGGTGGAGGAGATCGAGCGCCGTATGCTGGCAGAGCCGCTGATCGTAGGGGTCCACGACTTAATTATCCACGACTACGGCCCGGGGCGGGTCATTGCCTCCGCCCACGCAGAAGTGCCCTCCGACCAGGATATTATGGAAATCCACAATGCGATCGACAAGGTGGAGCACCAAATCAGCAAGGACCTGCAAATCGTTATTTGTATTCACATGGACCCCATTGTGATCCACGACGCCACCGTGGACAAATACCGCGATCTGATGGCGGACATTCTCCGGAACTACGACCCGCAGCTGCGCTTTCACGATTTTCGGCTGGTGCAGTGCAGCGACCACATCAACCTGATCATGGACATTGTGGTGCCCAAGGAGCACAAAAAGCACCGCAGCCAAATCCTAAAGGAAGTACAGGCGGCGGTGGAGCAGCGAGACCCGCACCTGCGGGTGGTGGCCACTATGGAGCACTCGTATATTTGATTTTTACAAGAAAACGCCCGGCAGTTTGGGGACTGTCGGGCGTTTTTTTATTTGCTTATTCCGCGTCAAAGGTGTAGTCAATGCCGTTTTCGTAGCACCAATCTGCCGCCTTTTTGCGCACATACTCGGTCTGGAACGCGTCGAACTTCTCGGAGAACTCCTTGTAGGCGTTAAAATACTTCCAAAAAGTCTCCACCAGCGCGTCGTCCGGGGTCTGGTCAAACACCGCCTTGATCTTGGCGTTGCCCATGGACTGAACAAAGGCACGCATGACCTCGCCGTCCGTCACATAGAAGTACGGAATATAGCCCAGAGAAAGCAGATACGCCGAGGTGCCGGTATCCTCCGGGTGGTCCAGTTCTGCCAGCTCTGCCATACTGCGCACCTGCATATCCTTGCGGGAATACCAGTATTCCGAGGCGCCGCTCCAGCCTTTTCTTAAATTTTCTTCATTCAAAACAAACTGCTTCATCACTTAAAACCCTTTGCTGAAAAGAATTAACCAATGGACTTCATCAAACCGCCGTTTTTAATAATATTCTGAATGAACGGCGGGAACGGCTGGGCCTGGTACACCTTGCCGGTGGTCAGGTCCGTGATCACGCCGCTGTCAAAATCCACCTGCACTTCGTCGCCTGCGTTGATCTCGTTGGCAGCCTGGTCGCACTCTAAGATCGCAAGACCGATGTTGATGGCGTTGCGGTAGAAAATGCGGGCAAAGGTGGAGGCGATCACACAGCTGATACCGCTGGCCTTAATGGCAATGGGCGCGTGCTCACGGGAGGAGCCGCAGCCAAAGTTGGCCTTGGCCACCATAATGTCGCCGGGCTGTACCTTGTTTACAAAATCCTTGTCAATATCTTCCATACAATGGGAGGCCAGCCAGGCCTCGTCACTTTTGTTCAGGTAGCGGGCAGGGATGATCACATCCGTGTCCACATTGTCGCCGAACTTATGTACCTTACCTTTTGCTAACATACCGTGACCTCCTTACACCGTTGCCGGGTCGGCAATATAGCCCTTGACCGCAGAGGCAGCCGCCACGGCGGGAGAGGCCAAATAAATCTCAGACTCCGTGTGACCCATACGGCCCACAAAGTTCCGGTTTGAGGTAGAAACCGCCCGCTCACCGGCAGCCAAAATACCCATATGGCCGCCCAGGCAGGGGCCGCAGGTGGGCGTAGACACCACTGCGCCGGCCTCAATAAAGATCTGGGTCAGACCCTCCTCAATGCACTGCAAATAAATGCGCTGGGTGGCCGGGATCACGATCACACGCACATCTTGCGCCACTTTGCGACCCTTCAAGATCGCCGCTGCGGCGCGCATATCTTCCATTCTGCCGTTGGTGCAGGAGCCGATCACTACCTGGTCAATGGCGATCTTCTCACCGTCCACCTCATCAATGGTGTGGGTGTTCTCCGGCAGGTGCGGGAACGCCACGGTGGGCTTTAAGGTGCTCAGATCAATTTTTACGGTGCGGGTGTACTCCGCGTCCGGGTCCGCCTCATAAATGGTATATTCCCGCTCTGCGCGGCCGTTCACATACTGCAAGGTCACATCATCTACCGGGAAAATGCCGTTCTTGGCGCCGCACTCGATGGCCATATTGCTGATACACAGCCGGTCGTCCATAGACAGCTCTGCAATGCCGTCGCCGGTGAATTCCAAAGACTGGTAGAGGGCGCCGTCCACGCCGATCTCACCGATCAGGTGCAGCACCACATCCTTGCCGCTGATAAAGGGCGCTTTTTTGCCGGTGATCTCCACTTTAATGGCAGAGGGCACCTTGAACCAGGCCTTACCGGTAACCATACCGGCAGCCATATCCGTAGAGCCTACACCGGTGGAGAACGCACCCAGTGCGCCGTAGGTACAAGTGTGACTGTCTGCGCCGATCACGCAGTCGCCGCAGGCCACGATCCCCTGCTCCGGCAGCAGTGCGTGCTCAATACCCATATTGCCCACATCAAAGTAATGGGTAATGCCGTGGGCGCGGGCAAAGGTGCGCACCTGCTTGCAGTTCTGGGCGGACTGAATGTCCTTATTGGGGGTAAAGTGGTCCATTACAAGGGCAATGCGGGTCTTGTCAAACACGCCGTCCTTGCCAAATTTATTCATCTCGTTAATGGCGACCGGAGAGGTCACATCGTTGCCAAGCACCATATCCAGCTTGGCCTCGATCAGCTGACCGGCCACCACATGATCCAAACCGGCGTGAGCCGCCAGGATCTTTTGCGTCATTGTCATTCCCATGATCGTCACCGTCCTTAAATATCGTCCGTAAAGGAACCGGCGCCGCGCTCCAGCGAGGTCACGCCGGTACGCGCCAGTTCTACAATGCTAAAGCGCTGCTCCAGACGCTGAATAAAGGCGTCCAGCATTTCCCCTGCGCCGGTGAACTCCAGGGTCACCGTCTCGGCAGAAATGTCCAGCACACGAGCGCCGTAACCGGCGTTGAATGCCAGCAGCGCGTTCTTCTCCGGAATGCCCTGGGCGTGCACCTTTACCAGCAGCAGCTCAGAGGACACGGAGTTGTCCGGGGTCAGCTCGGACACTTTCTTCACGATCTCCAGCTTCAACAGCTGGCGCTTGATCTGGCGGAAGTTCTCCGGCTCCGTGTTGGTCTCAATGGTCATACGGGAAAAGTTGGGGTCCTCCGTCTCGCTCACCGTCAGGGAGGAGATGTTGTATGCACGGCGGGAGAACAGGCTGGCAACCCGTTGCAGCACGCCGCTCTCGTTATCCACAAGAACAGATAAAACCAATTTTTCTTTCATCTTCCTTGCCTCCAATCAGTTAAACTGCTCAATAATATCCGTGTGTGCGCCGCCGGGCGGGATCATCGGCAGCACATTGCTGTCCGGCGAAATGCGGCAGTCCACCAGCACCGGGCCGGGATAAGCCAGCGCTTCTGCCAGCACGGCGTCAATATCATCATTGGTGCTGATCCGCAGACCCTTTACGCCAAAGGCCTCTGCCACCTTCACAAAATCCGTTACCCGGTGGGGGTCCGTATCGGAAAAGCGATTTTCATAAAACAGCTTTTGCCACTGGCGCACCATACCCAGCACGGTGTTGTTCATAATGAACATCTTTACCGGGATATTGTAGGACGCCATGGTAGCCAGCTCGGACAGGTTCATGTGGAAACCGCCGTCACCGGCAAACATCACCACCGTTTGGTCCGGGCAGCCCATAGCCGCGCCAAAGGCAGCACCCATGGAATAGCCCATGGTGCCCAGGCCGCCGGAGGTCAGCAGGGTGCGGGGCCGGGTGTACTTATAGAACTGGGCAGCCCACAGCTGGTGCTGGCCCACATCGGTCACCACAATGGTGTCGTCCGGGGTCTTTTCGTCGATTTTTTCGATCAAGGTCTGGGGGTTCACATAATCCCCGATCTGCAACTGCTTAAAGGGATGGCGGCTGGCCTCGATCTCCGCTTTCCAGTCGCTGTGATCCATCTGCTCCACACTGCGGGTCAGCATAGGCAGGATCTCTGCCAGATCGCCGCGCAAGTGGTAGTTGGAGAAAATGTTTTTATCCATCTCCGCCGCGTCAATGTCAATATGTAAGATCTCCGCATTGGGCGCAAACTTCTTGCGGTTACCGGCCACACGGTCGGAGAAACGGGCGCCGCAGGTAATAAGCACATCGCAGTCGTGGGCGGCCTTGTTGGCCTCAAAATGGCCGTGCATACCGATCAGCCCCACATGCAGCGGGTGGCCGTAGGGGAACGCACCCAGGCCCATCAGAGAGGATACCACCGGGGCGTCCAACTTCTCGGCAAAGGTGATCAGGTCCTCCCCCACATTGGAGAGGATAGCGCCGCCGCCTACATAGATCAGCGGCTTCTTGGCATTTTTCAGCAATTCCAGCGCCCGGTCCACGCAGGACTGCTTGGGCATTTTGAACGGCTCGATCTCCACTTTCGGCTCTGCCACATACGCGCAGGTGGCGGAGGTCATATCCTTGGGAATATCCACCAGCACAGGGCCTTTGCGCCCGGTCTGGGCAATACGGAATGCCCGGCGCAGCGTAGGCGCCAGTTCCTCCACAGACTTCACCTGGAAGTTGTGCTTGGTAATAGGCATGGTAATGCCGCAAATGTCTACCTCCTGGAAGCTGTCACGCCCCAGGCCGGAGGTGGCATAGTTGCAGGTAATGGCAACCACCGGCACAGAGTCCATATACGCCGTAGCAATACCGGTCACCAGGTTGGTGGAACCGGGGCCGGAGGTGGCAAAGCACACGCCTACCTTGCCGGTGGCGCGGGCGTACCCGTCCGCCGCGTGGGACGCGCCCTGCTCGTGGGCGGTCAAAATATGCTTAAAGGTATCGCCGTATTTGTAAAGTTCATCAAAAATATTCAGGATCGTGCCGCCGGGGTAGCCAAAGACGGTGTCTACGCCCTGTTCTTTCAGCACTTCAAGAACGATCTGAGAGCCGTTGAGTTCCATTGAATTCCTCTCCTGTCACAAAAATTTAATATATATTTTAGGATATTTGCGATACTATGTCAAGAAAAATTTATCCTTGTAAAAACAGCGGCCTTGGTATATACTTATATTCGCACCAAAGAGCGTGTAATTCAAACATTGGAGCTAAGAGAATGAAACTTGGTATCGTAGGCTTGCCAAATGTGGGCAAGAGCACACTTTTTAACGCCATTACAAACGCAGGCGCCCAGAGCGCCAACTACCCCTTTTGCACCATAGAGCCCAATGTGGGTATGGTCAGCGTGCCGGACGAACGACTGGACAAGCTGGCGGAGATGTACCACCCGGACAAATTCACCCCGGCCACCATTGAGTTTGTGGACATTGCCGGGCTGGTCAAGGGCGCGTCCAAGGGCGAGGGCCTGGGCAACAAATTCCTGTCCCATATCCGCGAGGTGGACGCCATTATCCATGTGGTGCGCTGCTTTGAGAATGACGACATTACCCATGTGGACGGCTCTGTGGACCCGGCACGGGACATTGAGACCATCAACCTGGAGCTGATCCTCTCCGACCTGGATATTCTGAACCGCCGGATCGACAGCCGCAAAAAGGCTATGAAGGGCGACAAGACCCTGGCGCCGGAGGTGGCGTTCCTGGAGCGGCTGGCAGCAGAGATGGAAGAGGGCAAGACCGCCCGCAGTGTGGAGATCAGCGAGGACGAGCAGGAGTACCTGAAAGAGGTATCTCTCCTGACCATCAAGCCGGTGATCTATGCCTGCAATATAGGCGAGGACGATTTTAACGCCGGGATCGACAGCAATCCCTACTACAAGGCCGTGGAGGAGATCGCTGCCGCAGAGGGTGCGGAGACCCTGCCCATCTGTGCAGAGATGGAGGCGGAGATCGCCCAGCTGGACGAGGACGAAAAGGCGATGTTCCTGAGCGATATGGGACTGGAAAAAAGCGGACTGGATCGTCTGATCAAGAAGAGTTATTCCCTTTTGGGCCTGATCTCCTACCTGACCGCCGGCAAGCCGGAAGTGCGCGCCTGGACCATCAAAAAAGGCACCAAGGCACCCCAGGCCGCCGGTAAGATCCATACGGATTTTGAGCGGGGGTTCATTCGCGCCGAGGTGGTATCCTTTGACGATCTGGTAGCCTGTGGCGGTATGACGGCTGCCAAGGAGAAAGGCTTAGTCCGCAGCGAGGGCAAAGAGTATGTGATGCAGGACGGCGATGTGGTGCTGTTCCGCTTCAATGTATAAGCCCAATATAGATAATCACCACATTTAGCGTTTTGCTTATTATTATCCAAGTTAGATAAGAATTTTCCCTTGCAGAATGAAAAATTGTTGACTGTGACCAATAACCGTTGTATAATCAATCATAAGGCAGGAAAATTATGTCAGCAACGAAGAAAACAGATATTGAACCGCTGGTTCCCGCCGCCCAAAGCGGCAGCGGCGAAGCCATAAACGCACTGGTCCACGCCATGCGCCCTACGGTGGAGATGATCGCCATGAAGTATATTCACTCTCCGCTGGAGAAGGACGATCTGGTCCAGGAGGGCATGATCGGTCTGCTGGCCGCCCTGCGTGCCTACCGACCGGAGCGAGGCGCCGCTTTTCGCACTTTTGCCGGTACTTGTATTGAAAATGCAATACAGACCGCTCTGCGCAAATTCAGCCGCCGCAAAGATGTTCCGGCAGACAATATGGTCCCCTTGGAGGACTATTTGGACCACGCCGGTACAGCCGTCAGTGCGGAGGACGATTTTTTGGCCGCGGAGAGTGTGGCACGCCTGAGCCGGGCGCTGGAGGAGCAGCTGTCCCCTATGGAGAATGAGGTACTGCGCCTGCACATCGGCGGTTTTCGTTATGCAGACATAGCCGCCCGACTGGGCAAAAGCCCCAAGGCGGTGGACAACGCATTACAGCGTATTCGTAAGAAGCTGACGCTTCTTTTTGAATAAATCTTATGAGAGGTAGTTAAGGTCCAATGTACGAAGACAAAACATTAGTCTGCAAGGATTGTGGGAACGAATTCGTCTTTACAGCCGGTGAACAGGAGTTCTATGCTGAAAAGGGATTTGTCAACGAGCCCCAGCGCTGCAAATCTTGCCGTAGCGCAAGAAAAGCCGCCGCTCGCGGTCCCCGCGAAATGCACGATGCTGTTTGCGCCAACTGCGGCGCTGCCTGCAAGGTTCCCTTTGAGCCGCGGGAAGACCGTCCGGTCTATTGCAGCGAGTGCTTTGCGAACATGAAGGCAGAGTAACCGGTTATTGATATAAATCTATAAATAGCATCTATTTCAATAGCAAAAAAGAACAGCTATCCGCAAGGGTAACTGTTCTTTTTCTTTTTTTATTATTTATTCTTTACCGTTCCAGCAGTAGGTGCACAGCTGGTCTGCCGGAATACCCACAGAGGCGATCATATCGTCCAGTCGGTGGTAGCGCAGGCTGGTAAAGTGCAGCTTTTCGCCGATCTTCTCTACCATAGCGGCGTACTTCTCGCTGTCCGGGTCGGCGTACTCTGCCAGTACTTCATCCGTGGGATCGCCGCCCTCCAATTCCTGGATCACACGGCGGGTGATCAGCTCCATCTCCGAGGTGGAGCGGGAGAAGTTCAGGTACTTACAGCCAAACAGCAGCGGCGGGCACGCCGGGCGGATATGCACTTCTTTCGCACCGCTGGCGTACAAAAATTCCGTGGTCTCCCGCAGCTGGGTGCCGCGCACGATGGAGTCGTCAATAAGTAGCAGGCTCTTACCCTCGATCAGATCGTGCACCGGGATCAGCTTCATCTTGGCGATCAGGTTGCGCTTGGTCTGATTGGGCGGCATAAAGGAGCGGGGCCAGGTGGGCGTGTACTTTACAAAGGGACGAGAGAACGGAATGCCGGAGGCGTTGGCATAACCGATGGCGTGGGCAATACCAGAGTCCGGCACACCGGCCACAATATCCGGCTTGGCGTCGTCACGGCCGGCCAGCAGCTCGCCGCAGTGGTAGCGCATTTTCTCCACGCTGATCCCTTGATAGGACGAGGACGGATAACCGTAATACACCCACAGGAAGGTGCAAATTTTCATTTTCTTACCCGGTGCAACCAGCTGCTGCACACCGTCCGGGGTCAGCACCACGATCTCGCCGGGGCCAAGTTCATTGTAGTCTGTGTAGCCCAAATTCAGATAGGCAAAGCTCTCAAAGCTGGCGCAGTAACCGTCCGACTTTTGGCCCAGCACAATGGGTGTGCGGCCCAGCTTGTCCCGGGCAGCGTACACCCCCTTTGGGGTCAGCAGCAGCATACTCATGGAGCCGTCGATCACATCCTGGGCGTAGCGAATGCCCTCTACAAAATTCTCTTTCTGGTCGATCAGCGCCGCCACCAGTTCCGTGGGGTTGATCTCGCCGTTTCGCATTTCAAAGAAATGGGCGTTGGTGCCGATGATCTCGTCCACAATGGCGTCTGCATTATTGATCTTGCCTACCGTGGTAATGGCAAAGGTGCCGTGGTGGGAGCGCACCAGAATGGGCTGCGCCTCAAAATCAGAAATGCAACCAATGCCCATATTGCCGTGCATTTCCTGGGACTCTTTGGTGAACTTGGTACGAAACGGCGCGTTTTCAATATTATGTATGGCCTTGTCAAAGCCGTTCTCCGGGTCATACACCGCCATACCCGCCCGGCGTGTGCCCAGGTGGGAGTGGTAGTCCACCCCGAAAAACAAATCAAATACGCAATCCTCTTTGGATACTGCGGCAAAATATCCGCCCATAACTCCACATCCTCTCCTTGGAATGTGCCTATTATAACAGATGATCCGCAAAATACAAAGAAAAATTGCAATTTTTTATATAAAAACCCCGAACCAGAGCGGTTCGGGGTCGTTTTTTATGTAATTTACAGGGACATTGCCAGCTGGTAAGCGGCTTCTGTGGCGTTGTGGATACGGCCGATCTTGTTGCTGTCGCCGATATTATATACCCGGCTGAAGCTGCTCTTTATGCTTTCATACAGGCCGTTCTCCGGGCGCACGCCCAGGGAGAGCACCACCAGATCGCAAGGCACCATGGTCTTGCTGCCGGTATCCACCTGCTCCAACTCAATGCTGTCCGGATGGACGGCCAGCAACTTTTGCCCCACCATAAAGACGGTGCGGGCCGCCTGCAACTTGGGCATAGCGTCGTCCACATGCTGGAAGTACGCACCCGGCGCAATGCGGGGCGCCATCTCCACAATGGTCACCCGGTTGCCCTGGCTTGCCAGCAGTTCGGAGGTCTCCAGCCCGGTCATACCGGAACCAATCACCGCCACCTGCTTGTTTTTCACTTTCACCTTGCCGGTGAGAATATCCGTCACCGTGCACACATTCTTGCCGCTAAAGGCCTTGGGGTGCACCGCACTGCCGCCGGTGGCGCAGATCACGGCATAGGGGTTATAAGCGGCAATGGTCTCCGCCGTGGCCTCTACCCCGGTGCGAATTTCCGCACCCGCAGCTTTAGCCAGGGTGGTCAGATCTTCCGTGCACCAGGCCATACGCTCCTTATGGGGCGGTTTGGCTGCCAGCAGCACCTGACCGCCGGGGGTCTTGGCTTTTTCCAATACCGTTACATCAAATCCGCGGCGAGCCAGCAGCTCCGCAGCCGTCAGTCCCGCAGGACCGGCACCGGCAATGACCACCTTGCGCCCATTCCCGTTTTGCACCAGCAGGGTGCGCTCCCGGCCAACAAAGGGGTTCACGGAGCAATGGCCGTGCTCGCCCTTATAGGCCCCCTCCATCATACTCTCAAAACAGTACAGGCAGTTGATACAGTGGCGAATTTCATTGGCTTTCCCCTGCTCTGCCTTATCCGCCCAGTAGGGATCGGCGATCAGCGGGCGGCCAAGACCCACAAAGTCCTGGATCCCCTGTGCCAGCTGCTCCTCCGCCTGCTCCGGGGCACGGATCAGGTTGGCGGCGATCACGGGAATATTCACCACTTCCTTGACCGCCTGTGCCAGGTGCTTGCGCCAGCCGCAAGAGAAAGTTACCGGCTCCAGCCAGTAGTTGAATGTATCGTAGCACGCAGAGGACACATCAATGGCGTCAATGCGTTTGTCAGACAGAATTTTGGCCATTTGCAGGCCCTCGTCCAGGCCGTAGCCCTTGCCCGGCTGGCCGATACGGTCGTACATCTCGTCCACCGACAGGCGCACCACAATGGGAAAATCACGCCCGCAGGTAATGCGAATGCCGTCAATGATCTCCGTCAAAAACCGCATTCTGTTCTCCAGCGAACCGCCGTACTCGTCCGTTCTCCGGTTGGTGTTGGGAGACAAAAATTGCTGAATGAGATAGCCGTGGGCAGCATGCAGTTCCACACCGTCACAGCCGGCTTTCTTCACTCTTTGCGCCGCCTCAATAAATTGCATGATCAGCCGCTGCACGCCCCGATGGGACAGGCCGCGGTTGACGCTCTCGCTCATTTTGCTCTTTTCGCACCGACTGGGCGCCACCGTGCGGGGCACAATGTCCTTGTCCTGCAACTTCTTGCCGGGGGGGATCACGCTGCCATACAGCAGCTTGGCGTAGGCGGAGCCGAGAAAGCGGTCACCGGCCACGCAAATGGGCAGTGTGCCCACCATCAGACCCAGATTTTGCCGCCCCGGATGGTGCAGCTCCACCATTAGCTTGGTGCCGTGGCGGTGTACCCGCTGGGCCATGGTGCGCAGGGAGTCGATCTGGTAATCATGGCTCATGCCCAGCTGACCAAAGGAAGAAGCACCGGTCAGGTCGTTGACCCGGGTGATCTCCGTAAAGATCAGCCCCACGCCGCCCTTGGCGCGCTCCTCGTAGTAGTCCATCATGGTATCCGTGGCACGCCCGTCAAACTGGCCAAAGCCCATGCACATAGGCTCCATAATAATGCGGTTCTTTACCGTAACATTGCCGATCTTGGCGGGAGAAAACAATAAATCGTAGTTCATAAGCAAACCTCGCTCTGCCGATGGCAGACTTATTTTTTGCGTTTCTTTTTGTCGATCTCTTTGCCGCCGTGGGCAGCCAGCTTTTGGCGCTCCTCATAGCGGGCGTCCAGCCGATACCAAATATAGATCAGCACGCACACGGCCACAGCCACCAGTACCCAAAAGATAATGGTCACGGTCTTTTGAATGGCGACCACTTTCTCGGCGGCTTTGCCCAGGAACGCAATGAGCACCTGGCCGTTGTTGCCGTCCTCTTTATAGGTGCCGCCGGGTAGGTCCACTTCCTTGCCGTTTGCGTCCTTGTAGTAGCAAATGAACATGGGCTCGTTGGGGGCCTTCTCCTGGTCATAGGCCGGGTTGGTCTTGAGATAAAAGGTCTTGCCGTAGTCCTCGATCTTATCCGGCGCCAGGGCGATCACCAGCTTATTATAAAAGCCGTAGTTGTTCACATGGGTCACCACATAACCGGCAATGCCCACCAGCAGCACCACCACGGCCACTACCACACCGGCGATAATGCCTTTTTGCTTGCCGGTGAGCTTCTTCTTTGCTTTCTTCTCCCCTGCCGGGGTCAGTTCTTTCTTATCCTCTGCCATCGTATCACTCCAGTTATATTCCAGTCTTTTTACCATTATACCAAAACCGGCTTTGCCGGTCAAGGTAACAAAAAAGGAGCCGCAGGCTCGGCGATCTGCCGCAGCTGTGCCGCTCCCTTTTGTTATTATTTATTCTTGCGCTTTTCTGCCTTGGCAGCCAGCTTGCGCTTGGCCTCTTCCACCTTGGCCTTTTCTTCTTCCTGGGCTTTCTTGGCGGCTTGTACACGCTCAAGTTCCCGCTTTTCGTCAGCCAGGCGTTCCTTTTCTTCCTTGGCAGCTACCCGGGCCAGGCGCTCGTTTTCCAGCTCTTCATCGGACTTGGCAGGCGCCTTAACTACGGCAATGTTCATACCGGTGGCCACCAGCAGCAAAAGCAGCGCCACAAAGTAGCCCCAGCCGATGGCACCGCTGGGCGCCAGTGCCGCGTTGCCGCCAAAGCTGAATGCGCCCAGGTCCGCGCCCCGCTGACCGCCAACGGTAAAGCAGATCACGGCGGCGACAGAAGCTGCAATGGATAGCACATCAAATACAATGGTGGTCTTTGTCTTAGAATTTTTGCAGCGGATCAGCACCATAAAGAATGCGATCACGATAAACAGCGCGCTGAGCAAAAATAGGAAGTAGCCGATCACACCCAGGGTCACCGGGCCGCTGTAGCCCTCCATACCCATGGTGGTGGTAAACAGCCCTGTATCGCCAAAAAACGCCTTAAAAAAGTCGATCAGCGACTTGCTGCCGTCAAAAGAGAGAATGCTCAGCACAAAGTTGGAGCCGGTGCCCTTTATGTTGGCCCAAGGGAGAATGAACCCCACAGCCGGTAAAAAGGTCAGCACCAGGCGGGCAATGCGCAGCTTAGTGCCCCACATGGAGTACGCCATACGGCTGAGGGTACGGTTAAATACGCCGAACGCGTGTTCCGCATTGCGGTTGTCCTCCTCCAGTCTTTCCTCCCAATTATAGTTGGGAATACTCACACCGCAGGCGGAGCACTCCGCCTTAATGTTCCAAAAATGCAATTTCTTGCCGCAGTTGGGGCAGGTCGATGCCATAGTCTACATCCTTTCGGCGCCGTGGCGCTGGTATCTGTTATGAATGAATAAAAATCGCCGATCAAAACCGGTAACAGTCATTCATATTCACCAAAATATTTTATAATGTTTGGCCCCGGTTGTCAATAGAATTGCCGCCAAAAATCAAAAGGCGGAAGAAATGTTACACACCGTTTCCTATCGTGCATTATCTTGTCACTTTTGTACAGAAAAAGGTGTTGATTTGGCGTAGTTCTTATGCTAAAATTATATCGTTATGATTTTGTTGGGCTACGGCCCTGAAATGAGGGAAAATTTTGGCAGAAAAAGTCGAGTCTCAGCAGCTGAACGATTCTGAACTGGAAGAATTGGAAAAGCTGGCTTATACCAAAAAGCGCTACTTGTCACCTAAGGAGATCGCCGCCTTTGTGCTGGTGAACTTCGGTAAGAAGAACTTGGACCAGTTTACCAGTGCGTTCAAGGAATTCTTTATGATCCAGTTCTTAAAGCTGAACACCACCGCATACGCAAACATCAACCTGTTTGCCTCGATCTACGACGCGGCGGACGAT
Organism: Bifidobacteriaceae bacterium; assembly: GCA_963642245.1. Lineage (GTDB taxonomy): Bacteria > Bacillota > Clostridia > Oscillospirales > Acutalibacteraceae > CAG-217. Next base: position 75,824 of record CAVIFY010000005.1, on the reverse strand, counting down.
ACCATCAGCGGACTGATCATTGACCGTACCCGTACCCGCTGGGGTCGTATTCGGCCGTTCCTGATCCTGTCCCTGCCTATGTGGCTTATCGGCGGTTATATGATGTTTACCGCCCCGGATCTGAACTCTACGCAGAAGATCATTTGGTCTGCGGTGGGTATCTTGCTGTACGGTCTGGGTATGAGCTACTTTGGCGCCTACTGGCTGCTTGTCTATAACATAACGCCAAATAACGACGAGCGAAACAATTTGATCACCACCACCAAGTTCTTTGAGCTGTTCGGCACCTGGCTGCCCTCGCTTGTACCTGTGTTTGTACAGCTGCTGCCGAAGATCAACAAGAACATTACTATGCAGGGCGTGTACACCGGCTTTGCCTACTGTATGCTGATCCTTTGCGCCGGGTTCTCGGTGTTTGGGTTCTTCAATATGCGGGAGCGCGTGCCGCTGATGAGCCGTGAGGAAATGAACGAGACCTCCATCCTCCAGTCCATTAAGGAGATCTTCTCCAACCGTCCCCTGTTTGCCATCATTCTGTCTGATTTCTTCAACAACTTTAAGGCCGTCGGCGGTTCTTCCGAGCAGTATTTCTGGCTGAACAATACCGGCGCCATTATGAACCAGACCATCTGCGGCCTGTTTACCGGTATTCCCAACTACCTGATGGTGCCGATGGCTGCCAAAATGGTCAAGAAACTGGGTGCCCGTGTAACGGCGATCCTGGCCGGTGTGTTCGGCGGCGTGGCCTACTTTACTCTGTTCTTTATCGGTTACCACCCCTTTGGTCAGACTTTCTCCGACCACCGGATCCTCAACTTCATTTGGGTGGTCTTTGGCCTGACCATTTGCGGTCTGCCCAATAAAGTGATCCAGGTAGTCAACCCCATTCTGACCGCAGAGGCGCTGGACTATATGGAATGGAAACACGGCCTGCGCAACGAGGCGCTGGTGACCACCGTGCAGGGCTACTTCACCAAGCTGGCCACCTCCATTACCTCCTGGCTGTCCGGTATGGTGCTGACCTGGATCAACTACATTCCCCTGACCGACTCTCTGGGCAACGCTGTGCCCCAGACGGATCCCGGCATTCTGTCCGGTATTTGGGCTGTGTTCTGTATCCTGCCCGGTTTGGCTCGTGGCCTTTACGGTCTGTCTTTCCTGTTCTACAACATTCACGGTGACCTGCAGCAGCAGATGATCGTGGAACTGGCCGAAAAGCGCGCTGCCCGTTTGGCAGAGCAGAACGAAAAGGCTGCCGACTAAGTCTTACATACTATTATAATAGCGACAAAAACAGTACGGTTCTTCCGTACTGTTTTTTTATGCACGGATCGGTCTTTTTTTGGCAGCTGTATGAAATCTTATGCACTTATACCGCCGATTTTGCATATTTTTGTCTAACATCAACAATCCTTATAACAAAGCGGCTTTTTTGTTTGTTGACTTTTTCTTACAAGTATGGTAAAAATAAATTAAAGTACATGAATTCCCGGCTTTGCCGGAATTCGGACCGGGAGAGGTTGTTTATGGAAAAGTTATTGTACCTTGTACCTGTGTGCGGTTTGGTGGCGCTGCTGTTTGCCCTGTTCACCGCCCGCTATATCAGCAAGAAAGAGGCCGGCACGGCGAGAATGAAAGAGATCGCCGACGCCATTGCCACCGGCGCACGCGCCTTTTTGTTTGCCGAGTATCGGATCTTGATCGTTTTTGCCGTGGTGCTGTTTTTGGTGATCGGCCTGGTGATCAACTGGCTCACCGCCGTTTGCTTTGTGATCGGCGCCCTGTTCTCTACCCTGGCCGGGTTCTTTGGTATGACCGTGGCCACCAAGGCCAATGTGCGTACCGCCAACGCTGCCCGGGAGCGGGGTATGAATAAAGCGCTGAAGATCGCCTTTAGCGGCGGCGCCGTAATGGGTCTGTCTGTTGTGGGCCTGGGCGTGATCGGCGTGGGGCTGATCTTCCTGTTCCTGAACAGCAAGTACGATCTGGTCAGCGACGCCTCTGCGCTGAATATTCTCACCGGCTTTAGCCTGGGTGCGTCTTCTATCGCCCTGTTTGCCCGTGTTGGCGGCGGTATTTATACCAAGGCTGCGGATGTGGGCGCCGACCTGGTAGGTAAAGTGGAAGCCGGTATTCCGGAGGACGACCCCCGCAACCCGGCCACCATTGCAGACAATGTGGGCGACAATGTAGGCGATGTGGCCGGTATGGGCGCCGATTTGTTTGAAAGCTATGTTGGCTCCATCATCTCTGCCATTACCCTGGCCTTTGCGGCCACCACAGTCAGCGATCGGCTGTATGCGGCGATCTTCCCGCTGGTGCTGTGCGGCGTGGGCATTCTCGGCTCTGTAATCGCCACTTTCTTTGTGCGTGCCAAGGACGGCACCGACCCCCAGCGTGCCCTGAACCGGGGTGAATACACCGCAACGGCGCTGGTGATCATCGCCGCCGGGGTGCTGAGCCACTTTATGCTGGGCACCATGAACGGCTTTTGGTGCGTGCTGTGCGGCCTGATCGTGGGCACTGCCATTGGCAAGCTGACGGAGATTTATACTTCCGATCATTATAAGTCTGTTAAAGAAATTGCAGAAAGTTCTAAGACCGGCGCAGCCACCAACATTATCAGCGGTATGAGCGTGGGTATGCGCTCCACCGCCATTCCGGTGCTGTTTATCGCCGTGGGCATTCTGCTGTCTTATAAGTTCCTGGGCCTGTACGGTATTGCACTGGCTGCTGTAGGTATGCTGTCCACCACCGGGATCACCGTAGCGGTTGACGCTTACGGTCCCATTGCGGACAACGCCGGCGGTATTGCCGAAATGAGCGAACTGGACAGCTCTGTGCGCAAGATCACCGATAAGCTGGACAGCGTGGGCAACACCACGGCTGCGGTAGGCAAAGGCTTTGCCATCGGCTCCGCTGCTTTAACGGCACTGGCACTGTTTGCCTCCTTTGCAGAGACCACCAATATCACCAACGGCGGTATGAGCATTTTGGACGCCAAAGTGGTGGTCGGCCTGTTCCTGGGCGGTATGCTACCCTTCCTGTTCTCTGCCTTTACCATGAGTTCCGTGGGCAAGGCGGCCAACAAGATGATCGAGGAAGTGCGCCGCCAGTTCCGGGAAAAGCCCGGTATCTTAAAGGGCACGGAAAAGCCGGACTACACCAAGTGCGTGTCCATCTCCACCACCGCAGCGCTGAAAGAGATGATCCTGCCTGGTATTATGGCAGTGGTGGCTCCCCTGCTGGTAGGCTTCCTGCTGGGCGTTGAGAGCCTGGGCGGTCTGCTGGCCGGTGCGCTGGTCAGCGGCGTAATGATGGCGATCTTTATGGCCAACAGCGGCGGTGCCTGGGACAATGCCAAGAAGTACATTGAGGGCCTGGAAGACGGCGGCAAAGGCTCTGAGGCCCATAAGGCTGCCGTAGTCGGCGACACGGTAGGCGATCCCTTTAAGGACACCTCCGGCCCGTCCATCAACATTCTTATTAAGCTGATGACCATTGTGTCTCTGGTGTTCTCCTCTGCCTTTATGGCAGTCAACGGCGGCGCTGGTCTGCTAAACTTCTAAAATCAATTGAGATACAAAAAGCCCCGGAGTTTGTGCTCCGGGGTTCGTTTTATATAGGCTTATTCCGTTTCGTCGTAAGTGTCCAGGAACGAATGCAGCCGGCCGTGCTGCTTGTAGCCGATCACCGTGTCAATATTCACATGCTCCACACTGCGGAAGATGTTGCTCTCCACCTGGGGGCTTTCCTCGTGGAGCATTTGGATCAGCTCCTTGGTGCGCTTGCGCTTGGAGGTATTGTCCGGGTTGCAGGAGGTGCAAGTGTCCGTAAACTTGCAGGCGCACTGGATAAAGTGCAGGCCGTTATGATCCCGCCAGTGCTCAATGCTGCTCTCCCGCACCAGATACAGCGGCCGGATCAACTCCATACCGGCAAAGTTGGTGCTGTGCAGCTTGGGCATCATAGTTTGCACCTGGCCGCCGTACAGCATACCCATTAAGATGGTCTCGATCACATCGTCATAATGGTGGCCCAGGGCGATCTTGTTGCAGCCCAGTTCCTTGGCCTTGTTGTACAAATGCCCCCGGCGCATACGGGCGCAGATATAGCAGGGCGACTTTTCTATATGCAAAACGGAGGAGAAAATATCCGTCTCAAACACGGTAATGGGCAGCCCTAAGGTGCGGGCGTTGCGCTCGATCACCTCTCGGTTCTTGGGGCTGTAACCCGGGTCCATCACCAGGTACACCACCTCAAAGGGAAAGCGGCTGTGCTTTTGCAGTTCTTGGAACAGCAGTGCCATCAGCATACTGTCCTTGCCGCCGCTGATACAAACGGCCACCTTGTCCCCCGGTTGCAGCAGCTGGTATTCGTCCAGCGCAGCGGTAAAGCGACTCCAGATCTCTTTATGGAACTTCTTGTGAATGCTGTGTTGCACTTCCTTCGCCTTGTCAGCCTCAAAGTGCAGGCTTTGCATCAGATAGCCGTAGTAGCCGCCCTGCAAATTCATGGCCTGCACCCCATGGGCGCGCAGCTCCTCTGCTACTGCGTCACTAAGCAGACCGCTTTTGCAACAGATGATCACCGGCTTGTCCTTGGGGAGCGTGTCAGCCGCCTCTAAGATCGCCGCCTGCTCCTTATGCTCTGCGCCTGGAATGGCGCCGTAATCAAAGGAATAGCGGTCCCGCATATCGTAAAGCAGGTAGCTGCCCGGCTCCAGCACCAGCAGCTCCTCAATGGTGATTTGTTCTTTCATACGCTCTCGTCCTGTCTTAAAACTTCCCCGCTATTATACTACCAAATGCGCCGAATGGCAACCGGGTTTTGCCGCCGTTATCAGACGATGATAAATATTTTTGTCTACTTATTTACAAAAGAAAAGGTTTGTGCTACTATGAGGGCGTAAGGAAGCGATAAAATGAAACCGGCAATTTTGTATCAAAAAAGCGAGCCGCCGGCCATTGACGGCATACGCAAACCGCGAAAGCCCACCGGCTATGCGGACAGCGGCGCGGATATGGCCTGCTGCCTTGCCGAGAACGGCGTAGAAGTGATCACACCGGCCAAGGCGCCGGATATAAAAACAGACCTGGACTGGGTATTCCCGGACACCGCAGACGGCATACAGGCCGCCCTGGACGCCGGTGCGGACACCCTGTGGCTGAATACGGTGCTGTACGCCACCCACCCGGTGCAGCAGTTCCGTGGACAGGGCTTATACCTGATCGGCCAGGACCCGTCCGCTATGGACGCGCTGGACGATAAGTACGCCACCAATCGCAAACTGGCAGCCCTGGGTCTGCCGGTGGTGGAGGACACCATCGTGCAGTCCACCGCCGATTACAAAGGTCCCTACCCTTGCGTGCTGAAACCCATTCGCGGCCGCGGCAGCCAGGGCGTGGTGCGGTGCAGTGACCAAACGGCGCTGGAAACCGCAATAGCGTCCGAATTAGCGGCAAAAATTTATGGCGATCGGCTGATGGTGGAGCCGTTCCTGAACGGACAGGAGATCACCCTATCCGTCTTTCCGGACGGTACCTGCCTGCCGGTGGTGGCCCGGTATCAGCACCGGGGCGGCATTGCCCCCTATAACGGTGATGTACCGGTGAGCGAGAACAGCAAGGCCGTGCCTACCGACAGCCCGGAATTGGAAACCATTGTAGACGCCTGCCGCCAAACGGTGGCGCCGCTGGGTCTGCGGGCACTCTCTCGCATTGACTGCCGTGCCGATGACAGCGGCCAGTATTTTATTTTCGATTATAACCCAAAGCCCAATATTACCGGCGCAGTACGGCCCCACCGCATGGACCAGGACTGCCTGACCATGATCGCCGCTCGGGCGCTGGGTTGGACCTATTTTGATCTGCTGCAAAAAATGATGGACACCCGATGGAAGTTTTAAGGAGTGTGATTGAAATGAAAAAATCCGTATGCAAACGCACTTTGTGCGCCCTCTTCAGCGTTCTTTTGGCGCTGACTATGATCTTGCCCGGTGAGGTGGCGCTGGCGGCTTCTGCCCCCGGCAATGTGGCCAAATTCTCTATGACCGGCTGCTCCGCAAGCACCGTCAGCCTGCGTTGGAGCAAGGTCAAGGGGGCCGGCGGCTACCGCATTCGCCGGTATGACAGCAAGAGCAAAAAATGGAAAACGGTGCTCACCGTCACCAAAGGCAGCACGGTCAAAGGCACAGTTAAAAAGCTGTCCCCTGCCACCACTTATAAACTCCAGATCCACGCCTACAAAAAGTCCGGCAAAAAAACAGTGTATTCCAAAAAGGCAAAGGCACTGACCGTTGTTACAAAGCCGTCCAAGGCTGCTTTGCAATCCGTAAAGGCCGGCGGCGCAAAAATCACCGTCAGCTGGAAAAAGGTAACTGCCAGCGGCTATCAGGTGATCTACGCCCGCAACAAGCAGTTCAAAAACGGCGACAGTGTGCTGGTGGGCGGCAGCAGCAGATCCGCCGTCTATTACGCGCCGTACAGCGGCACCTATTATGTGCACCTGCGGCCCTATAAGACCTTAAACGGCAAGAAGTATTACGGCTCTTGGAGCAACACCAAGACGGTGAAAGTCAATATCCCCAAGCAGGCGTACCATACAGAAACGGTTTGGGCTAACCGGGGCAAAAACCGCATTTACGGCCAGGTTTATGTGCCGGACGGCGTGGGTTATAACCGACCCACTGTGATTTTGTCCCACAGCTTTGGGCTGACTTACAAGTCCATGAACGCTTACTGCACCATGCTGGCCAAGAACGGCTATGTGGCCTACTGCTTTGACTTTTGCGGCGGCAGCAAGCAGAGCAAAAGCGATGGCAAAACTACGGATATGACCGTGTTTACCGAGGTGCAGGACCTGGAGGCGGTGCTAAGCAAAGCGCACACCCTTAAGCGGGTGGACAAGAACAGGATCTTCCTGCTGGGCACCAGCCAGGGCGGCCTGGTATCGGCGCTGACCGCCTCCAAGAACAACAGCAAGGTACGCGGGCTGATCCTAATGTACCCGGGACTGAATATGGCGGACGAAATGACCAAGAATTACAAAGGCCGGGTGCCCAAGACCGCCAACTTCCTAGTGATGACCGTGGGGCACGATTATATTTCTACCCTGATCGACTATGACATTTACGGCAATATCAAGAACTTCACAAAAGATGTAATTATCATTCACGGCACGGCGGACAGCCGGGTGCCCATCAGCTATTCCCAGCGGGCGGTAGAAACCTATAAATCCGCTACCCTGTACCCCATTCAGGGTGCCAATCACGGCTTTAACAGCGAGAATTACTCTATGGGCAAGAATTATGACAGTCAGGTGGATCCACTGATACTTTCTTATCTGAAAAGCCACATCTAAACCAAACCAGCGGCAGCCAAGCGGTTGCCGCTTCTTCTGTAAATAGGCATAAAAACAGCGCCCCGGATCGCTCCGGAGCGCTTATTTTGATTATGTAGGATTACTCGCCCTTCATTTCCAGCAGCTTTGCCTTGCCTTCAAAGGAAGCCTTGGACAGAGCGATGGAGTCGAAGATCGCAGCCTCGATATCATCGGGGGTGCAGCCCAGTTCCTTGGTGTCGTCGGTGGGAATGAACAGGTCCATACCCATAATGTCAGCCAGACCCACGGGATCAATACCGGACTGAACATTGCGCTTTGCATACTCCTTGCGCATATGCAGACCAAAGGCCTGGAAAGTCCACTTGGGTACATCCACGATCTTACGATCCTGAATGCCGTCCATAGCACGATAAACGATCTTCAGGAACTCTCTCCAGTGCATATTGTAGCAGGAGATACCGTAAGCACGGAAGCCCTGTACCTGCTCTGCAGCGCCAACAATGCACTCACCTACCTGGCGCACGGTCAGCATAGCCGTACCGCCGGCCGGATACATGGTGAAAGGCATTTTCTCAAACCGCTGCAACTGCTCGATCAGAATGACCCAAACGGGACGACGGCCGGGCTGTGTACCGAAGATGTAGGGCAGCTCCAGCACGCCAACGCCCATATTCTCGTCAGCATACTTGGCAGCCACTTTCTCCTGATCCACACGAGAGCGGATGTAGGGGTGCTTGGCGCACAGATCCATCTCCGGGCGAGCCTTAGCCAGCCAAGCGAAGTAGGAACCCAGCACCACGCAGCGCTTCACGCCGCACTTCTTGGCCATAGCCAGGCAGCGATCCACGGGATCAATGTTGTACTTCTTATAAGCGTCATAAACGGGAGCGGGGAATTCCACACGCTCGTCCACACCGGCAGCATACACAAATGCGTCTACGCCGGTCATAGCGGCTTCCAGCTGCTCATCGGTCAGTTCCAGAAAGTTGCCAAACTCAATTTCCATCTCCTCGGGGATGGGTGCGCCTTCCGGCAGCGGGGGCAGAGCAATGGTCTTTACATGTCAATAAAAATCTGTGCTGCGGCGGAGCCAAGCAAGCCGGTACCACCAAAAATCAATACGTTCATGAAATTCCCTCCGTTAAATTTTCTGAATAGATTATAACACCGGCTGTTGGCAAGGTCAACAAAAACTTGCACCAAACGGCCTTTTTTTCAGTAAATAGGCACCTTTGGCAAAATCTGTACGGCACTGCCGCTTATTTTTCTCCCCTGCCCCGCCGGCGGCGAATGACAAACAGAAAAAAGGCGGAGCCGAAACTCCGCCTTTGCGATCAAACTGCGTGGATCTTATTCTCCATATCGTCGTGCTTGCCGTCCAGACCGTACTTCTTATCTCTTCTCTTCTGGAAGAACTTAACGGCCACCTGGCCGAACTGGGCATAGGAGAGAATGTCCTCCTCCTGCTCGTAATACTCGGCAATATCCGCCTTAAAGTCGTCGATCTTATCATGGATCAGGTCTGCCGGGCGGCAGGTGATGATCTCCTCGTCACCCACGATCTTCTTCTGGAAGTCCGGGTCAATGGGGCACGGGGTCTTGCCGTACTTGCCGGCAACCATGTCCTTAAACTCCTTGGTGACCATCTTGTAGCGCTCACCGGTGATCACATTAAACACAGACTGGGTACCCACGATCTGAGAAGTGGGGGTCACCAGCGGCGGATAACCGCTGTCCTTACGCACACGCGGCACCTCTGCCAGCACTTCCTCCAGCTTGTCCTCCTTGCCGGCCTGTTTCAGCTGGCCAAGCAGGTTGGAGAGCATACCGCCGGGCACCTGGTACAGCAGGGTGTTGGCGTCCACGCCCAGCATCTTCGGGTTCAGCTGGCCGCTTTCCAGGTACTTTTCCCGCAGGGGAACAAAGAAATCGCGCACCTCGGACAGGGCTTTCAGATCCAGGCCGGTGTCATACGGGGTGCCCTGCAGGGCAGCGACCATAGACTCGGTGGCCGGGTGAGAAGTACCCATTGCCAGGGGGCTCATTGCGGTGTCGATCACATCCACGCCGGCCTCAATGCCCTTTAAGTGGACCATGGAAGCCAGACCGGAGGTGTAATGAGAATGCAGCTGAATGGGAATGTCCACCGTCTCCTTCAGCGCCTTGACCAGGTCGTAGGTGCCGTAAGGGGTCAGCAAACCGGCCATATCCTTAATGCAGATGGAGTCTGCACCGGCCTCCTCCAGCTCCTTGGCGTAATGACAATAGTAGTCAATGTCAAACACCGGGCCGGTGGTGTAGGAGATGGCTGCCTGCACATGGCCGCCGTACTTCTTAGCAGCGTTAATGGCGGTTTGCAGGTTGCGCACATCGTTCAGTGCGTCAAAAATACGCAGAATATCAATACCGTTATCAATACTCTTTTTTACAAAGTAATCCACCAGCTCGTCGGAATAATGCCGGTAGCCCAGCATATTCTGCCCGCGGAAGAGCATTTGCAGCTTGGTGTTGGGGCACTTTTTGCGGATCAGGCGCAGTCTGTCCCAGGGATCCTCGTCCAAAAAGCGCAGGCAGGCGTCAAAAGTGGCACCGCCCCAGCACTCCAGAGAATGATAGCCGATCTTGTCCATCTTCTCCAAAATGCCTTCAAATTCGTCCGTGCGCATACGCGTGGCGATCAGGGACTGATGCGCGTCACGCAGCACGGTTTCCGTAATGCCGATCTTAGCCATTCTTGTACCTCTTTATCAGTTGAGAGAAGCCAGGGTCTGACCGGCTTCCACGCTGTCACCCTTGTTTACATTTACGCTGGCTACCGTGCCGTCCTGGGGCGCCACGATCTCGTTCTCCATCTTCATAGCCTCCAGCACAAAGAGCACATCGCCGGTCTTTACAGCAGCGCCGGAAGCCACCTTAATGTCCAGAATGGTGCCGGGCATGGGAGACTCGATGGTCACGGAGCCGGTGACAGCAGTGTCAGCAGCCGGAGCGGGAGCAGCGGCAGGTGCAGGAGCTGCTGCGGGAGCGGGAGCGGCAGCAGGTGCCGGGGCAGCTGCAACAGGCGCAGCGGCGGGAGCGGCAGCAGAAGTGCCCTCCTCTACGGATACATTGTAAGCCGTACCGTTTACGGTAATGGTGTAATTCTTCATAATATTGAAACCTCCAGATTATTTAACAGAATGTTTTCTCGGCAGTGTGTTCTCACGCTTACCGGCCAAAATATCCAGTGCAGCCATTACCTTTGCACGGCTGTCAGCAGGTACGATCACATCGTCAATAGCGCCGCTGGCGGCTGCGGTGTACGGAGACGCCAGGGTCTCTTTATATTCTTTCACCAGCTCGGCACGATTCTCCCCTGCGGCTAAGCGATCGCTGTACAGAAACGCAACGGCAGCCTCCGCGTCCAGCGGAGAAAGCACGGCGGTGTCCCAGGCAAAAGTCAGGTCCGCATTGGCGCCCTTACCGGCCAGCGCAATGTACGCGCCGCCAATGCTCTTGTTGGTGATCAGTGCGATCTTGGGGCAAGTAGCGGTGGCATACGCCGTCTCCATACGGGTAGCGGCGGTGAGCATCGCGTTCTCTGCGTCCTTAACAAAGCCGTCCGCGTCTGCCACGGTGATGATGGGCAGGTTGTAGGCGTCACACAGCTTTACGAAAGCCTCTGCCTTATAAGCGCAGGCGGGGCAAACCGCAGAGCCGTCAAAGGCCACAAAACCGGCGGTGGTGCCGCCAACGGTCGCCAGTGCAGTCACGCAGTGGGTGGCATAGCCGCCCTTCAGTTCTACCACGCTGCCGGCGTCAGCCACAGCGCAGATCACATCCATTGCAGACGCGCCGGTGTCCACAGCCACAGACGGTGCGGTAAAGTCGTACACCGGTGCCGGAGACAGATTGTTGCCCGGCAGCAGCGCCACCACATCCTTAGCGGCGGTCAGTGCGCCGTCCAGGTCGTCTGCCAAAATATCCACCGTGCCCTGCTCGTAGCAGGCGTCCGCAGTCACATCACTGGGGGTGGTCACATAGAAATCGGCGTCCTTAACGGCAATCACCACATCCGCCATATTGGCCATCAGGGCGCTGGCACCCAGGCAGCTGCCGGCAACAATAGAGATCTGGGCGCAAACGCCGCTCATCGCCGTAGAAGCCTTTACCAGTTCGCCGTAAGCGGACAGAGCCTCAAAGCCCTCGTCCAGCTTAACGCCGTTAGAGTCATAAATACCGATCACCGGGCAGCCGGTCTTGGTCGCCAGGTCATAGATCTTCTTCAATTTTGCGCATTGGGCCACGCTGATGGCACCGCCGCTTACATTTACATTCTGTGCAAATGCGTAAACGGGACAGCCGTTTACCGTGCCGAAACCGGCAGCAGCCTCCACATCGCCGGACGCGGATTTGGCGTAGCCGTCGATCTCAGTAAAAGCGCCGTCGTCAAACAGGGCAGTCAGCCGATCCACAGCCAGCTTGTCCTTCTCTGCAAGTTCGCTCACTTGTTGTTCCTCCTGTACACTCATTTGCGCTCCGGCTCTATGCAAAAGCGCAGTTCGGCAAATGCCGACAGTATTCTCTGTCCAAACTTACCTACTATAATTATACCACCGTTGCCCCGGAATAGCAATAGCATAATCCATACAAAAAGCGCAGAAATTCCGCGGCATTTTCAGCAGTTTTGGCAAGGGAGATCAGTTGGTTTTATCCTCCGTTTGCAGGGCGCCGGAGCGCATGAGTTTTTGCACCTCATTGTCCGTCAGCTCCCGCCACTTCCCTACCGGCAGCATACCCAGCTTTAAGGAGCCGATGGCAATGCGCTTTAAGCGGATCACTTCCAGCTCTACCGCCTCGCACATCCGGCGGATCTGGCGGTTGCGCCCCTCGTGGAGCACAAATTCCAGCACCGTGCGGTTCTCCTCTGCGGTCAGGACCGTTACATCGCAAGGGGCGGTCATACGGCCGTCCAGCTCGATCCCCTCCCGCAGTTGCAGAAGCGCACCGTCGTCCACCTTGCCGCGAATGGTCACCCGGTACTTCTTGCTGTACGCATGGCGGGGGTGGGTCAAGGCGTTGGCAAATGCGCCGTCATTGGTGAGCAGCAGCAGACCCTCGGAGTCCTTGTCCAGCCGCCCTACCGGGTACAGGCGGGCATCAATATCCCGCACCAGGTCCATGACCGTTTTGCGGCCCAGTTCATCGGACACGGTGGTCACATAGCCCCGGGGCTTGTGCAGCAAAATATAATAATTCCGCCGGGTCTTGCGCACTTTCTTGCCCCGCACGGTGACCAGGTCCCGGCGAGGGTCGATCTTGTCGCCGATCCGAGCCACATGGCCGTTGACCTTCACTTTACCGGCAGCGATCAGCTCCTCGCTCTTTCGGCGAGAAGCCACGCCGCACTCGGCCAGGTACTTTTGCAGTCGTTCTTCATTCTTCTGTGGCATAAATTTGAATATCCTCCTGTGCCCGGATAGGCACGGTTTTTTGATTGATACAAGCGTAGCCGATCACATCGCCCTTCTGCACCGGCGCATAAACAAAGGGATAGTAATAGAGCCGCACGGTATAAGTGGCGTTCAGCGCCGTTTGGCTGTACCGAAACCCGGCGGTCACATAGGACTGTTTGCCGCCTACCACCGGCACCTGCACATTCCGGTCCAGCTTGTAGGTGGTATATTGCTTTTTGCAGGCTTGCAGCAGTGACCGGTGGTCTGCCCAGTCGTCCGGGTCGGACAGGGTCACGCAGATCAGGGTGTTGCCCTTATACTCGATCGCACTGACCAGGCACCGCCCCGCCCGCTCTGTGTAGCCGGTTTTTACCCCTACGCAGCCGTCCAGCGAGGTGAGCAGCCGATTGTGGTTATACACCGTCTGTGCCTTACCGTTGATAGTCACTTTAGCACTGGGAGCGGCGCAGATCTTGGCAAAGGTCTTATTTTGCAGGGCGTGGGCCGCCAGCAGCGCCATATCATAAGCGGTGGAATGGTGGTCGCCCCGATCCAGCCCGGAGGGGGTCACAAAGAGGGTGTGGTGCATACCCATTTCCTTGGCCGCACTGTTCATTTTGGCTACAAACGCCTTGGTGCTGCCGGAAAGGGTGATCGCCGCCGCGTTGGCCGCGTCGTTGCCGCTGACCAGCAGCATACCCACCACCAGGTCATACAGAGTGATCCGGTCCCCCACTTGCAGTCCCAGGGACGAGCCCTCCGCGTCTGCCAGCATAGCGGCCGTTACGGTCACAGTTCGGTTCAGGTCCCCGGCTGCACAAGCCAGGTAGGCAGTCATAATTTTAGTGGTAGAGGCCATAGGCCGCTCCTCATAGGCGTTTTGCTCATACAGTACCGTATGCCCGGCGGCGTCCATCACCACAGCGCTCTGGGCGCTGGTGGCTGCCCGGGCCGGTATCGGCACCAGCAAAAGCAAACATAAGAGAACGGCAAAAATACGCTTTTTTACATACAAAAGAATCACCCACACAAATATATGCGGGTGATCCGTACATCATTATTCGGCCGCGGGGGTCTCCGCCTCGTCTGCCTTGCCGTCCTTGGCTTTCAGCAGCTCGGTGAGCTTGTCTACCAGCTCCGGGATCATAGACACGGCACGATCCGCAGAGGAAGTGTAGTTGTTGATCTGCATCATACGGCACTTGCCCTTCTCGATCACGATAAAGGCCACCGGGGTGATGGTGATACCACCGCCGCCGCCACCGCCGAACAACTCCTGGTTCTGCTGCTTGGTGGGCAGGTCCGTACCGCCGCTGGTAAAGCCGTAAGATACCTTGGATACCGGAATAAGCGTGGTGTCGCCGGTGACCATCGGGTCGCCGATGATGGTAGACACATCTACCATTTCACGCATTTTTTCCAGCGTGTTTTCCATAATCTTGTTTACCGGAGTTTCTTTCATAACACTTTCTCCTTACTTATCTTTAATAAAGTTTTTCAAAAAGACGATACCGGCCCGCAGGAGCATACGCACCAAAAGACCGACGCTGAGACTGCCGATGAGCTGGAACTCGTACTCCGAGCGGGGCGCGATGAAATCCGGCTGTATGTAATCATCGTACTGGTCCACCTTCATGCCGTTTAAGATCATGCCCTTAACGGGATAATAAAACGAGCAGAGGGTGCCGTACTTCTCAGCTATATCTGCGGCATCTGCGCCGCCGATAATCATTTTAACATATAATGAATAAATATGGAACCCCCTAAATAAAGTTGTTACCGCAGAAGACGCAGTTTCTACCAAATTGCTGATGAGCAGCAGGTAGCCGATCACGCCGTCCTTGTCCCAAAGCTGCTGGAAGTAGTTGGGCTTTTTGGGCTTTTCCTCTGCCTTAGCGGGGGTCTCTTCGCTCTCTGCCTTTTCCGGTTCTGCCTCAGGTGCTTTCGCTTCTTCCGCGGGCGGTTCCTCCGGTGCTTGCTCCGGGGCGTCTTTCTTTTTCTCTTTTTTCTTCTTGCCCTTTTCTTTGGCCTGCTCGGCGGACTTCTCCGGGAACAGGATAAAGGACAGGATCTGGGACAGCACAATGTCTTTCTTAATAAAGAGCACCTGCACGCTGGTGTGCCAGCCGCCGTCATAGATCAGGGTCAGGGTGGCGGACAGGGACATCAGCAATGCAATGAGCACCACCAGCACACCCACTATAATCAAAAAGACTTTCAAATCCTCACCTCTCCCGCTTAGATCTCTTTTTCGTCGTCGTGATTGGCGCTTTCCAGCGCGTCTGCCGCTGCGGCCAGCGGGTCGTCCTTGCCGCCCTCTTTTTCAAACAAAGAGGTTTGGCCGTTATCCTTGGCGATCTGCTCCACTTCCTCCGTAGAGGGCAGGTCCGGCAGGTCGTCCAAGGAATTCAGGGAAAAGCAGCGCAAAAACCGGTCCGTGGTGCCGTACACCAGCGGGCGGCCGGGCAGGTCCAGTCTCCCCTTCTCCTCGATCAGGCCCTTTTGAACCAAGCCGGAGATGGGACCGGAGCAGTCCACCCCGCGCACCTGCTCCACAAAGGAGCGGGTCACCGCTTTATTATACGCCACAATGGCCAAAACTTCAAATGCAGCCGGGCTTAGGGGCGTATTTTTTTTGATCTCCAGCAGGGCGCGCACACCGTCCGCATAGGCTTCTCTGGTGCAGATCTGGTACTTGCCGTCTACCCGGATCAGCCGCAGTCCGCTGCCGCTCTCGTCGTATTTGGCCTCCAAATACCCCAGCATTTTGATCACATTTTCAATATCCAGTTCCAGCACATCTGCCAGCTTTTCCGGCTCCACCGGGTCCCCGGCGGCGAAGAGCATGGCCTCTAACTGGGCAATGGTGTTGTTCTTCTCACTCAACGGTATTTACCTCATTTATGATTTGCACATCCGGGTCCTCCATGGTCCCGTCAATGGTGATCTTCTTGGTCTTGGCCAGTTCCAGCACAGCCAGGAAGGTAGCGACCATATCGCTGCGGGTCTGCGCGTCCTGAAAGAGGGACAAAAAGCGCACTTTCTTGCCGTTCCACAGCTTGCGCAGCACCGTCTGTACCTTAGACGCCACATTCACAAACTTGCGGGCCACGATCACCTTAAAGCTGTCCAGCGGCGGCGGCAGCTTGCGCTGGGCGCGCCCGGCAGCATTGATATACGCCTGCAAAAGCTCCTCTCCCTCGTGAAAGCGCTCGTAGGCATAATTCACATACCCCTCCTGGGGCGGGCGCACATAACGGTCAAAGCCGTCGGTATGTTCGCTCAGTTCCTTTGCCATCAACTTGCAGTCCCGGTACTCGATCAGCTCGCCGGTCAGCTCTTTCTTTAAGGTCTCCGCCTCCTCGTGGCGGGGCAGCAGAGATACGGTTTTAATATAGATCAGGCGGGCGGCCATCTCCAGGAATTCCCCGGCGATGTCAAAATCCTCCTCCTGCATTTGGCGCACATAATCCAGATATTGATTCACAAGCTCAATAATAGGAATGTCGTTAATATTCAGTTTATGTTTGGAGATCAGGTGGAGGAGCAGATCCATCGGCCCCTCAAAGACCTCCAGTTTATAACTCGGTTGTTCCATATTACCTCAAAAAGATCAGCGCCGGGATAATGGAGATAAACTTCATCATCGCCGTACTCAAAGTAGAGATCACGCCGTCCAGCGCGCCCACAAACAGCAGGATCATCAGCGCGATCATAATATACTGCTCGTAGCGCATATATTTGTTGTATGCCTTGTAAGGCAGTACCGCCGCCAGCACCTTGGAGCCGTCCAGGGGCGGAATGGGGATCAGGTTAAATACCGCCAGGGACACATTGATCCAGGCAGCGAAATAGAGAAAATACTCTACGGCACCCAAAAAGCCGTCGGCGCTGCCGACCTTGCTATAAATAGCGATATAAATAAAATTGAAGATAAAGCCCATCAGCAGATTGGCAATAGGTCCGGCCAGGGACACCAGCGCCATACCGCTTTTGGGGTGCTTGAACCGATTGGGGTTCACCGGCACCGGGCGGGCATAACCGATCCCAAAGAGAAAGATCATAATGGTGCCGATGGGGTTCAGGTGCGCCAAGGGATTAAAGGTCAGTCTGCCCTCGTCCTTGGCGGTGGTATCGCCCAGCTTGTAGGCCACCCAGCCGTGTGCCAACTCGTGCACCGGCAAGCAGCAAAACACCACAAAGCAGCTGGAAAGAATAGAGATCAGCGCCAGCAGGTACTCGCCCTGTCGCAAATAAGAAAGAATAGATAGCATAAGAGCACCCTTTTATAATAATGATAAGGATAGCATACCATTATCCCTACGCAATAGTCAAGAAAAATTACATCACAGTGGCGGTTAATATACGATCTTTGCCGTAAATGTCCTGTCTTACCTGCACATCTTTGCAAGCGGCAAACAGATCTTGCACCGCCCTGCCCTGCTCGTCGCCGATCTCCAGTAGCAGCCGGGTGCCGCCGTTCAGGGTGGGCACGATCTTCTCGGCGATCAAGCGGTAAAAGTCCAGTCCGTCCGTACCGCCGTCCAGTGCCATCATCGGTTCCTTTTGCACCTCCGGCTGCAAGGTGGGCAGCACAGCGGCAGGAATGTACGGCGGGTTGGAGACCAGGACCTGCGGCCCCGGCAGCGCAGTCAGATCGCCGCTGATGTCTGCCAGCACCGGGCGCACATTGGCAACAGGCATGGCGTTCTTTTGCAGATAAGCAAAGGCGTCTGCCGACTTTTCCACACAGTAGACCTGCGCAGCGGGACAAGCCTTGGCAATGCTGATACCGATACAGCCGCTGCCGGCGCAAAGGTCCCACACGATCGGCGCCGCTCCGGCGGCTTCCACCTGTTTGATCGCCAGCTGTGCCAGTTCTTCCGTCTCCGGCCGGGGGATCAGTACCCCGGGGCCTACGGCAAAGGTGCTGTCTAAAAAGTCCCACTCCCCCAGCACATATTGCAGGGGCGTGCCGCTTTTCAGCTGCCACAGACCGTCCGCCAACTTCTTTTGGCTCACCAGGTCGCCCAGGTGGCTGTGGTAGTCCCGGTTAGCGATCTTTGCCAAATGGCACACCAGGCACTTGGCCTTGAATTCTTCTTCATCCACGCCGTTGGCGCCTAAGAAATATACGCTGTAATTATACGCCTCCTGTACCGTCACTTGATCTCATCATCCTCCGGGTTATCGGTGATCACGGCCCTTAGCGCGGCAATGCCCACCTCCATCATAGAGTCGTCCGGCTCCCGGGTGGTCAGTCGCTGCATCCACAGGCCCGGCGCGCTGACGATCTTCACAAACAGATTGTCGTGCTTACCGGCATAGCGGATAAATTCATAGCCAAGGCCCATTAAAATCGGTAAAAATACCAATTTCAGCAGCATCCACAGCACCCGCTGGGTGGCGATCACCGGGAAACACTTAGCTAAGATAGAGTAAAAGATCACGCTGAAAATCAGCATTACAAAGATAAACGAGGTGCCGCACCGAGGGTGGAAACGGGTCATTTTCTTCACATTCTCCACCGTCAGATCCAGCCCGGACTCGTAACAGGCAATGCTCTTGTGCTCCGCACCGTGGTACATAAAGGTGCGGCGAATGTCTTTCATTTGGCTCACCAGAGCAATATAGACAACGAAAATAATGATTTTCGTTACGCCCTCAATGGTGCCCTGGGCGGGGGTCAGCGCGCCGTCAAAGTGCTTATTGAGCACATTAAACAGCAGTACCGGCAGGTAGAAAAAGATCAAAAATGCCAGGGCAAAGCCCAGTACGGACGCAAAGCCTGTGAGCACCTTCATCAGTTTGTCGCCCAGCTTGTCCGTCAGCCAGCGCTCAAACTTGCTCATTTCTTCCTCCTCCACTTCCTCCATACCGGAGACCTCAGCGGAGTACATCAGGGTTTTGTACCCGATCACCATAGACTCAAAAAAGTTCACGGCGCCGCGCAGCAGCGGCCAGCCCAGAAACTTATACTTCTCCCGCAGATGGTGAAATTCGTGGTACTCGGTAAGAATATCGCCGTCCGGCTTGCGCACGGCAGTGGCCATACCCTTGGGGCCTTGCATCATAATGCCCTCGATCAGCGCCTGACCGCCTACCGATGTTTTATGCGTTTTTTTCTCCTGCATTGGCGTTGTTACCTCTCAGTTCCATACTTTGGTCCACTTCTCTGGTCTCTGCCGTTTGAGGCTGCTGAGCCAGGTCCTTTTTGCTGGGGGCGCTGTTGATGGGCAGGTAGATGGTCACCAGCGTGCCGGTGCCCTCCTCGCTGTCGATCTCCAGGGTGCCGCCGTGCAGCTCCACCAGTTCATTGGTGACCGCCAGCCCGATCCCGGAGCCCCGCACGGACATATTCGCCTTATAGAATTTCTCTTTCACATGGGGCAGGTTTTCTTTAGAAATACCGCACCCCTGGTCCGCAACGGCGATCTTCACATAATCCCGGCCGCCTTTTTTGGCAAATTCCGCCTTGACAAAGATCTTGGCAGGCGCTCTGGAATACTTCAAAGCGTTATCCAGAATGTTCATAAACACTTGCTTTAACCGGTTGGCGTCTGCGCTGGCCGGTGCCGGCAGATCGGGAATACTGTATTTCAACTCGATCCCCTCGCGCATAGCCCGCTCTCGGAAAGTAAACACCGTTTCGTCCAGCTCGGCAAAAATATCCGTCGGCGCCAGGCGCAGCTTCATGCGCCCGCTTTGCAGGCGGCTAAAGTCCAGCAGTTCCTCCACAAAGCCCTCCAGTCGCCCGGCCTCGTGAACGATCACTTGCAGTCCCTTGCGGGTGATCTCGTCCTCGTTGTCATTCTCCGCAAACGCCAGGGTCTCGCCCCAGCCTTTAATGGAAGTCAGCGGCGTGCGCAGCTCGTGGGAGATGGTGGAGATAAAGTCATTTTTCATCTTATCCGTGGCGGAAATATCCTCCGCCATTTGGTTAATGGAGTCCGCCAGGTCGCCAATCTCGTCGTTATATTTCTTCTCAATACGAACGGAGTAGTCCCCTTGGGAGATCTTCTTGGTGGTCTGATTGATCTCCTGCACCGGGATAATAATAGAGCGGATAAAGAACAAATTGGAGTACAAGATCACTGCAAAGATCAGCACCAGCGCCAGGAAGATCAAAAGCACAATGGTGCCGATCTGCCGGTCGATCATCTCCAGTGAACTGATGACCCGCACCGCGCCCATGGGCTCCCCGTCGCCGCTGTAAATAATGCGGGTGACCGCCATACATTTTTCCCCATCGTCGGTAATGTGCCCCACATAGCGGGCGCGCCCGGTGTCGCTGGCCAGGGCCTCCTCATAGTCCGGCATACGCACCTTCTCCACCGCAAAACCGCTGGAGGAGGTCACTACGCCGCCGGCATTGTCAATGATCCAAATGGTGGTCTTGTCCCGGTAGCTAAAGCTGTCAATAAAATCCGCCGCCGACGCCTCAAGGGAACTGCCGCTGTCCAGTCGGCCGGAGAAGTAATTGGTGGCCGTGGTGGACGCACCGGAATTCAAGATACTCTCCACCGCATTATAATAGTATGCGCGAATGGTGAAAGCGGAAACCACAAAAACGATCACAAAAAACAGGGCGATCACGCCTAAAATATTGATCACCCACCGCTTTGTGATACCCTGCACCCGCAGGTCTTTCAGTCGCCCGGCTGTATGCAGTTTTTTCAGCCATTTCTCTTTCATCGCGCCGTTTGTCCTCTTCGCTTAGTTGTTCTTGGTGACCCACTTGTAGCCCAGGCCCCAAATGGTGGTCAGGTACACCGGGTTGGAGGGGTCGTCCTCCACCTTCATACGCAGACGGCGAATGTTCACATCCACGATCTTGTCGTCGCCAAAGTAGTTGTTGCCCCACACGGTCTTTAGAATATCCGTGCGGGTCAGCGCCGCGTTGGGGTTCTTAAAGAAATATTCAATGATCTGGAACTCCACCTGGGTCAGCTCAATGTTGGTGCCATTCTTAGACAGCGTGCGATTGCGCAGGTTCAGTTCAAACTCATCCAGCACCACCGTGTCGCCGGTGGTGTCGTTCTTGCGAAAGCCCCGGGTCATCTCCACCCGGCGATACACCGCGTCTACCCGCGCCATCAGCTCGCTGGGCGAGAAGGGCTTGGTCACATAATCATCGGCGCCGAACATCAGCCCGGTGATCTTGTCCATCTCCTGGGTCTTGGCGCTGAGCATAATGATCCCCAGGTCCGAGGACTTGGCGCGCAGCTGCTTGCACACGGCCAGGCCGTCCACCTCCGGCATCATAATATCCAGGATCGCCACATCAAAGCCGCTTTCGTCCTGGGCAAATTTTTCCAGCGCCACGGCGCCGTTCTCCGCCTGCTCCACGGTATAGCCGCTGCGGGTCAGGTTAATGACAATAAATTCGCGAATGGACTCCTCGTCCTCTGCAACCAGTACTTTCTTCATAAATCCTCCTGTTAAAAGGTGATGATCCAGTCTTTCAGTGTGTCTGCGGTCACGGCAAAGGCTGCGGAATTGCCGCACTTTGCCAAATATACATAGCCGCCCTCCCGCAGGAGTTCGGTATAATCCTTATAATTGCCCGGGTTGGCGTCATACTGTGCCTGGAGCACCGGCATTACCGCAAAGGCGGTCTTTTTGTCCGTCTTGGACTTGACCGTCAGAGTATGGCTCTTCTCCTGATAGCTGACGGTCACGGACTTGAATTGCTTTTCCGGCAGCACCATTTGGTAGCCGTCCTCCTGCACCGCCAGGGAGTACCCGGTGTGCACCAGCACGGAGCTTTTGTACTTGCACCAGTCCACCCCGCGCACCTGGGCCGGCAGACCTTTCAGCGTGGCGTCGGTGGGGATCTCCAGCAAGCCGTCGTTGTTCATATCCACACAGGGCACCATCACATCCCGGCCGGTGTCCGCGGTCAGGCCCGTGTTGTAGCTGTAAAATGGAGATACAATGGAGTCGTAATAATCGCTCCAGCAAATCAGCTCCGTGAGCATAGACGCGCCGTCGGACTTGACCGCGTCCGCATACACAGCCGGTTTGCCGTCTGCCTTGCCCACCTGCAACTTGCGGTAGGCGCTCACATGGCCGTCCACCCGGGTCTCGCCCAGCTGGGTCTGCTTATCGTTTTTATAAGAATACAGCGCCGCGCTGGCAGACAGGGATTTCATCTGATCGGCAGAGAAGAACAGCACTTCCTGCACGCCGTCGTTGTTCAGATCCACAGGAATATAGGCGCTGTACTGCATGGGCTCCGCCAACGCGGTCAGCTTGGTGTCCTGGCCGTCCCTGGTGACTTTGTACACAGACATCAGGTGGCTGGTGGAGTTGCTGATCATATTCCAGGAGATCAAGAATTCCGTCTTGCCGTCGCCGTTTACATCGCAGAAGTCCACGCTGTACACATCGGTGCCTTCACCCTGAATACTGGTGAGCACCTGCCAGCTGTCGCCGCTTTGCTCCAGAACGGCCATATCAATTTTGCCCAGCGCGTCATTGGGCTCATAAAAAGCCAGGGCTTCCTTTTGGCCGTCGTCGTCAAAGTCATAGAAGATATAAGAAGTGGTATAATTACCCGCCGCAGGGATCTTCACCGAGTAGCCGCCTTTGCAATAGGTGTCCATAGCGCTTTGCACGCTGGCGTCCGCCCCGGCCGGCGCCACCGGCGAGATCAGATCATCTATGGAAGAAGCCAGCTGGAACCCGCCGCAGCCGGAAAATAACAGGGCAATGCACAAAACCGGGATCAAAATTTTAATCGCTTTCACAGTGCAGCCCTCCAAACTTTAGATTTTTGACCGGCAAAACCCGCCGGCACATCTCACCGAACCATTATAACAGAATTCGGTTACAAAATAAATACCAAAACATCAAAAAAATGACAAAACCGTGACACAAAGGCAACGAACCCCGCGCCCGGTCTGTGAACTGTCCTTTCGTTTTTCTTTCGTTCGTCCCCTTGCCCTGCCCGATTTAACGGATAAAATGCGCCATTTTCTGCAAAAAATCGTCACGCAATCGGTCATAATCATTTATCTTTCATCATTCAACGGATGAATTATCACAATTTGCAATATCTGCATGGGAGTTTTTGTCGAAGCTATTGACAAATATTCACATTTTCACTACCATATATGGTAGGAGTTTGTTTTATAAAAATTAAAAAGAAAGGATCAGAAAGGAATGGAATTGATCAACACAAAAGACTTGTATGAAAATCAGGCGTTCGTCATTATCGAGGCGCATTTCGAGGACGAAAACGCCAACCAGCGTATCCAGGAGATCGCACTGGGCATTAAGGACGACCGGGGCGATATCACGGAAATACGCACCATTCACCGCAAGTCACGGTAAACCCAAAGGACCCGGCGGCAGTCAAACGGCTGTCACCGGGTCCTTTCCTTTTTTCTATTTGTACCGAGATATTTTCCCTGTCAAACCGCTGCGTTTTGGGGCAAGGAACGGCAGGCCTTTTCCAGCGCCGGGCAGTCCACAGGCGTACCGGTAAAGGCGCGGTCTGTAATTTCCCTTTCTACATAAAATACGCCGTCGTATTCCGCCACGATCACGAACGCCGTGCCGCAGATCGGCGCGTTATCGTAGGCAAAATACAGGGTGTACCAACCGGTGTTGGTGTTTTTCTGAAAAGTCTTTGCCCCCGGGTATTCTTCCTTTTTGGCAATGGGATCGTCATAATC
>CAVIFY010000005.1:44597-52353 GCA_963642245.1 Bifidobacteriaceae bacterium | reverse complement strand
GTCATAATCTATGCCGGACTGTTCCCCGTCCTGGACCTCCCGGTACTTTTCCTCTTTCAGTGCGGCGCAGTAAGTCACCGCTTCCGGGTCTGTGACAAATTGCTCCTTGGTTTCTCCGCCGCTGGGACTGATCAAAACGGAAGTGATCCGGTTTTGGCTCATTTGGTCCATGCTCCGGGCGGAAAGCCGGGTGTACAGAATATGGTCCCGAAAGGCAGCGCAGTACAGATAGTCGCCGTTCGGGTCATTCTCCAGCGTGTAATAGGCGCGAGAATGCAGCACCCGCGGCTTGTAGCCGACCCGCTGATCGGTAATAAAATTGCAGTATTCGCCGGTGAGCCCGTCCATGGGATAGTAGCTGCTGCCGTTGTATTCCACCCGGGTCACCGTGCCGCCCTGCCGGTACTCCTTCACCTGATGCCCGACAGCGTAGTTCCATATAGAAAATACTGTAAGCAGTATAATCGTTACACCGGCTATGCCTAATAAAATAATGTGATGCGCGCGCAGTTTCACTTTCATTTTGTCCGTACCTTTCACCTGAGCATCAGGATGGAAAAAAACTACATATTGCTATGAAGCCTCCATATTTTGTTGCCACAGATCAGTGACTTTCTGCGGTGGCAAGAAACGCCTTATAGATGCTTTGGCTTTTCTCTACAAATTGTTTTTTCTCTTTTTCGCCCACTTTATTGTATGTTTCTAACTCTGCAAGGAAATAAGAACAGTCTGCCTGCACCACAAGAGAAAGCGTGGTGTGTTCCGACTCATCTTCCGTTTCCGGTGAATAGCGTATGTATAGTGCATAATCGTCTCCCGTTTGCTTTGATACTCGATCATCGCCGGATGGCTTTATCAAATCCGTATCGCCTAATGTTTCCATTTTTCGGAATACGACCGGGAATTTTGAATAGCGAAAGTTGGCTTCAAATAAATTGCGCTCTTTCAAATCCTGGTACACATCCACTACCATAGCAAAATTGTTCTTTACGCCCACTATACTACCTTCATCCGTCTTACTATCGGAGTAGGCATACTCGTCAAACCGGACAGAGCTGTTCGGCGCATACGCGCTTTCACCGGATTCCGCTTTGCGTGCATCATTGATAAAATTCACATTGCCTACATGGCTTGCAATCGGAACCAACAGGGGCGTTATGATCATCACGACCAGTAGCGCCCATTTGCTGGATATACGCAGATAATTGTGTTCTTGCTTTGCGCAGTAAGATACAATGGCGTGAACAAGCGCGGCTGCTGCCAAAATACCGTAAAACAGCAGACCCACACCTAACCAATAAATCACCATGGTAGGAAAGCTGCAAACATCAACATCGATCTGTATGTAAGCGCGATCGATCACTACATAACATCCTGCGGCCAATCCTGCAAACAAAACAAAGTAAATGGTGTATAAAATCCTTGCTGTTTTATTTCTCGTTGTTCTTTTCTTAACTTCTTCCACTTGCTCTCCCCTCCTCATTTTCTCTATTCCCGCACCTGTGTGCCGGTGCCAATGTACTTTAGCGTAATGCTTTGATCCGTCTGATCCACCCGAAAAGTATAAGTAAAGGTATGCCAGCCTGCCCATTTTTGCAGGTCAACATCAGTCATATTCTTATTCACATACGCAAAGACCCGGACTTCTTTCTTTTGTCCGGCTTCAATACGGCAGGGACCCTCGCTGTACACAAAAGCGTGGTCAATGTAGACTTCATCAGTCTGAATATCCTGCAATTCAAAATTAGAAAAGGAAATGTCAGTTTGATTGTCAAAGTGGAATGTAAAGAAAACCGCCTTTTGATCCTCCGCTCTGGGATAAACATTCGGGGTCAAAAAAGTATCCATCTCGCTTTGCTTGACCTCACCGGAATAAGTTACGATGATCGACAAGTGCTTTTCAGTTTCTTTACACATTGCTTGGATTGTGTTCTTGCAGCCGCAAAAAAGAACAGCCACGCAGATAATAACCAAGCTCATTCGCAAAATCCTCTTGATTTTCATACAACTCCTCCATCGTCCTGCTGCCGATTCTCGTCTTGCCGATCTGTATATAAAAAGATAACCAAATATGCACCGTATGTAGCGTATTTTATCGCAGAGCATAAGCCGGAATGTCTTTCAAGCACCTGCGGATAAAAAGCGGAGCAACCGGCCAGCCCGGTTACAAAAATCAGCAGGAACACAAAAAGAATGTGATACCAATTTTTGCTTTTCTCTTTCACAATGCGCCATAGGGTGTACACCGCAACTACTAAAATCACGGCAAAATACACATAGTCGAAAATCTCCAGCCCTTTGACAACATCCAGCACCCCGGCGAGGATCAGAACAGCCGTGGCTGCAATGTTAAAAATATCAAAAAATCTGCCTTTCATCTCATCACCTGCCTGCAAATTTTCTTTCTGCTCTCCCGCGGAATTCAAAGATATTCATAGTGTTTGTGAAAAATGTTCCAATATTTTCCAAAAAATTATGCGAATAGTATTGACAATTACGCCGAATATGTGTAACATATACACAGAACGATTGATTAGACAGTCGTTCGACACCCGAAAAGGGAAATGAAAAGGAAAGGGTGGCGTACCGTGCGCGTTTTCTCTCTTTTTTACTAATTTTTCTCTCTCTTTCGTGCGCGCACTCCATACACCCGACCTGCACCATTCGGTGCGGGGAAGAGCAGGTCTCACGGCCTGCTCTTTTCTTATACGCAAAAGAGAGCAACCTGTCATTCTTTGTAGCGTGGGCCGTCATCTGCCCTATCCTGTTCTACTCTATCCATTTGCTTTCGCACACGCTCATACTGGACCGTAAATACGATCATTAGCAGTACAAAAGTCAGAATAAAAAACGCCAATAATGCGATACCCAAATCCCAAACCTGGTGCGTGCGTGTGTATGCAATGACTGTACATATTAGTGCCGCTGCTGTTGGTAGGATAAATACAGATGACCAAAAGCAAGATAACTGAACAAAGCTGTCCCAAAGCGCTTTGCGCGGGGTCTTGTTATCAACATGGCATGTTTCCGATTTCCAGACTGTATAGGTGAATTTATCCAACCGGATTTGTTCGTTGTATATTTCCAAATCGGCCGCTTGTGCTGATTTCAATTCAACATCAAAATCGGCAACAAAGCAGTCGTTCGCAAAATTGTAAAAAGAGGCAAAATACCCCTTATCTTCATGATCTTGACTTTCCAAAAAAGCCAGTACGAAAGAGATTAAGGCCAAAAAGAAGATATTTTGTTTCTTACCAAAACCGGCTTGGCGAAATACCAAGGCATTTGAACCGTCCGGCACACGCAAGGTCGTTCTTTTCTTTATAGTAATTTCTTTCGAGCAGCCACCGTCTACTGCATATTCATATTCTCGATTTTTATCCGCGTGTAATACAATTTGCATAAGGTCACCCTATCTGTGTTGCGCTCCTGAAACACAGTCTTCATCTACACCGGAAATCTACCGGGTTGGCGTGCCGGCATTCCATGCCCTTTTATCGCCGCTTCTTGTGCAAAAGCGTCGGCAACTCTGATTGGCGTATAACGAACCGAATGTACTCCGATTTGAAATAAGATGATTTGTCCTTAAAGGGATTTGGCTTTCTCTCAATTGTAGAATCTATACGCTTAATTCCTGCAGAAAGCAATGCTCGTATGACAAAAGCGACGATTAGACCGACTGCATAAATAGGTACTGTAATCATAGCGGCCGTTCGAAAATCAGACACAATCCAAACGCCACCAAAAATAAATGCAAATGGGCCAGCTATATACACAATACTTTGCAAAACATCAAAGATTTTCGCAACTAAAGTAGCCCTATCCTCTCTCTTTTGAACAGCAGCCATCTTAGCGCGCATAGCTGCTTCATCACGAACGCAATAGCTTTCTACCTGCACATTTTCTTGCGAACAGGTCGATTCTATCCATATGTACTTGGCTAGATGTTCATCTTTTGCGGTCTTTTCCTGCAAAACTACGCGCAAAAATTCATGGCCATTAGCAGGAATCGTGCAATCTGTCTTTGTTGAAAAGGTGTGATAAATTGAAATTAAGCCAAAAAAGCTGGATACATAACTATCACAATTTGGCGCGCACGAGAACGCGATACGATCCCCATTAAATTCAAAGCGCTTGGACTGACGCGCACCAATGATATGATCTTGGCCATCGATGGTTACAACGCAGGATAAATTCGAATGACATTCAAATTCAATAATCATATGTGAACTACTCCTTTCATTTTAAGCCCAACAAGGAGTTGTCCCCTGTCTTGTTCTAATCTGCATTGAATATCTGAAAGCTTTTGGCAGCTTTACCCAAATTACCAATAAACAGATACTTCTTTCCATGTTGCAAATCATAGATCGTCGTATAAGTAAGAAATGAACCAGAATCGCTATAATCAAACACGCCGAGCCTGCACCCAACAAAATACTTGTTTTGCACGGTGTAAAATGACTCCGGGTCGATCAAATCGTACTCGAGAAGATCCGGGCCATTTTGACACTGTGTACTTGACTGCGCATTCAGGTCATATTGGCACAACTTTCCGTTAAAGACATAATACAGCACTTCATCCTCAACAGAAATAACATCGCTGCCCTTTGTTATGCGCTCAACCGATTTGTCCTCGTTGCGCAAATAAATAGTATCCTTGTCTGTCCCAAAAATTCTTTGCCCGTCAGACACAATTTTTCCGGCAAGCAACTGCTGCGGCAATTCAATCGAAATTCGCTGCTTATTTTCGAAATCAACAGACACAAGCATGCGCTTTGTCGCTTCTTCCTCACCGTCTGCATATTCATACTCGACCGTGTATCGCCCATCGTATATAAAACAGGCATAAATTTTGCTGAAAGTATGGTCTTCATCAGGCACAGAAATTGTAGTATCTGCCGCTTCGTCATGGAACAAAAAATACCTATGATCGCCCTTTTGGGCAGTCGCATACCATTCTTTATCATTTAACAAAACATTGCTAACCTGGTCATAACCATTTGCTTGAATCTCATGCCGAAAAATGGATCTTGAGGACTGATAATATGTGTGTTCGTCCATCTCATAAACAATATTGAGCTTGGGAACGGACACCATATATGCGCATACAACAAGTAAAATGAATACCGCTATTGCGATTAGACTCCATACTGTCTTTTTTCTCTTCGTCATATCAAGCAACCCTCATATTGCATCATTTTCGTGAATCGGCTCAATTTCAAATATCTTTATAAAAAAATGGAAAAAGAAAGGGCGGAGTACCGCGCGCGTTGATCAAATATGTAATGGAAAGACCAACATAACCTTTGAATTAGTAGTGATCTTGATGTATCACCTTACCGGTATAGGCTAAGATGATTTTTGAGTGCTTTCCATAAACAATCGTTCCATTTCTAATATCATATGGAAAATCAAAGTGTGTATCGTATAGGCGAATCTCGTCCTCCTTATCAACTACTCGCACATTTATAGGTCTAAGCATAAAAGATCCTTCATCTTCTTGGAGCTGATAATACGCGCGTTGATAATCAACTTCACATATGTCCCCGGTTTTCATATCTATAATTGCCGGAACAGATTCAATAGCGCCCAAAATTAAGACAAAAGCAAGTACCAATACCTCCCAACGAATGGCTCGCAATCTCTCTTTTTTCACCTTTTTGCGATTTTTATATAGCGTAATACATAAAACAACAAGAATTATTAGTAAGCCGGCACCATAAATAATGCCAAAGAACCGCAAATACCTTTCAAAAATCGCAATATACTCTGCTGTCATACCTTACCTAAACTCCTATGCGTCCATAATTCTTTGATGGGAATAATTCCTGATTTTGCTCGCAAACGAGGATATGGCTTGCTTTATAGTGCACCCGGCCTACACTTTTCCTTAATATGAAATAGAGAATATCTAATTATAGCGCGAAAAAAGCCGTTTTCGGCTCATGAACGCAACTCTTTCTCCTGCTGAAGTATGAGTTGATAATTTTCCAGTGCCTTTTTTACAAATTGGTCTTTGTATCCGCCTTTATAATCAACAGCAGTGCAATCCGAATAATAAGCAGAGTGCCCATTTTGGATCACAAGTTCATAATCGTAATATAGGGCACCATCTTCTTTATTTCTACTAACAGAGG
The DNA here is from genome assembly GCA_963642245.1 of Bifidobacteriaceae bacterium. Lineage (GTDB taxonomy): Bacteria > Bacillota > Clostridia > Oscillospirales > Acutalibacteraceae > CAG-217. The sequence continues at coordinate 46,216 of CAVIFY010000005.1, read as the reverse complement.
AATAAAGCGTATATCCGTCGCATTTTTCTACCGTTGTATAATCAGCAGGATCGACCGACATACAATCATAAATTGCGGGAATTGACGAATTACAATATGCAAACCCAATGATCAGCCTTGTATTTTTTGTGTACTTATTTTCCATTGTGTCAACGCTCTGTGTAAACGATGCAAGAGACCCGAATTTGTTGTGTTCAAACTCGTAATTCCCATAATCACTTGGATCCTCGGATAAACAAAACTTGTAGAACGCCTGCGTATCTGAAAATCGCATAGAACCGCTATCTGTATTCACAGAAGAATCCAGGTTGTCTCCGGTGATATGTTTATAATCGCCTATGCTTCCTGCGGAAAGGATCATCAGCGGGAAAAGAAAAATCGCAGCTAAAAGTGCCCATTGAGATGAAATGCGAAGATAATCATGCTCTCCTTTGCAAAGATACGCAGCCAGCGCATGAGCAAATGTAATGACAGCGAAAACAAGAAAGACAATCGCCATAACAAACAGCCAAAACAGCTTTGAAAGCTGGCTGTTTACGCCTTCAAAATTTGCCATCATATTTTGGAACAGAGCATAGCACACGACAGCCGCTCCGACAAAGAGTACTGTATAAATGGGGTATAAAATTTTTGCTGTTTTATTGCGTATCGCTTTTTTCTTTGATTCACTCATAATTTGGTCACCTTCCTTATGAAAAGGTCTTTGCCTACCAAAATAAGCGGTAAGACGATTTGAATTGTGGATTTGTATTCGTCATATTCCTAATTAAGCTTACTTCTGCGATACAAGGAACCGTCCCCTGTTTTACCCTGTTTTACATATCCGGAATTTGCCAGATTTCACCGTCCAGATCATCATAATCGTACTGTAGATATGTTCCGCGAGCTTCAGAGCGGTATTTATACGGTATATCATGATCGTTGCACCATTTCATCAAGGTAATTGCTTTATCTTGATTCAACCTATATTGCTCAGTAAATGACAAACCATTTCGATCAATAAACACACGATAGCGAAAATATACATCTTCTTCATCCTTAGCCGCATTAAAGAACTCGGTTACCTGCGGATTGTTCAAAGCCCGCACTAAATCTTTGTATCGAGATTCTGGAATAAAATGAGGAAATGGGATAATATCCGGATTATCATCATACATATCGCACGGACCTCTGTGTTCGATCATCTTAAAGTGTTTCTTGTCGAACCAATAGTGCTGCTGATTCGCTTCTTGCTCATCTAAGCTGTAGGAGCAGTTACAGTAGTATTTGTTAATGTTCAATCTTTTCATAGCAGTCTCCTTACTTTAATTTGTGCCCATACCAAATGTGTATAGCGTGTTTACGGTCGTGATAATGAGGGTAACCGCCTTGTACGCCCATTGGCACACAATTTTTTTCTGCACCTAGGGCTACAGCTAGCGTCTTCGCTGCCACTTGTGAGTCAGCGAAGACTCCCCAACAGTTTTCATTACTTTTCTTAACGCTTTTTGCATTCTGCCCAAGTTTTTCCAAATTGACATTTCTAGTGACATTAAAATCCAGCGTTTTATTTGTAACACCTAAAGCGCTCATAGTTTCTGCCCATGTCAATTTTGGACCAAAAGTGCTATACAGAGAAC
>CAVIFY010000005.1:30483-44587 GCA_963642245.1 Bifidobacteriaceae bacterium | reverse complement strand
TGTCCCCTGTTCTACGCCACCTGTTGTAACGGTCTTGGTTACTGGGTTACCTCTTTTTCTTGCTCTACCAGCAACTTATAATTCGCAAGTGCTTTTTGTACAAACGCATCCTTACGAGCCTCTTTGATGTTTATTATATAGTATTCTGCACAATAATAGCTATGGTCTGTTTCAATGAACAAAATACAATTGTAATTGTATGTGTCATCTTTATCATCTTTTGCGCTACTTGTATAGAGCGTGTAGTCGTCATGTTGTTCGACTTTTGTACCAGTAAAGTAGTCATTAGAAGGCTTAATGATTTTATCGTAAGTGTTCGGCTTAAAAGCGCTACGATATTCGAACGACACTTGACCGACGGCATCTCCTGTAAACCTCGGTTCGGGAGTTTCCAAATATTGTAAATACGACACAGTTGTTGCAAAACTGTTCTGTTCAAGAGTGCACGAACCGATATTCTCTTCGTTGTCAGAATAAGCAAACTTTTGGTACAAATTCTGATCAACGATTTGATAAACATTCACCTGTTCATGGGCATTTTCTCCATAATTGAGCTTTACATTGCCAAAATACCCAGCTAACAGAACAGTAATTATATTAACAACAAGTAAAATAAGCAGCAGGAATGAAGCTGAAACTCTCAAGTAATCGTGTTCCCTTTTGCAAAGCCATGCGGCCAATCCATTCCCTACCGAAAAAGTAAAAAGCAGAAAGAAATAAATAACACCAACATATAAAAAGAAAAGGCCAGTTGTTTGAAAGAAATGATATTCAAAATCGATTTTCTCTCTTCTGTAAAGCACTAAACAAACGATAGCAAGACTTGCAAATAGAAAAGCATATGTGGGGTAAAGTATCTTTGCTACTTTATTTCGTACAACTTTTTTCTTTGATTCACTCATAATTTGGTCACCTTTCTAACGGTTGCAACAGTTGACGGCGGGCATTGACATCATCAATAAATGCACGAACATCTTCCACCGGAACATAATATATTCGCTCATTTGCACGGATCTCGACCATATATTTCCACGCATACACGGTAGCCGGAACAGGTGCATATTTGCATCGCCAGGGTGTGGCCGGTCGAATACTAGATATTTGCTGTATGGGGATAAAATCGCTGGTGCCGCGTTTGAGATGGTAATACATAATATTGTGGCGTTTGATCAGCACCGAGTGGTCTGTAACGACTGTGTATTGTGGCAGTAGTGCAGATACTACGCTCGCTATAAACAATGCCGACAAGAACACAAGAAGAGCATACATCAATATGCGCACAATCCTATCTGCCACGCCCTCTTGATACTCATTTACCAAATAGCCGATGGGTAGAAATAGCACGAACGCAACGACCGGAAAAAATAATACATAAACTAATAGTGTTATGATCCGGTCCAAATATCTTTTTGCTTTGCTGCCATAAAAAAAGGCATACCGCTTGCTGTGCATCCTGCTCCCCCAATCCCTCACGGTTTATTACGCTGTAAATTCACCTTGCAGGTCTATATCCGTCCATTAAATCGCAGTTATCAATCATACAAAAGAAAGTCATTTCCCTCCGGGATAACAAGGTGCAATACTAATCCGGCGAGAATTCCTGCCAGACCAAGCAGCAAGTAAGCGAGTCGCTTTTTCGGCGTTATGATCACCGTTTCCTGATGATAATAATTGGCGACCCATTTTTCGTAAGCAGGTATTACAGCCGTGCCGATCGCAACCAAAATCAGTGCAACCCACCAACGAATAATCAAAATCGCACACACGCACAAAGCAAAATGAAGAACCAAACCGGACTGATATATGCGTTTTTTCGTGTCGTATGTCTTTTTCCCGTTGAGCAGAGCGTCGTTCGGCGCCAAATAAAACAGCAGTAACGAAGCCGCACCCAAAACGCAAATAGAAGCAAACATCCTATAATCGTCTGTACGAAATATATAAAACCACGCCCGGAAAGATTCAAACTGCAAACTGAAAATCCACTCCATATATAAGTACCAAAAGCAAGCAAAATATTACAAAATAGGACAAATCTTCTCAATCGTATTATAACAAAAGCCCATTATACTTGCAACAAAATAATTTAGAAATAACCGACAAATGGGGCAAAAAGGGTACAAAAAATCCCCGAAAACCGCAAATGCGATTTCGAGGATAACATGGTGATCCATCGGAGATTCGAACTCCGGACACCTTGATTAAAAGTCAAGTGCTCTGCCAACTGAGCTAATGGATCGCATCCGCCCCCTGGGGGGCGCTGGCTGGGGAGGCGGGATTCGAACCCACGCGTGAGGGAGTCAAAGTCCCTTGCCTTACCACTTGGCGACACCCCAATGGTTACGGGCGTTATTCAAAAAAATGGGGTGGGATATCGGATTCGAACCGATGACCTCCAGTGCCACAAACTGGCGCTCTAACCAACTGAACTAATCCCACCATATATTGGCGCGCTTGAAGGGACTCGAACCCCTGACCCACTGCTTAGAAGGCAGTTGCTCTATCCACCTGAGCTACAAGCGCAAATCTGAGCATCCCTTGCTGGAGCGGGTGATGGGAATCGAACCCACACGACCAGCTTGGAAGGCTGGGATTCTACCATTGAACTACACCCGCAGATGCAACGGTCATTATTATAGCCAAACAGGGGCGAACTGTCAAGGGATTTTGAAAAACTTTTTTCTTTTCAATGCCCTTTTCCCAAGTGCGTATATATTTTATACCATATTTTACACCAAGATGCAAGGGCAAATCGGGCAAAAAATCTTTTGTTTGGCCACTTGACAACCATGGATTGGCGTGCTATAAATATAACAGCGTTATATAACACCGTTACACATGAGGTACCTATGGAAAAGGAACAGGAAAAAGAGAATACCCTATCCCGCATTCGCAAGGCGGGCATGGCGGAATTCCTGCAAAAGGGATTTAAGGACGCGTCTCTGCGCAACATAGCCGCCGACGCGGGAGTGACCACCGGCGCCTTTTACGGCTACTTCTCCGGCAAAGAGGCGCTGTTTGCGGACCTGGTGGAGAAGCACGCCGCCACGGTGATGGGCTGGTTTACCGCCACGCAAGAGGCGTTCAGCGCCCTGCCCGATGAGGAGCAGCCGGCGCAAATGAGCACCGCCTCCGTGGAGTGCATTGACCGGATCATAGATTACGCCTACGACCATTTTGACAGCTTTAAGCTGCTGATCTGCTGCGCAGACGGCACGGCCTACGATCACTTTGTCCACAATATGGTAGAGATCGAGGTGGAGAGCACCCTGCGTTTTATTGAGGTGCTGCGCCGCAGCGGTCACCCGGTGCCGCCCCTGGACGCGGACTTTTGCCACCTGGTGTGCAGCGGTATGTTTGGCGGTATGTTTGAGACCATTGTGCACGATATGCCCAAGGAAAAGGCAAAGGTCTATGTGCAGCAGCTGCAACAATTCTACGCCGCCGGTTGGCGCAAATTGATGGGGATCTGATCCCCATTTCTTTTGGCTTAGTGGTTAGCCTTTGCTAACTTTATATAGAAACCTCTGCATTGCAGAGCGGAAAGGAGTTCTTTTATGAAAAACAAAGCAATGGATCAACTGATGCAGTACGCCGGTGGGTACAAGGTGCTGGCTTACCTGTCCCAGGTGCTGTCTGCCATCAGTGCGCTGGTAGCGCTGCTCCCCTTCTACTGGATCTGGCGGATCCTGAAAGAGGTACTGGCTGTGGCGCCCAACTATGAACAGGCCACCGGGCTTGCCAAATACGGCTGGCTGGCAGTGGCATTTGCGGCTATCTCTATGCTGCTGTACATTGCCGGACTGTGGTGCTCTCACTTGGCGGCGTTCCGTGTGCAGGCCAATATGCGCACCCGGCTGGTGCACCATATCGTCACCCTGCCTATGGGCTTTATGGACGGGGTCGGCAGCGGCAAAATGCGCAAGACCATTACCGACTGCGCCGCCGCAACCGAGACTTACCTGGCCCACCAGCTGCCGGATCGAGCCGGTGCTATGGTAACGCCCCTGGGGCTGCTGGTACTCCTACTGGTGTTTGACTGGCGGCTGGGTCTGCTGAGCCTGGTGCCGGTGGTGATCGCCTTTTTGGTGATGAGCGCCATGACCGGCAAGCGCATGGAAGTGAAGATGAAAGAATACCAAAATGCGCTGGAAGATATGAGCAACGAAGCGGTAGAATATGTGCGCGGCATTCCGGTGGTCAAGACCTTTGGCCAGAGCGTATTCTCCTTTAAGCGGTTCAAGAATTCCATTGACAATTACGAAAAATGGGTGATCGCCTACACCAAGGATATGCGTATGCCTATGGTGCTGTACACGGTGTGCATCAACGCGGTATTTGCCGTGCTGGTGGCTGTGGCTCTGGTACTGACCCGAAACGGCGTGACCGGCGAATTCCTGCTGAACCTGCTGTTTTACATTATCGTGACCCCCATTATCACTGTGACCCTGAACAAAATTATGTACTCCAGCGAAAACAAAATGCTGGTGGAGGACGCACTGAACCGGGTCAACGGCATACTGGATATGCAGCCCCAGACCCAGCCTGCCGCACCGAAAGCACCCAGGGACGGCAGCGTGGAGCTGGCAAATGTGGCGTTCGCTTATAACGCAGACAGCGCCAACGCACTGGACAGCGTGAGTATGCAGATCCCTGCCGGGGCGCACATTGCGCTGGTAGGGCCCTCCGGCAGCGGCAAGAGCACCCTGGGCGGGATCGTGGCGCGGTTTTGGGACCCGCAAAAGGGCGTTGTAAAGATCGGCGGCGTGCCGGTGCAGGAGATCAGCAAAGAGGTGCTGATGAACACCGTGTCCTTTGTGTTCCAGGACGCCAAGCTGCTGAAAACCTCTGTATTTGAAAATGTGCGTATGGCAAAGCCGGACGCCACACGAGAGGAAGTAGCTGCCGCACTGCATAGTGCTATGTGCGACGATATTTTAGAAAAGCTGCCCCAGGGTATGGACACGGTGATCGGCGCCGACGGCGTGTACCTGTCCGGCGGCGAGGCTCAGCGGATCGCCATTGCTCGGGTGATGTTAAAGAACGCACCCATTTTGATCCTGGACGAAGCCACCGCCTTTGCAGACCCGGACAATGAAGTGCAGGTGCAAAAGGCATTCAGCGCACTGTCAAAAGGTAAGACGGTAATTATGATTGCCCACCGGCTGTCTACTGTTGTTGACGCCGACTGCATTTATGTGCTGAAGGACGGCAAGATCGCCGAAAGCGGCACCCATGAAGCGCTGCAAAAAGCCGGTGGACTGTATAGCGAAATGTGGCAGGAATATACCAAGGCCGCAGACTGGAAGGTAGGTGCCAACAAATGATCGAAAGACTGCAACACAAGTATGCCCTCTCCCCCAAGGGCGCCAAGGATATGATCAAGGCGTGCGCGCTGTGCGCCGTGAATAACATTTTACAAATGCTGCCGGTAGGCATTCTGTTTCTGCTGGTGCAGGACCTGATGGCCGGCGGCGTGGCAAAGAGCAAGATCGGCCTGTACATTGCGGCCTGCGTGGGCTGCCTGGTACTGCTGGGTATCGGCACATTCTTCCAATACAACGCCTGCTTTTTTGCCACTTATGAAGAGAGCGGCGTGCGCCGGATCGCCCTGGCGGAAAAGCTGCGCAAGCTGCCCCTGTCCTACTTTGGCAAAAAGGATCTGTCCGACCTGACCAGCACCATTATGGCAGACTGCGCCACCATGGAGACCGCCTCCTCCCACTGGATCCCGGAGCTGTTCGGCTCCTTTATTTCCACGGTGATCATCGCCGTTATGCTGCTGTTTTACGACTGGCGTATGGCGCTGGCGTCCCTTTGGGTGCTGCCGGTGGCTTTTGCGGTGATCTTCAGTGCCTCCGGCTTTTTGCATAAGCTGCAAGTCAAGCAAATGGACAGCAAAATGGCCTGTGCAAACGGCATTCAGGAATGCCTGGAAGCGGTGCGCGACCTGCACGCCAACAATGCAGAGGACGCTTATTTGGTAGGCCTGGACGAAAAGATCAAAAATGTGGAGCGCAGCACCATTAAAACGGAACTGGGCGCCACGGTCTTTAACAGCTCTGCCCGCATGATCTTAAAGCTGGGCATTGCCACCACCGCGCTGGTAGGCGGTATTCTGCTGAGCAAGGGACAACTGCCCATCTTGACTTTCCTGGCGTATTTGCTGGTGATCTCTCGCCTGTACGACCCGATGATCGGCGCGCTGGATAACTTTAGCGCCGTGCTGTCCACCAAGGTACAGTGCGACCGACTGGACGAGATCCTCTCCGGCGACACCCAGACCGGCAGCCAAACGCTGACCAATCAAGGCTGCGACATTGTGTTTGACCATGTGGCATTCGCCTATAATAACAAGGAGCAGGTGCTGCGGGATGTGAGCTTTACCGCCAAGCAGGGCCAAGTCACCGCACTGGTGGGTCCCTCCGGCGGCGGTAAGACCACGGTTTCCCGGCTGGCTGCCCGCTTTTGGGACACCACCAAGGGCACCATTACCGTTGGCGGTATGAATGTGGCAGACATTGAGCCGGAGGCGCTGATGTCCCTGTACTCCATTGTGTTCCAGGATGTGACCCTGTTTAACAACACGGTGATGGAGAACATTCGCCTGGGCCGTAAGGACGCCACGGACCAGGAAGTGCTGGCCGCTGCCAAGCTGGCCAACTGCGACGCCTTTGCAGAAAAGCTGCCCCAGGGCTACAACACCAACATTGGCGAGAACGGCTGCGAACTGTCCGGCGGCGAGCGGCAGCGGATCTCCATTGCCCGAGCGTTCTTAAAGGACGCACCCATTATTCTGCTGGACGAAGCCACCGCTTCTCTGGATGTGGAGAACGAAAGCCAAATTCAGGCTGCCCTGTCCCGCCTGATCGCCAACAAGACGGTGCTGGTGATCGCTCACCGTATGCGTACCGTGGCCGGTGCGGACCAAGTGGTGGTGCTGGCTGACGGCACGGTGTCAGAGAGCGGCACACCCGCGGCGTTGCTGCAACAGGACGGTATCTTCCGTCACATGGCGCAGCTACAGTCCCAAGGCCAAACCTGGGCGCTGTAAGCAGCCATACCCTGCTTATCTCCTAACCTATATTATAATGAAAAGGCTCGGTTCTCCGGGTCTTTTCTTTTTTTATCCCCTTTCTATTGACAGCGGTAAAAGCCTATGGTAAAATCTAATTGGTTAGCGGTTACTAACTGTAACCGCTGTTTTTTCAGGTAAGCAGTTAGCGTTTGCTAACCGAATAAGGAGGGAAAACAATGGCACTGATTGAATTTCAAAATGTGACCAAACAGTATTTCACCGGCGTACATATTCTGAATGCGCTGGACGATGTGAGCTTTTCCATCGACAAGGGCGAGTTCGTGGTGATCCTGGGCCCCAGCGGCGCAGGCAAGTCTACCCTACTGAACCTGCTGGGCGGTATGGAAAGCGCCACCAAGGGCACCATTTTGGTGGACGGCAAGGCGGTAACGGATATGAACGCCGGGGCGCTCACCAAGTACAGAGCCACGGATGTGGGCTTTGTGTTTCAGTTTTATAACCTGATCCCCACCTTGACGGCGCTGGAGAATGTGGAGCTGGTGCGGGATATTTGCCCCGGCGCCACCCCGGCAGCCCAGGCACTGGAACAGGTGGGTCTGCTGGACCACAAGTACCAGTTCCCCTCCCAGCTCAGCGGCGGCGAGCAGCAGCGGGTATCCATTGCCAGAGCCGTCAGCAAGAACCCGAAAATGCTCCTTTGCGACGAGCCTACCGGTGCCCTGGACAGTGAGACCGGCGTGCAGATCCTGACCCTGCTGCAAAATCTCAGCCGTGAGCAGGAAAAGACGGTGATCATCGTTACCCACAACGCCGCGCTGGCCGAGGCTGCGGACAAAGTCATTCGACTGAAAAACGGCAAGATCCGTGATATTACCGTCAACGCCCAACCGAAGGCAGTTAGCGAGGTGGCTTGGTAATGCTCAGGCAAAAAATGTTGCAGGATATGAAGGCCAACAAATGGCAATTCCTGTCTATCCTGCTGATGGCGTTCCTTGGCGTGTATATTTTTACCGGCGTTGGCGGCGAATGGGCCGGCGTCAATCACTACCGCAAGGGGTATTATCAAGAGACCAACCTGGCCAACGGCTGGGTCTGGGGCGAGGGCTTTTCTGACAGTGATGTTAATAAGGTCAAGGCCATTCCCGGCGTCACCGGCGCAGAAAAGCGCTGCTACCTGGAAGTAAAGGGTCAGGACAGCCACGACCCCACCATTTACCTGTATGGGCTGAAAGAGAACACCATCTGTATGCCCAAGGTGGTAGAGGGCAGCCCGGTGGATCTGACCGCCAAGGATAAAGTTTGGGTAGACGCCCGCTTTGCCCAGGCGCGGAACTTAAAGGTGGGCGACAGCTACACTTTTCTGTTTGAGAATGTGCCCTTTACCCTGCAAGTGGCGGGACTGGTGTACAGCAGTGAGTACCAGTATTACGCCAACGAAAACGACCTTTGGCCGGATTATAACAACATCGGCTTTGCCTACTGTGCCTACACTGCCCTGCCTATGCAGGACTACATTGTGCACTATATCGAGAGCAGCAAAAAGTCTGTGTCCCAGCTGATCGAGGAATTCAGCAAAGAGAACGCAGAGATCGCCAAAAATGCCAAGCTGATCAGCCGCTTTAGTAAAAAGCAGATCGTGGATATGCTTAAAAAAGCGGACCCGGCAGAATTCGCCGATATGGTGCCCTATACCCAGATCGTGCTCACTACGGAAAAGGACAGTATGGCCGCGGACATCAGCGACCAGATCAATCAGGCGCTGGACGGCAACTACGCGGTGTACACCACCCGGGCGGAAACCTCCGGCATTGCTATGATGGACGCTGAGATGGAGCAGCACAAGACCATCGGCGCCGTGTTCCCCATTGTGTTTCTGCTGATCGCCGTGCTGGCCATCGTTACCTGTATGAACCGTATGATCCATGTGCAGCGCACCCAGATCGGCACCTTAAAAGCCCTGGGCTTTACCAAGGCGCAGATCACCCGGCACTATGTGAATTACGGCTTTTGGCCGTCCCTGATCGGCGCCGTGCTGGGCTGTATCATCGGGCCGGTGACCCTGCCGTTCCTGTTTTACAGCAGTATGACCAGCTATTACACCCTGCCGGAGTGGAAAGCGGGATTTGACATCAGCTTTGCGTTGGTGGCGATCGGCACGGTGGCTGCCTGCACCCTGGCAACGCTGTTTACCGTAGTCAGTATGCTGGGCGAGTCCCCTGCTCAGACTCTGCGGCCAAAAGCGCCGCGTAACTTTAAGCTCACCAAGCTGGAGCGCTCCAAAGGCTGGGGCAAAATGAAATTCAGCTTCCGCTGGAGTTGGCGCACCTTTACCCGCGGCAAAATCCGCACCGTCATGGGCATTGTGGGCACCGTGGGCTGTATGGCGCTGCTGATCGCCGCATTCTCCATGTATGACTGTATGAGCGATATGGAAAGCTGGCAGTACGATCAGCTGCAAACCGCCCAAACCCGCCTGACTCTGGCGCCGGAGACCAGCAACGACCAGGCCAAAGCCATTGCGGACCGGGTGGACGGCGAGCTGCTGATGACCACCGCCATTGAGATTGAGGCAAACGGCGTGAAAAAGACCGCCAATGCCACCATTACCGACGGCAGCGGCTGCAACTTTGTGACGGACACCGCCCGCAAGCAGATCACCCCGGACGACAATATGATGGCTTTGACCCAGCTGACTGCCAAGTCGCTGGGACTGAAAGAGGGCGACACCTTCCGCTGGCACATTTACACCTCGGACAAATGGGTCACCTCCACCGTTACCCTGATCTGCCGCAATCCCATGACCCAGGGGCTTACCATGACCCGCGCCACACTGGAGCGGCTGGGGTATGAATTCGCCCCCGGTTATGTGGACACCCAGCAGACCATAACATCCTTTAACAACAGCCATGTGACCAAGGTGCTCACCAACGGCGATATGCACAATTTCTGGTCCCATTATATGGAAAGTATGAATATGATGGTCAGCATTTTGATCCTGTTTGCCGTGATTTTGGCGGTTGTGGTGCTCTACAACCTGGGCCAGATCAACTTTACCGAGCAGGAGCGGGAGAACGCCACCTTAAAGGTGATCGGCTTTAGCACCGGGCGCATCTTGCGATTCAATCTGCTGCAAAATTTGGTGTACGCCGCCGTGGGTATTCTCCTTGGCACGCCGCTGGGACTATACCTGGTGTACATTATGATCTCCACCGCCGGCGACAGCTTTGATATGATGGTAAAGCTCACCCCTGTTTCCTTTATCATCTGCGCCGCCATCACGCTGGTGGTCTCCACCCTGGTGAGCCTGCTGTTTACCCGCTATATCAAAAAGCTGGATATGGTCACCTCGCTGAAAGGCGTGGAATAATCCCCTATTTACCGCAAATACTTTTAGCCGACGGGCAACACCGTCGGCTAAGATTTGAAAAGGCAGTTAGTCCGTTCTAACCGCAAAGGAGTACCTATGCTGGAGCAATACCTCATCAACCACTGCGCGCCTACTTTGGCGTCGCTAAAGACCGCCAATCTTTTCAACTGCACTGCAGAGAACCCGATGGCTCTGCAAATCGCCATTGCCCGCTGGCAGTCGCTGCTGGCGCCAAAGGGGGTGGAACTGCTGCTCCTGCGAGAAAGCGGCGATCGGGCGCTGGTATATGTGTACCGGCCGGACCGGCTGGCCCGGGACCTGCAACGGCCGGGGGTGGCGGCATTCCTGGCCCACTGCGGCTATACCGGCACAGACCCTGCCGCCTGCCTGGATGTGTTGCGGCGCAAGCTGGCAGTCAGCAGCGACTTTCCCCACGAGATCGGCCTGTTTTTAGGCTATCCCCTGGGCGATGTGATCGGCTTTATTGAGAACCACGGCCAAAACTGCCTGTGCAGCGGAGTTTGGAAAGTTTATACCAACCCGGAGGCGGCCGCCGGTGCCTTTCGCAAATTCAGCAAATGCACCCGGGTCTATCGCCGTTTGTTCTTTGGCGGGCAGCGGAATGTGGAACAGCTTACAGTCAAAAGTGCTTAATATTTTTTGATACAGAAAGGAATTTATTATGAAAAAAATTGCGATCGTTTATTGGAGCGGCACAGGCAATACAGCCCAAATGGCAGAGGCTGTGGCAGAGGGCGCAGGCGCTGCCGGTGCCCAGGCAGATCTGTTCACCCCCGCCGACTTCTCCCCTGCCCAGATCAAGGACTATGACGCCATTGCCTTTGGCTGCCCGGCCATGGGCGCAGAACAGCTGGAGGACTTTGAGTTTGAGCCGCTGTTCCTGCAATGCGCACCGGAGCTGAACGGTAAGGACATCGCCCTCTTTGGCTCCTACGGCTGGGGCGACGGCGAGTGGATGCAGACCTGGGAGGACCAGTGCAAAGACCTGGGCGCCCACCTGGTGTGCAACAGCGTCATTGCCAATGAGGCGCCGGACGATACCGCCCTTGCAGCCTGCCGCAACCTGGGCGCAGCCCTGGCGTAAAGAACCTCATAAACAAGACCGACCCGGTACAGATCACTGTATCGGGTCGTGTTTATATGATCTCTATAAAAGACAAAACAGCCACCGATCCCCCGGTGGCTGTTACATTGACTTATTCCTTATTCAGGTTTTCAACCATCTTTTGCATTGTGCTAACCAGCAATGCCTGGGTCTGCTCATCAATACCGTCAAACATCTTATCGAAAAAAGCGTTATGTGCTGCGATTGCAGCGTCGGCGATCTGGTTAGATTTCTCTGTGAGCGTAATGCGAACTGCATCGCGATCCACATTGTCGCGCGTAATATCAATATACCCGGATCGTCTCAAATCATCAAAGAATTGCCGGTTTCTAAAACCGGAACGGCCTGTAAGTCGTCTGATAGCCTTATCCGTAAGAGAATGATCGAATCTTTTTAACCAAATGAGGATCTCAAAATGAGGGTCCATCATTTGGTACGGCTTTGCCGCATCGCTAAGCATACTCCGATATGCCTGTGTAATGGATCTACTATCGATCAACACTTCGTCCACATTCATTTCAGCCATAATACAAACCCTTTCTGCTCGTCACGCTCTCCTCGGTGTATTATATTACTATATGAACAGCAGCGTGTCAAGCGATACATTGGCACCCAGGCATATCACCGTCTATCCATACCAACCGACCCGGTACAGATCACTGTATCGGGTCATTTATATAAACATATTCAAATGCCAAGTTCATTGTGTCGTGCCGTCCCATACTTTGCCTATGTAATTCCAAAAGTCAAAATGGATCTCCGGTGCCAAACTGCGTGCCACCTTATAGGAATACATGGCTTCAGAGTGGATGTACCAGTATGGCTCATAATACAGCTTATTGGTATGGTAAGCAATGTAAAGAACCGCGACAATTATTATTTCCAGGATTGCTGCAACAACAAGAATTTTGTTATTTTTTACTTTATGTGTAAATAGCAGGTAAAATATAACAAGCATGGGAAACAGTATTCCGACCAATAAGTACGGCTGTGTATCCCAAGAATAATGTGGATCACATGTTCCCAGTCGATAGCCAATACAATCCTGAAGCACAATAAATAGAGATCCGATTAACAATAGATAACCACTTGCTTTTGTTTTATTCTTCATTCTATCTCCCCATTACTTAGCATAGCCAAAATAGACGCGATCCGTGTTACATTTGATCCGCTTTGCAAATTTCAATTTCGTGGCGAAAATACTGCTCATGGAAGTTCACTGCCTTTTCGATCTCATTCGGTGTAAAAGTGACACCGGTTGGCGCAGCAACCCATTTGTCCTCCACATCGTTCGTATGCTCTATGTTTGTACCAAAAATTAAAATTGAAATTTCTTCCAACAAATTTCACATTTTCTCTTGACAGCATATACCGATTGGTGTATTATATACACATACCGATCGGTTAGACGGTTGTTCGACAGTAAAAAGGGAAATGAAAAAAGAAAGGGCGGAGTATCCGGCGCGTTTTATCTCTTTTACTCACTTTTTCTCTCTCTTTCGCGCGCCGCACTCCAAACACCCACCGCACCGAACGGTGCAAGGGAAGAGCAGGTCTCACGGCCTGCTCTTTTCTTTTGCCAAACAAGGAACCGTCCCCTGTTCTATAGAATACAGGCATATAATGCGCTGCACAATTATAGTGATGAAAAGAAACCCATAATTGGTTCATACCAGCGCAGAATCGCCCACACTGTTGCAACAACATAAAAAAGAACAAAGATAATTCTCAAAGCAGGTGAATAGGTTTTTCTTTTAGCCAATACACCACTCCAAGCCCAAAATATCAGCGACATTTGCGCCAGTAAAACCCAAATAATCAAAATTGCAGTGATAATCGGATCCATAAAGTCAATCGACTCTAAATCCGCAGCCCAAATGATGAGTCCAAGAACTATACCTAAAACAGCTGCAACACAGTAGACGACATTTAACCAATAGAAAAACTTGCTGATCGAATTTTTATAACAGGTATAAAAGATTTTGTCTTTAAGAGAGCGGGGCTTGTTCTTTTTCAGATACGAATTACTATGATGTTCCCGCAAATTCAAATATATATTTGAATTTATATAGGCAAATTTATAGAAGATAAAATAGAATGAAAAAATCAGAATTAAACCGTACATATTCTTATCCCTTGCCCTGATAAGTCCCCTGTTCTACTCAGCAGCAAAAACATAAATGAAGAAACACAACAAGGGGGAAACAACTAACATAACAGAGTAAATAATCACTAAGCATTTGCGTGCCTTTTCCCATTTCGGTAATGAACTTTTCTTCGTTTTCTCGCCATGTGCGAATCCATTTGCAATTAAGAACAGCAAGTATGCCAATAAGTTCAGAATAGAAATCACCGATACAAATATAGCAGCACGAACATTTTGATCAAAGTTACCTTTTATAATGATCAGTAGCATAATATACAGAGTAAAGTATGCGCGTTGATGATGATTGATTTCTATCCAATGATTGCTTGTATCGTTCTTTTTCCTGACTATATGTGTAAACAGCAGCAAAACAATCCAGCCAATAATCAATCCGCAAAACGGAAAAATAGAGAAAAATCCTACCATCAT
>CAVIFY010000005.1:0-30438 GCA_963642245.1 Bifidobacteriaceae bacterium | reverse complement strand
CATGAGCAAAATACCTACACAGAAAAGCCCAAAAACGAATTACGGTGCCATACTTGGACCTTTTTCTACTCGCCCCAAATTTTGCCTGCACCGGCGTTGATCATATAATCTCGCAGAGCCTCTACAAACGCCTCCGGATCGTCCACATAGAATACAAATATTTCTTCCTCATAAATCTCTGCTGTGATCCGAATATAGCGCTCCCCGGAACCTCCCATATCAAACCAACCATCATCTTTTGAATTAAATATAGATTTTGGCGGTCGCTTGCCCTTGCAGATCTGAATTTTCTGAATACAGGCATACGGCACCTTAGGATTTGATTTTTCTCTATGCCGAGAATCCGGAACGCCGTGAACATCAAACTGCATATAGTCGTTATACAGCGTAACGCCTTTTGGTAATTCATAATAGCGATAGGTTGCAACGATCACAACCACAGCGACAATGATACCGAAAATGAGTTTTACCGGCATTGTTACCGGTATGCGCAAAACCGGTAAAACAATTAGCGTTAAAAGAAGATACGCATTTACACCCAATACAATATAAATAAACGCGATACTCTTATTGATTAGTTTTTTGCATTTTGATTCCTCTGAAAAGAGAAAGAATTTCGCTTTTTTCATACGCCCTATCTCACAGACAGCAAAACAAATACAGAGTTTACGGTTCTATTGTAACAAAAAGTCGGTGCGCTGTAAAGATAAATCGAAAGCGGCAGAAAAAAGGCCCCTCGCATTTTGCGAAGAGCCTTTGGTGCCGATGGCGGGGGTCGAACCCGCACGGTATCGCTACCACTGGATTTTGAGTCCAGCACGTCTGCCAATTCCATCACATCGGCGTATTCTATTGTATCAAGCCCGCAATGGGGCTGTACCGGCCAGCTTGGTGCTGGTAACCGGACTTGAACCGGTACGGTGTTGCCACCGAGGGATTTTAAGTCCCTTGCGTCTGCCGATTTCGCCATACCAGCACATAGCCCTAATATAATAGAATATTACGCCGAAAATGTCAAGATGTTATTGCAATTTTTCTTTGATTTTTTGGTAGATCTCAATGGCCTTGAACCGCACGGCATAGCCCTCGCCGTTCTCGATCAGGCGCACCTCGTCCTCGTCCAGATAAGCGGACAGATCCTCCTTGGTACAGGCAGACAGACACACCGCCGGGAACAGCACGCACCACCAGTTGTGCCCTGCTCCGGCGCCGATCTCGATCTTCAGCGCATTATAATACCCGGCGGGCAAGGTCACATTCTCATACACCCGGGTATTGAAATACTCACGCACCACCCGGGCAGTGACCCGGTAATTGTAGCCCTCCTGCCGGATCCGCTGCCGCGCGATCTCCGTAATGCGCGGCAAGTTGCTCTCCGCCGCCTGCCGGGCCTCCGTTACCGATGTGCAGTCGGAGAAGAAAGTACACTCCCGCAGCACATCGTCCCGCACCAGCAACTTTAAGTCCTGGTCCGCCTTGGTGTCGGAATTGGCCAGAATATGCAGGCGGAACACATCCTCGCTCACCCGCTCCCCGGTCTCCACCAGCGGGGCAAAACAGGCGGCGAACAGGCAAAAGGAGAGAAACAAAGCGGAAAATAAGTATAGTTTTTTCATAAAAGAAAACCTGCCTTTCACAAAGAGTGTTGGCAGGTTTTGGTATTTTTATACAGGGGCAAACAGGCTGCCGGTCCGACTTGGGGCGTACTTACCGCCGGACAGCTCCGTCAGAGCCGCTGCAAAGGCCGGTAGCCGTGTTTCTTCCATGGTATAGGACAGGGTGACCGCTGCGCCAAAATCCGCATTTTGCACCCGCGCGCCGTGGTCCGCCAGCAGGTTATTCACCCGCTCGTAGTAACTGTAATCCACCGTCAACTCCATAGCGGCACAGGGCGCCATAGTCACCACACCGGCAGCTTCCAGCGCCAAAGAGCAGGCGTGGGAATAGGCACGCACCAGCCCGCCGGCACCCAGGAGAATACCGCCAAAGTAGCGGGTCACCACCACACACACATCCTGCACGCCGCTTTTCAGCAGCACATCCAGCACCGGCATACCGGCAGTGCCCCCCGGCTCGCCGTCGTCCGAGGAGCGCTGCACACCGGAGCGCAGCACAAAGGCGGGCACATTGTGGGTAGCGTCCCAGTGCCGCTGGCGAATACCGGCGATAAAGGCGTTGGCCTCCTCCACCGTATGCACCGGCGCAGTGTAAGCGATAAAGCGGGATTTCTTCTCCACAAACTCGTCCTGTGCCGGTTCCAATATGGTTTTATATGGCTTTTCCATACCATCACCTACGAAAAAAGGGCAACGCCCAAGCGTTGCCCGTCTTTACTTGATTAGCCCTTCTTAGCGAATCTCTTGTTGAATCTGTCTACACGGCCGCCGGTGTCCACCAGCTTCTGTTTGCCGGTATAGAACGGATGGCATTTGGAACAGATATCGACTTTCATATCGCCCTTTGTGCTCTTAGTCTCAAAAGTAGCGCCGCAGGCACACTTTACTGTGCAAGTATCGTAGTTGGGATG
This sequence comes from Bifidobacteriaceae bacterium, assembly GCA_963642245.1. Taxonomy (GTDB): domain Bacteria; phylum Bacillota; class Clostridia; order Oscillospirales; family Acutalibacteraceae; genus CAG-217. Next base: position 27,911 of record CAVIFY010000005.1, on the reverse strand, counting down.
AATTGCGTCCTTCATTACTGTCACCTCTTTACCAATTAGTCATAATGCTTTGATATAGTACCACATCTTGTGGCAAAATGCAAGCATTTTTTTAATTTATTTATATTCGCAGGGTTTGGACAGACAAAACGAATACAAATACACCGCGTGCACCGGTTTTTGCAGGGTGCGGGCCACCGCGGTTTTGTAAAACATCAGCTGCTGCCGGTAACGATCCAGCAGCTCCTCCTCCGTTTTGACCCGGTCGGTTTTATAGTCCAGCAGCACCAGGCCCTCCGGCTCCTCAAACACGCAGTCCGCAATCCCCTGTACAAAGACCGGATCGTCTGCGTCCACCTGTTCCAGCGCCCGCACCGGCAGGAAAGACGCCACTTTCAGCTCGCGATAAACCGCCTTGGCGCCGAACACCCGGGCGCCGAACGCACCGGTAAAGAATGCGGCCAGCTTTTGCCGATCCAAGGCGTGGGCCTCCTCCGTGCGCAGATACCCGGCGCTTTGCACCCGAGCGATCTCCTGCTCCAAGTCTGTGCGTGCAGCGGCGTAGTCGCAATACTGCATAAAGGTGTGCATAGCCGTGCCCTTCTCTGCCGGGGTCAGGCCGTCCGGCTGCAAAAAGGCCGGCACGGACCGGGCCACATACTCGCCGGTAAACACGGCCTCGTCCAGCGCGGAAGCATTGCGCTTGCCGCTGACCTTAGACAGTGCTGCATATGGGTAAGTATAGTCCAGCTTTTCCCGGATCTGCGCCACCAGACGGGGATCCGCCACCGTTTCCGTTGCTGCCACCTGCACAGGCGCTTCCGTCTCCGGGGTGTGGAACACCACTTGCAGGGCAAAATCCGCCGGGTGCACCGGCACATCCACCGTTGCCATCTCACGCAAAGCGCCGCCGTCCGGGTGGCACAAGGCCGACATCAGCAAAAAGTCGCTGTCATATTGCAGTTTGGAGCACAAGTGGGGCAAGGGCTTGCCCTGCTGCATATAGGCGGCCAGGGTCTTGACCCGACTTTCCAAGCTGCGCACGCTGGCAAAGGAGATAAACTGGCTCTTGGCGCGGGTCATAGCCACATACAGCACCCGCAAATTCTCGCTCATGGCAGCCAGGCGGCTCTCCCGCTTGACCACCTCCAGCGGCAGGGTGGGATAGTCAAAATACCCCTCCTCCTGGTGGCACTTGGTGGCCAGCCCCAGCCGGGGGTGCAAGAGCATTTTGCCGGTCAGGTCCTGCATATTGTACTTGCGCCCGGCGCCAGCCAAAATACACACCGGGAATTCCAGCCCCTTGGAGTGGTGCACACTCATAATTTTGACTGCGTTCTCGTCTGTAACGATCACCGGAGCGCTGTCTGTTTTGCCGTCTCCGCGGATCATACTGTCCACATAGCGTAAAAACGCCGCCAGCCCCAGTCCGCCGTTTTGGTCGAACCGCCCGGCAATGGACAGGAAAGTCTCCACATTCTCCTGCCGCTGCTGGCCGTCACCCAGGGCGCGAATATAGGCAAACAGGCTCTTGTCCCGGATCAAGCGGCGAATGAACGCCTCCACCGGCATAGTCACCGCCAGTTTTTTGTAAAAAGACAGGTCCCGGCGCAGCGCAGCGCAGCAAGGTCGGCTGCCATTGTCCGGGTGGAACACGGCGGAGTAGAACCGACCGTGCCCGGCAGCCAGCTTGATCTCTGCCAGTTCATCGGCCGTGGCGCCGTAAACGGGAGAGGACAGCACCGCCAGCAGCGGAATGTCCTGCATAGGGTTGTCGATCACTTGCAAATAAGACAGCAGCAGCTGAATTTCGCCATTCTCAAAGAGACCGGTGGCGTTGTCGCAGATCACCGGGATATGCAGGTCTTGCAGCGCCTGGGCATAGTCCCCGGCGTGGGCGCGCATACTGCGCATTAAGATGGCAAAGTCCCCATACCGCAGCGGTCGGCGGCTGTCGCCGTCCTGCACCGTCTCGCCGCTTTGCACCTTTTCTGCGATCAGGCGCGCCACTGCCATAGGTTCGTCCATCACATGGTCCTTGCCGGTGGCAGCGTCTAAAATATGCAGCGCCGCGTGGGGCACCGGGTCCGGGGGTGTGCTGTCAAAGGGATTCAAATACTCGCTTTGGGTGTAGTCCAGCTCCCCCACCCTGCGGGTCATAAACAGGGAGAACACCTGGTTCACATAAGCGCACACACCGGCGCGGCTGCGAAAGTTCTTGTCCAGCGTAATGGCCGCCGGGAATGCCGGGTGCTGCCGATCATAAGGGGTGTAGCTGTCTTTCTTGGCCATAAAAATCTGGGGCATTGCCAGGCGAAAGCGGTAAATGCTCTGCTTTACATCGCCCACCATAAAGCGGTTGCCGCCGTTGGAAAGAAAAGCAAAGAGCCGATCCTGCGCCTCGTTGGTATCCTGGTACTCGTCTACCAAGATCTCCGCATAGCATCCTTGCAGCTGGCGGCCCAGCGCCGTTGCCTGCACCGTACCGTCGGCGGCTTTTTCCATCAGCAGGTCAATGGCAAAGTGCTCAATGTCCGAGAACGAATAGCCGCCCAGTTCGTCTTTTTTCTCCCGCACCAGGCCGTCCACCGCCTGCACCACACGGAGCAGCGCGCGATAGACCGGGTACAGATCGGCGGTATCCTGGGCGTAATCGGCACTGTCAGACACCAAAAAGGCCTTAATATCCTTGGTAATAATGGCTTTATAAATGTCCCGATCAGCGGCCAAAATCGCCTTAATGTCCGGGTCAATGTCCTTGCGCACCCGGGGCATAGTGGAGAACGCCACCGGGAAGCCCTGTTTCATAAAAGCGTCCCACCCGGTGTGCAGCAGGCTCTGCAAGTGAACGATCAGCTGCCGATCATCGGCAAGCATTTCTGCATATTTATCATAGGCAGGTTCCGGGGGCAGCTGCGCCGCCGACTGATCCACAAGGGCAGCGGCGGTCTCCAGCAACTCCTCCACCTGGCACTCCAGCACCGGATACCAGGTCGAATTCTCCAGCGGCACTGCCGGGTCATAGGCAGCCACCGCCTGCTCCAGCCAATCAAAGGGAAAGGCCTGGGCGTTCATAAACCGCATCAGTTCCTTAATCAGCCCAAACAGGTCCCGGTCCTTGTCCGGGGTGGTAAAGGCCTCTGTCAGGTGGAGAAAGTCCGGGTCTCCCTGTTCGTAAAATTCCGTCAGCACCGTGTCAATGGCTTCTTCAAACAGGCGGTCGTTTTCGTTCTCGTCCAGCAGGCGAAAATCCGCCGGCAGGTTCAGCGAAAAGAAGTTCTCCCGCACCAGCTTTAAGCAAAAGGCGTCTATGGTGCAAATGTCCGCACCGCTGAGCAGGGACAGCTGGCGCTTGGCGTTGGCGTTTTGCGGATCCGCCGCCAAAATTTGGCGCAGCCGCACAGAGAGCCGGGAGCGCATTTCCGCCGCAGCGGCGTTGGTAAAGGTAACGATCAGCAGCCGGTCAATATCCACCGGGTGCGCCGGATCGGTAATGCACTTGCTGACCCGCTCAATAAGCACGGCGGTCTTGCCGCTGCCGGCCGCGGCGCTCACTAAGATATTGCCACCCCGGGCGTCGATGGCGTCCTGCTGGGCGTCTGTCCACTTAGGCATGGCTCTCCCCCTCCTTTTCCAGTTCTGCCAGCACGGCACTGTCCGTTTGGTCGTCATAGGTGCGCGGGGTCACGCTCTTTTTGAACGCGCAGACCGTGGCAAAATCGCAGTATTCGCAGGTTTTGTCATGGTCCTTGGCCTGCACCGGGTGCTGACCGATCTGCCCGTTTTGCAGGGCGTTGCCCATATCCGCTACCAATGCCTCGATCTTGCGCTGGAGCAGCCCCAGCTGTTCCAAGCTGGCCAGCGAGCCGCTGACGCCGCTCTTTTTCAGCCGTACAGGAATGTACTTGCCTGCCAGGTGGTGCTCCATAGCTGCCGGAATGTCGCAGTTCGGGTTGGTGATCACAATGCCGTTCATACCAAACGCCTTGTCCTCCTGACCGGCAATGTCCTTTTCCGCACTGCTTTTGGTCTCCACCGCCAGCACACTGCGGGCGGCGTGCATATACAGCACCCCGGCTGGCACCCCAGCATAGGGGTTGCTGCCGTCGGCACATACATTAAATAGGTATAAGAACATTTGCAGGTTCAGCCCGTTCACAATATCCGCCAGGCGAAAAGCCTTAGCACCGGACTTGTAGTCCACCACACGAACAAACTGCTGCCCGTCCTGCTCCAGCACATCCACCCGGTCCACAGACCCGCGAATGCGCAGGCTGCCGCCGTCCCGGAGCGGGATCACCTTGGAGTGCACCGCGCCGTCAATATCAATGGGCAGCTCAAAGGCCTTGGCCTCAAAATCGCTCTCGGAAAACTCCCCTGCCAGGCGGCACACCACATCCACCAGCATTTTAGACAAGCGGCGGAAATTATAACGGAAGCGGGAGGGCATATCCGACGGATCGCCCATCTCCTCCTTAAAATACTGCTCAATATAGCCGTCCACCAGCGCGGTGATCTGCTTTCTGTCATAGCCGGGCAGCTGCTTGGTGCCCACCTCGGACAGCAGTTTTTCCAGCACATAGTGGATCAGCGTACCCCGCTCCATAGGGTTGATCTCCGCCTTTTGGCGGGGCTGTGCCCCCAGACCGAATTTGCAGAAGTAACGGTAGGGGCAGTTGTAATAATCCTCAATACGAGAGGCGGACAGCACCATATCCTTGCCAAACAGCTTGCGGGCAGTGGCTGTATTTTCGATCAGCGGGGTGCGGTTCTCTGCCAGCGCCTGCACCGCCGCATACCGTGGCTCGCCGCTGAAATAAGAGCGCAGTGCCACAAAGAACGGATCCGTGCTGTCATAAAAGCCGGACATCAGCTCAAACGCATTTTGCGGTGTGTCGATCAGTTCCAGTCCGCTTGCCGGGTCCCACTTTTCTGCCGTCAGATCCGGGAACAGCGCCTGTATGCCGGTAACAATGGCCGACGGTGCGTCTGCCCGCCCGGTGGCGGTATAGGTCACAAACAGCCGCTCCCGGGGCGCGCTCACTGCCTTGTAGGCAAAGTACCGCTCCTGCAAATTCAAAATCTCGCCAAAGGAATACAGCTTAAAATCGTGAGCCGCCAGTTGCTTACGCTCGTTGTCACTGAGCAGGCCGCCGCTGGTGACTGTTTGGGGGAACTCGCCCTCATTGGCGCCAAGAATAAACAGCGCCCGCGGATTGTTGAACCGCATACGGTCCGCCTGGCCCACCTGCACATTGTCAAGCCCCATAGGGATCTCGCCCAGGTCCTCCGTATGGGCCACCAGCGCATACAGGGCGCAGTAGTCCTTAAGCGCCATAGGCTCCTCCGGCAGCACCGTTGCCAGCTGGTCTAAAATGCGCATCAGCACATCCCAGGTACGCCCCTGCTCCTCTGCCAGGGCAGACGCGCCGTCCTTGGCAAGTCCCGCCGCCAGCTGTTGCAAATGCTTGTCCGCATGGTAGGCTTTTATGGTCTCAAACAAAGCGGTGCTGATCTGCCGCGGTGTGGCGCCGTGCACTTTCTTTTGGAACGCCAAGAGCGGCTCCATCAGACTTTGCCGCAGGGCGTTGATCCGCTCCAGCTGCGCTTTGTCGCCGTCACTGAGCGCACCGGCAAAGCCCTTGGGAGACTTGTCAAAGGGTCGCTTCCAGGCAGCGCCGTTGATACCCCAGGTGTACACATAATTTTCTGTGCGGTGCAGATCCGGACTGTCGGACACATCGGTCAGCCCGGTTTTGATCAGACTGAACAGATCGTCGCTGCGCCAGCCGTAGATCACCGCCCGCATAAGATACATGGGAAAGACCAGGATCGGCTGGGTGGTCACCGGCTGCCGTTCGTCCGCATAGTACGGCACGCCGTATTTTTCAAAAGCCGCCGCCAGCACCGGGGCGTACTTCTCCCGGTCCCGCATCGTCACGGCGATCTCACCGGCACGGTAGCCGCTGCGCAGCAAGCCCTTGATCTGCAAGGCCAGGTCGTTGCAGGCGTCTGTCACGGTAGAAGCCGCATACAGGCGAATGTGCTCCGGGGGGATCTCCGTCTCCGGCGCCCGGTCGGCAAAAATATACTGCTCCACCCGGCGCAGATCCGCATACTCCGTGCGGTAGTTCTCCCCCAGCTGCAACTGATTGGTGGGCACGCCCGCCTTGTCGGCAATGCGCTGCAAAATGCCCGCCGTCTCATTCACATAGGCAAACAGGTCGTAACCGTCCCCGGTGCCAAAAGAGTCGCTGTCCAGCGCGATATAAACCGCCTTGGCCTCTGCAATGATCAGCTCCAGGATCTTATATTCCTGAGCCACAAAGCCGTTAAATCCGTCAAAAAACACCGTCTGCCCGGCAAAGTAGTTTTTGTCTTTGATTTGGTCATACAGCCGGGTCAGTCGGTCTGCCGGGTCCGCAAATCGGTCCCCCAGCAGTTCCTCATATGCGGTCATAATGCGCGAAAAGTCCCGCATTTTGCACCGCAAAATATCCGTATCCAGATCGTCCGCCGCCGCATACACCGCCGCGCCGGACAGGTTGCAAGACTTCATCTCGTCATAAATGCCGGTCATGGACAGCACAAAGGCCGCAGAGCTGCCTTTCTTCTCAAACAGCTCCAACTCCGGGCGCACCCGATCAATGGCCTTCTTCATTAAAATGGCCTTGCCGCCCTTGGTCAGCGGCTTTCTGCCATCAGCGCCGTACAGCCGGTCACATTCGTCACAAAGGCGCGAAAAGGAGAGACACCGAACGGCGTGCGCCCGTGCCTCCCCCAGTTGCTCCAGCAGACTGTACTCGCTGATAAACGAGAACTGCTCCGGGGTGATAAGGAGCACCTGCGCCTGGCCCCGGTCGATCTTGTCTGCAATGCGGTTTCTTATGTATTCTGTTTTGCCGTACCCGGATCTGCCAAAAACAAGTTGCAGCATACAGGTCTCCTTTTATTTTTTGAAGCCGGAAAGATCCAGCTTGTCAAAGCGGGTCAGGAATTGCTCGATCTCAGCGGCCACCTTTACGGCAGTGCCCGGCACATCGTTCTCAATGTTCAGGGGCAGGATGGGATCGTGCACAGACAGGCGCAGCAGGAACCAGCCGCCGGGGATATTGATACGCACGCCCTCGTAATTCTCCGGCTCCACGCTCCAATTTTCGTGCTCGCCAGCGAATGCCGCCAGCTTGGCCATCACATCCTCGCCGTAGTCGTGGAAGTCCTCTAAGAGAATGGGCACACGGATCTCCACGCTCTCGGCCGGGCGGTGCAGGGCCGCGGTCAGGTCCTCAATGGTCTTGCCCTCTCGGCGCAGCTTGGCCGCTTTAATGACGATTTTGGTTGCCAAATAGGCGCCGTCGTCCAGGAAGTAATTGTCTTTCAGCGCCGCGTGGCCGCTGGTCTCAATGGCCAGGGCAGAGTCCACGCCGTTTTCGTTCAGCTCAATGCTCTTGTCGATCACATTCTTATAGCCACGGCGATAGCGCAGCTGCTTGCCGCCCAGGTCTTGCTCAATAAAGGCCCGCAGACCGTCGGAGGTCAGGCTGTCGGTGACCACTGTGGTGCCCGGGTGATCCTCCAGCACAATGGCCGCCGCCAGGGCTACCAGGGTGTTGCGGTTGATCTCCTGCCCGGTGGCGCCAATGCAGCCCATTCGGTCCACATCCGTATCAAAAATCAGCCCCAGGTCGGCGCCGCTGTCCAGCACCATCTTGGAGGCGGCGTCAATAGCGCCCTTGTTCTCCGGGTTGGGAATATGATTGGGGAACATACCGTCCGGCTCCAGGAACTGGCTGCCGCTTACATCGGCACCCAGGGGTGCCAGCACCTGATTGGCGTAAAAGCCGCCTACGCCGTTACCGGCGTCTACCACAATGTGCAGACCCTCCAGCGGGCGGTCGCCGTTTTGCACGCCGTCCACGATCTGCCGGCGCAGCAGTGCGGCATAATCGGTCATAAAGGGCAATGCTGTCGGTGCATTGTCGGTGGCTGCCGGTACTTCCGCGTCATATGCCAGCTCCAAAATGGCGCTTACATCTTCCCCTTCCAGGCCGCCGCCGGAAGTAAAGAACTTCAGCCCGTTGCGGTCAAAGGGGTGATGAGACGCGGTGATCTCCAGCGCTGCCTGCACCGGCTCATTCTCCACAATGCTCATAAACATAGAGGGAGTGGTAGCCAGCCCGCAGTCAAACACCGTGCACCCGCAGGCGCAAAAGGCAGCCATAGCCGCTGCTGCAATGCGGGGGGAAGAAATGCGGCAGTCCTGCCCTACGGCAATGCCAAAGGTATCTACCTGCGCCTTGTCGCAGTACCATTTATAAAAACCAACGCAGATCTTCTGCACCGTTTCGTCCGTCAGCTGCACGCCGTGCTCCGCCGTTTCTACTGCCGTGCCGCGCACATCGGTGCCGCTTTTCAGGTGTAAAAATTCTTTTTTATTCATCATCGATCAGTCCCTCCGACAACATATTTTCGTATGCTTCTATAAAGATTTTATATAACGGAAATGCCGCGGCAAATCCGGCTTTTAACTCGTCGATCAGCGCAGCGGAGCCAATGTGCTCCAGGTTCCACCCGGTGTAAGAGAATGCCATATCCTTGGCGTTCAAATAGGGTTGCAGCGCCTTGGGTGCGTCCGGCACCCGGTCTTTTTTGTAGCTGTTATAGCAGCCAAAGTGCATACCCGCGTCCTCCGCCTGCTTGACCGCACGGGTCCACTTGCGGGGGTGGGCCAAAATCACCTTGCGCAGCTCGTCAAACTGGGCGGGCTTTTGCACAAAGAAGCCCAGGCCCATGGTGTAGCATACCGGCGAAAACTCAAACCAAAAGAACGGTGCCGAGGGGTACTGTTTCTTGTGCCGCCGCAGCATCAGCCACAGGTTCTCCCGGTACAGCATCTTGCTCTTGGAGCGGCGGGTGTCTCTGCGAATACGAGAAACGGTGTGCACCGGGTCCGTGTACATTTTATCGTCCAGCTCCGTCATCATCTCTGCCAGATCCAGCACGATCTGCCGCATGGGAATGGTGGCCAGCTGTTTTAATTCTTCCTTATGTTCTTCATAAAATGCCTTTGAGTCGTTAAAGCGATTTTCGCTGAGCAGCTCAATGGCTCTTGGGGTGATCCCGTTAAAATTGGTCATGCTTTAAGAGTCCTTTGCTTTGCATTTGCTGGGCGGCCAGTTCCGCACAGATCTTGGCGGAATGGAATTGCAGCCCACCCTGGATCCAGGCGTAATACGGCGGCCGAATGGGCGCGTCTGCGGACAGCTCGATAGACGATCCCAGAGTGAACGCCCCGGCGGCCATCACCACCTGGCTGTCATAGCCGGGCATATCCCAAGGCTCCGGCAGCACAAAGCTGTCAATGGGACTGCCGCTTTGCACTCCCTGGCAAAAGGCCACCAGGCTGTCCGGGTTTTCCAGTCCCAGGCACTGCACAATGTCTTGCCGGGGTTCGTCCCACTTGGGGGTCACATCGTAGCCAAAGGACTGGTACAGCGCCGCGATATACACGGCGGACTTCAGCGCCTCGCCCACGGTGTGGGGGGCGTAGAACAGACCCATATACAACTCCCGATTCATACCCAGGGTGGCGCCCACTTCCCGCCCCAGTCCGGGGGTGGTCAGCCGATAGGCGCACTTTTCCACCAAATCGTGACGCCCGGCTATGTAACCGCCGGTGCGGGCCATACCGCCGCCGGCGTTTTTGATCAGCGACCCGGCGATCAGATCTGCCCCCACTTGGGTGGGCTCCTGCTTATTGACAAATTCGCAGTAGCAGTTGTCCACCATCACAATGCAGTTGGGGTTCTTCTCTTTGGCGATCTCTGCCACCTTTTGGGTCTCCGCTAAAGAGAGACTGGCGCGCAGCTCATACCCGCGGCTGCGCTGAATGTAGACCATCGTAACCGTATCGTCCACCGCCTGGGCAATGGCTTCATAGTCCAAGTGATCCTCTTTCAGCGGCACGCAGTCAAAGGCAATGCCATAGTCTTTCAGCGACCCCATATTCTCGCCGGTGAGACCGATCACGCTGTGCAGGGTGTCATAGGGCATACCGCTGACGCACAGCATTTTGTCCCCCGGGCGCAGCACGCCAAACAGCGCCACCGCCAGGGTGTGAGTGCCGCAGGTAAAGTTGTGGCGCACCAGCGCGTCCTCTGCACCGAACACCTGCGCCCATACTTTGTCCAGGGTCTCCCGGCCCTCGTCACCGTAGCCGTAGCCGGTGCTGCTGCCAAAGTGCCGCTCGCTGATACCGTTGTCCATAAACGCCCGCAGCACCTTTAGCTGATTATATTCCGTTACCTCGTCGATCTCCGCAAACCGGGGCGCCACCTGCCGCAACGCAGCGGCGGACGCAGCCTCGATCTCCGGGTCCAGTTGAAAAAAGGGGGTCATTGATATTGTCTCCATAATCCTTGATTGATAAATCCGTTTTGCAGGTAAAATTGCTGGTTGCGCCCTTGCTCACGCATTAAGTACACGGTGCCTTTGCAGTCCGCCACCAGCCGCCGCACCAGCATAGAGCCGTAGCCCATACGGCGGAACTCCGGCTGGGTACGCACGGCGGTGAGCACCGCGCCCTTGTCCATTACGGACGATAATATGCCGCTGGCCAGGATCACGCCGTCCATTTGCAAGGTCAGCGCCTTGGCGCCGCCGTGGCGAATACGATGGCTCAGATCCACATACCAGCTTTCAAAATCCTGGCTGTCGTAGTCAATAAAATTATACAGGTCCATCAGCTTTGGGTAGCTGTCAAACACGGCCATGCCGCTTTGCACATCATAGCGCCGCACAGACTGCATGATCGGCCCCTCGCTGTACGGCCGGTCTAACTGGAAATCCGCCGTACACAGCAGCGTACCAAATCCCATGGCCGCAAAAAAGGCCGCCAGTTCTTCCCTGTCCGCGCTCTCCGTTATAGACAAAGTGCAGTCCCGGTCCAAGTACGATAAAATCGCCGTGATCTGCCCGTCCGCCGTTCTTTGCACATAAAAGCGGGCAAAGTTATAATTGCAGTCGTAACTTTCTGCCAGCGCCAGCACCCGCACGGAAAACAGATCCGTTTGGTCATACTGCCGCAGCAGGTCCAAATTCTCCTGGTACTCAATCATACAGCTTGGGCAAAAGCGCCGCCAGCAGCGCGCGGGTTGCGTCTATATCCGACTGCTGTACCACAGAGGCGCCGGAGTGGATATACCGGCAAGGCAGGCTCACAGCCAGCGCTGCGCTCCCCTGCCCGGCTCGCTGCAGCGCACCGGCGTCGTTGCCACCGACAATGGCGGTTTTGGTCTGGTTGGGTATGCCGTTCTCCTTAGCCGTTTCTCTGGCCAGTCGGTACAGCGCCCGGTCGTAAATGGTGGCGCCGTCCATAAAGCTGACCACCGGGCCGTCACCCAGCACGCACACCCGCTTGTCGCCGGTGACGCCGTCCAGGTCGGCGGCAGTAGTCGCTTCCAGCACCAGGACCCGATCCGGCTGCACCCGACTGCCGGTACAGGCAGCGCCGCGCAGGCCCACTTCTTCCTGCACCTGGAAGCAGAACCAGGTGTCCGCCTCCAACTCCGATTGTAGCAGCTCGATCATCAGCATACAGCCGATCCGATCGTCCAGGGCCTTAGCACAAATTTTGCCATCGCCAAAGGCGGTGTACGGCTCGCCGAAATAGGCAAAGCTGCCCACCGGGGCCAGCGTTTCTGCCGCCTGCTTGTCCTCGGCGCCCACATCTAACAGCAAATCGTCAAAGGACGGCACTTTCTCCCCTGCGTCCCCATGGAGCAGGTGAATGGGCACTGTACCCACCATACCGTAGCCGCCGTTTTCCAGCGCCAAGCGGCGCCCCAGCACCACGGCTGGGTTGATCCCGCCCACCGGGGCAAATTGCAGGTAGCCTTCCTCGGTGGCGCCGGTGATGATAAAGCCCACCTCGTCCATGTGCGCGGAGAGCATGACCCGCTTCTCCGGGGTGCGCTTACCTTTCTTAAAAGCGATAATGGAGCCCATCGCGTCCACCGTGCAGGTGGTGCAGTAGGGCGTGATCTGTTCTAAAATATAGTCCCGCACCGCCACTTCATTGCCGCTGGTACCATTTAAGTCACATAAGGTTTTAAGCACGGTGCTCACCTGCTTTCCTGCGCACAAAGGCAGCCAGCAGCGCCGCCATCTGTTCCACATCGGCGGTGTCTACCACCTCTGCGGGGGTGTGCATATATTTCTCCGGGATAGACACCAGCGCGCAGCGCACACCGCTGCCGCAAACGCTGATGGCGTCTGCATTGGTGCCGGTGCGCCCGGCCATCACTTCTGTTTGATAGGGTATCTGCTTTTCCCGGGCCAGGTCCAGCAGTTCCCTACTGAACTGCCGATCCAAAATAGGCGAAATGCCGATCATCGGCCCCTTGCCCATCACGCCGCAGTCCCTTGCCTTGCAGCCGGGGGTGTAGGCGAAAGACACATCCACGCTGACGCTGGCGTCTACGCCACGGTCAAACAGCGCGGTCTTGGCGCCGCGAGTGCCCACTTCCTCCTGGGCGGTGAACAGCAGAGTCACCCGGCAGGGCACATCTTGCAGCTGCTCTGCCGCCAGCAGGACCGCCGCCACGCCGCTGCGGTCGTCCAGGCAGTTGGCGCTGACCCGGGTGCCGTCCAGCGGGGTAAAATGCTTGGCAAAGGTCACGCAGTCCCCTGCTGCCACCAGATCCCTGGCCGCCCGGGCGGTCAGGCCAAGATCAATGGAAAGCTCGTCAATAGGCGCTGCCTTTTTGCCGTCCTCCCCTTTTTGCAAATGGGGCGGCAGAGTGGAGATCACCCCGGGCAGGTCCCGCTTGCCGTGGACCACTACCCGGGCGCCGGGCAAAATGCGGGGGTCGATCCCTCCGCACTTGGCAAAGTGCACATAGCCGTCGTCGCTGATACCGGTGACCACAAAGCAAATTTCGTCCCAGTGGGCCTCCAGCACCACATGGTAGCCGCTGCCAAAAGTGCAGCTGATATTGTGCATGGCGTCCACCTGCACATGGCCAAAGGGCGCCAACTTAGCCGTCAACAGATCCAGCACTTCCCCATCGCAAAAGGGCGTGCCGGTGGCTGCCGTCAATTCCTGTAACAGCGCCGCTGTATTTGTACTCAAAATGCGTTCACCAACCTTTTGAATTCCCGTCCACGGTACTCAAATGTCTTAAACTGGTCAAAGGCCGGGCAGGCCGGGCAAAGGGACACAATATCCCCCGGCTGTGCCGCCTTGCGTGCCGCTTCTACCGCCTGGGCCAGGTCTTTTACTTTTATGATTTGCAGCTGATCCGGGTCATAATTCGGGTCAGCCAAAACCGCCTGTTCGATTTTATCCGCCGTAGCGCCGTTCAAAATCAAGATCTTTACATGGGCCAGCAGGTCCGGCACCATCACGGACAGGTCGTTGCCCTTGTCCGAGCCGCCTTGAATGGCAATGATTTTTTGATCAAAGGCGCGCACACCGCTGATCACCCGGCTGGGAGAAGTGGCGATGGAGTCGTTATAATACTTCACCCCGTCCACCTGGCGCACAAACTCGATCCGGTGCTCCACACCGCCAAAGGTGCGGGCCACCTGGCGGATCTGCTCCGGGTACACCAGCCCCCACACCGCCGCAATGGCTGTGCAGTAATTGGCAATGTTGTGCCGCCCGGGCAGGCGAATATCGGAAGCGGGCATAATGGTGGTCACCGTGCCGTCCTCGGCATAGACGATATTGTCGTTCTCATCTAAGTATGCGCCGGTTTTTACCGGTTTTTCTAAAGAAAATTCCGCCAGCTTGCCCCGCACATCGTAGCGCATATCGTGGTACACCCGGTGGCCGATGGAATAGTCGCAGTCCGCGTTCAGCACCGTGCGCTGGTGGGGGCTTTGATAGATCAGCACATTCCGCTTGGCGTCCACATATTCGTCCAGAGAAATATGGTGATCCAAATGGGTGGACTCAATGTTGGTCACCACCGCAATATCCGGCTGGTGCACCAGGTTGCCCATGGTCAGCAGCTGGAAGGAGGACAGCTCGCACACCGCATAATCAAAGGGGGTCAGGTCCTCCAGATAGGGCAGCATAGCCTTGCCGATATTGCCGCCGATCACTGCGGAGTGGCCCGCCTTTTTCAGCATTTCATAAATCAGCGTGGTGGTGGTGGTCTTGCCGTTAGAGCCGGTAATGCCAATGATCTTGGCCGGGCAGTAACGGAAGAATTCTTCCATCTCGCTGGTGACCGTTTGGCCCCGCTCAATACATTCGCCGATCCAGGGGTTTTGGAACGGCAAAATGCCGTTGCTGCGGAAAATAATATCCATCTCCGGCAAAATGCTCAAATAGTCCTTGCCCAGGGAGAACTGCACGCCGCAGTCCCGCAGCTGGTGGCATATTTCCTTGCCGATATAACTCTCGTCCCGGCTGTCACAGGCATATACCTGCAAGCCCTGGCGGGCCAAAAACAGCGCCGAGGGGGCGTTTGCCACCCCCATACCCACAAAAGCGATCTTCTTGCCCCGCAGGGACGCAATGTATTCTTTTACCTTTTCTGTCATAGCTGCCTCCTTAATCGTGGGCGAAGAATGTGCCGTTCTTGAATTCCGCCAGAGTAAAGGTTTTCATCTTCTCTTCTAATTTATCCTGGAACGGCAGGCGTTCCCCTTTGTTTTTGTCGGCAATGGGCAATTCGCAGCCCATTACATAATTGGCGATCATCTGCTGGCACTTGCTCACCCGGTTGCCCAGGAAGTACACCCGCCCGGTGTCTGCCTCTGCAATGGCATAGGCGATCTGCAACTGGTCCCGCTTGCCGTAGCAGGTAATGGACTTGCTCAGGTCGATGGCTTCTTCTCGGGCGGTGTCCGTTACAAACAGGATCACGCCGCTGCCGCTGCGCTTCATCTTCTGCACCGTCAGGTCGGTAAACGCCGCGTCGGAATAAGCCAAAATGTCGCCCCGGGTCAGGTCCTCGGTGGTGACCACATAGAAGAATTCTTTTTTCTTCATGGCCCGGGCGTCAAAGGGCATTTCGCTCAGTTCCAAGTCCCGCTCCACGGTGTAGCCGTACCGGTCCAGGTCTGCCAGCACCGCCGCGGTCAGCGGTTCGATCTCCCGCTCCGGCCGGTCGGACAGATAATACCCGGCGTCTGCCAGTTCGTCCTCAATGCGACTGAGATAGCCGTCCACCTTGCCGTACTTGGAGTAGTACATTAAAAGGGTGAACATAGAGGCGATCACCAGCGCGTCACAAATATAATTCATCACCAGCGCCGCTATGCGGCTGGCCTTTGCCACCATGGGCTCCGCGCCGATGTACAGCACCAGCACCGCAATGGCTGTGTACAGCAAAATGCGCATGGCTTTATATAACTTTTTCTGCTTTTTTCGGATCTCTCTCATTTCACCATTTCCATAAACTGCGCTTCGTCGATCACCGGGATCCCCAAAGCGTTTGCCTTATCCAACTTGCTGCCGGCAGCCTCGCCTGCCAGCACATAAGTGGTCTTTTTGGATACTGAGGAGCTGGCCTTGCCCCCAAAGGACTCGATCATAGCCGCCGCCTGGCTGCGCTTTAAGGTGGGCAGCGTGCCGGTGAGCACAAAGGTCATGCCTGCAAAGCGGTTGTCCTCCACCTTGGCCTTGCTGACCATCTGCACCCCGGCGGCTTTCAGCTCCCCGATCAGCGCCTTGGCGCCGTCGGTGGCAAAGAAGTCTGCCACGCTCTCCGCCATAATTTGGCCAAAGCCGTCAATGGCGGCGATCTCCTCCGCCGTGGCGGTCATAATGCGGTCCATATCTCCAAAGTGGGCCGCCAGCAGCTTGCCCGCCTTGGCGCCGATATGGCGAATACCCAGGGCAAACAGCAACCGGGACAGATCGTTCTCTTTGGACTTCTCAACAGAGGCCAAAATATTCCCGGCGCTGGTCTCCTGGAACCCGTCCAGAGCGGCGATCTTCTCTTTATCCAGCCGGTAAATATCCCCGGCGGAGCGGAGCATACCCGCCTGTACAAAGGTCTCAATGATCGCCGGGCCAAGACCCTCAATGTCCATAGCGTCCCGAGAGCAGAAGTGGATCAGATTGCGCAGCAGCTGGGCCGGGCACTCCGGGTTCACGCAGCGAATGGCAGCCTCGTCTTCCTCCCGGATCACCGCCGCGCCGCAAGAGGGGCACACGGTGGGGAAAGTATAACAAGAGTTGCCGCCGTGTTTCGTCACGCACAACACCTCCGGGATAATATCCCCGGCCTTACGCACGGTGACCGTATCGCCGATAGCAATGCCCTTTTCCGTAATAAAGTCCTGATTGTGCAGGGTGGCACGGCTGACGGTGGTGCCCGCCAGGTGCACGCTTTCCAGCACAGCGGTGGGGGTCAGCACCCCGGTGCGGCCCACGGCGATCTCAATATCCAGCAGCTTGGTCTCTTTCTCCTCCGGCGGGTACTTAAAAGCAATGGCCCACTTGGGGAACTTGGCGGTGGAGCCAAGGGTCTGCCGCTGGTCAAAATCATCTACTTTAATAACGGCGCCGTCAATATCGTATTCCAGATCGCCCCGGCGCTCGCCGATGGCGTGGATCTCATCCAGCACCTTGTCAAAATCCGCATAGCAAGGGAAATCATCTACCGTGTGAAAGCCCAAATACTTGAGATAATCCAAGGACTCCTTGTGGGAGTGCAGGGTCTTGCCCTGGATCTGCTGAATGTTGAACACAAAAATATCCAGCCCGCGGGTGGCGGTCACGCTGCTGTCCTTTTGGCGCAGGGAACCGGCCGCCGCGTTGCGGGGGTTCTTAAAGGGCTTTTCCCCGGCGATCTGCTGCCGATCCACCACCCGGTCAAAGCTGCGGTGGGGCATATACACCTCGCCCCGCACCTCCAGGTACGGCAGCGGGTCCTTGATCTTCAACGGAATGCTGTGGATCACCCGCAAATTGCCGCTGACATCCTCGCCCACATCGCCGTCGCCCCGGGTAGAACCGCGCACAAACACGCCGTCCCGGTATTCCAGGCTCACGGACAGACCGTCGATCTTTGGCTCCACCACATAGCGGGGGTGGTCCACACTCCCCTGCACCCGCCGGTCAAAGTCCCGCAGCTCCGCGGTGCTGAACGCGTCCTGCAAGCTCTCCATACGCACGGTGTGGGTCACCGGGGCAAAGGAATTGTCCGCCTTGCCGCCCACTTTTTGGGTGGGGCTGTCCGGGGAGGCGTAGCGGGGATTGGCCTGCTCCAACTCCTCCAGGCGGCGCATCATCATATCGTACTGATAGTCCTCGATCTCCGGCGCGTCGTCGTTATAATACTTATCCGAGTAGTAGCGCAGCTTTTGGCGCAAGTCCTCGATCTCCTGTAAAACAGTCACTGCATTTTCACCTGCTTATTATCTGTTTATAATCTTATTCATTATAGCAATTTTTGCCCGGGTATTCAACAATTATGCGCCATTTTTTGCCCGGTGTACAAAAAATAGGCACCTGCGCCGCCGATCCGGGGGCCACAGGTGCCAAAATGCGATTTTATTCGGTTACAGGGTGAATTTGCGGAACACTTTTTTGCCCTTGCGCACCACGGCGCCGGCCTCTAAGTCCGCCTTGCTGACGGTGGCGTACACATCAGCCACTTTCTCATCGTTCAGGCTCACGCCGCCCTGGGTGATCAGCCGTCTGGCCTCGCCCTTGGACTTGACCATACCGCCCAGCACCATCAGATCCATCAGGCCGATACTGTCGTCGGTCAGGCTGTCTGCCTCCACCTGGGTGGTGGGCATATTGGCACTGTTTGCCCCGCCGCTGAAGATGGCGCGGGCTGCCTCCTGGGCTTTCTTGGCCTCTTCCTCACCGTGCACCAGGTTGGTCAGTTCGTACGCCAGCACTTCCTTGGCGGTGTTCAGCTGCTGGCCCTCCAATTTGGCATACTCGTTGATCTGCTCCATAGGCAGGAAAGTGAGCAGCTTCATGCACTTGATCACATCCGCGTCGTCCACATTCCGCCAGTACTGGTAAAACTCGTAAGGAGAGGTCTTTTCCGGATCCAGCCAAACGGCGCCCTTTTGGGTCTTGCCCATCTTCTTGCCCTCGGAATTCAGCAGCAAGGTAATGGTCATGGCGGAGGCGTCCTCCCCCAGCTTGCGGCGGATCAACTCCGTACCGCCCAGCATATTGGACCACTGATCGTCGCCGCCGAACTGTAAGTTGCAGCCGTACTTCTGGAACAGGGTGTAAAAGTCATAGCTCTGCATGATCATGTAGTTGAACTCCAGGAAAGACAGACCCTTTTCCATACGCTGCTTGTAGCACTCGGCGGTAAGCATACGGTTGACGGAGAAGCAGGCGCCCACTTCCCGCAGCACTTGCAGGTAGTTCAGGTCCAGCAGCCAGTCGGCGTTGTTCACCATCAGGGCCTTGCCCTCGCTAAAGTCGATAAAGCGGCTCATCTGCTTCTTAAAGCAGGCGCAGTTGTGGTCAATGGTCTCCTTGGTCATCATCTGGCGCATATCGCTGCGGCCGCTGGGGTCGCCGATCATGGCGGTGCCGCCGCCGATCAGTGCAATGGGCTTGTTGCCGGCCATTTGCAGCCGTTTCATCAGGCACAGCGCCATAAAGTGACCCACATGCAGACTGTCTGCGGTGGGGTCAAAACCAATATAAAACACGGCTTTACCGGTATTGACCAGGTCGCGCACCCGCTCCTCGTCCGTTACCTGGGCGATCAGCCCCCGTGCTTGCAAATCTTCATAAACTCCCATTTGTTTTTCCTCCAATATTCAGTCAATCTATATCTATTCGGTCACAGGCCAAGGGCGCATGTGCCGTTTTTTACTTTTTGTTCTATATTTACACCCATCATTATCCCTCCTGCGCGGTGCGCAGCATTTCTTCTGCGGTGGAGAGCAGCGCCGGTGTGATCTCCAGTCCGCCCATAATGCGGGCCAGTTCTCTTGCCCGGCCGTCAAAGTCCAGGGGCTGCACATTGGTATAAGTGCGCTCCCCCTTCACCTGCTTTTGGATCAGGAAGTGCGCCCCGGCCAGGGACGCGATCTGTGCCGAGTGGGTCACGCAGATCACCTGGGTGTCCCGAGCCACAGCCCGCAGCTTTAAGCCGATCTTTTGGCTGGCACGGCCGCTGACCCCGGTGTCGATCTCGTCAAAGATCAGGGTGCCCACCGTGTCTTTATGGGCCAAAATGGTCTTGATGGCCAGCATAATGCGGGACAACTCGCCGCCGCTGGCGATCTTGGCCAGGGGCTTGGGCGGCTCGCCCGGGTTGGTGGAGATCAAAAACTGCACCGTGTCCTGCCCGGCGGAGGACAGCTTGCCCTTGCCAAAGTCCACCACAAAGCGAATACCCGGCATATCCAAATAGGCCAGTTCGCGGCAAACTTCCGTTTCCAACTTGGCAGCCACCTGCTTGCGTTCCTTGGTCAAATCCTCCGCCGCCGCTTGCACTTGCAGCAGCAGTTCGTCGTAGGACTTGCTCAGGTTCTCCAATTCCCGGTCGGCAAAGAGGATCTCCTCCCGCTGGGCGCGCATTTCGTCCAGCTTCCCGAGCATTTCCTGCTCCGTGGCGCCGTACTTTAAGGACAGACGATACAACTGGTCCAGCCGCTCCTCGATTTGAGCTTGCTCCTCCGGGTCGGCGTCCAGGGTGTCCAACTTCCGCTCTGTATCGTCCTTGCAGGCCTCGGCGCTGTCGCATAGGGCATACAGCTGCTCGCTGATACTTTGCAAGGTGGAATAAGGCGCCGTCTTGGCTGCCAACGCCCGCAAATAGCCGCACACTCCGGAGAATTCTTCATCTCCGCCCAGGGTATAGGCGGCGTCTTGCAGGGCGGCGCGCACCGCCTCTGTCTCGCTCAGCTCCGTGCGCCGGGCGTTGAGCCGCTCGGTCTCGCCCACCTGAATATCTGCGTCCTCCAACTCTTTGATCTGGTAGTTCAGCAGATCCAGCTTATTTTCTTTATCTTCCTCGTCTGCCGTCAGCGCCTTTAGCCGCCGCCGGACAGACAAAAATTGGTGAAATACCGTTTGATACGCCGTCAAGGTGCGGTCGCTCTCCGCCAGCATATCCACAAAGTGCACATGGGCCTCCGGGTCCAGCAGCGTTTGGGAGTCGTGCTGGCCGTGGATATTCACCAGGGCGTTGCCTACCATGCGCAACATGGTCACGGTACAGGGCGCGCCGTTGATCTTGCAGCTGCTTTTGCCCTCGGCAGAGATCCGACGGTAAAGCACCAGCGTGCCGTCCCCCTCCGGCTCCAGGCCCAGGTCGGCAACGACCGCCTGCACTGCCGGGTCCACGCCCTCAAAGAAAGCGCGCACCACCGCCTGGGGCGCACCGTGGCGCACCAGCTCCCGAGATGTGCGCTCGCCCAGAATGGCGTTAATGGCGTCCACCACAATGGACTTACCGGCGCCGGTCTCACCTGTGAGCACATTCAGCCCGGTGTCAAACTGCACCGCTGCCTTTTCGATCACGGCAATATTCTCAATTTCCAGCACTTTAAGCATGGAGCATCTTCTCCAAATTCACAGCAAAGATCTGGGCTTCCCGCTCGGTGCGGCAAAGCACAAAGATGGTGTCGTCCCCGGCAATGGTGCCCACCACGCCGTCCCAATCCATAGAGTCAATGGCGGCGCAGGCAGCGTTCGCCATACCGGAAAAGCACTTGATACACACGGTGTTCATAGCGTACTGCACCTTTAAGATAGCCTCGCTGAAGATACCCGCCGTGCGGCCAAAGTTCTCTTCCTTAGGGTGCTTGCCGGTGGAGTACACATACTTGCCGTCCGCGCTGTGGGCCTTCACCAGCCGCAGCTCTTTAATATCCCGGGAAATGGTGGCCTGGGTGACTTCAAAGCCGGCCTCATGCAAATATTTTTGCAAATCCTCCTGGGTCTCCGTCTCATATTTGGAGATGATCTCCAGGATCTTTGCCTGTCGTCTTTTTTTCATCCCATTCACCTTTCAATGATCTTTTTTCGCAGAATTTCGTAAAAATTATCCGGCTTTACTTTGATCAGCCGTGCCACATAGGGGGATTTGGAAATGCGCACCACCGTGCGACCGTCGATCTGTACCGGGCGCTTGCCGTCCGCCGTAAAGATCGAGTTATTGTCCACATCATTCTGCACCTGCACATACAGCGCCTTGCTGCTGGGGAACACAATGCTGCGGTCGATCAGCGAATGGGGGCAAATAGAGGTGACCACAAAGCAGTCCGTCTCCGGGCTGACCACCGGGCCGCCTGCCGCCATCGAGTACGCCGTTGAGCCAGTGGGGGTAGACACGATCACGCCGTCCGCCCGCACATCCCATACCGGGCGCTCCTCGCAGTGGATATTCACATCGATCAGCCGGGCATAGTCGCCACGGGTAACTACCGCGTCATTCAGGCAGTGGAAAGTATCTATCACCCGGTCCCCACGGAGAATATCCGCCTGGAGCATCATACGCTGATCTACGGTATATTTACCGGCCACCACATCGGCCAAAAGGGACAACTCGTTGGCCTCCAGCCCGCTCATAAAGCCCAGGCGGCCGCCGTTAATGCCCAGCACGCATTTATTATAAAACGCCGCTTTCTTAGCAATACGCAGGGTGGTGCCGTCGCCGCCGATGGCAATGGCAATGTCGCAGTCCTCCATCATCTTGTCCGGCTTGCTGTACACCACCCGGTGCCCGGGCAGCTGCCCGGCGCAATCCTCGGTCACATACACATGGCACTTTAGCCGATCCAGCTCGCTGAGCACATCGCCGGTCAGGCGGCGCACCGCCTCATTCTCAATATAAGGAAAAACAGAAATAATCATACCAGTGCCTCATGGGAGCGACCCACCAGTGCGGCCGGATCCACCTCCGGCGCCACCGTAGGCGCCTCTGCCTTTTCCACATACAGCAGGTACTCGATATTGCCCTCCGGCCCCTTCACCGGGGAGAATTCCAGGCCGAGAACGGAAAAGCCGTTCTCCGTGGCCATACCGATCACCCGCTCTACCACTTCCAGGTGGGTGGCGGCTTCCCGCACCACGCCTTTTTTGCCTACTTTATCCCGACCGGCCTCAAACTGGGGCTTGATCAGGCAGACCGCCTGCCCTGCCGGGCGCAGCAGCAAATGCAAATTGGGGAAAATATGCTTTAAGGAAATAAAAGACACATCCACAGACGCAAAGTCGATGGGCTCCGGCACCTGTTCTTCCGTAATATGGCGGAAGTTGGTGCGCTCCAGGTTCACCACCCGGCCATCCGTGCGCAGGCTCCAGGCCAGCTGGCCGTAGCCCACATCAATGGAATACACCCGCTTGGCGCCGTTTTGCAGCATACAGTCCGTAAACCCGCCGGTGGACGCACCCACATCCATACAGGTTTTGTCCGCTAAAGTGATGGGAAAGACCTGCATAGCCTTTTCCAGCTTCAAGCCGCCGCGGCTCACATATTTCAACGTTTTGCCCCGCACTTCCAGCTTGTCGCCCTCTTTCAGCTCAAAGCCGGCCTTGTCCACTTTTTGGTTATTCACATACACCTGACCGGCCATAATAATGGCCTTGGCCTTTTCTCTGCTGGGGGCGTAACCGCCCTCAAACACGGCCACATCAAGCCGGGTTTTCTTCTGCATGGTTGACCTCACTGATGATGGACGCCTTGTCCAGCCCAAACTTATGCAGCTGGCTGTCCACAGACGCCTGTTTTACAAATGTATCCGGCACGGCCTTGTGGGAGAACCGGGCGCTGCTGCCCATCTCTTCCAAATGCGCGGCAAAGGTCTGGCCCACGCCGCCGCTGACCGTAGCCTCTTCATAGAACCAGATCGCCTGCGCTCCGGCAGCGGCAGCCACCGCCTCCGGCGCAATAGGGCGAATACGGTTCAATTTAATGACAAAAGTATCTTCCAGCTCCGCTATGGCTTGCAGGCAGGTATCAAACAGCCGCCCGTAGGTGACCAGGCAGC
Organism: Bifidobacteriaceae bacterium; assembly: GCA_963642245.1. Lineage (GTDB taxonomy): Bacteria > Bacillota > Clostridia > Oscillospirales > Acutalibacteraceae > CAG-217. Next base: position 4,988 of record CAVIFY010000005.1, on the reverse strand, counting down.
GCTTGGCGCCCGGGTCGCCGAAAATACGAAACGGCTCTTTCTCGTACTGATAGCCCTCCGGCGGGGTCGGCTCTCCCCCTCTGGGGTAACGGATCGCCACCGCGCCCGGATCTGCATAAATAGCCTGGTACAGCATGGAGCGCAGCTCCGCATAGTAGGTCGGCGCATACACCGTCCAGCCGGGTACGGAATTGAGATAAGAGGTATCAAAAATGCCCTGGTGGCTCTCGCCGTCCTCGCCAACAAATCCGGCGCGGTCCACCGCCAGGATCACTTTCAGTCCCTGCATGGACACATCGTGGATCAGCTGGTCGTAGGCGCGCTGCAAAAAGGTGGAGTACACCGCAAAGATCGGCACCATACCGCCCTTTGCCAGGCCGCCGGAAAAGGTGACCGCGTGCTGCTCGGCGATCCCCACATCAAAAAAGCGCTGGGGGTATTCACCTGCAAACCGAGTCAGCCCGGTGCCCGCCGCCATAGCCGCCGTCACGCAACAAATGCGGGCGTCCTTGGCGGCAAAGTCGCACACCGTGTTGCCGAATACAGAGGAAAAGGTCTCCCCTTTGCTCAGCGGCTCGCCGGTGTTCACATCGAATTTGCCGATCCCGTGGAACTGGGTGGGGTTCTTCTCCGCCGGGCGGTAACCCATGCCCTTTACCGTGTTGATATGGATCAGCACCGAGTGTTTGTGAGCCTTAGCCACCGTTAAAGCGTCGGTCAGCGCCCGCAGGTCGTGGCCGTCAATAGGCCCGTAGTAGCGAAAGCCCATATCCTCAAACATGGTGGCTTTATAGATCCGCTTGCGAATGGCGGAGTTCATATTGGTAAAGAACCGGCAAAGCTGGCTGCCCACCTTGGGAATGCGGGACAGAAAGTGCTCCACCCGGCTCTTAAAGGTAAAATACGCCCGAGAGGTGCGGATACTGGTCAGGTTCTTGGCCAGGGCACCTACATTTTGGCTGATGGACATATTATTGTCGTTGAGAATAACGATCAGATTATCGTTCTCCGTACCGGAATTATTCAGAGCCTCATAGGCCAGACCGCCGGTCATGGCGCCGTCGCCGATCACAGCGATCACCTTGCCCTTTTCCCCCCGCAGCGCCTTAGCCTTTGCCAGGCCGATGGCCTGAGAAATGGCGGTAGAACTGTGGCCGGAGGAAAAAATATCATGCTCGCTCTCGTCCGGTCGGGTAAAGCCGCTGATCCCGCCCTCGGTGCGCAGGGTGTCAAAATCATCCTTGCGCCCGGTAAGGATCTTGTGGGTATAGCACTGGTGGCCCACATCAAAAATAATGGGGTCCGACGGGCTGTTAAACACCCGGTGCAGCGCCACCGTCAGCTCCACCACGCCCAGGTTGGAGGCCAGGTGCCCCCCGTTGTGGGACACGGTCTGTACCAGCAGATCGCGGATCTCCGAGCACAGCTGTTCCAGTTCATCACGATTCAGTTTTTTCAAGTCCTTGGGGGACTGAATGTTATCTAAAAGGGACAAAAAGCTCAACTCTTTTCATGAGGCTATTGTAGCATAGCCTGAATAAAAATGCAAGATTTGTATATTAATGCAGAAAAATCAGTGATCCCGGCTGGTCAGCGACCGGGCAAGGGTCTGCAAAAAGTCCGTGTCCTCAAAGGCACGCAGGCTTTCCAGCGCTTTATCCGTCAGCAGTTCCACATCTTGCTGGGCCTTTTCCAGCCCCACCTTAGTGGCATAGGTCACCTTGCCCTGGGCACTGTCCGAGCCGATGGGCTTGCCCAGCATTTCGCTGGTGCCGGTAATGTCCAGTATATCGTCCTTGATCTGGAACGCAATGCCCAGATTGTAAGCAAAATCAGAGGCGGCAGCGATCTGTGCGTCCGTAGCCCCGGCTGCCAGGCAGCCAAGAATACAGGCGGCAGAGATCAGGGCGCCGGTTTTCAATTTATGTACTGTCAGCAGCTGCTGCAAGGAGGGGTCCGCCGCTTCATATTTCAGATCCAGTACCTGACCGCCGATCATTCCGCTGACCCCCGCATTGGCCGCCAGCAGGCTGACCATTTGGCACTTGGCGTCAGACGGCAGGTCGCAGTCGGCAAGAATGGCAAAGGCATGGGTCAGCAGTGCGTCACCGGCCAGCAGCGCAATATTCTCCGGGAATGCCTTGTGGCAGCTGGGCTTGCCACGGCGCAGGTCGTCGTTGTCCATACAGGGCAGATCATCGTGGATCAGGCTGTAAGTATGTACATATTCCAGGGCGCAGGCAGGCTCCAGCACTGCGTGGCGGTCGCCGCCGCAGGCCTTGCAAAACTCCAGCGCCAGCACCGGGCGCAGCCGTTTGCCGCCATTCATCAGGCTATATCGCATAGCCTCTACCACTTCTCCCTGGCCAAACACCGTGGGAGGCAGCAGCTGCTGCAACGCGTTTTCGATCAGTCGCTGATCGTTGGCAAGGGTATTTTGAAATGCGTCATTTGTCATTTTTCGTCACCAGCCAATTCTGTAATTTTTTGCTGCGCTTGCTGCAAGATCTGCTTGCAGTAGGCGGCCAGCTTGGCGCTCTCCTCATAAAGTGCAATGCTCTCCTCCAAGGGCACCGTGCCGCCCTCTAACCGGGCGCTGATATCTTCCAGGCGCTGCATAGCGTCGGCGTAAGTCAAGTTCTCTTTATCCATCTTCTCTTTCCTCCAAAACCTGCACCGGCGCGCTGCCGTCTGCAAATTGCAGGCGCAGTTCCGTGCCCGGCGTTAATTCTTCTTTTTTGGTCACCGGCGTACCGTCTGTGCGGCGCACCAGCGTATAGCCCCGGCGCAGCACCGCAAGCGGGCTGTAAGCTTCAATTTGTTCCAGCGCCCGGTCCAGGCGGGCACGCTCCCGCTCCAAGCGAAGCTGCACTTGGTGCCGGTTGCCGTCTGTCAAGGCTTGCAGCCGTTCCAGCCGGGCTGCAATGTACGCACCGGCGCTGCCCCTGCGGGACAGGCAGCTGTCCAGCCGCTGATTTTCCCGCTCCACGCAGCTGCGCACAGCGCGGTAACAGTCACTTTCCAGCCGGGCAATGCGGCGCAGTTCCTCCTCCCGGTCCGGCACAGCCAGTTCCGCTGCCGCACTGGGGGTAGGCGCCCGCAGATCCGCCACAAAGTCCGTTATGGTAAAATCCGTCTCGTGCCCAACGGCAGAGATGATCGGTGTTTTGCAAGTATAAACGGCGTTGATCACCGTTTCTGTATTAAAGGCCCACAGGTCCTCCATAGACCCGCCGCCACGGCCCACGATCAGCACATCCAGCCCCATTTGGTCCAGCTGTTCAATGGAGCGGGCAATGCTCTCCGGCGCGCCGTCTCCCTGCACAACGGTGGGGGCGATCACCAGTTCCGCCGCGGGAAAGCGCCGGGCGGTGATCTGCTTAATATCCGCCACCGCCGCACCGTAGGCAGAGGTGGCTACGCCGATCCGGCGAGGGTACTTGGGTATAGGCTTTTTGTGGCTCTCGTCAAACAGCCCAGCCGCCGCCAAGCGGGTCTTTAGCTGTTCAAAGGCCACAGCCAGCGCACCGGCGCCCTGGGGCTGCATATCGTCCACATACAGCTGATACACGCCGTCTCGCTCGTACACGCTCACCCGCCCCCGGCAGATCACCCGCATACCGTTCTCCGGTTCAAAGCGCAGGTGGGCACCCTGGGCGGCAAACAGCACGCACTTCAGCTGGGCCTTTTCGTCCCGCAGGGTGAAGTAGCAGTGGCCGCTGGTGGGATAGCGCTTAAAGTTGGAGATTTCGCCGCCCACATAAAGATTTTGCAGCGGCGCGTCCCCCTCCAGCAGAGAGCGCAAATAAAAATTCAGTTTGGAAACAGAAAGTACAGTCATCATTCCAGTTCCTTGCTGCACAGCGCAGCATACACAGCCACACCGGCCGCATTGTCACAGCTTAGCGCCGGCGGGGCAAACACGCCGCCAAAAGCCGTCTCCAGATCTCGGCGCAAGATGGTGTTGGACATCACGCCACCGGCAAACAGCAGCGGCAGCTTGCCATAGTCGGCAAACACAGCCCGCACCATGCCCTGCAAGGCGGCAGACACGCTGGAGAGCACGAACCGGGCAATATCTGCCGGTGCCTCCCCTGCCTGCAAGCGCTTGTCCACTTGATTTTCCACCCCGGACAGAGAGCAGTTCGCCCCCTGCATAGAGGGTTTAATCTTATAATTTGCGGTGCTTTGCAGCGCCAGCTGTTCCAGCGCCGGACCGCAAGGGAATTGCAGCCCCAGCCGCACACCGGTACGGTCAATCAGCTGCCCGGCCTTTAAGTCCGAGCTGGCCGCCACGCAGCGGGCGGAGATCAGTTCTTCCCTGTGCGGCTCCACAAGCAAGGCTTCCGTTGTACCACCGGACACATGAAAGGCCACAAAAGGCGCGCGGATCATCTCCAGCGCACCGGCACCGTACAGCGCCGCCAAAATGTGCCCCACCTGATGAGAGGTGGTATAAAGGGGGCAACCGGCAGCCTTTGCCGCAGCGGTGGCTGCACTGATACCGGCCAAAAAGCAGGGCATATAGCTGCCCTCCACATTCCGCGGGCGGGTACTGACCCCAACGGCGGTCACCCGCTCCACGGGCGGCAGCTTGTCAAACAGCAACGGCAGATTGCGGGTGTGCTGAAACAGGGCGTCGCTCTGGCGCAGGCCCCGCTCTCCCGGCCGCACCTCTAAAAGCTGCTTTTGCTGGGTGAGCACTTCACCGTCCAGCACAGCGGTAGAGGTGGTGTAATTGCTGGTGTCTATCCCCAGGATCATTCTGCCTTACTCCGGGACACGGCACCCAGCACGCCGTTGATAAAGCTGGCGTCCTCTTGGCTGCCGTACTTCTTGGCCAGCTCCACAGCCTCGTTGATGGCCACGCTGTCCGGCAGGTCGTCCACATACTCCATCTCATAGAGCGCCAGGCGCAGCACCGTCAGGCTCACCTTGGGCAGGCGGTTCAGCTTCCACTTCTTGGAATAGCTTGCCAGGATCTCGTC
>CAVIFY010000004.1:0-94183 GCA_963642245.1 Bifidobacteriaceae bacterium | reverse complement strand
AGGCAGTTATACGCAATGCTGAAAGACGCTTTGCCTGTAATTCAAGACAGTCAAAATAAAGGCAATCTGGCACGAAAGAAACTACCCCCTATCGTGTCGATCTGTCATAATGATATGGACTGCAAAAATGTTCTCTGGAATGGGAATGATTATCGCATTATTGATTTAGAGTGCTTGTCTTATAACAATCCGTTTATGGAATTGTTTGAACTGGCGTTGTGTTGGTCCGGATATGAAGATTGCAAAATTGATTTTCAATTATTTCAAGCTTTTTTGCAAGGATATAAAAATGCCGGTGGAGAAATGCCAGTAGATTGGGAAACATTATACGCCTGCAATAATGGCAGATTAGAGTGGTTAGAATACAATATTAAGCGTGTTTTAGGTATTGACTGCGGGAATGATGAAAAAGAAATTGGAACAGAACAGGTTAGAGAAACCATTCGGCACATTATCTATTATGCAAAGATGAAGAACCCGATACTTGAGCATTGTGTTATGTGAATTCCAGTTTGTCAGTATATCAAACAGAATATGAATGACAGAAAAACATCGTAGCAATTTGTTTGGCAGCGGTATAAGAACATCACCCATTTGCAAAATCGGAGATTTTGAATGGGTCCCGATAACCTTGTTGCTTCGCAATAAGGATTCAATTATATATTTAAGGTTCGAACCCAATATCCATTCTACAAAGAAAAAACAGATACACAAAAGTGTATCTGTTTTTTCTTGGCAGCGGTATAAGGATTCGAACCTTAAATGACGGAGTCAGAGTCCGGAGTGTTACCGTTACACTATACCGCTATATATTCAGTTGGCAAGGCGGTTTCGCATTGCTGAATAATATTAGCATATTCGGCAGGGGTTGTCAAGAAAAAATGCGAATTTGTCGGCAAAAAATTCGGATTACCGGAACGGAAAGGGTGCATTCCGCACGCAAAAGTCGAATTTTACAGGCGAAAAGCCGAATTTTCTGCGCGCTTGCGCGGCTTTTGGCCCGGTGCCTTGCATAACCGCCGGATTTTCGCTATACTGAAGAGGAATACCGGCGGGTAGGGGAGACTTTATTTTTGCAGTGCGGTCAACTCTTTTTTCATGGCAGAGAGAAGCACTTTGTTGTCTTTGCTGTTGGAAGTGATCACCACATCGCAGGTGTAGCCGGCGGTGCGCACATAAAATTCCTGCTGAAAGCGGCCGGTGCGCAGCTTAAGTGCGCCTTTGCGCTGGGCGCAAATATCCGTGTACTTCATAGCCAGGCTGGTCTTAATGTCCGAGCGAGTGTACTCGCCGCCGCTGATGGTGGGCTTGGCGTCAAAGAACGCCGTGGCGTTCTGCTGCTCGCCGGAGGTCAGGTGCAGGGTGTACTGCACGGTGCCGGCGTCGTATTCATCGGTGCGGGTATAATTGTCGTCCGTCTTTTGCAGATTTTCCTCCACCAGGGCGCTGTCCACCGTGGACGGAAAGTTGGAGGCAATCATCACCTGCGCCGGGGGAAAGCTGTCGTCTGCTGTGTAGTAAACGGCAAAGTAGGCCACGCTACCGGCCAGGAGCAGCAGCGGGATCAGCAGAAAAATGCGCTTGCCCCGCTTTAAGAACCAAACGGTCAGCCCAACGGCTGCCAGGACAAGAACCGCAAAAACCACATAAAATACATTCCAAATCATAAATAGACCTCGTTTGCAAGAGTAACTCTATTATATCTTGCTTTCCTTTGCAGGTCAACAGTAAGTTGGAGGATCGGCAATGAATGTGCAGGTAAACGGCATTACATTATATTATGAAAAGCAGGGCAGTGGGCCGCCGCTGGTGCTGCTCCACGGCAACGGTGAGGACGGGCGCATTTTTGACCGCACCGCACAGGTGTTGGCGCCCTATTACACCGTCTACACCATCGACAGTCGCTGCCACGGCAAAAGCAGCCGCAATGTGCCCCTTAGCTATGACTTAATGGCGGCAGATGTGTTGGCATTTCTACAGGCGCTAAAGTTGGAAAAACCGGTGATCTGCGGCTTTTCGGACGGGGGGATCGTGGCGCTGCTGGCGGCCATACAGGCGCCGGAATTGCCCGGTGCGTTGATCGCCTGCGGTGCCAATACCACCCCGGCGGGGCTGAAGAGGCCGGTGCGCCTGGGTATGGCATTGAACTATTTGGTGCGCCGGGAACCGCGGACCAAGATGATGCTCTGTCAGCCACAGATCACCCCGGCTATGCTGGGCCGTATTCAGGCCCCCACATTGGTGCTGTGCGGCTCCCACGATATGATCCGCCCGGCAGACAGCCGCGCCATCGCCGCCGCCATTTCCACCGCCCGCCTGCAAGTGCTCCCCGGCGAGGGCCACGGCACCTACATCGTCCACAGCCCCAAACTGGCCCACCTGGTGCTGGCCTATCTAAATAGTCTGTCATAACGAAAAAAAACACCCTGCACGATGGTGCAGGGTGTTTTTTATGCCAGCAGCGCAAACTGGGCAAGAATTTGTGCAGTTGTGGCGGCGCTTTCCGGCATAACGGCAAGGATAAAAGTGCCGAGAAAAGGAATGCCAAAGAGAACGGTAATGATGATCCTGGCGGCCAAATTAAACTTTTTGTACCCCCACATCAGGCCGATACCAATGGGTGTAAAGAAAAGCAGCATAAAAATGACTGTGCCGGTCCTGGCCCAAAAGTTTGTTTTGGGCTTTGGCGGATTTGGATTGGCCTGCGGCCGGGGCGGTGTATATGGCGGCTGCGCAGGGGCATAATTGTTTGTGTGTACCGGGTTATATTGCGGTGTGGGTGATTGTTGCGCAAAAACCTTGCCGCAGTAGGTGCATTTGCCGTTTTCTACCGGTGCACCGCAAGCGTCACATTTCATATACGGGTTCCTCCTATCCTAAGTTCAATACCTTTTTCTTAAGCTCGGCAAATTCGGACTCGGTGAGCACGCCGTCGTCCAGCAGTTGTTTGTATTCGCGCAGCTTCTCGACCGGAGATTGCTCCTCTTTTTGCGTGCTGCTTTGTACGGTGGCGGCCATTTGCTGGCCAAAAGCAAAGCTGGCACCCAGGGCGGTCAGGCCGCCCTCTTGGTTAGACGCGTCACGCATGGCGCGGGCGGTTTGGTATTGTAAAAACTGGTCCATATGCTTGGAAGCAATGCCTACGCCGGATTGTTCGTCGATCAGCTTTTCCACATTCTCCGGCAAGGAGATGTTCTCAATGGTCAGATCGGTAAAGGAAAGACCCAGGCTCACGGCCTTTTGATCGGCATATTTCTGCACGGTATTTGAAAAGGTACGGTAAGAGGTGGCCAGATCCAGTACCGGCAGCTTGCTTTCGCCAATCACGGTGGACACCGACTCGGCAACAAAGCTGTTTAGAAAAGCCAAAATGTCATAGGTCATATTTAGCTTTCTTGCGCCAAACACCTGTTCCATAAAGCGCTTTGGCTCCGTTACCTGAAAGGCATATGTGCCGAATGCCGTCACCCGGATCACATCAAAGTCCGGGTCGCGCATGAGGATCGGGTTCTTTGTGCCCCATCGATTATTGATAAATTGGGTGGTGTTGATAAAGTACAGGTCGGACTTGATAGGCGAGTCGAATTTGTAAGGCAGTGCAGCCAGGCTGGACAAAAGCGGCAGATTGTGGGTGTCCAGTTTGTAAGAACCGGGCGGAAAAATATCTGCGATCTGCCCCCGATGGACAAATACGCCGCACTGTCCGTTGCGTACGATCAGTTGCGCGCCCTGTTTGATCTCGTTACCGTATCGCTCATATTTGCTGACTAAGAGCTTGTTGCTTTCATCTATGTGCTCGATCACATCAATGAATTGACCGCTCCAAAAGCTGTTGGACATCATTCTCCCTCTTTGTGCAATTCCATAGAATATCCATTTTGTCTTATGACAGGACAAGAATTGCGCAAAATCATTCTACAATAGAAAGCGTCTTGTGTCAAGACACTTTTTGCGGGAGGCGAGAGGATGGCACGCATTATTGACGGCGATCAAATGAATTGCACCGGTGCGCAGATCAAAAAATTCAGAAAATTGCAAAAGATGAGCCAGCAACGCCTTTCGGACCAGTTGGAGCTGTTGGGGGTATATGTTTGCAGAGGGTCCGTGTCTCGAATTGAAGACCAGTCCAGAACGGTCACGGATATTGAACTGGCTGCTATCGCACAGGTGTTAAAAGTCGATATCAACGCACTCTTCCCGCCTGCTTCTCCAGAATAAACCGCATTTAGCGCCAAAATCAAAGAGGTCGTTCCGTAAGGGACGACCTCTTTTGCGTGGGTTGGTGTTTTATTTTTCCTGGATCTCTTTGCCGGTGATGTGCTCGATTTGGATCTCAAACATTTGGACGGCTTTGCCATGCTTTTCCATTTCTTCTGTTACCAGTTGGGCATTGGGGTAATATTTCATTGCCAGCTGGTTCAGGTGGGCATCGGCTTCCGCTCCCGGGGGCAGTTGGCGGCAACGGCCAAACACCACGGCGCTTTGCAGGTAGGGCGCCCAGGGTGTTTCTTTCACGCGCTCGTTGCCATAGACGGTGAAACACACTTTGTCGCAAGCGGTGATGGCGTCTACCTTGTGCCCCACCTTGGCGCCGTGAAAATAAATGCAGTCCCGCGCCTCATCATAAACATAATTGACCGGCACTGCATAGGGGTAGCCGTGGTCGCCATGGACTGCCAGCACGCCCCGCCGACTGCTGTGCAGCAGCTGCCGGGTGGCGGTCAGGTCGATTGCTCTTTCTTTTCTGCGAATGGGTCGAAACATAGGGCGTCCTTTCTTGGCTGTGTTTGGGTCTGTGGATCTTATTTCTGCGATCAACGGTCTGCCGGTCGGTAGGGCGGGCAGGTGTAGATCCGGCGGGTGCGGCTCTTTTTGCCGTAGGCAATGGCTGCCTTGGGGCAATAGCTGATACAGGCCATACAGTGGGTGCACCGGCCGTTCCACCGGGGCTTGCCGCCTTGCAGTTCAATATTATTCATGGGGCACAGGGCGGCGCATTTGCCGCAGCCGATACAGCTATCGTCCACCGTGAATGCTCGGTCGTGGACGCAGGTTTTGTAAAAAACCGGGTTGACGATATAGGTCATAAACTTGCCAAAGGCAGTGGGTTTCGGCTCCGTTACCGGGTGGTCGCTTTCTATGGCGGCAGCGGTCTGTTCCAGCGCAGGCGCCGCCGCGGCAAGCAGATCGTCCACTTCTTCCGCCGAGTTTGGGGTAGGGAACAGGGCGATGTAATTCTCCGGCATAACGATCTCTGCCGTGCCCATATACTCCAGCCCCAGCCGGGCGCAGAGCTTGCGGTTCACTGCCGGGGCGCTATGCACCTCGCCGCCGCAGGTCATCACAAAGTACGCCTGCCTGCTGCCGGTAAAATGGCAGCGGGCCAGAAAATCCGCAAAGATATGGGGGATCTGCCAGGCGTAGGTGGGGCAGACGAACACCCAGGGGGTCACGGAATGGAACCGGGGCGTGGTGCCGCCTTTGATAAAGGGGTTGCAGTCCCGGACCGTGTCGCCCAGCCGGTGCCCCAGCAGCTCCGCCGCATAGCGGCTGTTGCCGGTGCCGGTATAGTACAAGATCATAGTAAACTCCTTGAATGGGTCAAAATCAGCAAATTCTGGGCAGGCCCTCGCCGTACAGCACGCTGACCCGGCGCTTGCCGCCAATGGGGGTGAGCGCCACGACGCCCTCACCGTTCGTTACTGTGCCGATGGCGGTCGCCTCTGCTCCGTAGCGGCCGGCGCGCAGCAGCTCCAACGCTCGGTCTGCCTGGTGGGCAGGTACGGCAGCCAGTAGCTTGCCCTCGTTGCCCATATGCAGCAGTTCCAGCCCTAAGATATGGGCAAAGGCCCGCACATCCTCGTGCACCGGGACAGCCGCTTCGTCGATCTCTATGCCGCAGTTCGCCGCCTCCGCCAGTTCGCACAGCACGGTGCCCAGGCCGCCCCGGGTAATGTCCCGCAGGGTGTGCACTTCAATGCCCCCGTGCAGCAGGGCGGTGACCATATCGCCCAGGGGGGCGCAGTCGGACTGAATGGTGTTGTCCATGCCCATGCGGGCAGAGAGAATGGCTGCGTGGTGGTCGCCCATAGCGCCGCTGACCAGCAGGGTATCTCCCGGCTGTAATGCGGTGGCGGCAATGTGTGTGCCGGTGGGCAAAAAGCCCACTCCGGCGGTGTTGATATAAATATTGCCGCTGCCCTCTACCACCTTGGTGTCCCCGGCAACGATGGTCACACCGGCCTCTGCGGCGGTGGCTGCCATGGACCGGGCAATGCGGGTAAGATCCTGGGTGGTGCACCCGGTCTCCAAAATAAAACCGGCGGTCAGGTACTTGGGGGTGGCGCCCCGCATCAGCAGGTCGTTGACGGTGCCGCACACCGCCAGGCGGCCAATGTCGCCGCCGGGGAAGAACAGGGGCTGCACCACAAAGCTGTCTGTGGTGACGGCCAGCTGTTCGCTGCCGGGCACCACGGCGCTATCGTCCATTTGGCGCAGGATGGGATTGTCAAAAGCCTTGGCAAACACGGTGCGGATCAGTTCTCCGGTGGCCGCGCCGCCGCTGCCGTGGGCAAGGGTGATTTCCATAACGGCTCCTTTTATTCTATGGGATACATCTTCTCTAAATGCGCCAGCACATCGCGGATGAATTGCAGCTGTGCCGGGTCGGTGATCTGCCGCCCGGAGGCAAAGTAGGTGACCCCCGGTGCACTTTCGTGGGTGGCAGGCAGGTCGGTCACCTTGCGGATCAGCTGGCGCACAGTGCCGGCGTTGCCGTCCACAAAGTGCATTTGGGGCGGCAGCAGGGTGCGCAGCTCCTGCTTAAACAGATTAAAGTGGGTGCACCCCAGCACAAAGGCAGAGTAGTCCGCCAAGTTGAATGGAGCCAGCTGCTCGCTTAAATAGGCGTGCACCCGGTCGCCGGTATAAGTGCCGCTCTCTGCAAAGCGCACCAGCCCGGGCAGGGGCAACAGGTCCACCAGGTGGTGGTCGTCGTAGTGCTCCACCAGGCATTTCAGCTTGTTGCCCTTTATGGTAATGGGGGTGGCTGCCACCAGCACCCGGTGGGTATCGTCCTGGTCCAGCGCCAGCTTGACCGCCGGTTCCATACCGATGATGGGCAGCGGGTAGCGGTCCCGCAGGGTGGCTGCCGCCGCGCTGGTGGCGGTGTTGCAGGCCAGCACAATGGCGTCCGCGCCTTGGTGGATGAGAAAGCGCACCGCTTCATCTGTGTAGGTCAAAATTTGTTCTCTGGTCTTTTCGCCGTAGGGCACATGGTCCTCATCGGCGTAGTATAAAAAATGGGCCTCCGGCAGCATACGCTTGGCCTGGTAGAGAACGGACAGGCCGCCGATGCCGGAGTCAAAAATGGCAATGTTCATAGTGGTTTACATCCTGTGATTGAGATATGCGTTGTGGCAGCTGCCCTCGCCGGACACCATACAGGCGCCCCGGGGACTGCCGGGAGTACAGGCCGTGCCAAACAGGGGGCAGGCCGTTGGGGAAATGGCGCCGACGATGACCCGGGCGCACCGACAGCCGCTTTGGGCCGCCGCGTCTGTGGTCAATTGGGCGCTACCGGCGTCTAACTGCCGGTACCGGGGGCGCAGCACCAGTCCGGAGCCGGGCAAAATGCCCAGTCCCCGCCAGGCGGCGTTTGCAGGTTCAAAGTATCGGTCCACCAGCGCCCGTGCCGCAGGGTTGCCCTCCGGTCGAACGGCGGCGGGATAGAGATTTTTGCACACACCCTGCCCGGCTAAGCGGACCAGCGCGTACAGGCTGCACAGCAGCTCCTCCCCGGTAAAGCCGCTGATCACAAAGGGCAGACCTTGCTCCGCAGCCAGTCGGTGCCAGGGGGCTTCGCCGGTGATCACCGCCACATGGCCCGGGGCCAGAAAACCGTCAATTTTGGTCTCGCCTTTGCACAGGGCGCGCACCGCCGGGGGCATGGTCTTTAGCGCCGTCAGCAGCTGCACATTGGGGATCTGCTCTTTTATAATAGTGTCTGCCAGCACCGCATATACCGGGGCAGTGGTTTCAAACCCTACGGCGGCGAACACAAACCGGGTGCTCGGCTCCGCCTTGGCAAGGGATAGCACCTCCAGCGGAGAATAGACCATTTGCACCCGCCCACCGGCAGCCACGCACTGCTCCAGCGCCCGGGTACTGCCGGGCACCCGCAGCAGATCGCCAAAGGTGCACACGCACACCTCTGGCTCCATCGCCAGGTCACACAGCCGGTCAATATAGGCCGATACGCTGACGCACACCGGGCAGCCCGGGCCGCTGATCAGGTGAATGCGGGGCGACAAAATGGCAGGTATGCCGTTCTCGCTGATGGCGGCGGTGTGGGTGCCGCAAATCTCCATAAAAGTCAGGGGCGGGCCATGATAGTCGGTCAGCGCCCGGCGAATGTCCGCAAGGTTCATAGCAGGGACTCCAGTTCTGCCAGCAGGTCGTTCATCTCCCGGGCCTGGCTCTCGCTGAGCACCTGGATCACCAGCCCGGCGTGCACCAGCACCCAGTCGCCCACTTGGGCTTTGACTACGCCCAGGTTGGCAGGCACCCGGTTGCCGCTGTACGCTACCGTGGCGGTGGTGCCGTTAATGGATAGAATTTTGCCGGGTGCGGCAACGCACATAGTCATTCCTCCAGTGCAGATACATACGCCTGACCCAGTGCCAGCGCCCCGTCGCCGGGGGGCACCTTGCAGGCGGTATAAACAGTGTAGCCGCTGCGCCGCAGCAGATCTGCCGTGCAGCGGGTCAAAATTTGGTTGGTAAAGCAGCCGCCGGAGAGCACCACGGTGCTGCGGCGGTAGGTTTGGGCTTGGTTCAGGATCCACCGGGCCAGCCAGTGGTGCAGCCCCAGCGCCAGAGCGGGCACATCTGCCTTGCGGCGCTGCATTTCCTCCAGCAGCTCCCGGGGGGTGCCGGTCGGGTCAAAGGGATAAGCGCCGGTTGCCCGGCGGGCCGCTTGCTCCACCGCAGCGGCGCACTGCCCCTCATAGGTGTTGGTATCGCACAGCCCCAGGGCGGCGGCCGCAGCGTCAAACAGGCGCCCGGCGCTGCTGTTTTGCAGCAGGGGCAAACCGGTCTCTTTGGCTCGGTTCACCAAGGGCTGGGTGCCCAGGTAGCAGCTAAGGCACAGCCGGGCGTCCGTTGCCACGCTGTCCCCGGGGGGACAGGTAAAGGGCGGCAGGTGCCCCAGGTGGGTAAAGTGCCTACCGTCAAAGTCAAACACCTCGCTGCCCCAGATTTGGCCGTCGGTGCCGTAGCCGGTGCCGTCCAGGGCAAAGCACAGGGCCGGTTCGGTCAGTTGGTGCTCTGCCAGCACGGCGGCAGCGTGGGCAATATGGTGCTGCACCTGCATATCCGGCGCATAAAACCGGCGGGCGGTGTAGCCCGGGTGCAGGTCCGCCACCACTTTCTCCGCCGTAAAGCCGTGGAGAGCGGCAAAGCGCGCTATATTTTCTTGATAGGCAGCCAGGCAGTCCGGGTGGTTCAGGTCGCCAAAGGGCTGGGACAGGAACACATAGCGCCCGGCGTAGTAGCCAAAGGTGGCTTTTAGATCACCGCCCAGGCACAAAGTGGTCTGCTTGGCGGCAAAGGGCAGCTCAATGGCCAGGGGCACATAGCCCCGCGCCCGGCGAATAAAGGCGGGCTTGCCCTCTGTCACTTGCAGCACAGAGTCGTCAGTGGGGGTCAGCACCGGTCGGTCGTGACCCAGCACCGGCACGCCGAACTGCTGCACCGCTGTATCGTCTATGCACATAGGTGCGCCGCTGCTGTTGGCGCTGGTGGCCACCAGGGGCGAAATTGTCTCCAGCAGCAGAATTTGCAGCGGATTGCAGGGCAGAAACGCCCCCACCCGGTCGCTGCCGCAGGTGATCTCTGCCGGCAGCGGTCGCTTGCTTTCCAGCAGCACAATGGGTCGGGCGGCGGACAGCAGCAGCTTTTCCTCCGCCTGGCTCACCCGGCAATACTGCCGCACTTCTTCTATATCGCGGAACAGCACCGCAAAGGGCTTTTGCCCCCGGTGCTTGATTTGGCGAATTTTGGCTGCGGCCTTGCCGTTTGCCGTGTGGGCGCACAGGTGATAGCCGCCAATGCCCTTGACTGCCACTACTTCTCCCTGCCGCAGCAAGCGGGCGGCTGCCTCTATGTCCATGGTCAGCTGCGGCCCGCAGTGGGGGCAGGCAATGGTCTGGGCGTGGCAGCGCCGATCTGCGGGGGCGGTGTACTCTGCCCGGCAGTCCGGGCAAAGGGCAAAGCGCCCCATCACCGTGCGTTCCCGGTCATAGGGCAGGGCCTCCATAACCGTGTACCGCGGCCCGCAGTGAATACAGGTGATGAACGGGTGCCGGTAGCGCCGGTTCTCCGGGTCCAGCAGTTCCCGCCGGCAGTCCGGGCAGGTGGCCAGGTCCGGGGGCAAAAAAGGCAGCCCCTGCGCCCGGCGGCTGTGAAGAATGGTAAAGTCCGAAAACAGTTGCAAAGGCAGCTGCTTTGCTTCATATTGATAGACGGAAAAGGCGCGGCACAGCCGGTCTATAAAGGCGGTGAGCGCCGTTTCCTCCCCGGTGGCGGTGAGGGTCACTTGACCGCCAGTGTTGCACACGGTGCCGGTGATCCCCAGTTCCGTTGCCAGCCGCAGAGCGGTGGGGCGAAAGCCCATACCCTGCACAATGCCGCTAAAGGTATATTCCCTGGTGGTCATACCGGCTTTGTGTAGGTCTCTGTGCCGGCAGCGCCGTCGTCCGGGGCAAAGGCCAGCGCGTGGAACTTCAAGCACGCGTCAATGCACGCGCCGCACTGCACGCAGGCACTGCGGTCAATGACCCAGGTGTGGCTCTCTTTCCGGTCCACGGTGATGGCCCCTTGGGGGCACTTGCGGGCGCACAGACCGCAGAGAATGCACTTCTCCATATCGTTGACGATCTTGCCGCTTTGGGGCGCCGCTGTTTCTTCTTGCGGCTCCGGTTGGGGCTTTTGGTACACATCTACCAGCTTTTTCGGTCCCGGCGGGGTGTAGCCCGGCTGCATTTGCAGGCAGTGCTTGGGGCAGCCGGTGGTACAGTCTGCGCACTGCACGCAGCCCATACGGTCAATGCTCCAAGTACCCGCCGCCCGGTCCACGGTAATGGCACCGGAGGGGCACTTGCGGCTGCACAGCCCGCAGAGAATGCAGGCGTCCATATCAATTTCCACATGGCCGCGGCTGCGCGCCGGGTATTCCCGGGGCACCTGCGGGTACTGCCGGGTGGCAGGCTTGGAAAACAGGTTCTTCAGCGCCGTGCGGGTAAAATCCATAAATGCCATAGGAACCTCCTTACCGCTCCGTGCAGCTAATGCACGGGTCAATGGTCAGGATCTGCAACGGCACATCTGCCAGCTCGCTGCCGGGCAAAATGTGCAAGAGAGAATACAAGTTGGTAAAGGTGGGGGTGCGCACGCGAAAGCGCTCCAGGAACTTGGTGCCGTTGGCTTTCGTATAATAGAACGCCTCGCCCCGGGGCTGCTCTACCCGCACGATGGCCTCGCCCTTGGGCATACCTTTAATGGGCACGGTCAGTTCAGACGCAGGCACCTTGGCGGCCAGCTGGCGGATAATGCCAATGGACTGGAACAGCTCGCCAATGCGCACCTGGCAGCGGGCGTAGCCGTCGCAGTCGGTGCTGGTGATGATGTCAAATTCCGCGTCGCCGTAGGCTTCATACCCCAGCTTGCGGGTGTCGATCTCTATGCCGGAGGCACGGGCCATTGGCCCTACGGCGCCGTACAGCAGCGCCTGCTCCTTGGTGAGCACGCCCACGCCGCGCAGGCGGCTTTGCACGCTGTAATCGTTCAGGAACACATGGGCAAGACTGCGCAGCTCCTTTTCCATATCGTCAAAGATGGCAACAAAGCTTTTTAGCATATCGCTGTCCATATCTTTCAGCACGCCGCCGATGGTGTTGACGCTAAAGATCACTCGCCCGCCGGTGGAGGCCTCAAACATATCCAGCACTTTCTCCCGCATACGCCAGCACTGCATAAACAGGGCGTCAAAGCCAAAGGCGTCTGCCAACAGACCCAGCCACAGCAGGTGGGAGTGGACCCGGCTCATCTCGCCCCAAATGGTGCGCAGATATTTGGCTCTGGGCGGCACTTCTGCGCCAAAGATCTGCTCCAGGGTCTCGCAATAGGCCATGCCGTGCTTAAAGGAGCAAATGCCGCAAATGCGCTCCACCACATATTGGTAGTCGTGGAAGTCCCGGCGCCCGGCCAGTTCTTCCAGTCCACGGTGCACAAAGCCGATGGAGGGGATGGCCTCTACCACCTTTTCGTCCTCCAGGACCAGATCCAGGTGGATCGGCTCCGGCAGCACCGGGTGCTGGGGGCCAAAGGGCACAATGGTGCGATTAGCCATTCTCTGCACCTCCCTCAGTCTTTTTTACAATGGTCACATTCTCGCCCATAGGGGTCTTGCAAAAGGGCGTTTCTTTGTCTATCCGGTAGAATTTGCCGTGGAAGTCCAGGTTGATACAGTCAATATCCACCCCGAACAGCTCGGCGATCTCGTTCTCAAACAGTGCGGCGGAGGGAAAAATATCCGAGATGGAGTTGATGATCTCCCCCGGCTCCACAAATACCCGGAAGTTGTCCAT
This sequence comes from Bifidobacteriaceae bacterium, assembly GCA_963642245.1. GTDB lineage: Bacteria > Bacillota > Clostridia > Oscillospirales > Acutalibacteraceae > CAG-217. The sequence goes on along the minus strand of CAVIFY010000004.1, from coordinate 81,537 downwards.
TTGGTAATCTTTGGCAACGGAATAGATCAGCTCCGTGCCGTCTGCTCTTCCGGTGGCACCGATCTGTACCAGTCGAAAGCCGGCGCGCAGGTGCTCCAGCATCATTCGGTACAGGGTCTTGATGTCCACATCTTCAATGGTGTAACTTGGGTTCATTCTGCGGCCTCCTTTCGGTGTTCGCTTTTTTCTTGCAGCAGTGCCACGGACTGTACCACGCCGTCAATAATACTTTCCGGCCGTGCGGCGCACCCGGGCACATAAATATCCACGGGGATCACTTTGTCCACCCCGCCCAGCACATTGTAGCAGTCCTTGAACACGCCGCCGTTGCAGGCGCACACCCCAATGGCGCACACCACCTTAGGCTCGTTCATCTGCTCGTAGATCTGGCGTACCACCGGCGCATTTTGATGGTTGACGGAGCCGGTGATCAGCAGAATATCCGCGTGCTTGGGGTTGCCGGTGTTAATGACCCCGAACCGCTCCACATCGTAGAGGGGGGTCAGGCAGGCCAGCACCTCAATATCGCAGCCGTTGCAGGAGGTGCCGTCGTAGTGCATGATCCACGGCGATTTGGTTACATTCGGCATACTTATACCCCCTTTAGCACTTGCAAAACAAAGATGTTGATGACCCCGATGATCATGGTCACCGCCCAGGTGATCTTGAACATACGCTGCCACTTCAGGCGGGCGTTGGTGTTGTCAATGAGAATTTCCAGGAAGTAGGACAGCACCACGGCCACGGCCGCCAGCGCATAGCTCCAGGGCTTGCTGTTGATGAAAAACAGGGCGATAATGCCCATTAAAAACACATTCTCGTACCAGTGGCTCACCTCCACGATCAAGAGGGTGACGCCGTTGAACTCGGTGGTCAGCCCCTTGACCATCTCCTGATGAGCGTGGTGGCTGGTAGACAGGTCAAAGGGGTGCTTGCGCAGCTTGATGGTGAGAATAAATAAAAAGCCGCAAAACACGCCGGGCAGGTACATGATGGGCGGCAGGCCGTCCGCACGCACAATGTCGCTGACCTTAAAGCTGCCGGTAGCCAGGTAAAAGCCAACGGCGGTGAGCAGCACCATGGGCTCATAGGCCATGGTTTGCAGCATTTCCCGGTTGGCACCCATAGCCGCATAGGGGCTGTTGCAGGTGGTGGCCGCCAGGATCAGGCACAGGTTGGCGGTGGTCAGGGCAAAGAAGATCAGCAGCAGATCGCCGCCGCCGAAAAACAGCGCCCCGGTAAAGATAACGAAAATCAGAAAGCTCACATGGCAGACGATCTGAATGTGGTTCATATATTTGGTCTCTTTGCCCAGCAGCTTGCCCACATCGTAGAAGGACTGGAGCAGCGGCGGGCCTTGGCGCCCTTGCATACGGGCGGTGACCTTGCGGTCTATGCCTTGCAGCAGACCGCCCACGCCCGGCGCCAGCAGAATGTACAGCGCCACACTGATGGCGGCAACAGCAGCGTTGCTCATCGTACCACACCTCCTAACGCAATGACGGTATAGATCAAGATGGCTGCCGTGGAGAGCACCACGCTGGGCTTCCACAGCTTGGCCTCGCCGAACAGGTCGGTCAAGTACCAGTTGGTGATCCAGGAGTGCTTGGGCTCGCCCATAGCGTCATAAAAATAAGTCTGCTTGCCGGTATTTACTCCGGCCAGGTAAGTATCTTCAAAGGTGATGTGGGAGCGGCGCAGCAGGATCATGGTCACCATCGGCACCACAAAGATCAGCACCAGCATAATGATCATAATGAGAATATTGTCGCTGGACAGCACCGCCGAGGCGTGGCCGTACACACCGGCCAGGTAGGGGGTGACCACGAATTTGGACACCGCCGGGAATGCAAAGCACAGCAGCACCATCAGTGCGGAGTGTATGAGCAGCGAGGCCCACTGGCCCCGGGAGGTGGTGTTCTTTTGCCGTTGGTCCTTGCGGTTCCAGGACAGCACGGTGGCCACCCACTTGGTCCAGTAAAACAGGGTGGTGGCGGAGCCAAAGCAGATAAACAGCACCAGGATAATGGAGCCGCTGTCCACAAAGGCCTTCAGCGCCGCCCACTTGGAGATGAGCATACCAAAGGGCGCCAGGAACATACCGGCAATGCCGATGGACAGGGTCAGCGCCAGTCGGGGGTGCCGGGCGATCAGCCCGTGCATGGACTCGATATCCCGGCTGCCGGTGGCGTTCTCAATGGCGCCGACTGTCTGGAACAGCAGGGATTTGGACACGGCGTGGAAGATCAGCAGCAGCACGGCGGCCCACACCGTCTCCTGCCGGCCCACACCGGCACAGGCGGCGATCAGCCCCAGGTTGGAGATGGTGGAGTAGGCCAGTACGGCCTTGCCGTCGCTGACGGTGATGGCCAGCATAGAAGTAATGAGAAAGGTAAAGCCGCCCACCAGGCTCACCATAGAGCCTGCATAGGTGCCGTGCATCACCGGCGCCAGGCGGATCAGCAGGTACACACCGGCCTTGACCATGGTGGCGCTGTGCAGCAGGGCAGAGGAGGGCGTCGGCGCCACCATTGCCCCCAGCAGCCAGCGGGAGAAGGGCAGCTGCGCGCTCTTGGTCAGCGCAGCAAAGGCCAGCAAGATCACCGGTGCCACCACCAGCTTACCGTCGCACAGGATCAGGCTTTGCAGGTCCGTGACCCCAAAGCGCACCCCGGCCCAAAAGATGGCTGCCGCAAAGCCCAGCCCGCCCAGCAGGTTCATCCACAGGGCGCGGAAGCTGTTTTGCACCGCCTCCCGGGTGCGGGTGTAGCCGATGAGCAGGAAGGACACAATGCTGGTGATCTCCCAAAAGAAATAGAGCCACAGCAGGTTATTGGACAGCACCAGACCGAACATGGCGCCTAAAAACACATACAGCATGGCAAAGAAAAAACGCCGCCGGTCGGTAAATTCCTTATGGTGGTTATGGTAATCACGCATATAGCCCACTGCATATACTGTGATGAGTGTGCCTACAATGGCAATGATCAGCACCATAATGACCGTCAGCTCGTCTACAAACAGGTTGTAGGGCTGCACGGCGGGCTTGTAGCCCCCCAGCTCGTACACAAAGGTCAGCGCCGTTTGGGCAATGGACAGCACCGCCACATAGTAGCGCCGGTACTTAATGCCCAGTGCGGTGATCAGCACCACAAAGCCGGCTTCCAGTGCCAGCATGGTATGGTCAATGACCCCGCCGCCTTGTAAAAAGCGCAGTTGTAAATTCTCCCCCGAGAAGAAACACACGGCAAAGGCCACGGCGCTGATCATCAGCACCCCGGCGCTGCCATAGACGATGACCCGGCGCACACGGTTGCTGCCGCACAGTGCCAGCAACAGGGCACTGACAAAGGGCAGGAACACCAGGACCGCCAGCAAGATCTGCATCTGTTCCATGGTTTCGTCTTTCTCCTTGCTTAAGTTATAATATTATAATTATAATAGTAACACGAACGGCACCGCCGGTCAATAAGGAAAAAATAATGGACGACAGACCGGTAATTTTGTCCCATATTTTCAGCCAAAAATCGGCGCTGAAAATGTGCACAAGAAAGGGTGCCAAAAACATTACATTTTAGTTACAAATTCCTGTTGCCTTTTTGAATGGCTTGCTATATAATCATCTTGATAAGAGAGGAGGTTGTCCGATAATGGCGAATAAAGTGCGCGTAACAGCGCTTTTTTTAGTGTTTGCGATCCTGGTGGCAACCTTTGGCGCTGTGTCTGTGGTACAGGCAAAGACAGTCAAGGCTGTGGAGCAGTTAGAGGTGACCCAGGAGGGCAAGCAGACGGACTGTGCCCTGGCGTGGCACCGGGTGAAGGGCGCCGACGGGTATCAGATTTTTCAGTCCTCCGGCGATCGGCACGATTATGAAAAAGTACAGACCGTAGAGGGCAAAAAGAATACCCGGGTGCAGGTCAAGGACCTGGCGCCGGCCACCGTGTACCGCTACAAGGTGCGGGCGTATAAGATCTACAGAGATCAGGAATATACCGGCGATTTCAGCCCGGAGGTGACGGCGTACACCCTGCCCGGCGCACCGAATGTGGAGGTGTCCTCCCTGGCGGAGGGTTCTATGAACCTGCGCTGGTCTACGGACGCAGGCGCAGCGGGCTATCAGCTGCAATATACCCTGGATAAGGACTTTGGCGCCGACGGCACCCAGACCAAGGACTTCAAAACCGGAGAGACCAGTGCCGTGCTGGAAAAGCTGACGGAAAAGGCCACTTACTATGTGCGTATGCGCGGCAGTATGGCCGTGGGCAGCAGCACCAAATACGGCCCCTGGAGCGAGGTCAAGAGCGTAAAGATCGCGGAGACGGTGAAATTGCCCGCCAATATTGATAAGGACAAGCCGATGGTGGCCCTGTCCTTTGACGATGGCCCGGCCTTTGACGGCTCTACCGGCCGCATTTTGGATGTGCTGGAGAAGTATGGCGCCCGCGCCACCTTCTTTATGGTAGGCACCCGGATCAATGACAACACCAAGAAGTATTTGAAGCGAGAGCTGGAGCTGGGCTGTGAGCTGGGCAACCATACATACAACCACGATCACTACGGCAAGCATGTGACCGAGGCAGATGTGATCAAGTGCTCGGACGCAGTGTACAAAGCCTGCGGCAAGCGGCCCACGGCGTTCCGCTGCCCCGGCGGCAATATGAGCAGCGTCATGCAAAACGCAGCCAAAAAAGAGGGTATGATCATTGCCTACTGGTCGGTGGATACCGAGGACTGGAAGTCCAAGAACCCGGCCCAGATCATCAGCCGGGCAGAGCATGGCGCCTATGACGGCAGCATTATCCTGATGCACGATATTTACTCCACCACCGCCGACGCTGTGGAAAAGATCGTGCCCGCACTGGTGAAAAAGGGCTATCAGATCGTAACGGTGTCTGAGATGATCCAGGCCAAAACCGGCAAGGCGCCCAAGGCCGGCCAGCAGTATATCGACTACAAGACCATCAACAACAACACCCATTGATATGAACCTGATCGAGAGAGCAAAACAAACGGAAAAGGACCTGCGCGCCCGCTTTGCAGACGATAAGTTTGCCGAGTGGGAGGCGCAGGTCATTGACGCTTTAGATGTGGATTTTTCTCTGGTGCGCCGCGAGGTGCACACCCTGGAAGAATTTGAGCAGCTGCTGAAAGCGCCGTTTTTGGACAAAAAAGAAAAGATCTTTTACCGTGGCGAGCGGGTGGACGACCGCACCCGGCCGCTGATCCCCACCATTTTTCGCAACCGGCAGGCGCTGTTTGGCGACGGGGACGCGGTAGCCAAGGTAACGGCGGACTTTGTGTATGACTTTTACAGCCGGGACGGCAGCTATATGCACCTGTATGAGAAGGTGATGGACCCGCAGCCCCGGCAAGATCTTTATCGGCTGTTTGCCTTTTCCCAGCATTATTTGGATGTGTCGCCCTTTGTGGATTTTACCAAGAGCCTGTATGTGGCCCTGTCCTTTGCGCTGAAGAACCGGCAGGTCTACCCGGCGCCCCTGGTGCTTTATACGGTAAAAATTCGGGACGATCAGGACTACACCGAGTCCCTGGCTACGGCCAATGCCTGGCTGGAGGACTACAAGGTGTATGTGTTCCGGCAGCGGGAGGATTATATTAAGAGCCTAATGCAGGGCGGTGCCGCCGGGCTGCGCCAAATGCTGCGGCAAATGGAGCAGGAGCGCCAGGATATGGCCTTAATGGGCAATGCCCCCAGCGCCAAGCTGATCGGTATTCCCACCAATGATCTAATGCGCTACCAGCAGGGCGTGTTTTTGCTGCTGACGGATTTTTCCCTGATGTTCAACGGTTATCCCACCAAGAACATTCGGGAGGATTTTGAGGTGACCAAGTGGATCCTGGACGCGGAGATCTGCCCGGCGCTGCTGCAAATGATCGAGCGGGAGGCCCCCTGGTACAATTACGACTGCCTGCTGGATGTAAAAACCGGGTTTGAAAAGGCCGCCAAATTTGATTTATAAAATGCAAAAAGGACCGTACACTGTACGGTCCTTTGTCTTTTCTCCCACAAAAGCGGGTGGATCTGCGGCGGGAGCAAGCCCCCGCCCTACGAAAATTCTTGAATTTTTAGCCTCCGCCTCCCTTGTAAAGGGCGACTCCCCGCAGTGCGGGGAGATGTCGCACAGCGACAGAGGGGACGGGCACCGGTTAGGTGGTGGCAACGCCATAGGCGTTGACGGAGGGATTGCGGTGCGATGTGGGCATCGCACCTTACAAATTGAATTTGATAAATAAAAAAATGTAGGGCCCGATGCCCACATCGGGCCGATTGTTTTATCCCCTCAGTCGCAAAAATGCGACAGCTCCCCTTTGTTACATAAAAAGGGGAGCCACATTGTATATAATCAGTAGGGGCGGTAACCTGCCGTCCGCTTTTTATTTATTCATGCACCAGGATCTTGCGGTACAGCGCTTCCACATCCTCTACCGCCAATTTGGTGGGGTTGTTGCCCAGGCGGCTGATGTCCACCGTCTTGGCAAAGGCGGCGCACTGCGCCGGGGTAGCGGCAGGCGGTTGCAGCTCCATTCTCTCCAGCAGGGAGCGGAAGATGGCGGCGCCGTCCGCGCCGTTTTGACCACCCATCAGGGTGCCGATCTGGTCGAACCCGGCCAGCACATAGTCCCGGCCCCGGGGGTCGTTCACCCGGTCGTTGTGGGTGAGCATATAGTCCCAGATCTCTGCCAGCCCGGCGGCAACGGAGTGGCCGTGGCTGGTGTGGCAGTGCATGGTGATGTTGTAGCACATGGCGTGGGCTGCTGTGGTGGAGGTAAAGTCAATGGCGCGCCCGGCGTTGTAGGAGGCGCGGAGCATACCCGCATTGCCTGCCGGGGTGTTTGCCAGATAGCCGTCCAGGTGCTCAAAGTACAGGCGAATGGCCTTTTGGGCGTAGGTGCGGCTCTCCGGGGTGCTGCGCACGCTCCAGTAGCTCTCAATGGCGTGGCACAGAGCGTCCAGGCAGGTGCACTTGCGCTGGTAGTCCGGCACCGTCTGCAAAAAGGTGGGATCCAGCAGCACATAGCCGGGCAGGAACCCGGGGTGGCTGACAGAGTGCTTCTCGTCCTCGTTTACATAAAAAATGGAGTACCGGGTGGCCTCGCTGCCGGTGCCGCTGGTGGTGGGAATGGCCAAAAAGGGAATGTCATTGTCCCGCAGCTCCACATCGTAGCCCACCACGCCCGGGTTGGTGATCAGCAGCTTGATCATCTTGGCACTGTCCAGGGGCGAGCCGCCACCGGCGCCGATGATAAAGTCGCAGCCCTCTTTGCGGTATAATTCGGCTGCCGCCACCATATCCTCGTAGCGGGGATTGGGGCGCACCGTGTCCCATACCGTCAGGTGGCAGCGGTCTTGCAGGTAGGCAAAGGCCGCCGTCTTTTCAAAGCTCTTGCCGCAGCAGAGAAAGGGGCGATAGGCGCCGCAGTCCTCCAGCAGGGCAGGAATGTCCGTATAACTTTCAATAATTCTTTCTTCAGTCCGCATTGGCAAGCCACTCATATTCCGGCACATAGATCCTGGTTTTGTCCCACGGGTCGCCGTCTAAGTGCCGGATCAGCCATACATAATACATCTCGTACCCGGGAGCGGTGACCTGCTGGTGGGCGTTGCCGCCCCGAATGCACAGGCAGTCACCGTTTTGTGTTTTATAAGGGGTGTCGCCCTCAAACCCGGCGCCGAAGCCCTCCGGGTGGTCAAACCGGTAGTAATACACCTCCGGTTGGGGGTGGTAGTGGGGCGGATAAGAGGACCAGCGCCCCGGCTGGTTGAACACCTCGCCCATCACCAGGTTGGACTGGGGGGCGTTGTCCAGATCGAACATGGTGGCAACGATCCGGTGCCCGGTGCCGTTCCACTGGCCCTTGCCGAACTCCTGGTACAGGCAGTTGCCCGGGTGGTAGAATTCCGGCGCCCAGGTGCGGTCATTGTCGGTCATTTGCACCAGCACCTGGCTGTCTTCCAGGGCGGTAACGGTGGCCTTGGTGCCCCGGCAAAAGTGCACGGCGTAGGGCTTCTTTTCAAATGGATCTTTGCGCTTGCAGGTCTCGTTTATGCTGTCGCCGACGGCAAAGGTCACTTGGCCGGAGAGCAGCAGCACGGCGCACTCTTTCTCCGCTTCTTCCAGGGTCAGGGTGTCGCCGGGGGCCAGCTTTTGCACAAAAATGTCCATGAGCATATCGGCGTTGACCCCGTCCATTTGGCACAGGGTCTTGCGCCCGCTCTGGTCAAAATCTGTACGGTAAAGCATAGAGGTTCCTCCTTAATTTTCTTTATGTGTATTGCCCTGCTCCGGGGGAGCCGGGTGATAGTTGGGCACATAGCGCATCAGCACCGTGCGTACGGTCTCCGGCGTGATGTTTGCCAGATCCTCCAGCATGGCGGCAAAGCGTTCTTTGTCGATCTCCACAGGCTGGGTCACAAAGATCTTTTTGTTGGCGGTGCGCTGGCGGCTTTCCATTTCTTCTTCCATAGCCAGCTCCTCATAGAGCTTTTCGCCCGGGCGCAGGCCGGTGATCTTAATGGGTATTTCTTCTTCCGTAAAGCCGGACAGGCGGATCAGGTTCTTGGCCAGGTCCATGATCTTTACCGGCTCGCCCATATCCAGTACGAACACCTCGCCGCCCTGGGCCAAACCGCCGGCCTGGCACACCAGCTGGGCCGCCTCCGGTATGGTCATAAAGTAGCGGGTAATGTCCTTATGGGTCACGCACACCGGGCCGCCCTGGGCGATCTGGTGCTGGAAGATGGGAATGACGGAGCCGTGAGACCCCAGCACATTGCCAAAGCGCACAGCGGCGTAGCGGGTGTTTTGGCTCACGGTGTTCATATACTGCACGATGATCTCCGTCAGCCGCTTGGTGGCGCCCATCACATTGGTGGGGTTCACCGCCTTGTCGGTGGAGAGGATCACCATTTTAGGCACTTTGAATTTGTCTGCCGCTACGGCCACATTGTAGGTGCCGAACACATTGTTCTTTACCGCCTCGCAGGGCGATACCTCCATCAGTGGCACATGCTTGTGGGCGGCAGCGTGGAACACCACATCCGGGCGGAATTCGGCAAACACCTCGTCCAGCCGCTTGGTATCCCGCACGGAGCCGATACGCACATACACATCCATTTCGCCGTTATATTTCTCGTTGAGCGCATTAAACAGCTCAAAGGCGCAGTTCTCGTAAATGTCAAAAATCACGATCTTGTCCGGGTTGTACCGGGCCACCTGCATACAGATCTCGGACCCGATGGAGCCACCGCCGCCGGTGACCAAAATGGTCTTGCCGATCAGGTAGCGGCAGATCTTTTTGTCCAGGGTCACCTCCGGGCGGGACAGCAGGTCGGAAATTTCTACATTTCGGATCCGCTGGGCGCCGTTGCCGTTCTCCCAAAACTCCTGTACGGAGGGAGAGATCTTTACATTGGCCTTGGTGCCCATTGCCAGGTTCACCAGATCCCGCCGCCGGGCCGGTGCCGCAGAGGGGATACAAAAGATGATTTCGTCAATTTTATACTTCTCGGCCAGCCGGGGCAGGTCGTCGCAGCGCCCTACGATCTTAACGCCGTTAATGCGCTTTTTGTACTTGGCCGGGTTATCGTCCAGCGCCACCACCGGCCGTCCCTCCCGGAAGTGGCCGTTGCGCAGCTCGTCAATGATAAAGTTGCCCATAAATCCGGCGCCCACGATCATAATGCGCTTTTGGCCGTCCCGGTGGCCGCCCAAATTGTGCACATACCGGCGCAGAATACGGTAGCCGATCCGGGGGATCAGCGTGGCAACGAACATCAGCACAAAAAAGAGAATATAGGCATAGTAGGGCAGGTAGCCCTTAGTGTGCAGCAGGGTGCCAAACAAGAGCCGGTCGCAGAAGATCAGCTGCACCGCATTGAGCAGCGAGGCAAGAAAGCTCTTGACGATCTCGTCAGACCCGGCAAAGTACCACACGCTGCGGTACAGGCCAAAGGCGGAATTGATCCCCACCAGCAGCACGCTGGTCAGCCCAAAGTGCAGGTAGTTGAAGATCATATTCTTGTAGTCGGTGGCCAGAATGTGGCCGTTCATGGTCAGGTAGCAGATGCTGCAATTTGCCAGGGCAAAGAGCATAATATCCAGCACGCCCAGCATGGCGCGGCGCAGCAGCGCGTTTAGGTTTATGCCGTCCTTCGTATGCTTCATTTTACGATCCATTCCCTTATTTTCATCTTGCGGTGTATCCTTTTTGCATACACATCTTAATTTTACAACAAGATTTGCCACAATGCAACCGCTATTCGCGGATTTTTTGCCGGTTGGGGCTGTCTGATAAAATGCAAATGGCCCCGGTTGCCGATTATCCGGCAGGGCAGGCGGGTTTTGGCAGCGTTTTTGGCAAAAAGTGGTTGAATTGCAGCGCCGCCTGCGGTAAAATAAAAATCGGATATGGCTTTTTTGCCAAATTTAAGGGGGACTGACGATTATGGAAAAATTAAAGGACTGCCAGTTGCAGCATGTGACGCCGGAGGAAGTGGGCGTGAAGAGCAGCGCGGTGGCCGCGTTTATCAACGAGATCAACGAGAAGCACTTAGGACTTCAAAGTTTTACTTTTGTGCGCCACGACAAGGTGTTTGCTCAGTGCTTTTGGAAGCCCTATGGCCCGGATACGCCCCATGTGCTCTATTCCATGAGCAAGAGCGTGACCTCCACCGCCGTGGGCTTTTGCGTGGCAGAGGGGCTGCTGAGCCTGGACGACAAGGTGTACAAATTCTTCCCGGAGTATAAGGTACACGGGGTGCAGAACAAGGCGCTGACGGTGCGTATGCTCCTGACTATGCGCTCTGACAAGCTCATTACCGTGTTTGAAGAAAAGGGCAACACCGACTGGATCAAAAATTACTTCTCCGCGCCGTTTTTGGCGCCGCCGGACACCCGGTTCAATTACATCAGCGAGAACACCTCCATGCTCTCCGCCATTGTGTCCAAGGTCACCGGTATGTCTATGGTGGATTATCTCTATCCCCGTATGTTCCGGCCCCTGGGTATTGAAAAGCCCTTCTGGGAGGCGGACGGCCGGGGCAACAACGCCGGCGGCTGGGGCCTGTATATGAAGAGCGAGGACCTGGCCAAGTTCTTCCTGCCCTATCTGCACGGGGGCAAGTACAAGGACGGCACCCAGCTGGTGCCTGCCGAATGGGTGGCCCAGGCCACGGCCAAGCAGACCCCCTCGGTGTCTGACGGCTATATTGACAATATGTGCGGCTACGGCTTCCAGTTTTGGCGCAATCCGCTGCCCAACAGCTACCGCTGCGACGGCCTTTTCGGTCAGCGCTGCTTCTTCCTGCCGGAGTATGACGCTATGATGGTGCTCAACTGCGGCCAGTCCGAGGACTATAAAATTATGAAAGTGTTTTGGAAGCACTTCCCGGAGGCCTTTGGCCCGGAGGCACTGCCTGCGGACCCGCAGGGCCAGGCGGCGCTGCAACAGGCGGTGGACGCCTGCGCCGTGGAGGACCTGCCTGCCACGCCCCGGAATACCCAAATGGAGCAGAAGATCGGCGGCCGCCTGATGACCTGCAAAACCTCGGAGTTCACCTCTGTGGTGTCCATTTCCGTTACCCAAATGCTGTATCGCAAGCCGGGTAAGATCAACGCCATGCGCTTTGAATTTACCCCGGAGGGCGCCCGTTTCTATTGGCGGGAGAAGGATTATGAAAACACCATCACCGTGGGTATGGACGGCAGCTACGGCGTGTCGCCTATGGTGCTGGGCGACCTGCATTACACCGCCTATTCCAAGGCGGCCTGGCAGCCGGACGGCAGCTTAAAGCTGTGGATCCGCCCGGTAGAGACCGCCCACGAGCGGCGCTTTACTTTCCGTTTTGACCCGGACGGCACCGTGCGGGTAAAGAACGAGATGGAGCCTAAGTTTGAGGACCTGGTGATCTATAACTTTGTGTTCCTGGGGTTGCCCCTGCCCAATACCGGTAGCGAGAACTTTGTAAAACAAGCGGTGCACCGCCTGGGTCTGCCGCTGATCGAGCCGGACTTTACCGCCAAATTGCAATAAGCGCATATGAAGAAAAGCACGCTTGTTTTTTACAAGCGTGCTTTTTGTATGCCGGTTTTTAGTCCGCGTCCTTGGTGGGGTATTTCAGGTCGTCCTTGGTCCAGTCCTGAATGATCTCCAAAAACTGCTTGGCGTCCTCCTTGGCTTGCAGCAGGTTGTGGTCCCGCCAGTTGCCGCACTCGCTCATGGCAGCGCCGGGAATGCTGCCCCAAAAGTCGGCAATGTAGGCAAAGGCGTCCTTGATCAGCTGAATGCAGTAGCTGTCAGACAGGCTGCGGGTGAGAAAATAGAACCCGGTGCGGCAGCCCATGGGGCCAAAGTAGATGATGTTGTCGCCAAATTCCGTGTTGCGCACATAGGTGGCAAACAGGTGCTCAATGGTGTGCATGGAGGCGTTGGTCATCACCGGCTCCCGGTTGGGGGCGCGCATACGAATGTCATAGGTGGTAATATCATCGTCAATGCGGCTGATATAAATGCCTTTTTCCAAAATGGTGTGATCGATTTGAAAGCTGGGGATTTTTTTCATTTTACTTCCACTCCGGTTAAAAAAGATAAATTTTGGGTGACGGCGGCTCCGTCTGTTTCGCCGGCGCAGATCCGGTCAAAACCGCGGATCATCTCCTGCGCCGGGGCCTTTGCCAGCCGGTAAAGGTCAAAGAAACTCTCTGTGCGCACGCCGGGTGCGTAAGGGGAGCGCCAGTTCCTGTTCTCTATATTACCATATTTTTTTGCTTTTTCCAAGTCTTTTGGCCGTAACATAGAGGTTAGGCGAAAATTCCCGGTAAAGGGGGACAAAATCGTCTCTATGCCGCCCACGATCTTGGCCTTGTGGCCGTCTGCGTCGCGCAGCAGCCGCTGCACGGTCTTGGTGTCCGTCAGTGCCCGGCGGGCGTCTCCCGGTTGCAGTCGCTTGCCCAGTACCCGGTAGACGGTAAAACTCAGTAGCCGGGCCACCTCGTCCAGCACCGCAGGGTCGTCCGGCACGGTGATGGCGGTGTCAAAGCACCGGGGGTCGTCAATATGCAGCTTTTCGTGGAGCAGCACCGCGTCCATACTCATTTCTACGATATTATGCAGGGCGGATTTGTGCAGGGTGCTGCCGCTGTCTGCCAGCTCCTGCTGCTTGGCGTACACAAAGGGGTGGCACTGCCGATCCAGGGCGTAGTGGAGGATAAAGCCGTAGGCGTAGGAGCGGGCAATGGTCTTTTCCGTGCTGCACCGGGTGCAGTATTCGGCCATGGCGTCCAGTATATCACCGGGCTTGGCGCGGTGCAGTCGGGAGCCCAGCTTGCGCAGGGAGCGACCCGGCATCCAGGGGGCAATGCGGTGAAAGAAGAAAATATCCGGCCCCTGGGTGCCCAGCATCACTGCGTCCCGGTTCAGGTCAAAATCCGCCAATTCCGTTAAGGCGGGCAGCAGCTCGCAGGCAAAGATGTAGTGGGTGCAGTAGGCAGGCATAGGTTCCATTCCTCCATATCCGGCGGGAAGGGGCAGTCAAAGGTGACCGGTTCTTCCCGCACCGGGTGATTTAGGCGTATGGTCTTGCAGTGGAGCAGATGGCGGGCGCCGACGGGCGCGGTGCCGTACAGGCTGTCGCCCACTAAGGGGGTGCCCAGGTGGGCAAAGTGCACCCGGATCTGGTGGGTGCGCCCGGTCTCCAGCTGCACACGCAGCAGGGTGCGGCCGTCTTGCTGGCCCAGGGCTTCCCAGTGGGTCACCGCCCGCACACCGGCCGGGTCCACACACCGCTTTACGGTGCTGTCCGGGCAGTGGGCAATGGGTGCGTCCACGGTGCCGCTGCCGGTGTAGGTGCCGGGCACCACCGCGTAGTAGTCCTTTTGCACCCGACCGGCCAGCTTGGCGGCGCTCAGCCGGTGCCGGGCCAGTACCACCAGACCGCTGGTGTCCTTATCCAGCCGGTAAATGGGCCGAAAAGGACCGTCAAACCCGGCGGCCACCACCGCATTGGACAGGGCGTTGCCGTGGTGGTTGTAGGTCTCGTACATAGCCATACCGGCGCGCTTGTTCACCACCAGAATGTCTTGGTCGGCATAGACGATCACCGCCTTTTCCGCCGAGGGCGGGGCGGTGGCGCCGTCTGTATTTAATTCTACGGTGACGGTGTCGCCGGTATGCACCGGGTCTACCGTGCGCACCGGGCAGCCGTTCCTGCACAGGGCGCCGTAGCGCTTTTTCAGACTGCGCAGCAGTGCAGTGGAAAAGCCGTGGCTGCGCAGCACCGCCGCCACGCAGCTGCCGTCCAGTGCCGGGGGCACGGTGTAGCTGATCTTTCTCATAGGGATAACAAACCGGCAGATGTAGGTGCACATCTGCCGGTGTAAGTTGCGTTTGGGATTATTCTACAGGTACGATCCAGCCCATATCGTCGGCTTGTTTGCCAAACTGGATACCGGTCAGGGTGTCGTACAGCTTTTGGGTCACTTCGCCGATCTCGCCGTTGTTGATGACCTGGCTGTCGCCCTCATAGGTCAGGCCGCCAACGGGGCTGATCACGGCTGCGGTGCCGGTGCCAAAGACTTCTTCCAGCTTGCCGGTCTTGGCAGCGTCCATAATAAAGTCAATGGTAAAGCGCTCCTCGTGCACCTTGTAGCCCCACTTCTTCAGCAGCTCAATGCAGCTCATGCGGGTGATACCGGGCAGCACGGTGCCCACGGTGGGTGCGGTGTAGATCTCGCCGTCTACCTTGAACATAATGTTCATGGAGCCAACTTCCTCTACATACTTGCGCTCTACGCCGTCCAGCCACAGCACCTGCGCAAAGCCCAGCTTGTGTGCCTTCTCGGAGGCGATGATGGAGGCAGCGTAGTTACCGCCGCACTTGATATAGCCGGTGCCGCCGGGGGTGGCGCGCACATACTCGTCCTCTACATAAATGTTCACCGGGTCCAGACCCTCCTCATAGTAAGCGCCGGAGGGAGAGCAGATGATGATGAACTTATACTGGCCGGAGGCCTTTACGCCCAGTACCGGCTCGGTGGCGATGGTAAAGGGGCGAATGTACAAACTGGTGTCCGGCTCAGAGGGCACCCAGTCCTGCTCCACTTTGACCAGAGCGCGAACCGCTTCCACAAAATCCTCTACCGGGATCTCCGGAATGCACAGACGGTCGTGGGTAGAAGCCAGGCGCGCACCGTTTTTGTCCGGGCGGAACAGCTGTACCTTGCCCTCGGGGGTTCTGTATGCTTTCAGACCCTCAAAGCACTCCTGCGCATAGTGGAACACCAGCGCGGAGGGGTCCAGTACCAGCGGCTGATAGGGGACGATGCGGGCGTCATGCCAGCCCTGACCCTCATCATAATCCATCACGAACATATGGTCCGTAAAGATGTGGCCGAAGCCCAGAGCGCCGGTGGGTTTTTCTTTCGGTGTTTTGGTCAACTCATACTTGATTTCCAATGTACTTACCTTCTTCTTATATGAATTTTTTATTTGTCATAGGACACGATCACCCCGCCGCCGGAGGCGTACAGGGAGTTGAGCCCGCTGGCTTTCAAAATAATAATGTTGCCGAAGTGGCACTTCTCGCGCACCTTGGCGGCAATGGTCTCTGCCTTGTCGGGGCAGCACACATGGCTGATGATCAGGGTGCGGTGGCTCAGATCCTTGCCCTCCACATCCTTGGCGATCAGGTCGCACATTTTGGTAATGGCCCGCCCGGCGGCAAAGTCCTGCCCGGCCAGGCTGATGGTGCCCTCGCCGCTGCGCTGGCAGATCAGCTTCATTTTCAGCTTTTTGATCACCGTGGCAGCCAGGGAGAACAGACGGCCGTTATTCTTCAGTGCGTCCAGACTCTCCAGACAGAAGTACAGCGCCGTGTGGTTGCGGATATAATCCTCCACCAGCTCCACCACCTGGTCAAAGGGCAGACCGCTGTCTGCCAGGCGGCGGATCTCGTAAGCAACCAGCGTTTCCAGTCCGCTGGTGGCCAGGGAGTTGAACACATGGATCTGCTTCTCGCCCGGGTGGTCCTCCTCATAGAGCATGACCCCTTGCAGGGCGCTGTTGTAGCAGCCGGAGAGCTTGTCCGTAATGGTGAGCACATACACCTCTTTGGCGTCGTCCGCGGCAATGGCGGCGCAGAACGCCTCCGGCGAGGGGCAGGCAGAGCGGGGCACATCCCCCAGCGCCTGCATACGGGCAATAAAATCGTCCTGATCGAAGTTTTCATCGTCCATAATGCGGTAATCGCCCAATTCCAGCGTCAGCGGAACCAGAGCCAGGTTGCCCCAGTCTTTCATCTCATCGGTCAGGTCGCAGCAACTGTCTGCAATGATCTTATAGTCCATATCGTTCTCAACTTTCAATCCGTTACTCCGGTATTGCCAATATTATAAACCTATATTTTGGCGTAGTCAAGGCGAGAGTGCTAATATTTTATAATGGATATTTGTCGAGAAACGCCTGTACTTTGCCGATCTGCTGCTCCACGCTCTCCGGGCAGGGGCCGCCCTCGGAAATGCGGGTCGCCACGCAGGTGTCCAAATTGATTTTGTCATAAACATCCTGATCGAACAGATCGCAAACTGCTTGGTAATCCTCCAGGGGCAGCGTCTCCAGGGTCAGCCCCCGGTCAATGCACTGGGCAACCAGCTCGCCGGTGGCCTTGTAGGCGTCCCGGAAGGGCAGGCCCTTGCCCACCAGGTAGTCGGCGCAGTCCGTGGCGTTGATAAAGCCCTTGGCTGCTGCTGCTCGCATATTGTCTTTCAGCACGGTCATGGTGTCGATCATGGGGGTAAAGGCGTGCAGGCACATTTTGACCGTATCCACCGCGTCAAAGATGGCCTCCTTGTCCTCCTGCATATCCTTGTTGTAGGCCAGGGCAATGCCCTTCATCACCGTCAGCAGGGCGGTCAGATCGCCGAACACGCGGCCGCTTTTGCCCCGTACCAGTTCGGCAATGTCCGGGTTCTTCTTTTGGGGCATAATGCTGGAGCCGGTGGAAAAAGCGTCGTCCAGCTCTACGAACTTAAACTCCCAGGAGCACCACATAATGATCTCCTCGCTAAAGCGGGACAGGTGCACCATTACCAGAGAGAGCGCCGCTGCCAGTTCAATGCAAAAGTCCCGGTCGGACACGCCATCCAGGCTGTTGGCGCTCACATCGTCAAAGCCCAGCCTCGCTGCCACCATGCGCCGGTCAATGGGGTAGGTGGTGCCGGCCAGGGCGCCGCTGCCCAGGGGCAGCACATTCATGCGCTTTTTCACATCGGCCAGCCGGTCCAGATCGCGGCACAGCATGGCGGCATAGGCCATCAGATGGTGACCAAAGGTGATAGGCTGCGCCCGCTGCAAGTGGGTGTAGCCCGGCAGGATCACGCCTTTGTTTTCCTCTGCTTTTTTGCACAGCACTGCCAGCAGGTCTTTAATGTCTGCGGCAATGGCGTCGATCTCTTTTTTCAGGGTCATACGAATGTCCAGCGCCACCTGGTCGTTGCGGGAGCGGGCAGTGTGCAGCCGCTTGCCGGTTTGGCCCAGTCGGGCGGTCAGTTCGCCCTCAACAAAGGTGTGAATGTCCTCTGCGCCCGGGTCGATGGCCAGCTTGCCGCTTTCAATATCCGCCAAAATTTCGCTGAGCCCCTGCACGATCTTTTCGCTTTCGCTCTTTTCAATGATCCCGCAGGCCCCCAGCATGGTGGCGTGGGCCATGCTGCCGGTAATGTCCTCTTTGTACATGCGGCTGTCAAAGTGGATGGAGGCGTTAAAGTCGTTGGTCTCTTTTGCCAGTTCTTTTTTGAACCGGCCTTTCCATAATTGTGCCATAATCTCCTGCTTTCTGTAAAATGCAATGTGTGCGGGCAGACCGAGAGAAAGTGAGATGAATTTCGTATTTTGCGAGTGGGTGCCGTACATAGGTACTGCTCCCGAGCAAAAGACGAAAAGCGCCAAAAGTGGCTTGAACTGGATGTTTAAGCCACTTTTTTTAGAATGCAAATGATTAAGAAAAAACTTCGGCTGGAGCAAGCCCCAGCCCTACGAATTATCTGTTTATATTTTTACACGGCGCGGTTTAGCCACTTTATCGACAGTCTGCGGGCGCACGGTGGGCCCGTGCGCCCTTGTTATGATAGGCTCTTGAATAATTAGTCTTTATCTGCTTCCCGCTTCTGGTCCAGCAGCGCCTTGACCTTCAGCGGCAGACCGAACAGGTTGATGAACCCGGCGGAGTCCTTCTGATTGTATGCGCCGCCGTCGTCGCCAAAGGAGGCTACGGTCTCGTCATACAGGGTGTAGGGGGAGGTGATCCCGGCGTTCATTACATTGCCCTTGTACAGCTTCAACTTTACATCGCCGGTCACGGTCTCCTGGGTCTTGTTGACGAAAGCGTCCAGTGCCTCACGCAGGGGAGAGAACCACAGGCCGTTGTACACCAGTTCGCCATACTTCTCGGCCACCAGCTTCTTGTAGTGGGCAGTGTCCCGATCCAGCGTGATCATCTCCAGCATCTGGTGGGCTTTGTACAGAATGGTGCCGCCGGGGGTCTCGTACACGCCGCGGCTCTTCATACCGACCAAACGGTTCTCTACAATATCCAGCAGGCCGATGCCGTTCTTGCCGCCCAGTTCGTTGAGTTTCTCTACCAGGGTCAGGGGGCTCATCTCTACGCCGTCAATGGCGGTGGGCTCGCCCTTTTCAAAGTGAATGGTGATATAAGTAGGCTCGTCCGGTGCGTTCTCCGGCGCAACGCCCAGCTCCAGGAAACCGTCTTTCAGGTACTGGGGCTCGTTGGCCGGGTCTTCCAGATCCAGGCCCTCGTGGCTCAGGTGCCATACATTCTTATCCTTGGAGTAGTTGGTCTCCCGGTTGATCTTCAGCGGAATGTTGTGGGCCTCTGCGTACTCGATCTCTTCCTCACGGCTCTTAATGTCCCACTCACGCCAGGGGGCGATGATCTGCATTTCCGGTGCCAGCGCCTTTAAGCTCAGCTCAAAACGCACCTGGTCGTTGCCCTTGCCGGTGCAGCCGTGGCAGATGGCGTCTGCGCCCTCTTTAATGGCGATCTCTGCCAGGCCCTTGGCAATGCAGGGACGGGCGTGGCTGGTGCCCAGCAGGTATTCCTCGTACTCTGCGCCTGCCTTTAAGCAGGGGAAGATGTAGTTCTTTACATAGTCCTCTTTCAGGTCCAGCACATACAGCTTGGAGGCGCCGGTTTTCAGCGCTTTTTCTTCCAGGCCGTCCAGCTCGGTGCCCTGGCCCACATCGCCGGACACGGCGATCACTTCGCAGTTGTTGTAATGCTCTTTCAGCCACGGAATGATGATGGATGTATCCAGGCCGCCGCTGTAAGCCAATACGACCTTCTTAATTTCTTTTGCCATAATAGCACGCTCCTTGTTTCAAAAACTGTACTCATTATATAAACTCCCGCAGAGAATTGCAAGCGATTTGGCAAAATTCGTATAAAAATGCAAAAATTAGCGAAATATGCAGCCGTATTTGTATAAATTTACAAGAAAATCCTGCATAAACAGAGATTTGGCGTGCATAAATGTATAATCGGAGCCGCAGGTCACCGTATATAATCTGGTATCTATTTTGTATTTATAATGCACCTTATTATATAGCTGCTTTAGTGATCGCGGCCGGGGCAAAAGGGCAGGGGAAGGGGCCCAGATCACCGGTTGCGGTCTGTCCAAAAAGCATATATTCCGACAGCGTATGACAATATTGTACTCGTGTCCATTATCAGACAAAATCCGCTGTTCGCTTAATTATCTTTGTGTACTATGCACAAAAAGAATATGAACAATCTGTTAAATTTTACGACTGCAAAACCGCCGATTTACCTTGACTTGCAGGGCCATAAGTGGTATTATTAGTCTGTAATATATGTATGGGCAGAAGTATGCCTATCACCTGTATTGTTAATTCTTTCTCAAGCGGCGCTGCGGCGATTTTTTAGGCACACTGCCGTCCGGTTTTCGGTCAGAGGAGCGGGCGGGTGCACAGGGTGCGGGGGAGCGCCTGCCGTTTGCAGAACAAGGAGGAAAAGACCTATGAAAACAAGAAAGGGCAAGCGCTTTTTATCAGCGCTTCTGGCTGCTTTAATGGTCATCACGGCTCTGCCGCTGTCTGCCATTGCAGCCACCAACGGTCTCGGCGCTAAGAGCGACGAACTGGATGCTCTGGACACTGCCATTGCAGCATACGAGAAGGCCATGGACGGCACCATCTATGCGGATATGGCCACGGCCTATGACAAGTACATGACCGCAAAGGAACTGCGGGACATTTATGTCTATGGCGGCGACGAGTCCAGAGATCTGCAAACCGCTGCGGATGCTTTGACAGCCGCAACTACGGAAATGCAGAAGTCCGTGCTCTCTACCGATGTGACCTACACCACTGTAACGGATTCCAGCGGTGCCACCGTGGCTTCCGATTACGCCAACGGTCTGCTGTACTACGGCGGCAACCTGCGTTTCTCTAACGATGTGGTTGGCTCCTGGTACTATGACGACGGCGCCAAGCAGTGGTTCAAGATCATCATGAACGATTATGTGTTCCTGTATGACGGCACCACGCCGCTGCGGGCACCGGTTCAGTTCAGCTTTGAGTACCGCAACGAGTATCTTGTCAACAATAACAGCAACTCGAAGCCCCGTGGTATTACAGCAGTTGCCGTGAACAACACGGACCTGACCTTGGCTGATTGGACTGTTAAGAAAGATCAGAGTGGCAACATTCCGTTTATGACTTCCGACGGTACGGTGGTTCCCACTGTGGCAGCTGCCTCCGGCTCCGATTCTCCCATTTATTGGACTCGTGGCTCCGCCGGCCGAAACAACACCAAGCAGAACACCGGTTCCAGCTTTGTGACTTACAGCGGCACTCCCAGCAGCCCGCTGACCACCATTGACACCCGCTTCACCATCTATGACCACGACAAGGACCGTGCGGCGATCATCGCTGCGTCCGAGTGCCTGGCCGGTGATAACGGCGGTAGCCAGGAAAATCACAACGGCCACAACTACGGCTATGTGATCAACTACGCCGGGGTGAAAGAGGCTTTGGCCACTGCCAAGTCCACCATCTCTAATATTAAAAACTATTGTAATGACGCTGCGGATATGCGCAGCCTGCTGGTGGCCGTCAGCAATTTGGCCTCTGCCAATCCCTCTGACAGCTCCAAGTATGACTTCGCTTCCGACACGGCAACGGCTGCGAACAACTGCGCAACGGATATCAACAACGCCCGCACGGCACTGACGGCTGCACAGAATGCGCTGACCGCAGACGATGACTCCTATGACCAGCTGCGCAATGTGATCGATCTGACCAAGGCTACTTACGCTGCCGGTAATGACAACGGCTCTTATACCGCAGACAGCTGGGCGAACTTTAAGTCCGCTTATGAGGCTGCTTACACCGCCATTATGGCTGTGGAGAGCGGCTATAAGCCCAACGGCACGGTGACTTCCATCGCTACCGACTTGCAGACTGCTTATGACGCTCTGCTGAAGGAAGCGCAGGACACCAAGGTGGATACCTCCGCTTTGGTAGACGCTATCACTAAGGCCAACGATCTGGAAGCCTACGCCACTTACTTCTCCGATGAGAGCTACACCAACCTGGCCAATGTGGTGGCAGACGCCAAGACCAAGGTTTGGGGCAGCGAGGAGAACTACGGCGTACCCGCCTCCGCGCTGGATAAGAATGACGAGAACACCCAGATCGTTGCGGACCAGACCGCTGCGGTACAGGCTGCCATTCCCGCTCTGCGGATCAACCACGATCTGCACATCACCAGCGGCACCCACTATGTGAGCTGGAACAGCATTTTGGCTTCTTATGAAGCACTGGACGGCGCCAAGTATGTGAACTTTGACGATCTGGTAGAGGCTGTGTCCGCTGCTAAGATCGAGATGGCTGCCCTGGATAACAAGGACATGACCACCCCCGAGCAGCTGCTGGCGGATTACACCGCGATCCTGGAGAAAATCCTGGCTGCTTATGACGCACTGGAGTTCTCCTTCACCGAGCTGCCCAACGGCACGGTGGCTACCAACGCAGAGCACCTGATCGTTGGTTCTCCCAACTCCAAGAGCGCCAGCGGTAGTATGGTCAACACTTCCAACATCAGCGGGTCTGTGGCCCTGGGCTTCAGCTTCCCCAACAATGCTGTTATGATCCGTACCAGCCATGAGGCCACCACCTTTAACCTGGGCGACATGATGCTGTTCTTCGGCTCCTGGCGTGACTATGATCACCAGCTGCTGTTCTTCAACCTGAACGATACCGTATCCGATCCTACCGGTGAGCTGGTTGGCCGCGCTGTGGCCGCCGGTCAGACCCCCAGTCTGAAAGATACCGATATTGACGAATATGTGACCAAGAAGAACATTAAGCCCGGTAATGCCATTAAGACCACCGGCACCACTGCCGCAACCTGGGAACTGAAAGACCTGTACGCGGTAGAGGTAGACAACAAAACGGACGCCTTTGCAGTAGACGCAAGCGGCAACCGCATTAACAACAAGAGCACCAATGTACTGGACATTGCTACCAGCGAGGCTTCTAACAGCCAGGGTACGCAGAATGTTCTGTTTGTACACGGTAAGGGCGGTAGCGACAACTACGGCGGTAACACCTATGCCGGTGCATACACCATGACCGTTGCTAAGGATAACGCTTCTACCAACCTGACCACCACCACGGTGCCCACCAAGAAGATCTATACCGTATCTGCCAATGTAGGTGCTGTTACCCGTTTGAGCTATCAGCCCATGAGCGCTTGGACCACCCTGCGCCACGATGTACAGAGCTACAGCGTGACCGCTACGGTTGTAGATATTGCGTATCTGTTTGACCTGATCAACCAGTGCAGCGCACTGACTGACAGCAACAAGTACACCGAGACTTCCTGGAACAAGTTCGCCGATGCATTGAGAAATGCAAAGGGTCAGATGGCTTACACCACCATGACCGCCGACGAGATCCTCACCGAGGCAAAGACCAGATACACCACCTTGCTGCGTGCTTATAACGCACTGGAGCTGAACACCTTCACCCTGACCTTTAACTATAAAGACGCCAGCGGTGCAGATGTATCCAAGACCATTAAGAATGTAGAGTACGGCGCAAACCTGAAGGCCCAGGCCGACACCATTGATGTGACCGACTACAAACAGGGCGGTTACTCCTACACCTTCACCGGTTGGGATCCGGAGATCACCGACTCCATGCTGGTGACCGGTGCTGTGACTTACACTGCACAGTATAGCTCCAAGATGGACAACGCAGACTTCTCCGCACTGGACGCTGCGGTCACCAAGTTGACCACCTTGGCCGACAAGACCTATGCCGCCAGCGATCTGGAAGATGTGGCTGCGCTCATCGAGGGTCTGACCTACTACAACTACGACGCAGATCAGCGTGCCGCTACCATGGGCGACAAGCAGTCTGAGATCGATGCAGAGACCGCCAAGGTCAATGCTTACACCATTACCGCTTCTACGCTGGATCTGTCCGCCGCAGAGGCTGCACTGGCTAAGGCACAGGACGGTAAGGACTCCGATGCTTACGACCTGACCGCCATTACCGGCTTTGAGCTGTACAAGACCGTGACTGTAAACGGCAAGGACATTATCGGTATCGCCTACAAGGATATGAACAGCCTGAACGCTGCTATCCAAGCACTGCTGGAGTCCTTACAGCCCATGACCTACAATGTGTACCTGAACGGTACGCTGCTGGGCACCTACAACTACGGCGCTCGCATTGAGGTCAACGGCGACGGTACTGTGGGCACCGATGATAACATTGAGACGGAGACCGGCTCCGCCAAGTATGCTTGGTATTACAGCTACAACTCCGTACAGGTGACCCAGACCACCGCACCCAAGTATATGACCACCGCACCCAGCTACGGCTTTGTGGTAAAGGGCAACACTTACCTGACCACGGAGAAAGCGGACAGCGACGCAGCCAACTATGTAGTGACTTTTGTCAACGGCATTAACGGTCATGTGTTCGATGTGGTTTACACCACCGGCTCCGTGACTATGCCTACCGCTCCCGCTTGTGCGTTCTACACCTTCAGCGGTTATGACAACGGCGCAGCCGCCGGTTCCAAGATTACCGTGACCGGTGACACCACCATTACCGCCCAGTACGATGTGACCAACATTGCCACCTTTGAGATCGAGGCCGGTGATGTAAGCGGTACTTTTGAGTACAACGATTACATTACCACCACGGATGACGCGGCAGATGTTTGGGTAGCTTATTACGAGGAAGGCACCACCAACCAGAACGGCGATACGGCAAACGGCTATCGCATTGTGGCTTACGGTTCAACCTTGACCTTCCGTGCTTGTGAGAACATTACCATTTGGGGCATGACCATGGACGATGTACTGGATATGTGCAGCGATCCGGAGTTCGGCACCGATGTGCTGATCGATTGCGACAGCAACTATGCTTCCTCCTCTACCCGGGATGGTATCGTGAAGGCCAGCACCAAGTTCTCCATGATCGGCAGCTTTGCTCTGCCGGAGAATGCCCAGGCTGTGGAGTACGGTATGCTGTTCACCACCGCTGCTGACAAGACCCTGACTCTGGAGAATGCCAGCACCGACAGCAGCATTAAGCGCCTGAAGGCTTCTAAGCACACCGGTGAAAATGATAACTACGGCCAGTATGTGGTCAGCATCAAGTCCACCTCTCTGTCCGGCTCCTATGATCTGACTTACAGATCTTATGTGACCTACACCTTGAACGGCAAGACCTACACCGTTTATGCTGACAAGGCTGTAAGCGAGACCGTGCAGTTTTAAGGAAGGAGGGACTTTAAGATGAGAAAAAGTTATGAAGAACCGGTGATCACCGTTCGCAAGTACCAGCTTAAGTCCGAGGATGTGGTTATGACATCCGACCCTTCAAACAACAAGGGCAACGACTTGTTTGACGATTCTGAGTACGATGTATTCGGCAAATAAGCGCTGGAATTAAAATGAATTTCGCCGCACTGAGGCAACTCGGTGCGGCGTTTTTCTGTGCATTTTTGGCCAAAGGGGTGCCTTTTCGCCTTTTTCGTTTGACTTATGATAGGGAATATATTATTATAGTACCTGTGACTTTGGGTCCGCAGGTGCGGACGGAAAGACGGAATTCTCATGACAGTATTGATTTTAGGCTTGGGCCTGATCGGCGCCAGCCTGGCAAAGACATTAAAGAAAAATACCACCCACCGGGTGCTGGGCTGGAACCGCACGGCCAGTGTGGCCCAGCGAGCCTTGGCAGACGGCGCCATTGACGCCACCGGCACTTTGGAGGAACTGCTGCCCCAGGCGGACATTACCATTATCAACTTTTACCCGGAGGCCATCGTGCCCTTTATTTTGGAGCACAAGGACCTGTTTAAGAAAGACAGCGTGGTCACGGACTCCTGCGGGATCAAGACCAAGATCTGCCGCCAAATGGCGGAACATACGGATTTGCCTTTTACTTTTATCGGTGCTCATCCTATGGCCGGGCGTGAGGTGTCCGGCTATGACAACAGCCTGGACAACTTGTTTGATAACGCGTCCTTTATTTGTACCCCGGTGGATGCACCCCGCCGCAAGGTAGACGCCTTGATCGGCCTGGCAGAGGATATGGGCTTTGCCCGCACGGTGGTGACCACCCCGGAGCACCATGACGAGATGATCGCCTTTACCTCCCAGATCGCCCATGTGCTGGCCTGCTCGTATGTGCTGTCGCCTTTGGCGCCCCAGCACGCCGGGTTCAGCGCCGGCAGCTATCGGGATGTGAGCCGGGTGGCGCGCATCAATGCAGAGATGTGGGCCCAGCTGTTTATTGATAACAAAGAGCCTTTGATCCGCGAGATCGACGATCTGGTGGGGAATTTGCAAAAGTTCCGCACGGCCATTGAGGCGGAGGACGCGCCGGCGCTGCGAGCGCTGATGGAGCAGGGCAATCGGATTAAGGAGGAGATCGGCTGATGCAAAAGATCACAGTACATACCGGCAGACCTTATGACATTCTCATTGACGACGGCCTGCTGGATCAAGCCGGTGACCTGGTGCGCCGGGTGTCCGGTGCCAAGCGCATTTGCCTGATCAGCGACAGCAATGTGTACCCTCTGTACGGTGACCGGGTGGTGCAGGCACTGGAGAGCGCAGACTTTCAGGTGTGCACTCTGGTTTTTGACGCCGGCGAGGCTTCTAAGAAGCCGGAGACCGTGCTGAATATGGTGAATTATATGGCCCAGGAGGGGCTTACTCGGGGCGACCTGGTGGTGGCGCTGGGCGGCGGCGTGTGCGGCGATATGGCCGGATTTGCAGCTGCCATTTACCTGCGGGGCATTGATTTTGTGCAGATACCCACCACGCTGCTGGCTCAGGTGGACTCCTCCGTTGGCGGCAAAACCGGCGTGGATCTGCCTATGGGCAAGAATTTGTGCGGTGCCTTTCATCAGCCGATCCTGGTGCTGATCGACCCCCAGGTGCTGCGTACCCTGCCGGATGTGTTCTTTAGCGACGGTATGGGCGAGGTGATCAAGTACGGCTGTATTCGCTCGGCGGAGCTGTTTGCCCTGCTGGAGCAGGCCAGTGCCAAGGATCGCATTCACGAGATCATCTACGCCTGTGTGGATATGAAGCGCGTGGTGGTGGAGCATGACGAAAAGGAGGCAGGCGAACGCGCCCTGCTGAACTTTGGCCACACCGCCGGTCACGCCATTGAAAAATTGTGGAACTACCAAACGGTGACCCACGGCGCCGCTGTGGGGATCGGTATGGTGCTGGCGGCTCGGGCCGGTGAGGGTGCCGGGCTGACGGAGCCGGGCACGGCGGATCGCATTGCCGCCCTGCTACAAAAATACAAACTGCCG
Source organism: Bifidobacteriaceae bacterium (assembly GCA_963642245.1). Classification (GTDB taxonomy): domain Bacteria; phylum Bacillota; class Clostridia; order Oscillospirales; family Acutalibacteraceae; genus CAG-217. The sequence continues at coordinate 54,625 of CAVIFY010000004.1, read as the reverse complement.
GTGGCAGATACCCATTCCATTGACGAAATTGTAGACGCCATGCAGGCGGATAAAAAACGCACGGCAAACGGTATAAAACTGGTGCTGCTGCGTAAGATCGGCGACAGCTTTATTGACCCGGTGGACCTGCCCACCCTGCGTACCATGTTCGGAGGTGGGGTATGCAAGTAAAGATCACCCCGTCCCCGCTGGCAGGCACCGTGCAGCTGCCCCCCTCGAAGTCCTTTGCCATTCGGGCGCTGATCTGTAGCGCCCTGGCCGGTGGCGGCACCGTGTCGCCCCTGGGCACTTCCGCAGATATTGCAGCTACGCGCCAGGCACTGGCGGACTTAGCTACCGGGCGGGACGAGATTTTTTGTAACGAAAGCGGCTCTTTGGTACGCTTTTTGATCCCGGTGGCGGCGGCTTTGGGCAAGACGGTGACCTTTACCGGCGCCGGTCGGTTGCCCCAGCGCCCGCTGGACGCCTTTGCCACGCTGCTGCCAAAGCACGGCGTGCAGGTACAGACCCAGGGCGGCCTGCCTTTCTCTATCAGCGGCAAGTTGCGCCCCGGCCAGTATGAGATCGCCGGGAATGTCAGCTCCCAGTACCTGACCGGACTGCTGCTGGCGCTGCCGCTCTTAGACGGTGACTCGGCTGTGTTTTTGACCACGGAGCTGGAGTCAAAGCCCTATATTGACATTACTTTGCAGGTGATGGCTGCCTTTGGGGTGCAGGTACGGCCTACGGATTTTGGCTACCTGGTGCGGGGCAATCAGCAGTACCGGCCTGTGGATTTTACAGTAGAAAGCGATTGGTCCCACGCGGCGTTCTTTATGGCCGCCGGTACAGTGGGGCAGGGGATAGAAATTGCCGGGCTGAACCCGGCGTCTACCCAGGGAGATAAAGCCGTTTGCGCCATGATGGAGCGCTTCGGCGCCCGGGTGGAAGTGACCGACCGGATCGTGCGGTGCAGCGGCGGCGCATTGCGCCCGGCGGAGATCGACGCCCGGGATATTCCCGATATGGTGCCTGCGCTGGCGGTGACTGCTGCCTTTGCCAAGGGCACTACCCGCATTACCGGCGCCGGTCGGCTGCGGTTTAAGGAGTCGGATCGGCTGCAAAGCGTGGCGCTGAACCTGCGGGCCATGGGCGTGCAGGTGGAAGAACTGCCGGACGGGCTGGTGATCCACGGCACCGGCACGGTGCAGGGCGGCACGGTGGACGGCTGCAACGATCATCGGATCGTGATGGCCTTTTCTGTGGCGGCGGCGTATGCGGCCGGTGACAGCGTGATCCACCAGGCGGAGAGCATTAACAAGACTTATCCCGCCTTTTTTGAAGATTTTTGTGCACTGGGAGGTAAGGCAGATGTCATCAGTAACAGGTGAGCGCGTGCGACTGAGCATTTTTGGCGAGAGCCACGGCCCGGCCATCGGCTGCGTTATCGACGGTCTGCCTGCGGGTATCCCGGTGGATCTGGACGCCATTTATAAGGATATGGCACGGCGTGCCCCGGGGCGGGACAAAACCGCCACCCCGCGGCTGGAAAAGGATATTCCCCGTATTCTCTCCGGTGTGCTGAACGGGGTCACCACCGGCGCGCCCCTGGCGATGGAGATCGCCAATGAGAATACCCGCAGCGGCGACTACGGCAATGTGGCGCTGGTGCCCCGGCCCTCTCACAGCGACTACCCGGCCTATGTAAAGTACGGTGGTCATAACGATGTGCGGGGCGGCGGCCACTTTAGCGGCCGACTGACGGCACCGCTGGTGTTTGCCGGTGCCATTGCCAAGCAGTATTTGGCGCAGCAGGGCGTGTTTGTGGGCGCCCATATTGCCAAGGTAGGCGGGGTAAAAGACGCCCTGTTTGACCCGAATTCTATTGATCAAGAGACATTATGCCGCCTGGGCGACAGCACCTTTGCCGTGCTGGACCCGGAGGCGGAGGAGAATATGCGCGCGGTGATCGAGGCGGCCCGGCTGCAACAAAACAGCGTGGGCGGCAGCATTGAGTGCGCGGCCATCGGTCTGCCGGTGGGGGTAGGGGGCAATATGTTCTCTACTGTGGAGAGCAAGCTCTCCGCCCTGCTGTTTGGCATTCCGGCGGTAAAGGGCGTGCAGTTTGGCCTGGGCTTTGACTTTGCCGGGGCCTTTGGCGCCGATGTAAACGACGGCTACACCGTCCGGGACGGAAAGGTGGCGCTGCTGACCAATAACAACGGCGGCGTGCTGGGCGGTATGACCTCCGGCGCACCCTTGGTGCTCCAGGTGGCTATTAAGCCCACCCCCTCCATCGGTCAGCCCCAGCCCAGTGTGAACTTACAGACCATGGAGTCGGAGACCCTGACCATTCACGGCCGCCACGATCCCTGTATCGTGCCCCGTGCGGTGCCGGTGGTAGAGGCCGCCGTGGCCTTTGGGCTGATGGACCTGCTGCTCCAGGGATAAAATCGAAAAGTAAGGGAATATAAGGAATAGAAAATACATGGATTTGTTGGAACTGAGAAAAGAGATCGACCGCATTGACGATCAGCTGATCCCCCTGCTGATGGCGCGCATGGATGTGTCCGAGCAGGTGGCTAAGTACAAGGTGGAGCGGGGCATTCCCGTGCTCAATGAAGAGCGGGAACGCCAGATCCTGGACGATGTGGCCGGTAAGTGCGGCGACCGGGGCGAGACCATTAAGACGGTGTTTGCCGCCACTATGGACGCCTCCCGTGCGCTCCAGCACAAGATGATGGACGGCGGCGCCGACTTGAGAAAAGAGATCACGGCAGCCTTGCAGGACGGCCCCATTGCGGTGGAGCCGGGCCAGTGCATTGCCTGTGCCGGTGTGGAGGGCGCTTATGCCTCCATTGCCGGGAGCCAGCTGTTCCCCGGCGTGCCCATTAAATATTATAAGTATTTTGAGAATGTGTTTGAGGCGGTAGACAAGGGCGAGGCCCGCTACGGCATTATCCCGGTGGAGAATTCCACCGCCGGCAGCGTGCACGAGTCCTACGACCTGATCATGAAGTACCGCTTCTTTATGGTAGGCGCGCGGGACGAGAAGATCGAGCACTGCCTGGCCGCCCACCCGGATACCCGGTATGAAGATGTGGAGAGCATTTACAGCCACCACCAGGCGCTGACCCAGTGCAGCAATTTTATTGAGAACTTCGGCTTTACCGGCATTACTTATTCCAACACGGCGGCGGCCGCCAAGTATGTGGCCCAGTCCGATCGGCGGGATATTGCCGCCATCTGTTCGCCCACTGCGGCAAAAAAATACGGCTTGCAGGTTATGAAACGGGAGATCCAGAATATCTCTAATAACAGGACCCGGTTCGTTGTGATCTCCAAGGACATGCAGATCAGCAGCGATGCGGATAAGATCTCGCTGATCTTCCGGGTGCCCCATACCACCGGGTCTTTGTACCGGGTGCTGGGCCGCTTTTCCATGGCCGGGCTGAACCTGACCAAGATCGAGAGCCGCCCTATGGGCAACGGCGAATTCAGCTATTACTTTTATGTGGATATTATGGGCAGCGTGCGCCGGGATGTGACCCTGGACCTGTTGTGCGCGCTGTCGGACGAGTTGCCGGGCTTTAAGTTCCTGGGCAACTTCAGAGAGCAGGAGGACTGATCCTCCGCAGGCAAGGGAGGCGACGCCATTGAAGCAGCAAAAACGGCACAGAACCAACTTTATCGCCGGTGTGATCGCGCTGGTGACGCTGGGTCTTTTGGTGCTGCTGTCTGTGGCGCTTTATAAGCATACAGAATTAGAGGTGCGTTTTGACGCGCTGATCAGCTGGCTGCACCGGCTGGACGACTCCATTGTAGGGCTGGACTCGGATTTTGAGATCATACTGTGCATTTTTGCCCTGTATATCGCCAAGTGCCAGCTGCCTATTCCCATGGGTGTGTTGTGCGTGATCTCCGGTGTGGTGTTCCCACTGGGACCGGCCATGCTCATCAATATGGTGTTCTTGGCTTTCTTCTTTGCGGTCAAGTATGTAGAGGGCAGCTGGATCGGCGGCGGCTGGGCCGGTATGATCCTGAATATCCGCCAAATGCGCTTTATTCGGGACTGGATCCGCTTTAAGGGCAACGGCAACCCCTATGTGCTCTTTGTGTCCCGCCTGGTGCCGTCCATTCCCCTGGGTATGGTGTCTAAGTATTACGGCTCCATGCACTACGACTTTCTTTATTACATTTGCCTGAGCCTGCTGGGCTTTGCGCCCCGGCTTTATATTTATACCAAGATCGGTACCGTGCTGTACAATCCGTTCTCGGCGCGGTTCATTACGCTGCTCATGATCATTGTAGGGTTCTCCGGCATTACCAGTATGGCCTTTAATATTTATTACGGCCGTCGGTCCCGCCAGATGAACCAGACTCTGCTTCTGTACAGCGAGAAAGAAAAATACAAAATCGTATTATAAAATCAAAGAGGTACAATTATGAATGCACAAGCGATGATGGACAAAATCAAAGCCGGTGAGCTGGACGACGCTTTTTACCGGGTGTATGTGACCCGGGAGGAAGTGGAAAAGCAAAAGCCCCGCTACATAGACCTACTGGGCACCTTTGCAGAGACCTTTGGCGCTGACCGGGAGGTGCACCTGATGTCTGCCCCCGGGCGCACGGAGATCTGCGGCAACCACACGGACCACAACCACGGCAAGGTGCTGGCAGCGGCCATTAACCTGGACGCCATTGCCGTTGCCTCCAAGAACGAGGACGGCGTGGTGCGGGTCAAGTCTGCCGGTCACCAAATGAATGTGGCGGACCTGGCGGACCTGGCGCCGAATGCAGACGCCTTTGGTCACTCTACGGCTATGGTGCGTGGTGTGTCTGCCCGGCTGAAAGACCTGGGCTACACCATCGGCGGCTACGACGCGGTGACCACCAGCGATGTGATGGGCGGCTCCGGCCTGTCCTCCTCCGCTGCCTTTGAGGTGCTGTTGGGCACCATCACTTCTTATTTGTACAACGACGGCGGCATTGATCCGGTGACCGTTGCCAAGGTGGCCCAGTACAGCGAAAATGTGTTCTTCGGCAAGCCCTGCGGTCTGCTGGACCAAATGGCTTCTTCCGTAGGCGCCTTTGTGACCATTGACTTTGAGAGCACCCAGGAGCCGGTGATCCAAAAGGTGGACTTTGACTTTGCCGCCTCCGGCCACAGCCTGTGCATTGTAGACACCGGCGGCAACCACTCGGATCTGACGGACGATTACGCCGCCATTCGCAGCGAGATGGAAGCGGTGGCCCACGCCATGGGCAAATCCGTGCTGCGCCAGGTGCCGTATGACGATTTCTTTGCCGCTCTGCCGGAGCTGCAAACCAAGGTCAACGACCGGGCACTGATCCGCGCTATCCATTTTTATAACGATAACGCCCGGGTAGAGGACGCAGTGTCCTGCCTGGAGCAGGGGAATTTTGACGGCTTTTTGGCAGACATCAACGCCTCCGGCCGCTCCTCCTTTATGTATAACCAAAATGTGTTTACCACCAAGAACCCCACCGATCAGCGGTTGAGCCTGGCGCTGGCAATGAGCGGCCAGGTGCTGGGTGACCGGGGCGCTTACCGTGTGCACGGCGGCGGCTTTGCAGGCACCATTCAGGCCTTTGTGCCGGACGACCTGCTGGAGCAGTACCGCACGGTGCTGGAGGGCGTGTTCGGCGCGGGCACCTGCCATGTGCTGCAAGTGCGCCCGGTGGGCGGCGCCTGCCTGGCCTGACGGTTTGTGCGTGAAAGAGGAGAAAAGAAGATGAAGTATGTATTTATTGTAAACCCGGTTTCCGGGCATAAGGATAAGGCGGCCATTTTCAGCCGCATTCGCTCTGCCTTTCGGCTCATTGATGATGAGATGATCGTGGAGGAGACGGATCATTCCGGCCACGCCCGGGAGATCGCCGCGGCCTATGCGGCTACATACGGCGACCAGTGCGTGATCGTCAGCTGCGGCGGCGACGGCACGGTGCATGAGATCGCCAACGGCCTGGCGCATACCAAGACCCCCATGATGCTGCTGCCCCTGGGCACCGGCAACGACTTTGCCAAGAAAGTCTACGGCACCAAGAAGATCAATGTGGAGAATGTGATCAAATCCTTTGGCCTGTACTCCGGTAAGCTGAACTATACGGTGGAGCCGCTGGATCTGATCGACTATAACGGCGAAAAGTGCATCAATGTGATGAGCTACGGCCTGGACACCAAGGTGGAGACCATCGGCCGCAAGATCGCCGGCAAAATTCCCGCACTGGGCCACCAGGCGTACAATATCGCCGTGGTGCCGGTGATGATGCAGCCCCTGCGCTACCATATCAACGCAGAGCTGGACTGTGTGGACGAGAACGGCAAGCCCTATAAAATTTATCGGGAGAATATGGAATACGCCCTGTTTGCCATCTGCAACGCCAGCTACTACGGCGGCGGCTTTTGCCCGGCGCCAAACAGCAAGCTGGACGACGGCCTGCTGGACTTTACCTATGTGGATCCGCTGACTCTGGCTAAGGCTGTGCCCATCGTGCCCCGGTACAGCGCCGGTACGGCTACCGAGTATGCGCCGGATGTGGTGCACTCCGGCTACACCGTAGGCGGTCGCTTTTGGTCCGTGGACGATCGACCGCTCCTGGGCAACTGCGACGGCGAGAACTTTGACTATACGGAGGTGCGCTTTAAGGTGGAGAAGCACGCCATGCGCATTTGCCGCATTAAGGAATAACAAAAAAAGAACAGCCGCTGCATAACGCAGCGGCTGCTTTTGTATGTTTATGTATTTGCTCTCGTTCTCTTAGCGCAGCACGGCAAAGCCCAGGTCGATAACGCCGCCTAAAATGCGGCTGGTGCGGTGCATGCCCAAAGTCTCTGTGATCCACAGGATCACCAGCGCCACCAAGATGGCAATGATCAGGGTCTGTTCAGTCATAAGTCCGCCTCCTTTTGGTACACTATCATTATATACGATCTCAAAAATAAATCAAGACTTTCCGACGGATTTTATACAGTTTGACGAAGTTTTGCAATTTTTTTCTTTCTGCTGCAAAAAACATTGCTTTTGCGCCGCTTTTGATTTATAATATCTTTAATTTGGAATATTGTAACTGGAGGTTAATCAGATGAACCCGTTATCTTCAATTCTGCTGGCGGCTACCGGCATTACGCCGGACCGTAGTGCTACCTTTACCAGCACGGTGGTGATCGCCGGCATTGTGATCGTTCTGGGTATTTTGGTGCTGCTGATCTTTGTGTTTAAGGCATTCGGCGCCATTGTGCACGGGGCAGAGACCCGCAGTAAGAAGAAAAAGTTAAAGGCTATGGAGAACCAGGTGACCGTGGCGCAAGCCCCGGCTGCTGCACCCGCTGCCAAGGCGGCGCCTGCCGCACCTGCACCGGTGGTGGAGAGCGGTATTCCCGGCGAGGTAGTGGCTGTGATCGCGGCTGCCGTTGCGGCCAGTGAAGGCCCCGGCGCTGTGGTACAGAGCGTGCGCCGTGTGCGTCCCAATCCGGTGGGCGTGCGCAATCCCTGGGCGGCTGCCGCTGTGGCAGAGAACACACGCCCGTTTTAACGGAGGTATATGAATGAGTGAGATTTTAAGAGGGGTTTGGGAGGTCATTGTACAGATCTTCGTCAACTCCGGTTACGCCTATTTCTTTACAGCGGAGGGCGGCTTTAAGAACGCCATTATGCTGGTGGTCGCTTTTGTTTTCCTGTATTTGGGTATCAAGAAGGGCTTTGAGCCGCTGCTGATGATCCCCATCGCCTTTGGTATGCTGCTGGCCAATATTCCCGGCGCCAACCTGGCGGTGCATTACTCCAGTATTCACGAGTTTATCGACCTGATGGCCGGTCGACTGACGGACGCCTCCGGCGCCGTGCTCAGCCCCGGTCTGATCGACTTCTTGTATTTTGGCGTAAAAGCCGGTATCTACCCGCCCCTGATCTTTATGGGCATTGGCGCTATGACGGACTTTGCGCCGCTGATCGCCAACCCCACCAGCTTTATTTTGGGCGCTGCTGCCCAGTTGGGTATCTTCTTTACCTATGTGGGCGCGATTCTGTTGGGCTTTACCCCGGAGCAGGCCGGTTCCATCGGTATCATCGGTGGTGCGGACGGCCCCACGGCTATTTTCGTTACTTCACAGTTGGCACCGGAATTGCTGGGTACCATCGCTGTGGCGGCGTACTCCTATATGGCCCTGGTGCCGATCATTCAGCCCCCCATTATGCGCGCGCTGACCACCAAGAAAGAGCGCAGCGTGGTGATGGGCAATCTGCGCCCGGTATCTAAGCTGGAGAAGATCCTGTTCCCCATTTTGGTAACGGTGATCGTATCCCTGCTGCTGCCGGATGCGGCTGCACTGGTGGGTATGCTGATGTTCGGTAACCTGCTGAAAGAGAGCGGCCAGACCGAGCGTATCGCCAAGGCGGCACAGAACGAGTTGATGAACATTGTGACCATTCTGCTGGGTCTGTCTGTCGGCGCCACCACCTCTGCCGACAAGTTCCTGAACTGGAACACCCTGAAGATCGTGCTGCTGGGCCTGATCGCATTCTCCGTTGGTACTGCCGGCGGCGTGCTCTTCGGCAAGCTGATGTATATCTTCACCAAGGGCAAGGTCAATCCGCTGATCGGCTCTGCCGGTGTGTCTGCCGTACCGATGGCCGCCCGCGTCAGCCAAAAAGAGGGGCAGAGAGAGAACCCCTCCAACTTCCTGCTGATGCACGCTATGGGCCCCAATGTGTCCGGCGTGATCGGTTCTGCCGTAGCAGCAGGCATTATGCTCACTTTGTTAAAGTAACTGGAACAACTGATTTTTGGGTGATAAATCCGGCGGGCTTGGCCTGCCGGATTTTGCGCCCTTTTTGTTTGTGATTTTTTGTAGACGGAGGAACACCAATGGCACTTAACCAAATGCAGCAGCAGGCGGTGCAGCACACCGAGGGCCCCTTGCTGATCCTGGCCGGAGCCGGCAGCGGCAAGACCACCGTGCTGGTCAACCGGGTGCAGCATATTATTGCCGACGGCTACGCCTTGCCCTGGCAGGTGCTGGCCATTACCTTTACCAACAAGGCGGCGGGGGAGATCCGCCAGCGACTGGCAGACGCCATCGGCCCGGAGGCGGAGTCCATTTGGGCCCACACCTTCCACTCCTGCTGTGCGCGGATCTTGCGCCGGTTTGGGGAGCGGCTGGGCTATACCAACCACTTTACCATTTATGACACGGACGACAGCAAGCGGGTGATGAAGCAGTGCCAGCGCCAGCTGGGCATTGACGACAAGTTCCTGAACCACCGGGCCATTTTGTCGGAGATCAGCAACGCCAAGGACGCCCTGATCGGTCCCCAGGAGTACCGGGCCACCGTGGGCGCGGACTTCCGCAAGGGCAAGATCGCCGAATGTTATGCGCTCTATCAAAAGGAGCTGCTGGCGGCGGACGCTATGGACTTTGACGATATGATCTACAACACCGTGCAGCTGCTGCGGGAGAATGACGATGTGCTGGAGCTGTATCAAAATCAGTTCCGCTATGTGATGGTGGACGAGTACCAGGACACCAACCACGCCCAGTATGTGCTCACCTCGCTGCTGGCGGACAAGTTTAAGAACATTTGCGTGGTGGGTGATGACGACCAGTCCATTTACCGCTTTCGCGGCGCCACCATTGAGAATATTTTGTCCTTTGAGCAGCATTATAAGAACGCCACGGTGATCCGCCTGGAGCAGAACTACCGCTCCACCCAGAATATTTTGGACGGCGCCAACGCGGTGATCGCCAATAACAAAAATCGAAAGGGCAAGCGCCTGTGGACGGACGCGGGCGCCGGCAGCAAGATCATTCTGAACACCGCCCAAAACGAGGCGGACGAGTCTGCCTTTATCGTGGAGGAAATTCTAAAGAATGTAAAGGCCGGGCGCAAAATGAGCGACCACGCGGTGCTGTACCGAATGAACGCCCAGTCCCGGAATATTGAAATTGCCCTGACCAAAAGCGGCGTGCCCCACAAGGTCATTGGCGGCAACCGTTTCTTTGATCGCAAGGAAATCAAGGATATGACCGCCTACTTTGCGCTCATTAACAACCCGGTGGACACGGTGCGCTTGCAGCGCATTATCAATGTGCCCAAGCGGGGGATCGGCGCTACTATGGTCAGCCATATTACGGAGATCGCCACCGGGCTGGGGATCTCTGCCTTTGAGGTGTGCCAGCGGGCGGACGAGTTCCAAAAAACCGCGCGCAGCGCCCAAAAACTCAAGGATTTTGCCGCCCAGATTACATACTTCCAGCGCTGCCTGGAGGACGGTATGCTCCTGAGCGACCTGCTCCAGGAGATTTTGGAAAAGACCAAGTACACCGACTATCTCCAGGGGGACGACCCGGAGAAGTACGAGGATCGGCTGAACAATATCAAGGAGCTTTCCTCCATGTTCATCAAGTACCAGGAGGAGAACGAGGACTTTGAGCTGTCCGACTTTTTGGAGGATGTGGCGCTGGTGTCCGATATTGACTCCTATAACGACGACGAGGACTCTGTGGTGCTGATGACTCTGCATTCCGCCAAGGGCCTGGAATTCCCGGTGGTGTTTATCCCCGGTATGGAGGAGGGTATCTTCCCCGGCAGCCAGGCTATGTACAGCGAGGAGGAGCTGGAGGAGGAGCGCCGCCTGGCCTATGTGGGCATTACCCGGGCGCGGGAAAAGCTCTATTTGGTCAACGCCCGCCAGCGTATGCTTTACGGCACCACCAACCGGAATATGCCCTCCCGCTTTTTGCGCGAGATCCCGGAGCAGGTGACGGAAGATGTGACCGTTCAGTCCTTCCGCAACCACGCGGGCTTTACCGGCGCCAAGGTGGGGCAGCAGACCCAAAAGAGCAGCTACGCTCACAAGTTCGGCGGTGCCAAAACCGCCAAGGCCGCCCCGGCAGCCACCGGCGTCACCTACGCCGTGGGCGATACGGTGCGCCACAAGACTTTTGGCACCGGCGTGGTATTGTCCACCCAGCCTATGGGCAACGATACCCTTTTGGAGGTGGCCTTTGACCGTGCGGGCACCAAGAAGTTGATGGCCAATTTCGCCCGGATGGAGAAGGTGTAAAGGCGATCAAAGAGAAAAGATCATAGTGCGGGCGGATGCTATCCGCCCCTACTGCATCTCTTATCCCAAGATATCGTAGGGCGGGGGCTTGCTCCCGCCGTTAAGCATACCACTCTGTTACAGGGTGGTATTTTTTTGTTGACAAACGAGATACCTTGTGTTACGATGTAAGCGTAAGAGATACATTGCATTCCAAGGTATAGTAGGAGGTGCGTATGCGTTACAGTAAAGAACTGCTTAAGGGCGGCACGCCGCTGTTGGTGATGAGCGTGCTGGACGGCAAGGATCTTTATGGCTATCGGATCATTCGGGAGTTGGAGATCCGCAGCGAAAATGTGTTCCAAATGAGCGAGGGGACCCTGTATCCCATTCTCCACGCGCTGGAACAGGAGGGCTGCCTAAAGAGCGATTGGCGCACGGTGGACGGCCGCCGTCGGAAGTATTATCACCTGACGGACAAAGGCCGCCGCCAATTTGCCCAGAAGAAAGCGGAGTTCCTGTCCTATACCCGGGATATGACCCGGGTGTTGGAGTTTGCGTAGAGGTGGGGTATGAAAAAGGACGCGTATATCCATAAGGCGCTGCTGCTGGTCTCTAACCCTTATACCAAAGCCCAGGTGCAGCGGGAATTGGAGGATCACATAGAGGACGAGATCACCCGCTATACGGACGCAGGGCACGATCCGGCCCGGGCGGAAGAAATGGCTATGGCGCATATGGGCGCGCCGGAGGAGATGGCCCGGGAATTGGGCCGCCTGCACCGGAATTTGCCCGGTCGGGTGCTGGGTTTTTCTGCCCTGGCAGCGTGCGTGGGGCTGTCTGTGCTGGATTGGTTTAGCGATCAGTGGTCGTATTCTTTGTATGATGTTATGCCGGATTGGCTGGTCTATACGCTGATGTTCGGCAATGTGCTGGCCGTTTTGGCAGCCACCACCCTGGCCTTTCGCTGGGCGTGGAAGTGCAAGGATCCGGTGCTGCTGGTCGGCCACGGTCTGTTTTGTGTTGTCAGTGGCATTGTGCAGTTTTGGCTTTGGTACAATTTGTTTACGGTACTGTTGGGCACGGTCCCGGATGTGATCGCCGCATGGATTATGCGTACGCCGTTTCAGGTGGATTTTGCCGATTCGGGCGCTTCAGCGCTGCGGTATCTCTCCCAATGGACCGGCTGGAACATGGACGGAATGATTGCGGTGCAGTTTTGGTTGACTCTATTGCCCCTAATACTGGGAATTGTAGATTTTGCCTGTGCGGCAGAAATTCGACGGGTCAGTAGTCAGTCACTTGAACGGGGCATCTTTCGCCGTATGCCGGTGATCGGGCGCATTTTAGTGGTGCTGACTGTTTGTGCGACGGTGATTTTGGGTGTGTCCTGCGGTGCAAATGCGCTGCTGCGTGAATGCGCCCGTCAGGGCGTGGAATCCAAGCCCTTACAGCAGGCCATGGAAGTTCTGGACAAAACCCGGTTGCCGGTGCATTCCGATTATACACCGGCGGATTATGAAGATGGTCTGGCGTCCAGTGAAGAGTCTGTTTGCGAGCGCGTACCGTACTATGTGCTCTTGGAAGATACGGATCAGGACGGTATATACGAACGCAAGTGCCTGGTCAATACGGATTTTGATTGCCCTTTGTCTATGGATCAGGCCAAAAGTCTGTATGACCGTGCGCCGGATCTGACCCTGGAAGAATGTTTGAAAATCGCGCCGCTGTCTACGGTCAGCTACTACGGCGTGGAACCCGGCGAGAACGGCGATACCTTGATCATTTTGGAATGGCACCTGCGCAATAATGCCGTGTGTTACAGGATTACATTCAAAAATGGCAAGTATTTAAGCCGAGGATAGGGTGTATCCCAGGAGGAGAAACGGCATGGTCTATCTTTACTATTACTATGCTTTTATATTCATGCCGGATATTGAAAACTCCGGCCTGACGCATATACCGACCACATTGACTTTTGTGGTTTATCGTATTTTACTTGCAGTGGCCGTAGGGCGAAGCGCCAAAGTGCGAGAGACCCATGCCGGTACAGTGTGGGCGTTCAGCACGCTGCTGCTGGGGCCGCTGGCAGCGGTGCCCTATGCGTTGGTGACCCGCTGTCCGCGGGGCGAAAGACAATACAGGGGCTGGATCTGTGCCTTGTCAGCGGCGGTGATATTTATTATCGGTGCGATTTATACATTCGCTGCCAGTTCTTGACCGAAAATGAAAAAAGCAGTCCCTTTCCCGGGCGCAAGTGCGTATGCAACTTGTTGATAATATAAACGAAATTGGCAAAAAAACACCGCCGGCGGGGGACCGTCAGCGGTGCTTTTTTTGTGGATCTTAGCGATTGTTACGATTGTCGGCGGTATTGGTGCCGGTGTTGCCGCTGTCTGCGCAGCAGGGGCAGCAGTCCTCTTTGTCCCTGGGGAAGAACTCATCCACCGGGAAGTCAATGCCCGCGAAGGTCTCGCAGGGGTTGGCGGTGTTGCAGTTGCACTCCCGCTCCGGAATGCAGTAGTCATAGGCGGGAATGGTCATTTGCACATCCCGCTCCATCTGGATAATGGAAAAGAGACCCAGGGTCACCAGCACGGCCTTGGCCGGGCGCTCCGGCAGGGTGCTGTTGTCCAGTGTGGAAGTAATGGACTTGGGCATGGAGGTCAGGCAGGGCACGCGGCAGTCGCAGCTGCATACCACATCCATAGACAGCACCACCGGGTCCACCGCCTGCACCTTGGCAGAGGGATTGGTGTACTGGGGGGCCTCCGGGCAGTCCAGCGCCTCCGCAGACACATTGCTGACAAAGACCTTTACATTGCCGCTGCTGCCGTAGAGAATGCACTTTTTGTTAAAGCTGGTGTAGCCGGTGGCCACCATAGGCACCGTGCAGGGGGCCGAGTAGCAGTCAAAGGTCAGCTTAAAGTAGTAAGTAACATCCACGCTGTAAAAGCCGTTGTCAAAGGGCACTTCGTCCACATCAATGCTCACGGCCTCAATGGTGCAGTCCCGGCATTTGACGGTGACCGCGTTGTCTACCAGCATTTGCGCCGGGGCGTAAAAGGTGACCCGCAGGTCCTCCAGGCAGTCCTTGCTTACGCAGCTGTCGTAAATGCGCTTGGTGTCAATGCACACCGCCTCGTTAATGCGTCTTTCGCCGGTATCAATGATCGAATCGGGCATAACAAAACTCCTTCATAGGTTATTGCACACCGGGCGCCCGGCGCCCCGCAGTGCTTCAGTAACATACTATGAAGGAGTTGTTTTTTTGACCCTGTTATTTTTCAAAAACCGGGTAGGTGCGGCGGAACAGGCTGTTGATCCGGCGGAAGTAGGCGCCGTCTATGTTGGCAATGGTGTCTTCCGTGGTGCGAAAGCGCCAGTTCTTCTCCGGCACGCCGGGGGTGTTCATCCGCGCGTCGCTGCCAAAGCCGCACATATCTTGCAGTGCGATGATCGCCACATTGGAGGCGCTGCGCCACACCGTTTCTATAATTTTGCGGCAGGCGGGGCTTTGGTAGCCGCCGTCGCCCCAGTTGTCGCCGGTAAAGCCGGCATAGTCCAGCGCAAAGCGCCGCTCTGTTTCACCGGCCTCCCACAGCCAGCCCAGCAGGGTGTTGTTGTCGTGAGTGCCCACATAATTGATACTGTTTTTCTCCGCATTATGGGGCATATGGCTGCTGTCGCCGTTGGGGTCAAAGCCGAACTGCACCACTTTCATACCGGGAAAGCCGGTGTCAGCGAGCAGCTGCACCACATCCTCTCCGAATACCCCCAGATCCTCGGCGATAATGGGCGCGTTCGGGTACACTTCAAACACCTTGTCAAACAGCTTCATACCCGGTCCGGGCAGCCACTGGCCCACCTTGGCGGTCTCAGCCCCGGCGTCCACCGCCCAGTAGCTGGCAAAGGCGCGGAAGTGGTCAATGCGCACCGCGTCATAGGTGGTCAGCGCGTGGCCCAGGCGAGAGAGCCACCAGCCGTAGCCGTCCTTTTCCATAGCCGCCCAGTCGTACAGGGGATTGCCCCACAGCTGGCCGTTCTCGCTAAAGTAATCCGGCGGCACACCGGCCACTTTCTCCGGTTTTAAGGTCTTTTCGTCAATGAGAAACAGGGGCAGACCGGACCACACATCGGCGCTGTCCATGGCTACATAAATGGGCATATCCCCCAAGACAGCCACGCCTTTTTCGTTGGCGTAGGCCTTGATCTCGCCCCATTGCAGGTAGAAAATGTACTGCACAAATTTCCAAAACGCCGCCCGGCTCTCATAGGAATAAATATCCTGAATACAGGTGTGGTAATGGGCGTGGCGGTCGCTCCACTGCCACCAGGGCTTGCCGCCCTCTGTCTCTTTTACCGCCATAAACACGCTGTAATCCGTCAGCCAGGGGTTCTCTACCTCAAAGGCCTTGATCTTGGCCGCCAGGGCGTCGTCTATGCGCAAAAATGCCTGCTCCAGCAGCGCCAACCGGCGTTCACCGGCAAAGGCAAAGTCCGCCGTGTATGGCGTACCGTCATAGCGGTTTTGTGCCACTTCTTCCGCCGTCGCCAGGCCCATCTCCTGCAACCCCCGGGGGTCGATAAACAGGTAGTTACCGGCAAAGGCGGAGGGGGAGCAGTAGGGGCTGCCGGCTCCGTCAATGGGATTAAAGGGCAGCACCTGCCAGTAGGTAAAGCCCATCTCTGCAATACGGTCGATAAAGTCCCGAGCGTGCCGGTCAAACACGCCGATCCCGTAAGGGGAGGGCAGGGAGCTGATGTGCATAAGCACACCGGCGCCGCGCTGGTGCAGCATAAGATCACCTCGTCAAATTTGCTTTTTGCCGTGCCGACCCACGGCACGCAAGTAAGAATTCTACCACTTTTTGCCGCCAAAAGCAATGGCAGGGTGCAAGGTGAACAAAAATTCACTTATTTTTAATAAATATTATATATTATATATATTGAACCGGGGCGCGGAATTTGTTATAATGCTATAATGTGCAGAAGCCTGAAATGGGCTTTTGTAAGCCAATGTCGGAGGAAGTACCCTTGATCAATACCAAGACCATCAGCAAAGAAGAACTGGACGCCCAAAGAGAGAACGCTGCCAAGGTGCAGGCGGTGCTGCAAAGCCGCTATACGGACAAGCCCCTGGCCTGTGTGATCACCTACGGCTGCCAGCAGAATGTGGCGGACAGCGAGCACATTAAGGGTATGCTGGCGGATATGGGCTACGCGTTTACCGACGACCGGCACAAAGCACAGTTTATTCTCTTTAACACCTGCGCCGTGCGGGAGCACGCAGAGGATCGGGTGTTTGGCAATGTGGGGGCGCTGAAGTCCTATAAGGCGGAGCACCCGGACACGGTGATCGCCCTGTGTGGCTGTATGATGCAGCAACAGCACATTGCCGACCGCATCAAGCAGTCCTTTCCCTTTGTGGACCTGGTGTTCGGCACCCATGTGGTGCACCGACTGCCGGAGCTGCTGCTGCGCACCCTGACCCGCAAAAAGCGGGTGTTTGAACTGCCGGATATGGACGGCGTGATCGCCGAGGGCGTGCCGGTGGTGCGGGACGACCAGCGGCGGGCGTGGCTGCCCATTATGTACGGCTGCAACAACTTTTGCACCTACTGTATCGTGCCGTATGTGCGGGGGCGGGAGCGCTCTCGCCAGGCGTGCGATGTGCTGGCAGAGGCCAAGCAGCTGATCGCCGACGGGTATAAAGAGATCACGCTCCTGGGCCAGAATGTGAACAGCTACGGCAAGGATCTGACCCCGCGGGTCACCTTTTCCCAGCTGCTGCGGCAGATCAACGACCTGCCCGGCGATTTTCGCATTCGCTTTATGACCAGCCACCCCAAGGACTGCACCAAAGAGCTGCTGGACACCATGGCCGAGTGCCCTAAGGTGGCCAAGCACCTGCACCTGCCCTTCCAGTGCGGCAACGACCGGGTGCTCAAGGCTATGAACCGGGGCTACACCGCGCAGCAGTATTTGGAGTTGGTGCGCTATGCCAAGGCCAAGATGGGCAGCGCCCTTTCCATCACCAGCGATGTGATCGTGGGCTTCCCGGGCGAGACTTATGAGGAGTTTCAAGATACTTTATCGTTGGTCAAAGAGGTGGGGGCTACCTCGCTCTTTACTTTCATCTACTCGCCCAGAGAGGGCACCCCGGCGGCCAAGATGGACGACCCGGTGTCCCATAAGGAGAAAGCCCGCTGGATGGCGGAGCTGCTGGCCCTGCAAGAGCAGATCTCCGCAGAGCAAATGCAGCTGCACCGGGGCGAGACTTTTAAGTGCTTTGTCAGCGGCAAAGGCAAGTTAGGCGATAATTATGTTGCCGCCCGCACGGACGGGAACCTGATTATAGAATTTGAAGGGGACGACAGCCTGATCGGCTCCTTCCAAAATGTAAAAGTTATAGAACCGCTCACCTATGTGTTGCGGGGAGAACTGGAAAGGAATTAAATTTATGAGTTTGGAATCCGCACTCAGAGAACTGGGCAAAGAAATTCAAAAGGACGAGCGCTTTGCAGCTCTCCAGGCCGCAGCCAAGGCCAACGACGGCGACGAGAAGTTGCAGCAGCAGATGCAGGAGCTGCAGCTGATCTCCCTGAAGTATCAGCAGGAGGCCGAGAAGGCGAACGATGCAGACAAGGATCGCATTGAGAGCCTGCAGGCCGATTATCAGAAGCTCTACGGCGAGATCATGGAGAGCGAGAATATGCAGAAGTATTCTGCCGCCGCTTCCGCTATGGAGGAGATGGCACAGTACATCAGCGGTATGATGGGCCTGTTCTTTGACGGTCAGGACCCGGAGACCTGCGAGCTGCCCCAGCAGCAGGAGGGTGGCTGCACCCACGATTGCTGCACCTGCGGCGGCTGCCACTAAGGTGTAAACCGGCTGCGGGCGGCGTGGTCGCTCGCAGCATTTTTTGCAGAGAGGAGGACGAGTAAAATATGGCAAAGGCAAAGATCAGCCCTATGATGGATCAGTATTTTCAGATCAAGAAGGACTATGCGGATGTGATCTTATTCTTCCGTTTGGGCGATTTTTATGAAATGTTTTTTGATGATGCCAAGATCGCCAGCAAGGAGCTGGACCTGGTGCTCACCGGTCGGGACTGCGGCCAGGAGGAGCGGGCGCCTATGTGCGGCGTGCCCTTCCACAGCGCAGACAGCTATATCGCCAAGCTGGTGAGCCGGGGCTACAAGGTAGCCATCTGTGAGCAGATGGAGGACCCGGCGCTGGCCAAGGGCATCGTTAAAAGAGAGGTTATAAGAATCATTACCCCCGGTACGGTGATCGAGGGCAATATGCTGGAGGACGGCGTCAACAACTACCTGTGCAGTGTGTTTGGCAGCGAGAACGGCGCCGGGCTTTGCTTTGCGGATGTGTCTACCGGCGAGTTCCATGTGACCCTGGCCACCGGCGAGGATGTGGAGAGCAAGGTGATCAACCAGCTGTCCACCTATTCGCCCAGAGAGGTGATCTTTGGCGGCACCGCTGCCGATTACAGTGATGTGGTGCAGTTCGTTACCGCTCGGCTGGAGGCGTCCGCCGAGTACCCGGAGGCGGCGCTGTTCGATTTTGACGCCTGCTCCCAGGAAATCATAGAGACCTTGAAGAAAGACGAGATCGCCGCACTGGACCTGGGCCACAGCCGCGAGACGGTGTGCGCTCTGGGCGCGGTGATCGCTTATTTGAAGAATACCCAGAAGAAAGATGAGATCGAGACCCCGTCGGAAGTGGAGTTCTACGACAGCGAGCGGTTTATGCACCTGGACATCAGCGCCCGGCGCAACCTGGAGCTGACCCGCTCCATGATGACCGGCGACAAGAAGCATTCGCTGCTGTGGGTGATCGACAAGACCAAGACCGCCATGGGTAAGCGGATGATCCGCGCCTGGGTGGAGCGGCCGCTGCTGAGCGTCAGTCAAATTCTCCGCCGCCAAAACGCGGTGGGCGAGCTGTTTGACCGCCCTATGCTGCGAGACACGGTGCGCGAGGCGCTGGTGGGCGTCAATGACATTGAGCGGCTGATGACCCGCATTGTGTACGGCACCGCCAATGCCAAAGAACTGCGGGCGCTGGAGAGCACCATTTCCGCCCTGCCGGAGATCAAGACTGCCCTGGCCGACTGTAACACCGCTATGCTGCGGGAAATCGAAAACGATATTGACCTGCTCACCGATGTGGCAGAGGAAATTCGCCGGGCTATCGTGGAGGAGCCGCCCTTTTCTATCCGTGAAGGCGGGTTCATCAAAGAGGGCTATAATGACGAGATTGACAGCCTAAAGGCCATTATGACCGACGGCACCGGCGTGATCGCCTCCATTGAGGCACAGCAGCGGGAAGAAACCGGTATCCCCAAGCTGAAAGTGGGCTACAACCGGGTGTTTGGCTACTATATTGAAGTGTCCAACGCGTACCGGGACCAGGTGCCGGAGACTTATATCCGCAAGCAGACCCTAGCCAACTGTGAGCGCTACATTACCCAGGAGCTGAAAGAGCTGGAGGGCAAGATCTTAGGCGCCAAGGACCGAGAGGTGGCGCTGGAGTACCAGCTGTTCTGTGCCCTGCGAGAGGAGATCGCAGGCCAAATTCAGCGGCTGCAAGTGACCGCCAAGGCGCTGGCGCGGCTGGATGTGCTGTGTTCCCTGGCTCATGTGGCGGCAGAGCATAACTACACCTGCCCCCAGGTGGATGGGGACGGCGTGATCGAGATCAAGGACGGCCGCCACCCGGTGGTGGAGGCACTGCTGGACAGCGGGCCGTTCGTTCCCAACGATACATATCTGGACTTGCAGGACGATCGGTGCCACATTATCACCGGCCCCAATATGGCCGGTAAGTCCACCTATATGCGCCAGATCGCGCTGATCACCCTGCTGGCGCAGATCGGTTCCTTTGTACCGGCGCGGCAGGCGCACATCGGCGTGGTAGACGCTATCTTTACCCGAGTGGGCGCCTCTGACGACCTGGCCACCGGCCAGTCCACTTTTATGGTGGAGATGAACGAGGTGGCCACCATTTTGAAAGACGCCACCCAAAACAGCCTGATCATTTTAGACGAGATCGGCCGGGGCACCTCCACCTTTGACGGTATGAGCATTGCCCGGGCGGTGCTGGAATATGTGTGCAAGCGCAAGACCCTGGGCGCCAAGACCCTGTTTGCCACCCATTACCATGAGCTGACCGCCATGGAGGGGCTGGTAGAGGGGGTGCGAAACTACTCCGTAGCGGTGAAAAAGCGGGGAGACGATATTACCTTCCTGCGGCGGATCGTGCGGGGCGGTGCGGACCAGAGCTTTGGTATTGAAGTGGCCAAGCTGGCCGGTGTGCCGGATAAGGTGGTGCGCCGCGCCAAGGTGATCCTCAAGGAGCTGGAGCAAAACAGCGTGCCCATCGAATTTAAGGCGGAGGACGCCATCGAGGAGGAGCCGGAGGAGGAAATTCAGTACAATTTCACTGCCAACGGCACCAACGAGATCTTGGAGATCCTAAAGACCGTAGACATTAACACTTTGACCCCCATTGAGGCCATGCAGACCCTGGATAACCTGCGCAAAAAGGCCCAGGAGTTGAGTTAGTTACTGATTTTATCATAGAAAGGGCGGTGGTTCCATGCCGCAAATTCATATTTTACCCAAGTCTGTGTACCAGCTGATCGCAGCCGGTGAGGTGGTGGAACGCCCCGCCTCTGCCATCAAAGAAATGGTGGAGAATTCCATTGACGCCGGGGCCACCCGTATTACGGTGGAGATCCAGCACGGCGGCTCCACCTATATGCGCATTACGGACGACGGCTGCGGTATCGCAAGGTCGGATGTGCCAAAGGTGTTTATCAGCCACGCCACATCCAAGATCGCAACCGAGGAGGATCTGAACGCCATCGGCACCCTGGGCTTTCGGGGTGAGGCCATGGCTTCCATCGGCGCAGTGGCGCGGGTCGAACTGCTCACCCGCACCGCAGAGGAGCAGGTGGGCACCCGCTATGTGATCGCCGGCGGCGAGGAGCAAAGCTGCGACGACGCCGGTTGCCCGGTGGGCACCACGGTGGTGGTGCGGGACCTGTTTTTTAACACCCCTGCGCGTATGAAATTCTTAAAGAAAGATGTGACCGAGGGCAACGCGGTGGCTGGTGTGCTGGACGCGGTGGCGCTGAGCCACCCGGAGATCGCCTTTCGCCTGATCCGGGACGGCAAGCAGACCCTGGTGACCCCCGGCAACAAGGACTTAAAGAGCACGGTGTACTCCGTGTTTGGCCGGGAGCTGACTCAGTCGCTGATCCCGGTGCATTACAGCTATAACGGTATGGAGCTGGAGGGCTATGTGTCCAGCCCTCACGCCTCTCGCAAAAGCCGGGCTATGCAGTATTTCTTCATTAACGGCCGCCTGGTGAAGTCCAGGACCGCCCTGGCGGCGCTGGAACAGGCGTATAAAAACAGCATTATGGTGGGGCGCTTTCCCGCCTGCGTGCTGAATATGACCGTCAACACGGCGTTGGTGGATGTGAATGTGCACCCGGCCAAGATCGAGGTGCGCTTTGCCAACGAAAAGCCGGTGTTTGACCTGGTGTATTACGGGGTCAAGACCGCCATTGAGACCGGCGACAGTGTAAAGGAAGCGACCTTTGGCAGCACCCCCGCAGCGGACGAGGTGGGGCGCGCGTACCCGCCGGCAGGCAGCCGCAGCGCCAAGATCGACTTCTTCCGCAAAAAGGAAGAGAGCGTGCAAACGGTGCTGCAAACAGCGCCCCGCACGGATTTTTGGCAGACGGCCCAGGCCGGTGTGCCGTACCGTACCGCTCCCCAGGGGCAGATCCCGGTGCAGCGGGCGGCAGAGCAGAGCGCAGCGCCTGCGGCGCAAGATCCGGCACCTGTAAAGGGGATCGACACAAGCGCCCCGGAGCCCCAGGCCGCACAGAGCGAGCGGGAAGTGCCCGCCCAAGCGACCCCGGCAGCGCCTATGAATGAGAGCGCAGAGCCGGAAGGGGCTGCAACGCCGCCTGCGGAGACCGCACCTGCCCCCACGGTGCAGGTGGTGGACGAGGACCAAAAGGCCCCGGCCTTCCGTGTGGTGGGCGAAGCCTTTAAGACCTATATTCTGGTAGAAATAGAAAATAATTTATATTATATTGACAAGCACGCCGCTCACGAGCGGATGAATTTTGAGGCCCTGCGTCGGGGCGCGGAGATCCACAGCCAGCTGCTGCTGGCGCCGGTGACCGTGCGCCTGAATAAATCGGAGCTGTCCGCCATTGAGGAACACCTGGATCTGCTGCAAAAAGGCGGGTTTGAGGTAGAGATCTTTGGCACGGACGCGGTGCTGGTGCGGGCAGTGCCCGCTATGCTGGATGGGGCGGATATTGCCGACCTGATCTGCGAGATCGCAGAGAAGCTGCTGGAGCATAAAACGGACATTGAGCCGGAAAAGCTGGACTGGATCTTCCATTCCACCGCTTGCCGCGCAGCGGTCAAGGCCGGTGATGTGACCAGCCCGGCGGAGCAGCGCCTGTTTGTAGAGAAGTTGCTGTCCATGCCGGATATTCGTTACTGCCCCCACGGGCGGCCGGTGATGATCAAAGTCAGCCGGTACGAGATCGAAAAGCAGTTCGGCAGGGCGTGAGTATGAAGACAAAGGTACTTGTGGTGGCCGGTCCCACCGCCTCCGGCAAAACCGGTTTGGGCATTGCCCTGGCTCGGCGGCTGGACGGGGAGATCGTGTGCGCCGACTCCATGCAGATCTATACCGGTATGCCCATTGCCACCGCGGCCCCTACGGCAGCGGAGCGGCAGGCGGCGGTGCACCATTTGGCAGAGATCCTGCCGCCGGACACCCCCTTTAGCGTGGCCCGGTATTGTGACCTGGCAGCGGAGACGGTGGCGGGTATTGCCGCCCGGGGCAAGGTGCCCATTCTCGTTGGCGGCACCGGGCTGTTTATTGACAGCTTTATCGACCACATTCAGTTTGCCCCTGTGCAGACGAACCCGGACCTGCGCCGGGAGCTGCTGGCAAAGGACGACGCAGAGTTGTACCGCACCTTGCAGCAGGTAGATCCCACGGCCGCGGCAGAGATACACCCCAATAACAAAAACCGGGTGGTGCGTGCCCTGGAGCTGTACTATGCCGGTGTGACCAAGACGGCCCAGAATGCAGCCTCCCGCCGGGAGGACAGCCCCTACGAGGCGCTGTATTTTGTGCTCCACTACCGGGATCGGCAGGTGCTGTATGACCGGATCAACGCCCGGGTGGACGCTATGCTGGCCGCCGGATTGGTGGAGGAAGCGCGGCGTGCGTACGCTGCCTGCGGCCCCACCGCACGGCAGGCCATTGGGCACAAGGAACTGCTGCCGTATTTGGAGGGCAGCGAACCGCTGGAGACGGCGGTAGAACGGCTCAAGCAGGAGACCCGCCGCTACGCTAAGCGCCAGATCACCTGGTTTAAGCGTCGGCAGGGCACGGTGGTGCTGGAGCCGGATACTATGGATACAGAGCACCTGATCGCCGCAGCGACGGCGCAGGCAGAGGATTTTCTTTATGGCAAAGACAAAGGAAAAAGAGCATAAAAGCCGCAAAAAGCTCAGTCGCACCGCCAAGGAGAACTGGGCTATCGGCATTGTGGCGCTGCTGATTTTGTCTGTGGTGGTGTATGAGTGTTACACCGCCACCCATGTGCGGCTGCAAACCTACACCGCCAAGGAGACCACCGTCTATCGCACCATTGAGACCACGGCGCTGGCGGTGCGGGAGGAGCACACGGTCAGCGGCCCCGGCGGCGTGACGGTGCAGTGCGTGGCCGACGGCGAGAAGATCGCCAAGGACGGCAAGGTGGCCCTGCGCTTTCAGTCCGAGGCGGACGCCAAGGCGTACAGCCAGCGCTCCGCATTAAAGGAGAAGTTGCAGCACTACCGGGATATGGAGAATAAGAGTACCGCCACTGCCACGGACATTACCGCCGTGGACAATGAGGCGGTGCAGAATGTAAATGATTACATACGGGCGCTGGCCCAGTCGGACCTGACCGGGGCAAGTACCGCAGCGCAGGAGATGAACGACACCTTTACCCGCCGCCAGCTGATGATCGGCACCAGCATTGACTTTGCAGCGCTGAAAAAGGACCTGCAAAGCCAAATGGACCAGCTGGGCACCGCAGAGCCTATCGGCTCCGTGACCACCGCTGTGAGCGGTATTTTCTCCGGCTATACGGACGGGTGCGAGAGCGTATTTGATTATGACCAGGTGACGGAAATGACCGCTGCCGACCTGGACAAAGCCTTAAAGACGGCCGAGAGCGCCAAGGGCGATACCGGCGCCTTGGGCAAGGTGATCACCAGCTACGCCTGGTACTTTGTGTGCAAGGCGGATGTGGCAGACCTGCAAAAGGTGCGCAACGGCACCCGACTGGATGTGGCCATTAAGGACAGCGACCGGGTGCTCTCCTGCACCGTAGTCAGCGGCGCGGACGCTAAGCCCGGCGCCACCCAAACGGTGCTGGTGCTCCAATGTGAAAATATGGACTCGGATATTGCCGCCTACCGGGCGGAGGATATAGAAATTCGCACAGCTTCCTACACCGGGATCAAGGCCCCCGCCACCGCCGTGCATGTAAGCGACGGCAAAAAGGGCGTGTATGTGCTGGTGGCCGGGCAGGTGAAGTTCCGCCCCGCTACGGTGCTGTATTCCGGCAAGGATTATGTAATACTGGCGTATGACGCCCAGAATAAAGACGGTATTCGCCTTTATGACGAGATCATCACAGAAGGGAAGGATCTTTATAATGGAAAAGTTTATACCTGATCCTGCACGGCTGCAAGCCGTTGAGGAGAACTGGAAGCGGGTCTTGGACCGGGTGCAGGAGGGCGCGATCAAAAGCGGCCGCGCTCCCCGGGAGGTTCGCCTGATGGCAGTGACCAAGACCGTGGAGCCGGTGTACATTAACCGGGCGCTGGACCTGGGCGCCGATCTGATCGGCGAGAACCGAGTGCAGGAGTACCTGGGCAAGCGGGACGAGCTGCACCTGGACGGGGTGGAAAAGCACCTGATCGGTCGGCTCCAGACCAACAAGGTCAAGTACATTGTGGGCCAGGTGGATATGATCCAGTCGGTGGACTCTATGAAGTTGGCCCAGGAGATCTCCAAGCAGTCCGTTAAGCACGGCGTGACCACCAATGTGCTGGTAGAAGTCAATATCGGCCGGGAGGAGAGCAAAAGCGGCATTATGATCGAGGCACTGCCTCAGTTGCTGGAAGAAGCGGCCCAGCTGCCCGGTTTGCAGATCAAGGGGCTGATGTGTATTCCCCCCATTTGTGAGACACAAACGCAGGTGCGCAAATATTTTGAAGCAATGCACCAATCTTTCATTGACATTAAAGACAAAAAACACCATAATATAGACATGGATATTCTGTCTATGGGTATGAGCGGCGATTTTGAGGCCGCCATTGCCGAGGGTTCCACGCTGGTGCGTGTCGGCTCTGCCATCTTCGGCGCCAGACAATACCGTTAAGGAGAGGCGAATATGGGTTTACTGGATAAGTTCAAAGAGATCATTACCGAGAACGATGATGATTTTGACGATTACTATGACGACGACAACCGGGACTACGGCCTGGCTGCGCCGGAGCGGGCAGAGCGCCAGGAGCGCCCCCGTCACGAGCGGGCGCCTAAGCCGGAGCGCCAGGAGCGCCCCCGCAGCAGAGGGCGGGACGACAAGGTGGTCAATATCCACACCACCACCCAGTTGCAGGTGGTGCTGGTGAAGCCGGAGCGGTTTGAAGAGGCTGCCTCCATCGGCGACAATTTGAATGCCAAGCGCACGGTGGTGCTGAATTTGGAGAGCACCAACCGGGATATTGCACGCAGACTGCTGGATTTTCTCAGCGGCGTGGCGTATGCCAACAACGGCCAGATCAAGCGGGTAGCCAACAGCACCTATATCATTACACCTTATAATGTAGATGTAATGGGCGATCTGATCGACGAGCTTGAGAACAACGGTATGTTTATGTGAGGAGCGAAGGAGAGAGAATATGATTACACCCAGCCAAATTCGAGAGAAGAACCTGTCTACCGTGCAAAGCGGCGGGTATGATAAGGAAGAGGTCAACGCTCTGTTGGCCCAGATCGTAGAGTCTTACCAGGCTGTGTACGATGAGAACAAAGAGCTTTACCGCAAAATGGAGATCTTGGCCGGCAAGATCGAGGAGTACAGAAGTGAAGAGGACTCCATCAAGACCGCGCTGATCACCGCACAGAAGATGGCGGACCGCATTACCAAGGACGCCAGGGAAAAGGCGGAGGAGAAGCTCAGCGAGAGCGCAGCCACCGCCCAGCAGACGGTGACGGACGCGAAGGAAAAAGCAGACAAGATGGTGGCCGAGGCCCGCACCTATGCCGCCAACTTTACCAAGGAGAAGCAGGACGCTGCCGAGTCCATTATCACCGAGGCGGAGGCCAAGGCCAACGACGCCATTGACGGCGCCAAAGTGGTGGCTCAGGAAATGCTCAATCAGGCCAAGCAGCTGTCTGAGGAGCTGATGAGCAAGGCCAGAAGTGAAAAGGCCTATCACGAGCAGCTGATCGAGAAGCTGCGCAGCGAGTCCAAGAGCTTTAAGGACAGCCTGCTGTCCCTGTATGAGAGCCAGATGGATCGCCTGGGCGATATGGTAGACTTGAAACCCCAGGTGGACGAGGACCAGGCCCATATTGACTCTGTGGAGAGCGAGATGAACCAGATCATCTCCAATATTGACGAGATCAATAAGCTGCAAAGCCAGGCGGCCGACGAGCCGGCACCGGAGGCTCCGGCAGAGGAGTCCCAGGCCGATACGGACGACGACCAGGTGGATCAGATCATTGATGAGATCGAGGAGAAACAGGCGCCCGCAGCCAGCCCGGAGGAGGTCAGCAGCGCGCTGAACGCCTTTACCGAGGACGAGATCACCCCGCTGGACGAGAACGCCCCCACCATCAGCGAGATCGACGAGGAGCCGGAGCTGGAGCAGGTGACCCCCCAGCAGGAGGAAAAGACCCTGTTTGACGACCAGGCCGCTATGCCCTTTGAGGATTACTTCCATGTAAAGAGCGGCGACGAGCGCACCAGCGAGACCATTTCTCTCACCGCCCCGGACGAGGACGAGTACGAGGAGGAAGAAGGCTCTTCCAAGCTGCGCGGCTTTTTTAAGAAGAAAAAATAATTTACATACACAGTAGGAGTAACAAGAAGCATGGATTATAACCAAACACTGAATTTACCTAAGACCGACTTCCCCATGCGGGCATCTTTGCCCCAGCGGGAGCCGGAATTCCTGAAAGCATGGGAAGAAAATGACCAGTACCGCCAGCTGATGCAGCACAACGAGGGCAAGCCCCTGTTTGTGCTCCACGACGGCCCGCCGTATGCCAACGGTGATATTCACATCGGCCACGCTATGAACAAGACCTTAAAGGACTTTATCGTGCGCTACAAGAATATGACCGGTTTCCAGTCTCCCTATGTGCCCGGCTGGGACACCCACGGCCTGCCCACAGAGCTGAAAGCCAGAAAGCAGGCGGGTATCGGCGCCGGCAGCGACATTTCCGATCTGGAACTGCGCAAGATTTGCCGGGAGACTGCGCTGAACTATGTGGACATTCAGCGGGAGTCCTTTAAGCGCCTGGGCGTGATCGGCGAGTGGGACCACCCGTACATCACCCTGACCAAGGACTTTGAGGAAGAGCAGATCAAGGTGTTTGCCACCATGGCTTCTCAGGGCCATATCTACAAGGGCTTAAAGCCGGTGTATTGGTGCCCGGACTGCAAGACCGCTCTTGCAGAGGCAGAGATCGAGTATGCCGAGGATCCCTGCCATTCTATTTATGTAAAGTTCCGGGTAACGGACGATATGGGCCAGCTCACTGCACTGGGTGCGGACCTGAGCAAGACCTACTTTGTGATTTGGACCACCACCACCTGGACCCTGCCGGCCAATGTGGCCATTTGCGTTGGCCCCAACTTTGAGTATTCTCTGGTGAAGAGCGGCGACGAGTATTATGTGATGGCCACCGACCTGGTAGACACCGCTATGGCGGACCGGGGCACCACGGACTATGAGACCGTAGGCGTGATCCGGGGCAGCGAGCTGGAGTATATGAAGACCCAGCACCCGTTTATTGACCGCACCTCTTTGGTGATCGTGGGCGACCATGTGACCCTGGAGAGCGGTACCGGCTGCGTACACACGGCACCGGGCCACGGCGTAGACGACTTTATCGTGTGCCAAAAGTACCCGGAGATCCCCACCGTTGTACCGGTGGACGCCGAGGGCAGATTGACACAGGAGGCCGGGCAGTTCGCCGGGCTGACCACCGATGAGGCCAACAAGCCCATTGCGGAGCACCTGGAGAAGATCGGCGCCCTGTTTGCGATGAAAAAGATCGTCCACCAGTACCCCCATTGCTGGCGCTGCCATAAGCCCATCATCTTCCGCGCCACCTCCCAGTGGTTCTGCTCGGTTGATGACTTTAAGGAGGCTGCCGTGGCTGCCACCGAGGATGTGCAGTGGTATCCGGCCTGGGGCAAGGACCGTATGCAGTCCATGATCCAGGAACGCGCCGACTGGTGTATTTCCCGTCAGCGCAAGTGGGGCGTGCCCATTCCCGTATTTTATTGTAAAGACTGCGGCAAGGAGATCGTGGACAAAGATCTGATGCTGCGGGTATCCAAGATCTTTGGGCAGGAAGGCTCTGACGCCTGGTTTGCCCACGAGGCGGAATATTTCCTGCCGGAGGACTACAAGTGTCCCCACTGCGGCGCGCAAAAGGGCTTTGATAAAGAGAGCGACATTATGGATGTGTGGTTCGACTCCGGTTCCAGCCACGCAGCGGTGCTCAAACAGCGCCCCTATTTGAAGTGGCCGGCAGATGTGTACCTGGAGGGTGCCGATCAGTACAGAGGTTGGTTCCAGTCCTCCCTGCTCACCAGCGTAGCCGCCGGGCAGCCTGCACCCTTTAAGCAGATCATCACCCACGGCTGGACCGTAGACGGTGAGGGCAAGAAGATGAGTAAGTCCCTGGGCAACGGTATTGACCCGGCGGATATTATCAATCAGTACGGCGCGGATATTCTGCGTTTGTGGGTGGCTTCTTCCGATTACCACGCAGATGTGCGTATCAGCAAGGAGATCTTAAAGCAGCTGTCCGATAATTACAGAAAGATCCGCAACACCGCCCGTTACTGCCTGGGCAACCTGTATGACTTTGACCCGGATAAGGATATGGTGCCCAACGATCAGCTGGAAGAGCTGGATAAGTACGCGCTGATGAAGCTGGACCAGGTGCTGGCTACCGCGCGCGGCGGGTACGAGGTGTACGAGTACCATACCGCCGCCCACGCGCTGCACAACTTCTGCGTGGTGGATATGAGTAACTTCTACTTTGATGTGCTCAAGGATCGGCTGTACACTTCTGCACCGGACAGCGCCACCCGCCGTGCCGCCCAGACGGTGCTGTACAAGGTACTGGACGCACTGACCCTGGTGCTGACCCCCATTTTGGCATTCACCTGCGACGAGATCTGGAAGGCTATGCCCCATGCAGCGGGCAGAGATCCCCGTTCTCCGCTGTTTAACGATATTCCCCAGCCGGAGTACATTGCGGCGGACGCAGACTTTATGGCCAAGTGGGATCGGATCCATCGGATCCGTGAAGATGTACAAAAGGCACTGGAGCTGGCTCGTAAGGACAAGACCATCGGCAAGTCCCTGGAGGCTAAGGTGACCCTGCACGCCGCAGGCGAGCTGCACGACTTCTTGCACAGCGTGGAGGACCAGTTGCCGGAGATCTTCATTACCTCCGCTGTGGCGCTGGCCGACGGCCAGGGCGACTTTACCGGCGAGGTAGAGGGGCTGAGCGTGTCCGTATCCAAGGCAGACGGCGACAAGTGCGAGCGCTGCTGGAAGTACGACCGGACCGTAGGTCAGAACGCAGAGCATCCCACCCTGTGCGCCCACTGCGCGGCTGCACTGGCAGAGATGGACAAATAAAGAACGACCCATACGGGGGCAGATGCAACTGCTCTGCCCCCGCCTTTTTATATACGGAGGGTTTATGAAGCATAGAAAAAAACACATTTGGGCCTCCATTATGATCCTGCTGATCGTGGCCTTTGACCAGGTGACCAAGCGCCTGGCGGAAAGTGCGCTGATGGGGGGCAAGATCGTCACCCTGCTGCCCGGCGCGGTGCAGCTGCGCTATGCCCGCAATACCGGCATGGCCTTCAGCCTGTTCAGCGGCGCCCGGTGGGTGTTTGTGGCGCTGACCGCCTTGGTGTGTGCCGGTGTGCTTTTTTATATGTTTCGCAACAAATGCCGCTCCCTGTGGGGCTATTGGAGCCTGGGGGTGCTGGTGGCCGGCGGTTTGGGCAATCTGATCGACCGGGTGCTGTACGGCTATGTGATCGACTTTATCGAGCCCACTTTTATGCAATTTGCCGTGTTTAATATTGCGGACTGCGCCGTGACCTGCGGCGGTATCAGCTTTGTGCTGTGGCTGGTGGTGGACTTGTTCCGCACCGGCGACGGCAAGAAGGGAACGGCCCATGACGGAAAATGAGTGGCAGCCGGTGCGTGCCTTTACCGTGGACGAAACGGCGGCAGGGGAGCGACTGGACAAGTTTTTAAGCACCGTGTGCCCGGATCTGACCCGCTCGGCGGCAGCGCGGGTGATCGAGGAGGGCGGCGTGCTGCTGGACGGCGCCCCGGGAAATAAGAAAGACAAGCTGCGCCCGGGCGTCCGAGTGGAGCTGCGCCTGCCGGAGCCAAAGCCCATGGAGGTGCTGCCGGAGAATATCCCCTTAGATGTGGTCTATGAGGACAGCGACCTGCTGGTGGTGAACAAGCCCAAGGGTATGGTGGTGCACCCGGCGCCGGGGAATTATACCGGCACGCTGGTGAACGCGCTGCTGTACTACTGCGGCGACTCTCTCAGCGGCGTAGGCGGCGTGATCCGACCGGGGATCGTCCATCGGATCGACAAGGACACCAGTGGTCTGCTGATGGTGGCCAAGAACGACTTTGCCCATGTGGACCTGGCCCGGCAGATCCAGGAGCACAGCTTCCACCGGGCGTACCAGGCGGTGGTGTACGGCAATGTGACCGCGGACAGCGGCACCGTGTGCCAGCCCATCGGCCGCAGCCCCAAGGACCGCAAAAAAATGGCGGTGACCCGGCAGAACAGCAAGCCGGCCACCACCCATTACAGCGTGCTGGAGCGATTTGGGGACTTTACCCATATTCGCTGTGTGTTAGAGACCGGGCGCACCCACCAGATCCGGGTGCATATGGCCTATATCGGTCACCCGCTGGCCGGGGACCCGGTGTACGGCCCACGGCGGGTGATCACCGCTTTGGGCGGGCAGTGCCTGCACGCGGGAGAGATCGGCTTTATACACCCCAGGACAGGGTCGGAAATGCGGTTTGAAGCGCCGCTGCCCCCGTATTTTACATCGTTTTTACACACTTGCAGGGAAAAGAAAAGGTGAGAGTATGAGCCAAAAGGATTTTAGCAACTGGCTGGTGGTGTCGGACATTGACGGCACCTTAAACAACAAAGTACGCAAGCTGCCCCGGCGCAATTATGACGCCATTAAGGCATTTACCGAGGCGGGGGGCAATTTTACCCTGGCCTCCGGGCGGCTGACCTCCAGCTTAAAGCGCAATTATGACCGCATTACCCCCAATCAACCGGCGGTGGTGCTCAACGGCGCGGGTATTTATGATTTTAAGCAGGAGAAGATGATCTGGCGCAGCACCATCCAGCAGGAGGGGCACGAGTTTGTGCGCTATATCATCAATAAGTTCAGCGACAGCTTTAAGAGCGTGGATGTGGGGATCTACTTTGACGATTATGTGTATATCGTCAAGAACGGCGCCCTGTCCCAGGGCACGATGGATATTGACAAGGCCCACTATGAGGTGACCTCCATTGATAAGGTGCCCAAGGAGGGGTGGATGAAGGTGATCTTTTGGTCCAACCCCATTACCATGAACCGGCTGCGTTCTGTGATCGACCGCAGCGACACGGCGGGCATGAACTTTATGGCCTCCTCCCTTTGGAGTATGGAGATGTTGCAAAAGGACACCCACAAGGGCACGGCCATTATGGTGCTGGCGGATATGCTGGGCATTGACCGGGACCATGTGGCGGCCATCGGCGATTATTACAACGACTGGGATATGCTCAAGACCGTGGGGCTGCCGGCCTGTGCCGGTCAAGCGCCCAAGGCCATTCATGAGATCTGCCAGTTTGAGGCCTGCCACTGCAACCAGGGCTGCGTGGCGGATCTGCTGGGGTATATTATGTCCGGCCAGGCGGAGCAGCACATTGCCCGCCCGACCCTGCTGCGAGGGTAAGAGATGTTGATTTTAGGCGCGCATTTAAGCGCAAGCAAGGGCTATGCCCATATGCTGCGGGAGGCACAGTCCATCGGTGCCAATACCTTTCAGTTCTTTACCCGCAATCCCCGGGGCGGCGCCGTCAAGGCCCAGGATCCGGCAGATGTGGCAGCCTTTTTGGAGGGCGCTCGGGCGGCGAATTTTGGCACGGTGCTGGCCCATGCGCCGTACACCATGAATTTGTGCAGTGATAAGGAACGCACCCGCACCTTTGCAAGAGAGGTGTTTGCCGATGATCTGCAACGGCTGGAGGCGCTGCCCGGCACGCTGTATAATTTCCACCCCGGCTCCCATGTGGGGCAGGGGACGGACGCCGGGATCGCCTATATTACCCGGGCGCTAAACGACCTGCTGACCCCGGAGCAGCACACCACCGTGCTGCTGGAGACCATGGCCGGCAAGGGCAGCGAGGTAGGCGGCACCTTTGAGGAACTGCGCCGTATTATAGACGGTGTGCAGCTGCAAGACAAGATCGGCGTGTGTCTGGACACCTGCCATGTGAGCGACGGCGGGTATCCTTTGGCAGAGGATCTGGACGGGGTGCTGGCGGCGTTTGACCGGGTGATCGGCCTGGACAGACTGCGGGCGCTGCACCTGAACGACTCCAAGAACCCTTGCGGTGCTCATAAAGACCGGCACGAGCAGATCGGCAAGGGCTATTTGGGTGTAGAGACCTTTCGCCGGATCGTCAACCACCCGGCGCTGCGGGGCCTGCCTATGTTCTTAGAGACCCCCAACGACCTGCCCGGCTATCAAGGGGAGATCGCCTTGCTGCGCAGCCTGGAGCAACCTACAGCGTAAAAATAATAAAAGAAAAGCACGGCTTCCGTTAAAGAAGTCGTGCTTTTTTATGCGCGTTCAGCAGCCCAGCAGGGTGTGGGCGTTTTGGATCAAGGCTTGCAGGGCGCTGTCGCCGAATTTCTTCACGATCACGGCGGCGCCGTCGGCATAATCCGGCGGACGGGTGCCCAGGTTGTGGCAATCGGAGCCGATCAGGTCAATGCGCCCGCTGTCCAGGTACTTCAGCAGCTTGCGCCGCACCCCAAAGGAGGCATTTGCAAAGGAACTGATATTCACCTGGGTGGCGCAGCCCATATCCCGCAATTCGTCGATCAGGGCGGGGTGATCCATCAGTGCTTTGTACCGCTCAATGTGGGCCAAAATGGGCCGTATGCCGTGGTCGCAGGTCAGCGCCGTGATCCGGTCCAGAGTGTCCGTGCCAAAGTCGTCGCCAAAGCTGTGCTCCAGCAGGGCGCACCGGGTGCCGGTCATGCAGATCGGGGTCAGGTTCGGGTTATTCATCAGGTAGCGGCTCACATACACCTCTGCGCCCAGCAGCAGCCGGGGGCTGTCCGGTGGCAGGGCTGCCTGCAAGTTGGCAAACGCCGCGTCCCGCCGGGCGGTAAAGTCCGCCAAAGAAATCGAGTCCGAGTAATAATGTGGGGTCAGCACCACGGTCTCTGCCCCTTGCAGCGCCAGGCGGCGGAGCATTTTTACGCTGGTCTCCACATCTTTGGAGCCGTCGTCCACGCCGGGGAGAATATGGCAGTGCATTTCGATCAAGCCGGGGATCACCATAGTATCACCTTATCTGAATTATTCTGCGCCGGCGTCATACCCGTAGCCGTAGCCATACCCATAGTCATAGCCGTACTTGTAGCGGGAGTAGCGAGAGCGCTTATCTTCTGCAAAATTGTAAATAAAGCCAAGCACCTTGGCGTCAATGAATTCCAGGGACTCCATCACCTTTTGCACTTCCGGGTGGGTGGAGTTGTTGGCGCGCACCACGATCACCACACCGTCAGACTCGCGGATAATGGGCAGGGCGTCAGACACCACATTCAGCGGCGGGGTGTCAATGATCACATAGTCGTAGTCCCGGCTGATCTGCTGCAAAAACTCGGCCATAGGCTCGCTGCCCAGCAGCTCTGCCGGATTGGGCGGAATAGAACCGGCGCACAGCAGCGACAGGTTGGGGAATTCCGTTCTGTGGATAATGCTGTACAGGTCCGTCTTGGGCCCGCTGTTCTTCACCGAGTCGCTGATGTAGTTGGTCAGCCCCGGCGCATTGGACACGCCAAAGTAGTGGTGCATTTTGGGCTTGCGCAGGTCGCAGTCAATGAGCAGCACCCGCTGGTCTGCCTGGGCAATGGAGATGGCCAGGTTGATGGTGGTGGTGGTCTTGCCCTCGGCAGGGGAGCCGGAGGACACCACAATGGTCTTGCACCCCTTTTTCAAAATAGAGAGCATAATGTTGGTACGAATGCTCTTGTAGGCCTCCTCGATCCGGAACTTTTGCGCCGGGTCCATATTGGCGTTGGAGATCAGGGTGCGGCTAAAGGGATTGCTTGCTTTCTTGGCCATCTTATTTCGCCCCTTTCTTTGCATTCTTCTTGTTGCCGGCAGCGCTGCGCTTGCCGGTGGTAAAGGCGGGAATGGAGCCCAGCACCGGCACATCGTAGCGCTGGCTCAGCTCCTCGGCGCTCTTGATACGCACATCCAAGAGATCCCGCAGGATCACATAAGCGGCAGCCACCAGCAGCCCGGCTACGGCGCCCAGCAGGCACTTCTTTAAGTACCCCCGGCCCTCGGCGGTGTTGGGCTTAATGGCTTTATCCTCCACGGTAGTCTGGACCAGACCGTTGTTGGTCTCCTCCATCTGCTCCGGCACGCTCTCCTCCATTTGGTGGGCAATGTTGTAGGACAGGGTGGGGTCTGTGGTGGTGACGATCAGCTTAAACATAGCCGTGTTCTCCACCGTCTCAATGGTAAAGGACCGCTTAATATCTGCCGGAGACAGGTTGGTGTAGTATTTTTTGTTCATCTCGCCGGCCACTTTGCCGCAGAACTTGTTGGTCTTGAAGATCTCGATATAGGTGTCGATCATCTTCATGGCGTAGTTCATTTTGCTGGTCTGGCTGGTGCGGGCCACCTCGCCGGTGCTGTCGCTGATCTCGTGGGCCGGGTCCACGGCCGCAGCCAGGAACTCCACGCTGGAGGTGTAGGTCAGGGTGGTGAATTTGGCGGTATAGACCCCGGCCAAAAGCGCCCCGATGAGCATAAACAGGATCAGCAGCTTCCACTTGCGCAGCAGCAGCTTAATGACCTTTTGTACATTCTCGTCAATGTTCATAAACTTGTCTCCGTTTTTCTGCAAAAACTTGATTTATTTTTAACAGATATATATTACTGTATTATATCTTGTTTGTCAAGATGTTCACTATTGACAAAAGCGGGCAAAAAGATGATAATATCCTTGCAAAAAATCAAAAAACGGAGAACTGCGTATGAACGAAAACAAGATCCGTATGCCCCTTTGGGGGCCGTACTCCAAGAAGTATATGGGCCTGTCCCGCATTGTGGACGACCGGGCGGCAGAGGGCGCCCGCTACGACTTTGTGGTGCACCCCACCCTGTGGAATTCCGCCACCCCGGTGCCCAATGTGACCGTGCCGTCCAACTACCATTTGTGGAGTTGTGACGAGGACTTTCGCTTTTATTCCTATCGCTATGAGCTGATGTGGAAGGATCAGATCTATGCCGATGTGTCGTACACCCGGCTGGACGATGAGTCCTACTTAATGCGCTGCCGGTTCGTCAACGATACGGACCTGTCGCAAAACTGCATTTTGAATATTTTCGGCGCCTTAGAGTTCCCGGCGCCGGAGCACTGCGTTTTGCAGCTGCCTGCGGGCGCCGCACTGGTGGACGCCAACGACTATGGGGAATATACTTATGCAAAGCCCCGCCCCTGGGACAATGAGAACCCGGACGGTATGCACAAGGGCGAGTTCGCCGATGGCAACTTTTACCGCGCCCACGGCCTGGGCGACCGGTGCGAGAACTACCATGTGGATTTCCTGGGGCTGGAGCCTTTTGGCTGCACCGCCGGGGACAAGGTGGCGTACACCCTGCCGTCTGACCGACCGGCGGGCGCCACCCTGCTGCTGCGTTACCGCACAGTGACCCCGGGCGCCGCTGCCTTTACCGTCAACGGCGTAGCGGCAGAGCTGCCGGAGAGCGACAGCCTGACCTTTGCCGCCCTGCCTTATGACGGCGCAGACACCCTGACTCTGGAGAGCCGGGGCGGTGCCGGTGTGGAGCTGGATGTGCTGGTGCTGTGCCGGCAGGGCACGGAACAGGAAGTCAGCGCCCGCACGGTGCTGCGAGACACCAAGCCCCAAATTGAAGAAGAAAAGGTGCACGGCGCCACCCGCATTACCCTGACTTACAAGGACGCGGCGGGCTGCTATTCCATCTTGACCCATAATCCCAAGACCCGCCGCCGGGAGCTGGACAGCGGCAGCCTGGAGGACGCGTTGATCAACCGGCTGTCTAACGGCGACCCCACTTATGACGATCTGCGGGAGACCTTTTCCCGCTCTTTCCGCCGCAAAAAAAGCGACGAAGGCTACTACTATAATGCGGTGATGCCCTCCATCTTTATCGGCCCCCACGCAGAGCATATCGAGTATGCGGTGCTGTCCAAGGGCAAGGTGGAGCCACGCACCACGGAAGAATACGAGCAGCTGTACACCGCCGCCAAGGCGCTGGCTACCCCGGTGCAGTTCAACCGGGAGGGGCAGAAGTACAGCCTGTCTACCGAGATCTTGCGGGCCACGCTCCTGACAAACCTGGTGTACCCGGTGTATAAGCACGGCGAGAATGTGGTGCATTACACCCCCGGTAAGCGGTGGGACAGCTTTTACACCTGGGACAGCGGCGTGATCGGCACCGGCGTGCTGGAGTTCAGCCCGGAGAAGTGCCGGTATATTTTGGAGACTTATTTGTCCCAGCCGGAGAATACGGACTTTGCGTTCCTGCTCCACGGCTCCCTGGTGCCCACCCAGTTTGTGCAGTATTTGGAATTGCTGCACCGCACGGAGGACAAGGCGCCCCTGTTTGCCTTGTACCCGCAGATGAAGCGGTATTATGACTACATCAGCGGCAAGACCCCCGGCTCCACCTGCGGCAAGTTCGGCAACGGCCTGACCACCACTTACGACTACTGGTACTCTTGCAGCGGGATGGACGATTACCCCGCCCAGGTGGCCATGATCG
The DNA here is from genome assembly GCA_963642245.1 of Bifidobacteriaceae bacterium. Taxonomy (GTDB): domain Bacteria; phylum Bacillota; class Clostridia; order Oscillospirales; family Acutalibacteraceae; genus CAG-217. The sequence continues at coordinate 17,089 of CAVIFY010000004.1, read as the reverse complement.
CCCAGGACAAGAAGCAATATATGTGCCCCTGCCTGTCTACCTCTCACACCATTCGGGCTGCCAAGATCATGAAGATGGTGGCCGCCGCCATGGGCAAGGAGGCGGACATTGCCGCGTATGACGCAGATATTCAGCGTATGAGCGACGCCCTGAACCGTTACAGCTGGGACGAAAAGAGCGGCTACTACGCCTACTCCGTCTATGACGACGACAAAAACTATCAGGGCATTTTCACCACCGACGCCGGGGAGAACTACGACAAGGGTATGGACGGTGTGTATCCGCTGTTTGCCGGGGCTGCCCCGGAGGAACGGCGGGAGCGCCTGCTGGCCCATATCAAGAACCCGGACGAAATGTGGTCCGCCGCCGGGATCAGCGCGGTGGATATGACCGCTTCCTACTATTTTGACGACGGCTACTGGAACGGCAATGTTTGGATGAGCCACCAGTTCTTTATGTGGAAGACCATGTTCGATCTGGGCGAGACGGAGTTTGCCTTTGAGATCGCCCGCCGGGCGCTGGATATGTGGAAGGACGAGACGGACTTCTCCTATAACACCTACGAGTGCTTTGGCATTCAGACCCGTCGTGGCGGCTGGTTCCACAATTTCGGCGGCCTGTCCGCGCCCATCAATGTGTGGGCGAACTGCTACTACCGCCCGGGCACCTTTACCTGCGGGCTGGATGTGTGGACGGACAGCCAAACGCTCACGGATACTTCTGCACAGGTCCATTTCCGCTACACCGGCGACAATCGGCAGTACGCCTTTGTGCTCACCCTGTCGGACGCCCACACCTATCGCCTGACCCTGGACGGGGAGGAACTGGATTACGCCCTGCGCAGTGACGGCTGTATGGAGATCACCCTGCCGGGCACGGTGCGCTGCGGTGTGCTGAAAGCAGAGATCAAGTAAAGGAGAACCCAATGGCAGCAAAGTTGTATGGCGCAGGCAATGCGCCGCTGAAAATTCAATTTATCACCGACCCGCATTACTACTCCCGCAAAGGGGGCACCGCGGGTAAGGCTTACGAAAAAGCAGAGGCCAAGAGCCAAAAGGTCATTAAGGACAGCGACCTGGTGATCCGGGCCGGGTTTGATCTGCTGTGCGCGGACACCTCCACAGATATTGTGGTACTGGCCGGCGACACCACCCGGGACGGAGAGCTGGCCTCTCACGCCGAGTTTATCGAAATGCTCCGAGATCTGAAAAAGCGGGGCAAGCGGGTGTATGTGATCACCGCCACCCACGATTACCGGGACGGCGGCGTGGCCGACGGCTATGACGGGGACAAAAAGATCCGGGTGCCGGCGGTGGAGGATCGCCACGATCTGTGGCAGATGTACTATGAGTTCGGCCCCAATGAGGCCATTGCCACCCACCCGGACAGTATGAGCTATGTGGTGCAGCTGGCCCCCGGCTATCGGCTGTTTGCCCTGAATGACGACACCAATTACAAACCGGAGGGGGAGCGGGGCTCCGGGTACAGCGACGACTGCATGGCCTGGATCCTGGACCAGCTGGAGGACGCCCGCAAGAACGATCAGTTTGTGATCGCCATGACCCATCACCCCATGATCGCTCCCAGTCCCTTTTATGCCATTATTGGCAAAGGGGATATGCAGCGCAATCACGAGACCACCCGAGAGATCTTTGCGGACAACGGGCTGCAATGTATGCTCACCGGCCACACCCATATTCACGACATCAGCGTGGTAGAGACCAAAAAGGGCAACACCTTTTATGACATTGCCTGCGGTGCCATGGTCGGCTGCCCGCCCACCATGCGCAACATTATCCTGGATCCGGCCCACGCCAAGGTGGATGTGGAGACGGTGACCATCACCGATGTGCCGGGACTGGACACCGGCGGCAAGCCCTTTGACCAGTATATGCGCACTTTCTTCTTTGGTATGATCTCCGAGCTGCTGGACGCTGCGGCCACGGATATTGACCATTTGGCCGAGATGACGGACGCTTTTTCCGTCCCCGGCGAAAAGGTGAAAAAGCTGGGCTGGCTGATTAAGCCCATTGCCAAGTGGCTGAACAAGCTGACCTTTAAGAAAGCCTGGCGCCTGTGCAAGAAAGAGAGCGGCCTGAGCAAGAAAGATATTGCTGACATTGCCGATCATCGGGTAGTGGACTTTATCTTGGAACTGGTGCAGAACCTGTACTGCGGCGACTCGCCCTACGGCCCGGACACCCGGGAGTACAAGATCTGCTGCGGGCTGCTGAATGTGATCGACGCATTCCTGAACACCATTCATTTCTCCATCGGCAAGGTGCTGAGGGGCGCCACCTCCGTGCGCGGCCTGGTAGAGCCGCTGCTGTGGAACCCGGGCCCCTGCGACGCCAATGCCACTTTGCCCCTGTATCCCTTATATGACGACGAAAACCCGGCGCCGAAAAAGGCGGAAAAGCCCGCCTTTGACGACCCGGTGCGCCCCAGCAAAAAAGGCCCGCTGGTGCTGGCGATCCTGGTGCTGCTGGTGCTGTTGGTACTGGCCATCGTTGTGGGTCTGATCGCTCTGGTGGTGTGGGCCGTGGTGGCCATTGTACACGCCGCTACTGCCGGCTGTATCGGCCTGCTACCCTTTATTTTCTAAAGTCTGTAAAATAAAGGTTGCAATCTTAGCCAAAAAATAGTATAATGAACCCGTTATTTTTGTACAGTCCATGAGAAAGGGGTAAAATAATTATGGCAGATGACAAAAAGAAGAAAATCAGCCTTGGCGGTATCGACAACGCCGCTGAGGAAAAGGGCTCCTTTATGAAGACCCTTTGGCAGCTTGTAAAGTTCCTGGTGGTATCCGGCTTGGTGACCATTATCCAGCTGGCACTGGCCGCTTTGCTTCCGCTGGTGTGCGACCAGATCCACACCCTGCTGCCGGAGTTCTTGAGAGGGATCTTTACACCCACCATGTTCTCCACCGGTTCCGCAGAGGCTTCCAAGTATGTGATCGACGGCGTTGTGACCTGGGGCTATGTGCTGCCCTTCCTGCTGTCCAACCTGATCGCCAACATCTACGGCTTCTATCAGAACAAAAAGACCACCTTTAAGTCCGACTCCGCCTGGTACAACTTTGTGATCTACATTGTGCTGCTGCTGGCGCTGATCCTGTTCTCCACCTGGATGCAGGGTGCCATCGTTGGCGCTATGCTGAAGTTGGAGCCCAGCAACTGGTTCTTTAAGATCATTACCAACGAGTCTGTGGCTCGCCTGATCGCTTCCATGTGCGCCGGTTTTGTGCAGATGGTGGTGCTCTTCCCCATGGAGAAGTTCGTTCTCATGCCGGAGAAGAAAAAGGACGGCGAGGAAGCTGCCGCAGAGGCTGCTGCCGAGTAATCGCTGCTTTTATCTAAACCAAAAGACCGCCTTCCGGTTTTCGGAGGGCGGCTTTTTCTTGCCTATCGGTAAGGAGTATGGTATAATCACAGCAGAAAGCAGCAACCATAAGAAAAGCCCATTGGCAGTTGGGATGTGACCATATGGAAAAGAAGAAAAAATTGTGGCAGGTGCTGATCCCTGTTTTGGTGGCACTGGCCGTGATCGTTGCCTTTGCCGTCAGCGGCACCATCACCCGCCGTGCAGATGAGAAGAAGCCCACGGCACCCACCAAGGTGTCTGTGGTCAACCAAACGGAGGACCGCACGGAGGAGACCCAGGGCAAGACCCGGGTGCGCCTGGTGGCAGTGGGGGACAACCTGATCCACAACACCCTGATCGCCGCCGGGGAGCAAAAGGACGGCAGCCGGAATTATGACGCCTTTTATCAGGATATTAAGCAGTATATTGAACCGGCGGATATTGCCGTGATCAATCAGGAGACGGTGTTGGGCGGCAGCAGCTTTGACTACTCCGGCTACCCCAGCTTTAATTCTCCCTGGGAGATCGGCGACGCCGCCATTGCCGCCGGGTTTGATATTTTCACCTGCGCCACCAACCACACCATGGATATGGGCAGCGCCGGGGTGGAGAAAGAGCTGGAATATTTCAGCCGGCACAAAGAGGTGGTGCACCTGGGCACCAACGCCTCTCAGGCGGATTATAACAAGATCACTTATTATGAGAAGAACAATATCACCTTTGCCCTGCTGAATTACACCTACGGCACCAACGGCATTGATCTGCCCAAGGACAAGCCCTGGCTGGTGAATTTGATGGATAAGGACAAAATAAAGAAAGACATTACCGAGGCCCGCAAGCACGCGGATGTGGTGATGGTCTTTCCCCACTGGGGCACGGAGAACAGCCACAAGGTGTCCGATTACCAAAAGGAATATACAAAGCTGTTTTCTGACCTGGGCGTGGATATTGTCATTGGCTGCCACCCCCATGTGCTCCAGCCGGTGGAGTGGGTCACCAATGAAAAGAGCGGCAAAAAAATGCTGGTCTACTACTCCCTGGGCAACTTTATCAGTCACCAGATCAATCTGCCTCAGCTGTGCGGCGGTATGGCAGAGGTGACCATAGAAAAGGATAACGGCAAGATCACCATTTCCTCTGCCAAGCTGGCGCCGGTGGTGTGCCATTACAGCCGGGGCGGCAACGGCTTTGTGTTCTCGGTGTACAAGCTGAGCGATTATACCGACCAGCTGGCCGCCACCCAGGCTCAAAAGGGTGCCACGGTAAAGTACTTTACCGATCTGTCCAAAAAAGTCATTCCCGCGGAGTTTCTGGACATATAGGCTTTGCGTTGTCTATCCTGTGCATATTGTACAAAAGGCGTGCACAATTCCCCCTGGGGTTTACAACATTTGCCAAAGTTGTCAAAAACCGTTGACAAACCGGGGACGATGTGATTATAATGGCATTGTATTCAGAACGAGGGCGTTCCGTAGATAGCGGAGCGCCCTCTTTTTTTATTGCCTTTGGCAGTAGAAAAGTCTGTGCTATCTATCATTTCTTAAGAGAGGAGTATTTGCTATGAGTAAATACACAAAGGAAGACATTATCAAAAGCGCACAGGAAAATAATGTAGAGTTTATCCGCTTGCAGTTTACGGATATGTTCGGCATTATGAAGAATGTGGCCATCACCCTGTCCCAGCTGGAGAAAGCGCTGGACAATGACTGTATGTTTGACGGTTCTTCCATCGACGGCTTTGTTCGTATTGATGAGTCCGATATGTATCTGCACCCGGATTACGACACCTGGACCATCTTCCCCTGGAGAAAGCACCAGAATGCGCAGACGGCTCGACTGATCTGCTCCGTATATAAATCCGACAATGTGACCCCCTTCCTGGGCGACCCCCGCAATGTGCTGCAAAAGGTGATGGACGAGGCTGCCGAGATGGGCTTTGGCTTCAATGTAGGCCCGGAGTGCGAGTTCTTCCTGTTTAAGCTGGACGAGAACGGCAACCCCACCCTGGAGACCGGCGACGAGGGCGGTTACTTTGACCTGAACCCCATCGACCACGGCGAGAACTGCCGCCGGGATATTTGCCTGGCGCTGGAGGATATGGGCTACACCATTGAGGCTTCTCACCACGAGGTAGCCGAGGGCCAGCACGAGATCGACTTCCAGTTCGGCGATGTTATGCTCACCGCCGACCGTGTAATGACCTTTAAGCATGTGGTCAAGACCTACGCTGCCAAGCACGGTCTGCACGCCACCTTTATGCCCAAGCCCATTTACGGTATCAACGGCTCCGGTATGCACACCAATATGAGCCTGTATTACCTGAAGGACGGCAAAAACGCATTTGACGATCCCAACGGCGAGATGGGCCTGTCCGAGACCGCTTACAACTTCATTGCCGGTATTATGGCTCATGTTCGCGGTATTGCAGCGTTCTCCAACCCCACTGTAAACTCTTACAAGCGTCTGGTGCCCGGCTATGAGGCACCGTCTTACCTGGTATGGTCTGCTTCCAACCGCTCCTGCCTGGTGCGTATTCCTGCCGCCCGCGGCAAGGGCACCCGCGTAGAGCTGCGCTGCCCGGACCCCACCTGCAACCCCTATTTGGAGATGGCTCTTTGCCTGGCTGCCGGTCTGGACGGTATCAAGAAGAAAATGACCCCCGCTTCTCCCATTGACTACAATGTGTTCGGCCTGTCCGACGAGGAGCTGAAAGCCGCCGGTATCGATTGCCTGCCCGGCAGCTTGAAAGAGGCCATTGAGGCCGCCAAGGCGGATCCGTTCATCAAGGAGACCCTGGGTGACCATGTGTTCAATAACTATATTGAAGGCAAGGAGAATGAATGGGACGAGTACCGCACCAAGGTCTCTCAGTGGGAGATCGAAAAGTACATGGTACTGTATTGATTTTGCCCTCTCTTACGGTCGGCACTGTCTTTTGACAGGGTCGGTCATTTGCCGGCGCCGAGCCATTGGCGCGGTGTCGGCATTCTTTAGCACAATGGAGTGCTCGAACTTTTGTTTTCGAGCGCTCTTTTTTTATTTCCATTTTTAGGCTTTTGTGATGAAAAGGAGGATCTTATGGGGCTTGAAACGATAATGGAAACGGTGAACAGTGAGCTGTTCGGCGTGTGGTTTTTGATCGGCGCGGTGCTGGTATTCTTTATGCAGTGCGGCTTTGCTATGGTAGAGACTGGCTTTACTCGAGCCAAGAACGCCGGCAACATCATTATGAAAAACCTGATGGATTTTTGTATCGGCACGGTGATGTTCATTCTTTTGGGCTACGGGCTGATGTGCGGCCAGGATTATATCGCCGGGGTGATCGGCCTGCCCAACCTGGGCATTTTCACCCACTATAACGACTTTAACTGGTCCAACTTTGTGTTTAACCTGGTGTTTTGTGCCACGGCGGCCACCATTGTGTCCGGCGCTATGGCAGAGCGCACCAAGTTCTCCGCCTACTGCATTTACTCTGCGGTGATCTCCGCTGTGGTGTATCCCATTGAGGCGGGCTGGGTCTGGAATGTGGACGGCAACGGCTGGCTGCAAAAGCTGGGCTTCCACGATTACGCCGGGTCCTGCGCCATTCACATGGTGGGCGGTATTGCGGCACTGATCGGCGCCATCTTCCTTGGCCCCCGGATCGGCAAGTACCATACGGACGAAAAAACCGGCAAAAAGACCCCCAAGGCCATTCCCGGTCACTCCCTGACCCTGGGCGCCCTGGGCGTGTTCATTCTGTGGTTTGCCTGGTACGGCTTTAACGGCGCGGCGGCTACCGATGTGCCCACCCTGGCGTCTATCCTGGTGACCACCACCGTGGCACCGGCTGTGGCTACCTGCACCACCATGCTCTTTACCTGGATCAAGGACGGCAAGCCGGATGTGTCCATGTCCCTGAACGGCTCTTTGGCCGGGCTGGTGGCTGTGACCGCCTCCTGTGATGTAACGGACGCGCTGGGCTCCGGGATCATCGGTGCTGTGGCCGGTATTCTGGTGGTGCTGGTGGTAGAACTGCTGGATAAGAAATTGCATATTGACGACCCGGTAGGCGCTGTGGCTGTGCACATGGCCAACGGCATTTGGGGCACCCTGGCTGTGGGTCTGTTTGCCACCGAAAAGGCACCGGGCTTTGCCGTGTCCGGCCTGACCCATACGGGACTGTTCTACGGCGGCGGGCTGCACCTGCTGGGCACCCAGCTGATCGGCTTTGCGGCTGTGGCCGGTTGGGCGGCCGTGACCCTGACCATCACTTTCTTTATTCTGAACAAGACCATCGGCCTGCGAGTCAGCGCCGAGGAGGAGATCAAGGGCCTGGACGCCACCGAGCACAACCTGCCCTCTGCTTATGCGGACTTTATGCCTATGGGCGGCGGCTTTGCGGCCGTGCCGGTAACGGACAGCGGCCTGCCGGCGGCTCCGGTAGAAAAGGCGGTGCCGGTAGAAACTTATACCACCAAGCCGGACGCCAAGCTTAGCGAAGTGGTGATGCTCTTTAACCCGGCCAAGCTGGAGCGGGTGAAGAACGCCATGAACGCAGTGGGTGTTACCGGTATGACGGTGACCAATGTGATGGGCTGCGGCACCCAAAAGGGCCATGTGCGCAAGTACCGCGGCGTGGAGATCGAGGAGCTGAACCTGAACCCCAAGATGAAGCTGGAAATGGTGATCTCCGCAGTGCCGGTAGAGACGGTGATCGCCGCTGCCAGAGAGGCGCTTTATACCGGCAATATCGGCGACGGCAAAATCTTTGTTTATGATGTGGAGGACGCAGTAAAGGTGCGCACCGGCGCACGGGGCTATGACGCTCTCCAGGGTACGGACGACTGATCGTCCCTGCCTCTTGCGGCTTTGCCATTACACGGTGGCAAAGCCGCTTTTTTGTACAAAAGAGCCAAAAGTGAGCGGTAATTCACGGAAAAGCGTGCAATTCTTTGTGAATATTACCATAAATACGCCGGTTTTGCACCGCAGATTTTTATGGTGGGCGCATTGACGGCTAATCGACAGTGTTGTACAATAAAGTATAGGATTTTTTTGGAGAAATACAAATACAGGAGTGATGAATATGCTGCGAGAGGGCGAAGTGCGCATTCCCTCCGGTTGTGCTATTGCCGCCATTATTGACCGCAAGGGCGAGCCCATCAACGGGTCGGAGATCATTCAGTCCATCGCCTTGATGCACGACCGTTCCAACGGTCTGGGCGGCGGTTTTGCCGCCTATGGCATTTATCCCGATCACAAGACGGATATTGCCTTTCATGTGTTTTACCAGTCGGTACAGGCACGGGGCGCTTGCGAGGAATTTTTGTTCAAGCATTTTAATGTGGATGTTTCCGAGCGCATTCCCACCAAGAAGATCGCGTCCATTGAGAACGGACCGGACATTTGGCGCTATTTTGCCAAGCCCAATAAGGTGCGGATGAAAGAGGCCCGGCTGGACGAGGACGAATACACCGCCCAGTGCGTGATCCATGTGAACAATGAGATCGACGGTGCCTTTATCTTTTCCAGCGGCAAGAATATGGGCTGCTTTAAGGCCGTTGGCTATCCGGAGGATGTGGGCGAGTTCTATATGCTGGATCAGTACGACGCGTATCTTTGGACGGCCCACGGCCGCTTTCCCACCAACACCCCCGGCTGGTGGGGCGGGGCACACCCCTTTAACCTGCTGGACTGGTCCGTGGTGCATAACGGCGAGATCTCGTCTTATGACGCCAACCGCCGGTATATCGAGCAGTTTGGCTATGTGTGCACCATGCAGACGGATACGGAAGTCATTACCTACCTGTTTGACCACCTGATCCGCCACCACCAGCTGCCCATTGATGTGGCAGCCGATGTGCTCACCGCCCCGGAGTGGGACGAGATCGACCGGATGGACCCGGAGCGGAAAGAATATTTTACCAATCTGCGCTCTATCTATAACGGCGCCCTGGTGAACGGGCCGTTCTCTGTGATCCTCGGCTCCAACAAGGGGCTGCTGGCCATCAACGATCGGTTGAAGCTGCGCTCCCTGACTGCGGCCACCAAGGGCAACCGGGCGTACTTTGCCTCGGAGGAGTCCGCCATTCGCGTGATCTGCCCCCACCCGGAAAAGGTGTGGTCCGTCAGCGGTGCGGAGCCGGTGTTTATCCCGCTGGAACTGGCAAAGGAGGAAGACGATGATTAATTATATTCCCCGCCGGTTCACCATTGTGCGGGACCGGGAGCTTTGTATTGATTGCGGCTGCTGCGTGCGCCAGTGCTCTAACGAGTGCCACAGCTTTGGGCCGGACGGCAAGACCGTGGTGTCCCATTCCCGGGACTGCGTGGCCTGCCATCGGTGCGTAGATCTGTGCCCCACCGGCGCCCTGCGGATCGAAAAATATGTGTGCGACTATCGGGACAATGCCAACTGGACCCCTCGCTATCAGCAGGAGATCTGCCGCCAGGCAGATACCGGCGGCGTGCTGCTGTCCGCTATGGGCAACCCCCAGCCGTACCCCATTTACTGGGACAAAATTTTGCTCAACGCCTCCCAGGTGACCAACCCCTCCATTGACCCTTTGCGGGAGCCTATGGAAATTCGCACCATTTTGGGGCGCAAGCCGGACCGGCTGCAAGTGGAGCGCAAGGGCAAATCCATTACCAAGATGCCGCCCCAGGTGATGCTGGAGACTCCCATTATGTTCTCCGCCATGAGCTTTGGCTCCATCAGCCTGAATGCGCAGAAGTCCCTGGCCATGGCTGCCAAGAATATGGGCACTCTGTTTAACACCGGTGAGGGCGGTCTGCACCCAGACCTGGCTTCTTACGGCGATTGCGCTGTGGTGCAGGTGGCTTCCGGCCGCTTTGGCGTGCATAAGGATTATCTGAACAACTCCAAGTTTGTAGAGATCAAGATCGGCCAGGGGGCCAAGCCGGGGATCGGCGGCCACTTGCCCGGTGAAAAGGTGAATGTGGAGGTCAGCAACGCCCGTATGATCCCGGTGGGATCGGACGCGATTTCGCCTGCTCCACACCATGATATTTATTCCATTGAGGACCTGCGCCAGCTGATCTGGTCGCTAAAGCAGGCCACGGACAATAAAAAGCCCATTTCCGTTAAGATCGCAGCGGTACATAACATTGCGGCCATCGCCTCCGGCGTGGCTCGTGCCGGTGCGGATATTGTAGTTATCGACGGCTTTCGCGGCGGCACCGGCGCAGCGCCTACCCGTATTCGCGACAATGTGGGTATTCCCATTGAGCTGGCGCTGGCGGCTGCGGACCAGCGACTGCGAGACGAGGGCATTCGCTCCACCGTGTCTTTGGTGGCGGCAGGCTCTTTCCGCTGCTCCTCTGATGTGATCAAGGCCATTGCTCTGGGTGCGGACGCGGTATATATCGCCTCTGCGCCGCTGATCGCCATGGGCTGCCATATGTGCCAGACCTGTAATACCGGCAAGTGCAACTGGGGCATTGCCACCCAGCGCCCGGACCTGACCCGGCGGCTGAACCCGGAGATCGCCCACCGGCGGGTAGAGAACCTGCTTTCTGCCTGGAACCATGAGATGAAAGAGATCATGGGCGGCATGGGTATCAACTCCGTAGACTCCCTGCGGGGCAACCGACTGATGCTCCGCGGTATCGGTCTGACAGACCGGGAACTGCAGATCCTGGGCATTAAGCACGCAGGGGAATAAGGAGGACAGTGAGATGAAAAAAGTATTTGCACGAGAGGAACTTTGCATCAACTGCCACCTGTGTGAAGTCTATTGCAAAACGGCACATTCCGCCTCCGGCGATGTGCTGACGGCCAATAAATATGAGGACCCGGCGCCGATCAGCCGGGTCAAGGTGTATGGCGACCGGGTGGCCTCCGTGGCGGTGAACTGCCGCCATTGCGACGACCCGGCCTGTGTAAAGGCCTGCATTACCGGCGCCATGCACAAGGACAAAAAGACCGGCATTGTGTCCGTAGACCCGGACAAGTGCATCGGTTGTATGACCTGCCTGGCGGTGTGCCCCATCGGGTGCATTCAGCCCGGCAATATTGCCTACAAGTGCGACCTGTGCGGCGGGGAAGAACCGGCGTGCGTTAAGGGTTGCCCCAACCGGGCCTTGGTTTGGGTAGAAGCGGGAGGTGCTGCCAAGTGAAGTATGTGATCATCGGTGCCTCTGCCGCCGGACTGGCTGCGGCGGAGCAAATTCGCAAGACGGACCCGGCAGGCGCCGTTACCCTGCTGACTCGGGAGACGGATCTGCCCTATTCCCGCCCGTCCATCAGTTATTACTTAAAGGGCCTGGTGCGGCGCACGCAAATGCGCCTGCGCACCCCGGCTTACTATAAAGAGCAAAAAATCCAGATCGTCACCGGCGTAGAGGTGACCGCCATTGACCGGGCGAAAAAGACCGTCAAGTGCGGGCGCAAGGCGTATAGCTATGACAAGCTGTGCTTGTGCACCGGCTCCGTGCCCTTTGTGCCGCCCATGCAGAATGTAAGCGGCAAGCGGAATGTGTGCGGCTTTTTGACCGCGGCAGACGCCCAAACCGTGCACGATCTGGCAAACGCAGACACTCGCGCCGTGGTGATCGGCGCCGGTCTGATCGGCATGAAAGCCGCCGAGGGCCTGAGCAAAATTTGCAAGAGCGTAGATGTGGTGGAGTTGTCCGATCGGGTGCTGCCCTCTATTTTAGATGAAAAGAGTGCCAAGCTGGTGCGCCGCCATTTGGAGCGCCACGGTCTGCGCTTCCACCTGGGCCAAACGGTGACCCGGGCCAAGTGCAGCGGCAAGACGGTGCAGCGGGTGGTGCTGCAAAACGGCAGGGAACTGCCCTGCGATCTGCTGGTGGTGGCAGTGGGTGTGCGCCCGGCCACGGCACTGGCAGAGGCAGCGGGCCTGACGGTGGAGCGGGGGATCATCACCGATCCGTCCACCATGCAGACCTCGGACCCGGATATTTACGCCGCAGGGGACTGCGCCGTGTCTGTGGATATGCTGGACGGCAGCAAGAAGATCCTGGCCCTGTGGCCCAATGCAGTGGCGCAAGGTCGTGCAGCGGGCAGCCAAATGGCCGGCGGCGATGTGACCGTGGGCGGCACCTATGCGGTGAATGCCATTGATTTTTACGGCCTGCGCATTTGCACCTGCGGGCTGATCAACGCCAAGGGCGACGGCTATACGGACCGGGTGGCCGCCGCAGACGATACCTACAAGCGCCTGGTGTTTCGGGATGGCAAGCTGGTGGGCTATGTGCTCATCAACGCCAGCGAGAACGCCGGTATTTATACATCTTTGATCTCCGGCGGCGTACCGCTGGAGGGTCTGCAAGGGGATCTGATGGACAGCCCCAATCTGTTTTGGTTTCCCAAGGAGACCCGGATCACCAAGCTGAGAGGAGGGGTGCAGCTGTGAGTATTGAGGCAGGACTGTGCAAGTATGCAGAGCTGAACGACAAGATCAAGCAGGAGCTGCGCACCAAGAAAAAGGTAACGGTCACGGCGGTCAACGGCCAGCGCTATATCGGCTGTGCCCTGGACGCAGGCAAGACCATTCAGGTGCACGGCACCCCGGGCAACGATATGGCGTGCTACTTAAACGGCGGCAAGGTGGAGGTGTTCGGCAACTGCCAGGACGCAGTGGGCAACACCATGAACGGCGGCGAGATCGTCATTCACGGCCACGCCGGCGACGCGATGGGCTACGGTATGCGGGACGGCCAGATCTTTGTAGAGACCAATGTGGCTTGCCGCGGCGGGATCCATATGAAAGAGTTTGAGCAGATGAAGCCGGTGCTGGTGATCGGTCGCAACGCCGGTTCTTTCCTGGGCGAGTATATGGCCGGGGGCACCATCGTGCTGCTGGGCCTGGGTATGAAGCGGGGCGAAAAGCTGTTTGGCACCCACTGCGCCTCCGGTATGCACGGGGGCAAGATCTTTGTGCGGGGCAGCTTCCCCAAGGAGAACATCAGCCCCAATATCAAAGTGACGGCCTTAACGGACGCGGACCGGCAGGAACTGGAGGGGTACTTGAAAAAGTATTGCAAGTATTTTGGCGTTTCTATGGACGAGATTTTGAAAAAACCGTTCAAAAAGTTGGTTCCCGCCACCTCCAGACCTTACGCAAACCTTTACACGCCCAACTAATGGTATTATAATAGAGAAAAGAGCGACAACCACCACGGGATAGGAGAGAGCGATGTTCGATAGTTTGCACGAGGAATGCGGTGTTTTCGGCGTATTTGAAAATCGGACCACCAGTGTGGCCCAAACGGCGTACCTGGCCCTGTTTGCCTTGCAGCACAGAGGGCAGGAGAGTTGCGGCATTGCCGTTAATGACGACGGCGTGTTCCGCCACCATCGGGGCGACGGGCTGGTGCCGGATGTGTTCAGCAAGGAGCAGCTGGCTGCCCTGGGTACAGGCAATATGGCCATCGGCCATGTGCGCTACTCCACCACCGGCGGCAAAAACGCCAACAACATTCAGCCCCTGGTGATCCGCCATATCAAGGGTAATTTGGCGGTGGCCCATAACGGCAATTTGGTAAACGCGCCGGAGCTGCGCCGCCAGTTTGAGCTAAAGGGCGCCATTTTCCACGGCACATCGGACACCGAGTCCATTGCCTATTCCATTGTAGAGGAGCGCCTGCACAGCAAGAGCACCGAGGAGGCCATTGAAAAGATCATTCCCCGGCTGCAAGGTGCGTTCTCCTGCGTAGTAATGACCGCCACCAAGCTGATCGCGTTTCGTGATCCGAACGGCTTTCGGCCCCTTTGCCTGGGCAAGACCGCGGACGGCGCCTATGTGGTGGCGTCGGAGAGTTGCGCCCTGGACTCCATCGGCGCCCACTTTGTGCGGGATATTGCCCCCGGCGAGATCGTGGTGATCAGCAAGGCGGGCGTGCACTCCATTACCACCCATTGCGGCGGACCCCGCCATATTTGCGTGTTTGAGTATATCTATTTTGCCCGGCCGGACAGCGTGATCGAGGGCGTGTCTGTGCAGCACGCCAGAATGCGTGCCGGTGCGTACCTGGCTAAGGAGCACCCGGTAGACGCGGATATTGTGATCGGCGTGCCGGACAGCGGCCTGGACGCTGCCTTGGGCTATGCCCAGGAGAGCGGTATTCCTTACGGCGTTGGCTTTATTAAAAACCGCTATATCGGCCGCAGCTTTATCCAGCCCACCCAGGGCCAGCGCGAGGACGCGGTGAAGATCAAGCTGAATGTGCTGCGAGAGAATATCAAGGGCAAGCGGGTGGTGATGATCGACGACTCCATTGTGCGTGGTACTACCAGCGCCCGGATCGTCAGCCTGCTGCGAGAGGCCGGCGCTACCGAGGTGCATATGCGGGTTTCTGCCCCGCCGTTTCGCCATCCTTGCTTCTTTGGAACGGACATTGACAGCGAAGAAAACCTGATTGCGTGCAAATTTCGTGAAATTTCTGAAATTTCTTGCCAATTAGGGGTTGACAGCTTGGGGTATCTTAGTGTAAAATCTACTCACGAACTCGCGAAGGAGTCCGGATTTGATTTTTGCGACGGTTGTTTCACCGGCCATTATCCTATTCCGACCCCCAAGCAGCAGTCCAAGGACAAGTTTGAGGAAAAGCTCAATCAGTTCTCCTCTTACTACCAGGTCCTGGATTAAAAGTGAATAAGCGGTCGCACCTTGCGTCCGCTGTATATGGAGAGTTGTCCGAGCTGGCCGAAGGAGCACGATTGGAAATCGTGTAACATCTAAACGGGTGTTCGAGGGTTCGAATCCCTTGCTCTCCGCCAAAAAAGCCCCGAATGGCGCGTGGTTACGCGAAATTCAGGGCTTTCTTTTTTTGCTTTTCGCCGTTTTGCACTTGTGGCAATTTGTGTGCCAATGTTGGCATTTGATGGTATTTTTGTCTTACTTTTGTCTTACTTTTGTCTTACTCGTTCAGGAAGAAACAAAGGCGTTTAACTGATCGGCGGTGCGCTGCGCTCTGCTCTGCCGGATGTGGGTGTACACATCCATAGTCAGCTCTACCTTGGAGTGCCCCAGCAGCTGGGCGGCGTCCTTGGCTGACAGATCGGCGTCAAAGCAGATGGTGGCAAAGGCGTGGCGTAATTGGTGTGGGGTGAGTGTCACGCCGGCGGCTTTTCGATACGCCCGCCATTGGCTGTTGAATTGAGAAAGGGTAAGCGGCTGTCCGTTGCGGTTGAAGATATAGCCGGATCCGGTTGGCAGCGCATTTTTGAGCGGCGCCAATAATGGGATCGTGCGTATGCCGCTATCTGATTTTGCCCGATGGCAAATGGTGGGCTTGCCGTACTCGTAGACGACGACTTTGGATATGTGGATCAGGTTGGCTTGGCGGTCGATGTCCTCATACCGCAGGGCCAATGCTTCTCCACGGCGGCAGCCGGTATATAGTATAAAATAAGCGAACAACCCGAAGGGTACGCCTACGGATTGCTTGACTTTCTCTATATCCGCCTCGTTGGGCAGCGCACGCGGCGTTTTTGGAGCACTTTTGGGGATCTTGGTAACCGTTGCCGGGTTCGTGCTTAAAACGCCTTGGAGGACGGCGTAGTCGAATATTTGGCTGGCTACGATCTTTCGTAGGGCGATGGTGTGCTTGGCGTACCCCTTCTTGCCCATGCTGTTCAGAAAGCGCTGCAATTCAAGAGAGGTGATATCCTTTATGAGCTGCTGCCCAAAAGCCGCTTGCAGGTCACGCAGGGGCGCCTGGTAGCAGTCGTATGTATAATGTGCGACCTCTGCCTCATGCGCTGCGTTCCATTGGTCGGAGATCGCGGAGAATGTGGGGTTGATCGTGCGCTCTCTTACTTTTGTGGCGTCAGACAGTAGCTGGGCTTGCTTTTGATCCAGCTCCTTTTTGCTGTGGCCGTAGACGGTTTGGCGCTTATAGCTGCCGTCCGGCTGGACCACATTCACCTTTCTTTGCATATATTTCTTCATAATGTACCACTCCTTTGCGGGCGCGCCTAAAAAAGGGCGCAAAAATACCCTGCTTGACTTTTTTAGCAGGGCTGTGGTACAATATCCAGTGTTGGGTGGGTTATGCACCGCATATCCTGCTTATCGGCTCTATCCTGTTGGCGCAGGGTAGGGCTTTTTTTATTTTGTTGTGACTTATTCCAGTTTCCCGGCCAATGCCTGGAACTGGCCGAGGTAGTTTCCTTTGATGTCCTCAAAGATCTTGGTGGCCTCTGCGTCATCGTACAGGTGCGTGGTCAGGTTGCGGGCGTTCAGGATCTCCACCCACACCAGGTCGTTGTCCACAAGGCCGTCTGCAAAGGCCTGTCGCATAACCGGCTTGGGGCTGTTCACTTCCGTATAGCCCTGCTCCAGCAGGTACTCACGGCAGGTTTTCCACGCCAGCTCGGTGCAGAATTCAAAGCGCTGGATCACACCGTCACGCATGGTGGAGTTGGGCAACTTGTCGTAATCGGCAATGGCCTCCTCCAGGCGCTGCACGGCATTTTTGAATTTGTCTCGCTTTTCTTCATACTTGCTCATTAAGGATACACCGTCCTTTTCTATGTTCTCCAGTAGCTTTGGGTCCGTGTTCCTGCGGACAAAGACCAGGTCAAAGTCCAGCAGGGTGGGCAGATCTTCAATGGCCTGGGCAAACAGAGCCTGCTGCGCCCGGTCCTCTATGCCGTAAACCGCCAGGTCAATATCGCTGCGCTGCCGGTTGTCTCCTCGTGCCCGGGAGCCGTAAAGCACCACCTTGGCCGCACCGTACTGCCGGCCGATTT
>CAVIFY010000003.1:0-95512 GCA_963642245.1 Bifidobacteriaceae bacterium | reverse complement strand
GGTGACCCGGACGAGAATCGAACTCGTGTTACCGCCGTGAAAGGGCGGTGTCTTAACCTCTTGACCACCGGGCCATGGTGGCTTTAACTGGATTCGAACCAGTGACACCACGGGTATGAACCGTGTGCTCTAGCCAACTGAGCTATAAAGCCATATTGAAAAACTTGCAAACAGAATTATAGCCGATTGCTTTCCGTTTGTCAACACTTTTTTTGCAAAAGTGGGCAGAATGCCGCCGGATTAGCACATTTGTTTGACAAGGCAGGGGCCAAATGCTATACTGTCTTTAATAAAAGATATAAAAAACGGACGGAAGGGAGGTCTCCGGTATGGACGCCATCAGCGGTATGCAGCAAAAGATCTTGCGTTATATTCAGCGCACTTTGGGCGAGCGGGGCGTGGCGCCCTCCGTGCGGGAGATCGGCGACGCCGTGGGGCTCAGTTCCACCTCCTCCGTGCAATACAATTTGAACAAACTGGAGCGTATGGGCTACATTGAGCGGGACCCCAACTGCAAGCGCACCATTCGACTGCCCGGCCGTGCGGCCCAGGTGGCCCAGGTGCCGCTTTTGGGTACGGTGACCGCCGGTGTGCCCATTCTTGCTACCCAGTACATTGAGGAGTATATCCCGGTGTTCGGCGCCCGGCCGGGGGAGGAGCTGTTTGCCCTCCATGTGCGGGGCGACAGTATGATCGGCGCCCATATTGAGGACGGCGACATTGTGGTGGTGGAGCGCACCCCGGTGGCGGAGAACGGCCAGATCGTGGTGGCGATGATCGACGAGGAGGCCACGGTAAAGCGGTTTTACAAGGAGCACGGCCACTTCCGCCTGCAACCGGAGAATGACGCCTACGCCCCCATTATCGTGGACGAACTGGTGGTGCTGGGGCGGGTCAAGTTCGTGATCCGGCAATACTATTAAGAGTTTAACCGGCGGCGGTGCCGGTATGCAGAGGTGTTTGAGATGAGCGAAAATTGTAATCATAACTGCGAGGGCTGCAAGGCGGATTGTGGCAGCCGCAAGGCGGACTTCAAGCAGCCTGCCAACAAATACAGTCATATCAAAAAAGTGATCGGCGTGGTCAGCGGCAAGGGCGGCGTGGGCAAGAGCCTGGTCACCTGCCTGCTGGCTGCCGGGTGCGCCAAGGCGGGGCTGAAGGTGGGCGTGCTGGACGCGGACATTACCGGCCCCAGCGTGCCCAAGTCCTTTGGGGTGCACAGCCGGGCTATGCAGGACGGCGAGTGCCTGCTGCCTGCCGTTACGGACGGCGGGATCAAATTGATGAGCATTAACCTGCTGCTGGAGAGCGAGAGCGCTCCGGTGGTGTGGCGTGGCCCGGTGATCAGCGGCGTTATTAACCAGTTTTGGTCCGATGTGCGCTGGGGCGATCTGGACTACCTGTTTGTGGATATGCCCCCGGGCACCGGCGATGTGGCGCTGACCGTGTTCCAGAGCCTGCCGGTAGACGGTATTGTGATCGTCACCACCCCTCAGGATCTGGTGCAGATGATCGTGGAAAAGGCCTTTCATATGGCCAAGATGATGAAAGTGCCGGTGCTGGGCCTGGTGGAGAATATGAGCTCCTATGTATGCCCGGATTGCGGCAGATCTCACCCGCTGTTTGGCACCTCCAAGGTGGAGGAAACGGCGGCGGCCCTGGGCGTGCCGGTGCTGGCAAAATTGCCCCTGGACCCGGCGGTGAACGCTCTGGTGGACGCCGGTCGGGTAGAGGATGTGCAGCGCCCGGAGCTGCAAGACTTTATTGATGTGCTGAAAGGAGAATAAAATGGCTAAGCGACAGGATTATATCAGCTGGGACGAGTATTTTATGGGCATTTCCCTGCTCAGCTGTTTGCGCAGCAAGGACCCCAACACTCAGGTGGGCGCCTGTATCGTCAACAGCGACAATCACATTGTCAGCGTGGGTTACAACGGTCTGCCCCGGGGTTGCAGCGATGACGAGTACCCCTGGGACCGCACCGCAGACGACCCCAACCAAACCAAGTACCCCTTTGTGTGCCATGCGGAGCTGAACGCCATTTTGAACGCCGGGGGCAACAGTCTAAAGGACTGCCGCATTTATGTGGCGCTGTTCCCCTGCAACGAGTGCGCCAAGGCCATTATCCAAAGCGGCATTAACGAAGTGATCTATATCAGCGACAAGTACGCCGACTCGGCGGCTACTTTAGCCAGCAAGCGTATGCTGGCCTCCGCCGGGGTAACGCTGACCCGCTTTGCCAGCGACAAGACCATTACCATCTCGTTTGACGAAAAGGAAGTTTAACTATGCCAAACCCGGTCACTGCCGGTGAGACGGCGCCCCAAACGGCGCTGCCCGCCCAGGTGGATATTTACGATTTTGACAAGACTCTGGTGCCCTTTGACAGCGGCTCTCTGTTTATCGGCTACTGCGCTTTGCATTACCCCTGGGTGCTGGTGTATTTGCCGGTGTGGTTCATTGCCTGCCTGCTGTTTGCCCTGGGGGTGCTGCCGCTGCAAAAGTTTAAGAATTTGTGCTTCGGCTTTTTGCCCCTGGTGCCGGTGCAGCGGGCGGCAAAGGGCTTTTGGGACAAGCATTTGCACCGGGTGTACCCCTGGTTTACCCAGAGTGATCGCCCGGCGGTGATCATCAGTGCGTCGCCGGATTTTTTGCTTTCGGAATTGCAGCGCCGACTGGGGCTGCCGTACCTGCTGTGTACCCGGCACGACCCAAAGACCGGGCGCATTTTGGGGCAGAACTGCCGGGGGGAGGAAAAGGTGCGCCGCTTTCACCGGGCGTTCCCCGGGGTGCAGGTGGTGGATGTGTATTCGGACTCTTTGGGCCACGACAAGCCCATTTTCGGCCTGGCTACCGGCACCTGCTACCATGTGACCGGCCATGCGCCCCACGCCTTTGACTACCAAACCCAATATAAAGACTGATATTTTTTAAGGATTTTCCGGAATGAGAAAGAATTTACCTGTTATTTTGCTTTCTGCGCTGGTGGTGATCGGGCTGCTGGTGGGCGTGGGCTATTATTTCCAGACCTACCGCCATGGCAAGACCCCGGAGGAGGGGCTGACGGTGGTCACCGCCGAGAGCACCACCGCTTCTAATAAACGCACCCTTTTGGCAGAGAATAAAGACGGCGACTTTCAGCTGTACGCCCAGGGAGACAAGGCCATTTTAGTCCATCAGGGCAAGAGCAAGACCTTTACCGGCTGGAGCCGTTACCTGACCAAGGAGCGGCCCAAGCTCTACTATACGGACCTGAACGGCGACAAGAAGAAAGAACTGGTGGTGCGGCTGGTCAGCGGCATTGACCAGTCCACCGGGCAGGAACTGTACACCTACGACCTGTATGTGCTCACCCCCCACAAGCAAAAGGACGGCAGCTTTGAATACGACATTGTGGTAGCCAACCGAGAAAGCTGGAAAAAGCCCTTTACCCAGGCGGTGAAGTGCAGCGTTACCCAGCTGAAGAACGACCCTATGCGGGTGCAGGTGGCTATGGGCAATGCCTCCGGCAGCCTGAATTTTGACGAAAAAACCGGCATTTCCACCTCCAAGTACACCGGCTTTTCCCGGGCGGAGGTGAACACGGACGGCACCCCCCAGACCATTTACGGCTGGGACTACGGTATCGGCACCTACACGGTGGAGGACGGCCAGATCAAGGTGCAGATCGCCGTGCGTATCGACTATAAACCCTCCCGCCAGATCAAGATCGTGGGCTATGCCTACTGTGCTCTGGACTATTTGGGCAACGGCTTTTCCTTAAAGAAAGGCAGCGTTTACTACCGTGCTGCCAAGGACTGCCGCATTACGGACCCCCGGGATGTGGCAGAGCGGGACTGGGAATACACTCTCACCAACGCCTCCGGCACCGCGGGGATCACCGAGCCTCAGCTGAGCCGGGTGGAGGGCACTTTTACCGTGCCGGACAGCGGCGCGGACGGGGTGCGCTCCTTTAGCAGTATGGACAGCCAGATCAAGGCGGTGAGCGCCGTGCGCTTTACCAACAAGCAGATCGTGCTGACGGCGGCGGAGGGGTACAGCTTTATGCAAAACACGGTGAATGCCCGGGACTATGCGGTGCAGATCACCCTGGATAAAGTCACTTATTGCATTGACAAAAGCGCTGAGATCACACAGGCGGACGGCCGCAGCGTGCTCACCTTTACTCTGGACAAAAGCTACAAGCGCAGCGACCTGCAAAAGGTGACCCTGCGCTTTGGGGCGTAACCTTTTTCGTTTGCCGCAAACAGCCCATTGGTTGACAGGCACTGCTTTTGTGCTATACTATTTTCGGAGGCGTTATTATGAACCAAGTCATGATCTCGGCGGACTCCACCTGCGATCTGCCGGTGGATCTGCAACGGCAGCGCCATGTGTACTGCTTTGCCCTGTCTATTTTGCTGGGCGATCGGGCGTATGCTGATGGGGTAGAGATCTGCCCGGCGGATATTTACGCCGATGTGGCGGAGAACCATCGCCTGCCCAAGACGGCGGCGGTGCCCCCCGGCGTGTATTATGACAAGTTTAAGCAGTGGACGGACGCCGGGTGCAGCGTGGTGCACATTGGTCTGTCCTCCGCCATTTCCTCCAGCTATCAAAACGCCTGCACCGCTGCGGCGGATCTGGACAATGTATATTGTATCGACTCTAAGAATTTGTGCATGGGCATGGGGCTGCTGGTGCTGCGGGCCTGCGACCTGCGGGACAGCGGTATGGACGCCCGGCGGATCGCCGCCAAGGTGGGCCGGCTGGTGCCCAAGGTGTCGTCCACCTTTGTGCTCAGCGACTTGGAGTATTTGTATAAGGGCGGGCGCTGCTCCGGCGTGGCCCGCTTTGGCGCCAATGTGCTGGGGATCAAGCCCAGCATTGCCGTTACCCCGGAGGGCAGCCTGGAAGTGTCTAAGAAATATCGGGGCAAGATCGACAGCGTTTACCGCCAGTATGTGGCGGACCGGCTGCTGGATCTGAAGCGTATGGACACCGGGCGGATCGTGCTGGCAGACAGCGGCGGTATTGCGCCGGACACCCTGGCGTTTTTGCAGGGGGTCATCAGCGGCAAGACCGGCTGCAAGGAGCTGATCCTGGCAGACGCCGGGTGCACCATCTCCAGCCACTGTGGACCGGGCACGCTGGCGGTGTTTTATCTGCAAAAATAAGAGCGGCGGCTCTTGTTGAATAAATAAAAAAAGAAATAATGAGGAGACATGAGGTGATCGTATGCGCGTAAAGAGTAAGAGTGCGGTGCTGCACATGTTGCTGGGCAGCCCCAACTACATCAGCGGTCAGGAGCTGGCCAATCGGTTGGGGGTCAGCCGCCAAACCATTGGCAAGTGTGTGCACCAGCTGCGAGATGAGGGGTACAAGATCGAGGCCACCCAGCGCCTGGGCTACAAGTTCCTGGGCGACAACAACCTGGTCACGGCAGAGGTGCTCACCCCCCGGCTGCACTGCCCGCTGGTGCCCATCTATTATGCCACGGTGGACTCCACCAACACGGAGGCCAAGCGGCTGCTGAACGCCGGGTATCGGGGCAATCTGCTGGTGGTGGCAGATGAACAGACCGCCGGGCGCGGCCGCCAGGGCAAGCAGTTTTATTCCCCCCGGGGCACCGGGATTTATATGACTATGGTGGTGCACCACGGGCGGCGGCTCCAGGACGCAGTGTCTGTGACCACCGCTGCCGGTGTGGCGGTGTGCCGTGCCATTGAAGAGCTGACGGACAAGCACCCCCAGATCAAGTGGGTCAACGATGTGTACATAGACGGCAAGAAAATCTGCGGTATTTTGACCGAGGCCGTTGTGGGTATGGAGAGCGGCGTGGCCGAGACCATGATCATCGGTATCGGCGCCAATATGCAGACGGAGGAATTCCCGGAGGATATTGAGAACGCCGCGTCTTTGGACGCAGATGTGAGCCGGGCGGATATGATCGCCTCCATTGCGGACCATTTGTGGGAGATCCTGGACGACGGCTACGAAAGCTATATTGATTATTACCGCAGCCACAGTATGCTGCTGGGCAAGGCCATTACTTTTGTGCGGGACGGCGTGAGCACCCCGGCTACGGCTATGAGCATTGACGAGACCGGCGGTCTGGTGGTGCGCCTGGCAGACGGCAGCGAGACCACTCTGCGCAGCGGCGAGATCACTGTGCGCCCCCAGTGAGCAAAAAAAGCTTGACAACCGGCGGAATTCTGCTATAATAATTAAGCCGCATATTGCGGGCTGGTAAGTTGCGCCCTTTTGGCGTGCGCCTGCCGTAGCGAGTTTAAGTAAAGGAGAATGACAGATGTACGCAGTTATTGTTACCGGCGGTAAACAGTACAAGGTGTCTGAGGGCGATGTGCTTTATATCGAGAAGCTGAACGCCGAGGCAGACGCCGAGATCACCTTTGACACCGTACTTGCAGTAGGCACCGACGACGGGCTGAAGGTAGGCAAGGATTGTGCCAAGGCTGCTGTTAGCGCTAAGGTCCTGAAGAACGGCAAGGCAAAGAAGATCACCGTCTTTACCTACAAGCCCAAGAAGGACGAGAAGCGGAAGATGGGTCACCGTCAGCCTTACACCAAGGTTGAGATCACTTCCATCAAGGCATAATGATTTCCATTGATTTTTTTGCAGCGCAGGGAGCGCTTACGGGCTTTTCCGCCCACGGCCACGCAGACACAGCCCCCTATGGAGAGGACATTGTCTGTGCCGCCGTATCCAGCGCCTGCCTGCTCACTGCCAACACCATAACCGAGGTGCTGCACCTGCCGGCCGTAGCGGAGATGGAGGACGGGTTCCTTCAGTTGCGGCTCAGTGGGGATACCGCCCCGGCGCAGGTGCTGCTGCAAGGGTTAAAGCTCCATTTGAGCGCCCTTGCAGAGCAGTACCCGCAAAGTATTCAAGTTTTGATTTCGGAGGTGTAAGTCATGCTCAAGTTAGATATTCAGCTTTTTGCACATAAAAAAGGTATGGGTTCTACCAAGAACGGCCGTGACAGCGAGTCCAAGCGCCTGGGCGCTAAGCGCGCAGACGGTCAGTTCGTGCTGGCCGGCAACATTCTGTATCGCCAGCGCGGCACCCACATTCACCCCGGCACCAATGTAGGCATCGGCTCTGACGATACCCTGTATGCACTGGTAGACGGCACCGTGAAGTTTGAAAAGCTGGGCAAGGACAGAAAGAAAGTTTCTGTTTATCCCGTAGAGCAGTAATGCAAACCAAGAGAGGGTAAGGGCAGTTGGCTCTTACCCTTTTTTATTTTGTTTTTGGAGGAATGGGTATGAAGACAGCGGTGGTCACCGGCGCGTCCGGCGGCATTGGATTGGAAACGGCGCGGGCTCTTTTGGCAGACGGCTGGCAGGTGGTATGCCTGAGCCGCCACGCCTGCCCGCTGGAGGGGGTGCGCAGCATTCCCTGCGATATTACGGACAGCGCCCGGGTGCAGGCGGCCTTTGCGGCCATTGATCGGGTGGATCTGCTGGTGAATAACGCCGGGTTCGGTATTTCCGGCGCGGTGGAGTGCACCGCAGAGGCGGAGATGCGCCGCCAGTTTGATCTGAACTTTTTTGCCTGGGTCACGGTGATCCAGGCGGCCCTGCCGGCCTTGCGGGAGAGCCGGGGGCGTATTCTCAATATTTCTTCCGCTGCGGCGGTGTTTTCCATTCCGTTCCAGAGTTTTTACTCTGCCACCAAGGCGGCGGTGGAGAGTCTGACCTGCGCCCTGCGCAGCGAGCTGGCGCCCTTTGGCATTACCGTTGGCGCTCTGCGGCTGGGGGATGTAAAGACCGGCTTTACCGCCGCCCGCCAAAAGAGCGGCTCCGGCGACGATCTGTACGCCGGGCGCATTGCCCGCAGCGTGGCGGTGATGGAGCACGATGAGCAAAACGGTATGCCCCCGGCTGCCATTGCCGCCGCCGTGGTCCGTGCCGCCCATAAGAAGCACCTGCCCCCGGTGACCACCGTGGGCGCCAAGTATAAGTTCCTTTGCGGGCTGAATAAGCTGCTGCCCCTCTCCGCCGTCACCGCCCTGGTGGCTAAGATCTATATCCCGGAGAAGTAAGGCACCGTCGGCGTTAAGAATTAGAGTCACCTCCGGTGCAATCCCCCCTGCGGCTGCGCCGCTCCCGCCTAACTGGCGCCCGTCCCCTCTGTCGCTGCGCGACATCTCCCCGCACTGCGGGGAGTCACCCTTTGCAAGGGGGGCTAAGATGTTGTAACTTTTTTGGCTCCCTTGCAAAGGGAGCTGTCACGCAGTGACTGAGGGATTGGCGGGCGGCAGGTTGCCGCCCCTACAAAAGCGTTATTGTAACCGGTTGACCGTAGGGGCGGATAGTATCCGCCCGCTGGGCAATTCATTTGGCAGATTGCCACTCCCTAACGAAAAATGAAATAAATTCCGGCGGGTGCAACCCCATGCCACACGGTTACAAACTATAAAAAAGACCACTCACAGCGGGTGGCCTTTTCGTTTATAGAATAAAATTACAATTCGATCTTGCCGTTTTGTTTTTCGTATGCGGCGATGGCGTCGCGGATCAGAATGAGAATTTCGCTGTTGGCGGAGCGTCCCTCATAATCCGCAACCACATGCAATTTGTTGAGCATTTCCTCATCAATGCGAATGGACAGACTTTTGATCTTACCGGCCATAATATCACTCCAAACTGTGTTTATTATGGCTTTATTTTATATTCTGTATGTGCTACAATGTCCTAAATGAATGTAAAATGCGTTCATAATATGTTTGTTGCGGGGCCAAAATGGAAAAGGCGTGTAGTGGCTTTGGGCATAGAACCGTGTTTGGCAATATTGAATTGGCAGTGCAGACTTGCGTAATGCAGGCGATTGAAATGGGGTGTACGGTTTTTTATACCGGTGCTATGGGAGAATTTGACAGTGTGTTCGTTTCTGCTGTGCGTGCTGCCAAAAGGCGTTACCCCGCTTTGGGGTTACGGTTGATTTGCGTGAAGCCGTATTTAACAAACGAAATGAATACCCACAAGGCGCAGTATGACGCACTGTATGATGATGTGCTTGTGCCGGAGGAGTTGGCGGACTTGCATTACAAGAGGGCGATACCTGCCCGCAACCGATGGATGGTAGATAGAAGTGATGTGGTCGTCGGATATGTGATACGCCCAACCGGCGGTGCGTATGCGGCAGTGCAGTATGCCCGGACACAGGGGAAAGTGGTATGCCCTGTCATTGCCGGGGATCAGCAATAGCGGCTCGATGAGGGCATCGAGCCCTACATTTGCCATTAGAGACACCTCCGGTGCAATCCCTCAGTCAGCTACGCTGACAGCTCCCTTTGCAAGGGAGCCTTGGAGTATGTAACCGATAAGCCTCCCTTGTAAAGGGAGGTGGCAACGCCGATAGGCGTTGACGGAGGGATTAACCCCGACCCATACGGCAACAAACCATAAAAAAGACCACCCCTAGCGGGTGGTCTTTTTATTATCCATATACGCTTACTTGGTATCAAAGCGGAATTCGGTGGTGGTGGTGAAGGGGACGCCGGCTTTGACGAACTCTACCGGGAAGTTGGGGCAATGGAGGCTGTCCGGGTAGAACTGGGTCTCCAGCGCCACGCCACGGCGGTAGGTGACCTTGGAGTCGCCCTTGCCCGGGTTGCCGTCTTTCTTCAGCCAGCCGCCGCAATAGACCTGCACGCCGGGCAGGTCCGTCCACACGGACAGCCGCCGCCCGCTCTCCGGCTCCCACAGCACGGCTGCTTCTTCAAAGGCTCTGGGGTTCGCCTTGGTCAGACAGAAGTTGTTGTCATAACCGATACCGGGGATCACGGCCCGGAACGGCGCATTGATCCGTTCCCCGATGGGGTGGGGGGCAGAGAAGTCCATCATGGTACCTGCCAGTTCGCCCAGCTCGCCGGTGGGCAGCTGGTCGTCGTCCGTCTCTGTAAACCGGTCGGCGTGGACGGTGAGCACATGGCCCTCAATGGTCTTTGCCGGGTCGCAGGACAGGTTAAAGTACACATGGTTGGTGGGGTTGGCTACCGTGTCCCGGTCGCTGTCTACCCGGTAGGCCAGCCGCAGGGTGTTCTCTTCCGTCAGGGTATAGGTCACCTGCAAGGTGAAGTTGCCGGGGAAGCCGTCCTCCATATCCGGCGAAAAGCGGGAAAAGGTGATACTGCTTTCCGTGGTGTCCGTCACCTGCCACAGGTGAAAGCTCATGCGCCCGCCGCCGTGGAGGGTCCACTGCCCCTGGTTCATAGGGGTGTGGTAGGTGTGGCCCCGGAAGTCAAAGGCAGCCCCGCGAATACGGTTGGCCCAGCGGCCCACCACCAGTCCCTGGTAGCCCAGGTCCGGGTCTGTATAAAGAGCCGGGTCGTCAAAGCCCAGCACCACATCGCCCAGGTTGCCGTTCTTGTCCGGCATATACAGGCGCACGATCCCGGCGCCCAGGGTCTGCAACGACACGCTGGCGCCCCGGCTGTTGGTGATGGTATAAAGGTCCACCTGCTCCCCGGAGGGCAGATGGCCAAAGACAGTCTTTTCGATCATAACAAATGCTCCTTACCGGGCGAAAATGCCGCCCAATTTTTCCATTTTCAGTATAAACGAAAGGGGCAGGAATTGCAATACTTCTTGACTTTTTCTCCCATTATCAGTATTCTGTTAATAATAAGAAGTATGATTTGCCTTTTGAAATGCAGATAAAAAGGAAGTTGAACCTATGGATACGATTTTGCAATTCTTGACCGGGGTGCTGCGGTATGTGCTGCCGGTGCTGGCGCTGCTGATCCTGGCGGTGTGCGTGATCTCTCTGTTTCGCAACCGGCCCCGGGTGCACAAGATGGCCCAGCTGGTGGACCAGAATAACGGCTCCGTGATGGATATTACCCACTGGGAGACCTCCATTGGCAAGAGCAAGGCCAACGATGTGGTGCTGCCCCTGCCCAGCGTCAGCCGCTTTCACGCGGTGATCGCCAAGAAAAAGGACGGCTGGGTGGTGACGGACACCTTCTCCAAGAACGGCGTGCAGGTAAACGGCGTGCCGGTGGACCAGCGCTCACCGCTGGCGGACGGGGACATTCTGATGATCGGCACTATTCCGCTGCAATTCCTGTGCAAGGAGGCTATCTCTACCGACGACCGCAGCCAAATGCGCACCGCCGCCCGGCAGGACCGGGGCCAAACGGTGGCCTACGGCGTGTTGGTGGACGCAGAGAGCCACCGCCCGGTGTATATCAAAAAGCAGGATGTGCTCATCGGCCGGGGCGAGGACGCGGATATTCAGCTGCTCAGCCCCACGGTCAGCGCCCACCACGCCCGGCTGCGCCACACCTCCAAGGGGTGGGCGGTGTATGACCTGGACAGCCACAACGGCACCAAGCTCAACGGCCGGTTCATCACCCAGCCCCAGCTGATTTTTGATGAAGATATGCTCACCTTTGGGGACAAGGTGTTTCTGTTTTACGAGAAATAAGAAAGGAGCAGCCCTATGCCAAAGAAGAAAACGGCAGCCCCCAAGCAAAAAAAGCTGCCCCATATCAAACCCATTAACAATTTTGCCCTTTTAATGGTGCTCAGCGTGTTTCAGCTGCTCAGCGGCACGGCGGCCGCCGGCGGCACCGGCACCTTTGAAGTAAAGGTCCTGCTGTGCACCCTGGCGCTGATCGTGCTGGAGTGGCTGTATGTGAGCGTGTTTTACTTTGCCATGCACCGGCGGAATTTTGAGCTGGAATTCATCGCCTTTTTCCTGTCCGGAGTGGGCATTGCCGTGATCGGCAGCATTAAGCCGGACGACGCCTTTAAGCAGCTGCTGATGTTGGTGGCCGGGGTCATCGGTTTTATTGTGCTGGTGTTCCTGATGGGCGATGTGGACCTGTGTATGCGCCTGCGCCTGCCGGTGGCGGTGGCGGCTATTTTGCTGCTGATCGTGAACATTGCCATTGCCAAGGTGACCCACGGCGCCCGCAACTGGATCACCATTTTCGGCGTGACCTTTCAGCCCTCGGAATTTGTGAAGATCGCCTTTATCTTTGTGGGCGCTGCCACGCTGGAAAAGATCCAGACCTCTAAGAACCTGTATGCCTTTATCGCCTTTTCGCTGGTGTGCGTGGGGGCGCTGATCGTCATTAAGGACTTTGGTACGGCGCTGATCTTCTTTGTGACCTTTCTCATTATCGCCTTTATGAACTCCGGCGATATTAAGACCATTTTCCTGGCCTTGGCCTCTGCGGCTATGGGCGGGTTTATCGTGATTAAGTATAAGTCCTATGTGACCGCCCGCTTCTCCGTGTACCGCCATGTGTGGGAGCATTATAACGACAGCGGGTATCAGCAAACCCGGGTGCTGGTGGGTCTGGCCTCCGGCGGACTGCTGGGGCTGGGGATCGGCGCCGGTTCCACCCGGGGGGTGTGGGCCCGCACCACGGACCTGATCTTTGGCGTGATCTGCGAGGAATGGGGCTTTCTCTTTGGGCTGCTGCTGGTGCTGTCCTTTGTGGCTATCGCCGTGTCTGCGCTGGTGAACAGCATTGCCGCCCGCTCCACTTTCTACTCCATCGCCGCGGTGGCGGCAGCGGGTCTGCTGCTGTTCCAAACGGCGCTGAATATCTTTGGCATTACCGATGTGCTGCCCCTCACCGGCGTGACCCTGCCCTTTGTGAGCCAGGGCGGGTCCTCCATGATCTCCTGTTGGGCGGTGCTGGCCTTTATTAAGGCCTCCGATGTGCGGACATACAACTATCTGGGAGGTGTGCGCAAGAAATGAAGATGATCACCAAGCGGGGCATTTTCCTGTGGATCCTGGCGGTTGCCTTTCTCTTTGGGCTGGGTTTTATGACTTACAGCCTGGTGGAGAACGGCGACACCTGGGTGATGAAAACCTACAATACCCATATTTACAAAAACGGCGAGCTGATCGGCGCCGGCACCATCAAGTCTGCGGACGGCGCAGTGCTGGCCGAGACCAAGGACGGCAAGCGGGTGTATGCCCAGGACGCCACCGTGCGCAAGGCCACCCTCCACACGGTGGGCGACACCAAGGGCTTTATCTCCTCCGGCATTCAGTCTGTGTACAAGGCCAATTTGACCGGCTATAACCTGCTGTTCGGCGTGTATTCCATTGAGCGCTACGGCAAGGGCAACAATATGCAGCTGACCATAGACAGCGAGGTGTGCGCCAAGGCGTACAGCCTGCTCAGCGACTACAAAGCGGGCACTGTGGGCGTGGTCAATTACAAAACCGGCGACATTGTGTGCGCCGTGTCCACCCCCTCTTATGACATTGAGGACGAGCCGTCGGACCTGAACACCAATTCCGCCTACGAGGGCGTGTATATCAACCGGCTGATGACCGGGCTTTACACCCCCGGCTCCACCTTTAAGCTGGTGACCGCCGCCTGCGCCATTGAGAATATTCCGGACCTGATGGACCGCACCTGGGAATGTACCGGCGAGTACGACCCGGGCAAGGGCGAGCCCATCCGCTGCAACGGCGTGCACGGCCGCCTGACCTTTAAGCAGGCGCTGGCCAAGAGCTGCAACGCCACCTTTGCCCAGATCGCCATTGAGCTGGGGCCGGAGAAGCTGGCAAGCACCGTAGAGACTCTGGGTCTGACCAGTCGGGTGACGGTGAGCAACAAGCTGAATTCCGAGCAGGGGCGCTTTTTCCTGGAAAAGAGCGACCCGGACGATTATGTGGGCTGGACGGGCATTGGCCAGGGCGACACCCTGCTGCCCCCCATTGCCATGCTGCGCTATATGGCGGCCATTGCCAACGACGGCAAGGCCGTGTCCTTTAACGAGGTGAACTCCCTGGCTACCCAGGCGGGCAAGGCGCTGAATTTGAACATTACCAAGAACGAGACCCAGCTGCTGAGCACGGAGACCGCCGCCCAGCTGAAAAAACTGATGCGCAACAATGTAAAGGCCCAGTACGGCGAGTACAACTACAAGGGCCTGCACCTGTGCGCCAAGAGCGGCACGGCAGAGGTGGACAAGGACACGGACCACAACACCGCCTGGTTTGTGGGCTTTATGGACGACGCGGACCACCCCTATGCCTTTGTGGTGGTGGTGGAGCACGGCGGTTCCGGCTCCCAGACCGCCGGGCCGATCGCCGGTTCCGTGCTGCGCACGCTGGTGGACAAGGAGAGCAAGTGACCGTGGCGTACCAGTGGACAAAAACAGACGCAGCCGCCCCGGAGCGGGTGCTGCTGATCGGACTGGACTGCGGAGAGTATGACGCAGAGGCCTCTATGGCCGAGCTGGAGCGGTTGACGGACACCGCCGGCGGCCTGGTGGTGGGTCACACGGTGCAAAAGCGCCCGGCCCCGGAGGGCGCCACTTATATCGGCAGCGGGCTGGTAGAGAGCCTGGCAGAATTCTGCCGAGAAAATGAAGTGGACTTAACGGTGGCGGACGGCAGCCTGACCCCGGTGCAGGCCCGCAATTTGGAGCGGGCGCTGGGCACGGCTGTCATCGACCGCACCGCATTGATTTTGGATATTTTTGCCGCCCGGGCACGGAGCAGCGAGGGCAAGCTGCAAGTGGAACTGGCGCAGCTGCAATACCGGCTGCCCCGGTTGGGCGGGCAGGGCAATTCTCTGTCCCGGCTGGGCGGCGGTATCGGCACCCGCGGCCCCGGCGAGAGCAAGCTGGAGAGCGACCGGCGCCACATTCGCCGCCGGATCACCGCCTTGCAGCGGGAGTTAAAGACCGTGCAGGAGCGGCGGGAGCGTATGCACCTGCGCCGCCAAAAGAACCGGGCGCTGACCGTAGCGCTGGTGGGCTATACCAATGCAGGCAAGTCCACCTTGATGAATGCTTTAACGGACGCGGGGGTGCTGGTGGCGGACCAACTGTTTGCCACCCTGGACCCTACCGCTCGGCGGTTGGTGCTGCCCTCCGGCCGCCAGGTGATGTTGGTGGACACGGTAGGGCTGGTGCAGCGGCTGCCCCACGAGCTGGTAGACGCCTTTCGCTCCACTTTGGCAGAGGCGGCCTGGGCGGATGTGATCCTGGATGTGTGCGACGCTTCCGACCCGGCCTGTAATAGCCAAATGCAGGTGACTGCCCAGGTGCTGGACAGCCTGGGCTGTGGGGGCAAGCCCCTGCTCCATGTGCTGAACAAATGCGATCGGGTGCCGGAGGAAGAGCGCTTCCCGCTGCTGGGCACCAGTGTGCGGATCAGCGCCCGCACCGGTGCGGGACTGCCGCAGCTGCTTTCTGAGATCGACCGGCTGCTGCCCGGACAGTGGGTGAGAGCGGCGCTTTGTATTCCCTTTGATCGGGGCGATCTGACGGATCTTCTCCACCGGGAGGGCAAGGTGCTGGCGGAGGATTACACCCCGGCGGGCACCCGCCTGCAAGTGCTGGCCGACCCGGCGCTGCTGGAAGAACTGCGCCCTTATTTTATTTAACGCAGCAGTCCTATTTTGCCCTGCCGCCGCATACTTTGTTATGAGGTGGTAGAGTATGAAAGTCATGACGGTAAAGCTGAACCCTAAGACGGTGTTCGGTCTGATCTTAGTAGCCGCCGGGGTGCTGGTGGTGCTGCTCACCTTCCTGGCCAATCATGTAAAGACCGGGGACGCGGCGCCCTCTGCGGCAGAGCCTGCGGGGCTGACCTGTGCGGATGTGCAGGCGGGTGCGCAGCTGCTTGGCGATATGGGCTGGCAGGTAGGCGACAGCAATCAAAAGACCATTACCGTGCCCCGCAACTGGGATGCGGTCTATACCGAGTACAACGCCCTGCAACAGCAGCAGGGCTACGACCTGACCCCTTATAAGGGCAAGCAGGTACAGCTATATACATACGAGATCACCAACTACACCGGCTACGATCAGGGGATCGTGGCGGATCTGTTGGTCAGTAACGGCAGAGTGATCGGCGCCGATCTGTGCAACACCTCTGCCAAGGACGGCTTTATGCTGGGATTGGAAAAGCGTAAATGAGCGAACGGATCGAAAAAGTACTGGCCCGGGAGTTGAACGAACCCCGCAGCCGGGTAAAAACGCTGCTGCAAAAGGGGCAGGTGACCGTGGACGGCACGGTGGCCCGCGCCGGGCAGCAGGTGGACCCGAACACCCAGGAGATCTGCCTGGCAGGAGAACCCATTGCCTGCCGGGCTTTTGTGTATTTAATGCTGCACAAGCCGGCGGGGGTGCTCTCTGCCACGGACGGCAAGGGGGAGCCTACGGTGCTGGACCTGGTGCCCCCGGCGCTGGGGCGCAAGGGGCTGTTCCCTGCCGGGCGGCTGGATAAGGACACCACCGGCTTTGTGCTGCTGACGGACGACGGCGCCTTTGCCCACCGGATCCTCAGCCCCCGCAGCCATATTCCAAAGACCTATATCGCCACCCTGGACAAGCCGGTGCCCCCTACGGCTGCCGCGGCCTTTGCCGGGGGGATGGAGATGGACGGCAAGGTGCTGCAACCGGCCCGGTTGACGATCTTGTCTGCCGATCCGCCCCGGGCGCAGGTGGTGCTGCGGCAGGGTGTTTATCATCAGGTCAAGCGGATGTTTGCCCGGGTGGGCTGCACCGTCACCGCCCTGCACCGCACCGCTATGGGCGCGCTGGAACTGGACCCGGCGCTGGCCCCCGGGGACTGCCGGGCACTGACCCCGGCGGAGGTGGCGCTGCTGACAAAAGACACTGCCCAATAGGTGCCGAACGCCGCGCGGCAACAACATATTGTGGTTTTGGTGCAAAAATACCGGTCGTTTATGCAAGTCGCACAAAAAATAATAAAAATTTTTGTCGAAAGGTTGCAATTTGATTAAAGGCATTGTATAATATGACCAATAAAGGGTGATCGAATTTGTGCAATTTTATCCCTTTATTTGATAAAGAATTGACAAAGGGGTGGGATCCTGATGCCCAACAGACTGTTTCAAGGCATTATAAACCAGATGCGTGAGGTGCTGGACCGTACCATCGGTGTGGTGGACGAGAGCGGTACCGTGATCGCTTGCAGTGAGCTGGGCCAGATCGGCGAGGCACGCAAGGGCATTATCCCTGCCGGTGTGTTCAGCGGGGCGCAGATCTGTGTGGACAACTGCACATATAAGGCCTTTGGCAACTCCGTGCACCCGGATTATGCGGTGTTTGTGGACGGTACGGACGATATGAGCAAGCATTATGCGGATATTATCGCCGTGTCGCTGGACCAGATCAAGCAGAATAACGACGAGAAGTTCGATCGCTCCAATTTTGTAAAGAATGTGATCCTGGACAATATCCTGCCCGGCGATATTTATATCAAGTCCCGCGAACTGCATTTCAATAATGACGCTTCCCGGGTGGTTTTTCTCATTCGAGTGACCCAGGATACGGATGTGTCCGTCTATGATGTGATCCAAAACTTCTTCCCGGACAAGACCAAGGATCTGGTCATTGACATTAACGAGAAGGACATTGCCCTGGTGAAGGAAGTGCGCCCCAATGTGGACAGCAAGGACCTGGAAAAGCTGGCCCGCTCCATTTGCGACACCCTGTCTACCGAGTTCTACTGCAACGCAGTGGTGGGTATCGGCACCCGGGTCACCGGCATTAAGGATCTGGCCCATTCTTTTAAGGAGGCCCAGGTGGCGCTGGAAGTGGGCAAGGTGTTTGACACGGAGAAGTCCATTGTCAGCTACGAGAATTTGGGCATTGCCCGGCTGATCTACCAGCTGCCCACCACCCTGTGCGATATGTTCCTGAAAGAGGTGTTCAAGCGAGGTTCCATTGACAGCCTGGACCAGGAGACCCTCTTTACCATTCAAAAGTTCTTTGAGAACAACCTGAATGTGTCCGAGACCTCCAGAAAACTGTTTGTCCACAGAAACACCCTGGTGTACCGGCTGGAGAAGATCAAAAAGCTCACCGGGTTGGACCTGCGGGAGTTTGACGACGCCATTGTGTTCAAAGTGGCGCTGATGGTCAATAAGTACCTGGACTCCAGCCCCATTAAATATTAACAGCATTTGCGGCACCGCACGGTGCCGCTTTTTTGTTTGGGTAAAAGCGGGCCGATGTGGGCATCGGCCCCTACAAAATTCAATTCAATAAATCAATAAAATAACCGGTAGGGGCGGCAATCTGCCGCCCGCCGCTTAATCCCTCAGTCAGCTGCGCTGACAGCTCCCTTTACAAGGGAGCCAAATCGGTTACAATACCTTTGTTACCCTTTTCAAGGGAGCCAATGCGGTTGCAAAATCCTTGTAGGGTGCGATGCCCACATCGCACCGCAGCGGGCGAATTTGCCCGGCCTGTTCTGCCCAAAATTTAACAACTCTGTCAC
This sequence comes from Bifidobacteriaceae bacterium, assembly GCA_963642245.1. Lineage (GTDB taxonomy): Bacteria > Bacillota > Clostridia > Oscillospirales > Acutalibacteraceae > CAG-217. Next base: position 77,265 of record CAVIFY010000003.1, on the reverse strand, counting down.
ATCTTTTACAAAATAATAACAAGTAAGGGGTTGATTTATGGCGGGGTTTGCTATATATTATAATTAACTATATAGTGCCGTAGTGTTACCCTTAGCCTGCGGCGCCAAGTTAAAAGAGGTAAAAATTGTGATTGAATTCAGAAATGTATCTAAGGTGTACGACTCCACGGACACCCACGCCCTCAATCATGTGAATATTAAAATTGAGGACGGCGAGTTTGTGTTTGTGGTCGGCTCCTCCGGCGCCGGTAAGTCCACCTTTTTGAAACTCATTATGCACGAGGAAAAGCCCACGGAGGGCGAGGTGATCTTTAACGAGTATTCCTCCGCCACTTTGAAGAAGCGGCAGGTGCCCTATTATCGCCGCACCATGGGCATTGTGTTCCAGGACTTCCGCCTGATCCCCAAGATGAGCGTGTACGACAATGTGGCCTTTGCCATGCGGGTGATCGGCGCCAAGGAGAAGGACATTCGCAAGCGGGTGCCCTATATTCTCCAGCTGGTGGGGCTGAGCCAAAAGGCCCGTTCCATGCCCAATGAGCTGTCCGGCGGCGAGCAGCAGCGTGTGTCCCTGGCTCGCGCTTTGGTAAACAACCCCAGGGTGATCATCGCGGACGAGCCTACCGGCAATGTGGACCCGGAGATGAGCCACGAGATCGTGGAGTTGCTCACCAAGATCAATAACGCGGGCACCACCGTCATTATGGTGACCCATGAGCACGACCTGGTGCGCTCTTTCCAGCGGCGGGTGATCGTGATCAAGAACGGCGAAGTGGTCTCCGACACCCCGGACCCCACCCACGCCCGGTTTGAGAGCAGCGAGCCCCGCAAAGAGACGGATATGTTCTTTTATGAAGAGGGCACTTCCATTGACCTGTCCAAGACGGCGGACGCCCCGGCAGACGAGGATGTGTTTGATAACTTAGAGTCCCTGGCGGACGAGACCCCGGCGCAGGCAGCGGCCACCCCGGAGGATGAGAACGGAGGTGCGGCAGAATGACCGGCGCAAGTTTAAGATATTTGATCAAAGAGGGCTTTCGCAACACCTGGACCAATCGGATGATGTCCATTGCGTCCATTTGCGTATTGATGAGCTGTTTGGTGCTCATCGGCTCTGCGTCTATGATCTTTTTGAATATGGACTCCCTGCTCTCCCGCATTGAGGAGGAGAATGTGATCATGGTCTATATCAAAGACGACGCAGACCAGGCCGCCATTGACACCATGGGCCAGGAGATCAAGGCACTGGGCAATGTAAAGGACCTGGAGTATGTGCCCAAGGAAAAGGCATGGGCCCAGCAGCTGGAGACCATGGAGGACGCCCAGGCCAAGTTCTTTACCCAGATCAGCTCGGATATTCCGCTGCCCAACGCCTATAAGGTGACGGTGGCCGATCTGGGCAAGTTTGACCAAACGGTCAAGGGACTGAAAGGCCTGCAAAATGTAGACACCATTCGAGAGAACAAGGACCTGGCCCAAAAGCTGGTGTCCATCCGGCAGGGCATTACGGTGATCTCCATTGTGATCATCGCCGTGCTGTTTGCCATCTCTCTGTTCATTATCTCCAACACCATTAAGCTGACGGTGTATTCCCGCCGGTTGGAGATCAGCATTATGAAGAGCGTGGGCGCCACCAACAGCTTTGTGCGCCTGCCCTTCGTGGTAGAGGGTATGATCCTTGGTATCGTGTCCGGCGCGGTGTCGCTGGGGCTGGTATGGGGGCTGTACGAGCTGGCGGTGCGCCAGTTCAGCGCGCTGCTCCAGAGCCTGTCCCTGTCTGCGCTGCCCTTTGCCCCCTATGCGCTGCAAATGCTGGGTATCTTTGTTGCCATCGGCATTGTCAGCGGTGTGGGCGGCTCCATGATCACCATGCGTAAGTACCTGAACAAGGAAGGTAGTGAGATCAGTGCAGTCTAAATCCAAAATTTGGTTGCGGCGGCTGTTTTGCCTGCTTTGCAGTTTGGTGCTGGTGCTGACTGCCGGATTTGGCTCCACCTTGGTGGCCACGGCCAAGTCCCGCTCGGAGCTGGAGAGCGAAAAGAGCAAGATCCAGTCCCGGATCAACAGCACCCAAAGCAAGCTCAACGAACTGTCGAAACAAAAGAAAGACACCCAGGAATATATCAACACTTTGCAGGAGAAAATAAGCCTGTTGCAGGACAAGATTTCCAATTTGGAGAGCGACAAGGCTGCCCTGCAATCGGAGATCGACGCCACCCAGGCCAAGATCGAAAAAACCGCCGCGGAGATCGAGGAGACCCAGCGCCAAATTGACCAAAAGCAAAAGGAATTTGACGCTACATACGCCGAGTATTGCCAGCGGCTGCGGGCCATGTACATCAGCGGCAGCGCCTCCACCTTGGAAGTGCTGCTCACCTGCTCCGATCTGTCCAGTCTGCTGACCCGGTCCCAGATGATCAAGTCCGTTTCTCAGCAGGACAGCGCCACCTTGGACAGCCTGATGAAGAAGATGGAGGAGATCGAGGCCCAAAAGCAAAAGCTGGAGGAAAAGCGCAACCAGCTGAACGCGGACAAAAAGAGCCTGGAGTCGGACAAAGCCGCCCTCCAGAAGAATATCAACGATATTTCTTCCACCAAGGCGGACCTGGACAGCGAGGCCGCAGAGTGCAACGCCCAAATGCGCAAGCTCTCCAAGCAGACCTCCGAGTATCAGGAGGCCATTGAGACCGACCAGGCCCAGTTGCAGCAGGTGCAAAATGAGATCAGCGCCGCCATTGCCGCCGCCGGTTCTCACGGCTCCGGCAGTATCGGCGGCTCCCACGGCTCCGGCAGCGGGCAGCTGCGCTATCCCACGGACAGCCGCTCCATTTCTGCCGGGTATCCCAACTACTCCAGCGGGCGTTACCACGGGGGCATTGACTTCCCGGTATCCACCGGTTCCAATGTGTATGCAGCGGCCAGCGGTACGGTGATTTTGGTGAAGTACCTGAATTACAGCTACGGCCGGTATTTGATCATCGACCACGGGGACGGCCTGTCCACCCTGTATGCCCATAACAGCCAAATTTTGGTGAGCGTGGGCGAGAAGGTCAGCGCCGGTCAGGTGGTGGCCAAGAGCGGCTCCACCGGCAACTCCACCGGCCCCCACTGCCACTTTGAAGTGCGCGTCAACGGCTCTCAGGTGAACCCGCTGAATTACCTGTAAACAGAAACGGCAACGGCGCCCACCGTGGCAGCCGCCGTACCATACAACAAGAATAGACCACAAAGGAAGTGAAGCCAGTGAAGCGGCAAAGACATGGAAAACAAGTTTTGGCTGTTTTGCTGGCTTTCTGTCTGTTTTTGCCTGCGGTGTTCTCCACCCCGGCAACGGTGCCGGCAGCGGACAGCGGGCTTAATGACCAAATGACCCCGGAGGAGCAGCAGTCCTATTTGGAAATGAAGCTGCGCCAGACGGAAAAGACCCTGGAGACCCTGGGCAAGCAGAGCAAGGACACCCAGGCGTACCTGGACGCCCTGGACGAGAAGATCGGCTACCTGCGCAGCCAGCTTAAGCTGACGGAGCAAAAGGTAGACACGGCGGAGAACCGCATTACCGTGCTGCAAAAGCAGCAAAAGAAGAACCGGGAGGACCAGGCGGCGCTGCAGCAGCAGATCGCAGACACCAAGCAGCAGATCACCGTGCTGGACGCCGAATTTCAGCAGAATTATCAGCGCTACTGCCAGCGGTTGCGGGCTATGTACATCAGCGGCGAGACCAATGTGCTGGCATTCCTGCTGGGCAGCACGGATATTGGCCAACTGCTCACCCGCTACGAGATGGTGGCCCGGGTGGCCAAGCAGGACACGGCGCTGCTCCGCTCTGTGCAGACGGAGGGCGACCGGCTGGAACAGGCCAAAACGGACCTGACCGCCCGGCAAAAGGACCTGCAAACCAAAAAGACCCAGCTGGCGGCCAGCCAAACGGAGCTGGAACAGACGGTGACCACCTTGCAGGCGGATCAGAAAGATCTGACCGCCCGGCGGCAGGTGCTCACCGACCAGCAGACGGAGGCCAACCGGCTGCTTAAGCAGCTGACGGATAAGACCAAGGCCTATACCGAGTACCGGGATGTGACCCAGAGCGACCTGGACGAGATCGACCGCCAAATCGAAGAGGCGGCCAAGAAATATACGACCACAACCACCACGACCACGACAACCACCACTACAACAAAGAAACACACCACCACCAAGCACGGCGAGAGTGCAGGCACCACCACTTCTACCACAAAGAAACCGACCACCACGGAGAGCAAGCGGCTGAGCCTGACCTACCCGGTGCCCAGCCAAACCCGCATTACTACGGCATTCCACGGCTACGCCGGGCACTCCGGCTGCGATTTTGCCTGCGCCAGCGGCTCTCGGGTGGTGGCGGCAGAGAGCGGCACGGTGATCGTGTCTGCCGATTTGACCAATAGCGACGGCAGCTACCGCAGTTATGGGCGCTACATTGTGATCGCCCACGACAAGCCGGACAGCGCCGGTAATCCGGTGTACACCCTGTACGCCCACAACAGCCAGCGGGTGGTATCCGCCGGCACCCATGTGAGCCGGGGCCAGCTGATCGCATACAGCGGCTCCACCGGCAACTCCACCGGCCCCCACTGCCACTTTGAAGTGCGCACCCCCACCGCGTCATATAATGACTGCGTGGACCCGGAAATTTATTTGCCCTAATGCGTCAAGGAGATGGAACAGAATATGAAAAAATATAGCCAAAAGCTCCTGGCGCTGGTGCTGGCCTGCGCCCTGCTGTGCGCCGTGCCTACCGGCAGCGCCTGGGGTGCGGAGACCACGGAGAGCACCACGGCGGCAGAGACCACCACGGACCCGGCGGCGGAGAGCGCCAAAAAGGACCAGGCCAAAAAGAGCCTGGAGCAGCAGCAAAAAGAGCTGCAAAAAAGCATTGAAGAAAGCGAAAAGAAGCTGGCGGAGCTGGGCAAAAGCTCCAAGGTGACCCAGGATTATGTGGACACCCTGGACCAAAAGATCGGCGCTATGAACGACCGACTGACGGTGCTGCAAGCCCAGGTGGACGAGAGCCAAAAGGCCATTGACAAGCTAAAGCCCCAGATCGCCGCCAACAAAAAGCAGCTGGACGCCCTGCAAAAGGAAGTGGACGCCAGCCAAAAGGAACTGAACAAACTTAACGACCGGTTCCAGGCCACCTATCAGGCCTACTGCTACCGGCTGCGGGTGATGTACATAAGCGGTGAGTACAGCATTATCACCGCCCTGCTGGGGTGCAAGGATATTTCCGGCTTTCTCACCCGGTATGAGATGATCAAGGCCGTGTCCAAGAGCGACACGGAGCTGCTGCAAGAGGTCAACGGCAAGATGGAGGAGATCTGCTCCAAGCAAAACGGCCTGAACCAGCAAAAAGCGGAATATCAAAAGGTCAAAAAGGACCTGGACGAAAAAAACAAGACCTTAAAGGCCAAGCAGGCCGCCATTGAGCGGGACCAGGAGGGCATTGCCGCCAGCAAGGTGACCCTGGCCCAGGATCGGGCAGAGAGCGACGCGCTCTTGGCCCAGCTGACGGCGCAGAACCAAATGTACACCGAGTACCGCAACGAGGACGAGAAGTTGCAGCAGCAGGTGGAGAGCGAGATCGACGCTCTGATCAGCGGCCTGAAAGACGCAGACGAGGTGACCACCCTGTCCGACAAGGACAAGGAGCACACCACCTCTAAGAACAGCACCGCCGGGGGCAAGGCCCAAGGGGTTTACAGCCACTCGGACGCAGCGCTGAATATGACTTATCCGGTGCCCGGGCACTATACCGTCAGCGCCGGGTTCCCCAACTACTCCAGCGGCAAGTTCCACGGTGGGCTGGACTTCCCTTGCAGCGTAGGCTCCAAGGTGGTGGCCGCCCAGTCCGGGGTAGTCATTACCGTTAAGCGGCTGGATTACAGCTACGGCTACTATGTGATGATCTATCACGGCACAGACAGCCACGGCCGCAGCGTGGTGACCCTGTATGCCCACAATTCGTCGATTTTAGTGGGCACCGGCCAAACGGTGAAGAAGGGCCAGCAGATCGCCAAGAGCGGCTCTACCGGCAACTCCACCGGCCCCCACAGCCATTTTGAAATTCGGCTGGACGGCACCCGGGTGAACCCCACTTACTATTTGAGCAAATAACATGAACAAAATCAATTACGATCGTATGTGTATGGCCGTGATCCGGCAGCAAACGGCGGCAGGGCGGGTACCTACCCTGCTGCTGCACAGCTGCTGCGCCCCCTGTTCCAGCGCCACGCTGGAGTGGCTGTCGCAGTATTTTCAGATCACGGTCTTTTATTATAATCCGAATATTGCCCCAGAGGGGGAGTTCCAAAAGCGGCTGGCGGAGCAGCGGCGGTTGATCGAGCAGCAACCGGCGGTGCACCCGGTGCAGCTGATCGCCGGGGACTACGAACCGGCGGCCTTTGCGGCTGTTGCCAAGGGGTATGAGGACTGCCCGGAGGGGGGCGCCCGCTGTATGCGCTGCTATCGCCAGCGACTGGAAAAGACGGCGGCGCTGGCAAAGGAAATGGGCTTTGACTACTTCTGTACCACCCTGAGTATCAGCCCCCTAAAGGACGCCCAAAAGATCAACGCCATTGGGCAGAGCGTAGGGGAGCAGTACGGGGTGGCCTGGCTGCCCTCGGATTTTAAGAAGCAGGAGCGGTACAAGCGCTCCATTGCGCTGTCCCGGGAGTACGGCCTGTATCGCCAAAACTTCTGCGGCTGCGTGTATTCTAAGCAAGAGAAGGAGAAACCGGTATGACCAATCCGCTGGCAGACCGTATCCGCCCGGAAAGCCTGGACCAGGTGGTGGGCCAGCAGCACCTGCTGGGGCCCGGCAAGGCCCTGCGGCAGCTGATCGAGAGCGGCGATATTCCCAATTTGATTTTTTACGGTCCGCCGGGGGTGGGCAAGACCACGGTGGCGTCCATTATCGCCAAGCGCACGGACCGCGCCCTGCGGCGGCTCAACGGCACCAACGCCTCAACGGCAGATATTCGGGCGCTGGTGGCAGAGCTGGACACCCTGTCCGCGCCCAACGGCATATTGCTGTATTTGGACGAGATCCAGTATTTTAACAAGCGCCAGCAGCAGTCCCTGCTGGAATACATAGAAAACGGCAAGATCACCCTGATCGCCAGCACCACGGAGAACCCGTATTTTTATATCTACCCGGCGGTGCTCAGTCGGTGCACGGTGTTTGAGTTCAAATCCGTTACCCCGGCAGATGTGGTGCCCGCTGTGGAGCGGGGCTTCCGTTTGCTGGAGGCGGAGAACGGCACCCCGGCAGCGCTCGAGGACGGGGTGGCTCGCACCCTGGCAGAGCGGGGCGGCGGCGATGTGCGCAAGTCCCTGGGCGCGGTGGAGAACTGCTACTTTGCCGCCGGGGAGACGGACGGCAAAAAGCAGATCACCCGGGAGCTGGTAGACCAGCTGACCCAAAAAAGCGGCGCTCGCTATGATCGGCTGGGCGACGAGCATTACGATATTATTTCCGCCTATCAAAAGTCTATGCGCGGCTCGGACCCGGACGCAGCGCTCCATTATTTGGCCCGGCTGCTGGAGGCAGGGGACCTGCCCTCGGCCTGTCGGCGGCTGATGGTCTGCGCCTGTGAAGATGTGGGGCTGGCCTATCCCCAAATCATTCCCATCGTTAAGGCGGCGGTGGACGCGGCCCAAATGCTGGGTCTGCCGGAGGCACGGCTGCCCCTGGCGGACGCGGTGGTGCTGGTGGCCACCAGTCCCAAGAGCAACACCGCCCATGACGCTATTAACGCCGCCATGGCGGATGTGCAGCGGGGCAATTATTCGCCCATTCCCCGCCGGTTGCAAAACAAGCACTACGACGGCGCAGACGCCAAGGTGAAAGGCCAGTTTTACAAGTACCCCCATGAATATGAAAATCACTGGGTGGAGCAGCAGTACCTGCCGGATGTGCTAAAGGGCACCCAGTATTACCATTTTGGCGACAACAAGACCGAGCAGGCCGCTCGCGCCTACTGGGAGCGGGTGAAGAAGAGGAAACTGTAAATATGACCAAGAAAGAACGATTTTTGCAGGTGGCGGCAGCTTTGGAGCAGCTGTACCCGGACGCGCGGTGCTCCCTGTTCTCCGGCAACGCCTTTGAGCTGCTGGTGGCGGTGCGCCTGTCTGCCCAGTGCACGGACGCCCGGGTGAACCTGGTGACCCCGGCGCTGTTTGCCAAGTACCCCACATTGGAGGACTACTGCAACGCCGATGTGGCGGATATTGAAAAGCTGATTTACTCCTGCGGGTTTTACAAGACCAAGGCGGAGAATATCATAGAAATGGCACGCAAAGTGCGGGACGATTACGGTGGCCGGGTGCCGGACACCATTGAGGACCTGCTGACCCTGCCCGGGGTTGGGCGCAAGACCGCCAACCTGATCGTGGGCGATGTGTACGGCAAGGAGAGCGTGGTGGTAGACACCCATATGATCCGCATTGCCAACCGGCTGGGGCTGGTGGCAACGAAAGACCCCAAGCAGATCGAATTTGCCTTAAAAAAGATCATTCCCCCGGATATGGGGTCGGATTTTTGCCACCGCATTGTGCTGTTTGGGCGGGATATTTGCCCGGCACGCAGCCCCAAGTGCGACCGTTGCCCCCTGGCAGACGGCACCTGCCGCCGGGTGGGCGTGGCTGCCAAAAAGTGAAGAATTGAGGAAGAGAAAATGCAAGCAAACAGCGGCAATATCATATTGATCGGTATGCCCGGCAGCGGCAAATCCACCTGCGGGGTGGTGGCAGCCAAGCTGCTGCTGAAGAATTTTTTTGACACGGACCTGCTGATCCAAAATCGGGAGGGCCAGCGCCTGCAACAGATCATTGACGAAAAGGGGCTGGACTACTTTGCCCGGGCAGAGGAGGAGGCCATTTTGTCCCTGGATATTGCCGGTACGGTGATCGCCACCGGCGGCTCCGTGGTGTATTCCCCGGCGGCTATGGACCACCTGCACCGACTGGGCAAGGTGATCTATCTGCACCTGGAGTATGAGACCATGTGCCGCCGTATTCAGAATTTGGACAGCCGGGGCGTGGTGCTGCAAGCGGGCTACACTTTGCAGGATATGTACAACGAGCGGCTGCCCCTGTACCGCCGGTATGCGGACGCGGTCATTAAGTGCGACAACAACACCGTGGAGCAGACGGCCCAGCAGATCGCCCGCTGCGCCCGATAAAAGGAGAAAGAAATGGAAAAGAAAAGGAAGATGAAAAAGCGATTTTCCGCCCTCACCAGCTTTTTGCTGGCGATTGCATTACTTGTAGGCACCCTGGGTGCGCTGCCGGCAGAGTGCTTTGCCGCCCAGCCTGAAAAGGCGGCGTTCCACAGCACTTACGGCTTTCGCCTGGGCAGCAGCGCCAAGATGGAGCTGCAATTCCGGGATAAGCTGGAGAAGAATTACACGGTCAACGGCAACACCTATTACGGCAGCCAAAGCGACCTGATCCGCCAGCTGCGGGACCAGATGGTAAAGCGCAGCGACCAGGTGGTCTTGCGCCTGGCCACCGATCGGCGGGGCCTGACCGGCAGCAGCAACAGCGCCGTGCAGGCGAGAGAAGAGCTGTTCTTAGGGCTGCTCAATGACGCCACCGCCCAGAAGAACTCCGTTTCTGCCCGGGACGGGGACTATCTGCGCTGGCAGCTGGGCAGCGTCAGCGGTATGCTGTATGCCGACGGCAGCAAAAACGGAGTATATTACTACCGGGTGATCTATTACGGCCTAGGCTACTACACCACCGCCGCCGAGGAGCAGTGGATGGATCGGTATGTGCAGAATTATGTCAGCCGGGTGGATCGGAACCAAATGAGCGACTACGACCTGGCAAAGAAAGTGCACGACGATGTGTGCCGGGCCACGGTCTATGATATGGAGATGGACAGCCGCTACGACGACTACGACTACTCCGCCTACGGCTGCTTGAATGTGGGGCGCTGCGTGTGCCAGGGGTACGCACTGGCGTACTATCGGCTGTGCCGGGAGCTGGGGCTGTCGGTGCGCTTTGTGTACTCGGATCCCCAGGAGGGCTGCCACGCCTGGAATTTGGTGCAGGTGGGCGGCAAATACTACTATGTGGACTGCACCTGGGACGATACCTACGACGCGGGCAATATCGTCTACAACTTCTTCTTGAAGAATTATACGGACTTGCAGGCTATGGACAGCGACTACCACGAGCACCGACTGGACGACGGCGTGTATGCAGACACGGACCTGACCCGCAATTATGTGGACCGGGTGGCTGCCCGCAGCTATGAGCCGCTGCTGCCCAATATGGGCAATGTGGTGGTGCGCCTGAGCCAGACCAAGTTCACCTATAACGGCAAGGCCCAGGGACCCAAGCTGACGGTCACCTACGCCGGGCAGCCTTTTAGCGGCTACACTGTCAGCGGCGGCACTGCCACCAACCCGGGCACCTACACCGTGACCCTGCGAGGCACCGGCGGCGACAGCACCGGGCGCACCTATACCATTCGCCCGGCCAAGGTGCAGCAGATCAAGATCACCAAGCGGGAGCCAAAGGCTCTGACCTTCAGCTGGCAAAAGGCCGCCGGGGTCAGCACCTACCGGGTGCAGCAAAAGAAGAACGGCAAGTGGGTCACCGTTAAGACCGTCAGCGGCAACAGCGCCAAGATCGGCGGTCTGTCCCCGGCTGCCACTTACACTTTCCGTGTTACGGCCTACAAGGGCAGCATTGCCGGTGTGGACGGCGGCAATTATGTGACCTGCACCACCCCGGTCACCCCGGCAGCGCCCAAGCTGACTGCCGGTAAGGGCACGGTCACCGTTAAGTGGAAAAAGGTGACCGCCTCCGGCTACGAGGTGCGCTACTCTACCCGCAAGGATATGAAAAAGGCCAAGACGGTAAAGGTCAGCTCCGGCAAGACGGTGCAGAAGAAATTGAGCAAACTCTCTCGCCATAAAAAATATTATGTGCAGGTGCGGGCGGTCAAGACCCGCAAGGACGCAGCGGGCAAAACCGTTACCTATCGGGGCGCCTGGTCCGCCAAAAAGAGCATTTCTACCAAATAAATACCACCTTTTGCGCCGGATTTTCTACTTGCAGGGCGGCGCAAAAAGTGCTATTATAGTAAAAATATTCTTCACGGAATAGGAATTTATCAATAACGGAGGTAATGTAATGAGCGAATACGGCGCAAAGTTTGTAAAAGAAGGGCTGACCTTTGACGATGTTCTGCTGATCCCGGCAGAGTCCGATGTGTTGCCTAACGAAGTGGACCTGTCCACCAAGTTGACCAAGGATATTACCCTGAATATCCCCCTGATGACCTCTGCCATGGACACGGTCACCGAGTCCAATATGGCCATCGCCATTGCCCGTGAGGGCGGTATCGGCGTAATCCACAAGAATATGACCATTGAGGATCAGGCTACCGAGGTCGATAAGGTAAAGCGCTCGGAGAACGGCGTCATTACCAATCCGTTTTTCCTCTCTCCCCGGCATTTGGCCCAGGACGCAGAGAATTTAATGCGCAAATACAAGATCAGCGGTGTGCCTATCTGTGAGGAGGACGGCACCCTGGTGGGTATTCTCACCAACCGGGATATGCGGTTTATGACGGACTTCTCCGTGCCCATCTCCGCTGTAATGACCCCCAAGGATAAGCTGGTCACCGCAATGGCCGGTACCACTTTGGAGGAAGCCAAGAAGATCCTGATGCGCTCCAAGGTAGAGAAACTGCCCCTGGTGGACAAGAACGGTAAGCTCACCGGTCTGGTGACCATTAAGGATATTGAAAAGAGCGTGAAGTACCCCAACACCGCCCGTGATGAGAAAGGCCGCCTGCTGTGCGCTGCCGCCATCGGCGTGACCAATGACATTATGGACCGTGCCGGTGCGCTGGTCAATGCCCAGGTAGACGCCCTGATCCTGGACTCTGCCCACGGTCATTCCGCCAATATTCTGAAGGCGGTGGAGCGGGTGAAAAATGCGTTCCCGCAGATCTCTCTGATCGCCGGTAATGTGGCTACCGCAGAGGGCACCGAGGCTTTGATCAAGGCCGGTGCAGACGCGGTGAAGGTGGGTATCGGCCCCGGCTCTATCTGCACCACCCGTGTGGTCGCCGGTATCGGCGTGCCCCAGATCACGGCCATTTATGACGCGGCGGAGATGGCCGACAAGTACGGTATCCCGATCATTGCAGACGGCGGTATCAAGTACAGCGGCGAGATCGTAAAGGCCATTGCGGCCGGCGGTTCCGTGGTAATGGTCGGCTCTTTGGTAGCCGGTTGTGAGGAGTCTCCCGGTGAGACGGAGATCTACCAGGGCCGTCAGTTTAAGGTATATCGCGGTATGGGCTCTTTGGGCGCGATGAACAAAGGCTCTGCCGATCGTTACTTCCAGAACGGCACCAAGAAGTTCGTGCCGGAGGGCGTAGAGGGCCGTGTGCCTTACAAGGGCCCGGTGGGCGACACTGTGTTCCAGATGATGGGCGGTCTGCGCTCCGGTATGGGCTATGTGGGCTGCCACAGCATTGCGGAGCTGCGCACCAACGCCAAGTTTATTAAGATCACCGGCGCAGGTCTGGTGGAGAGCCACCCCCACGATGTGTACATTACCAAGGAGGCGCCCAACTACTCCGGCAGCCGCCAGGATTGATCGTAGAAAAATGATGTTTCAAATGCCGAGATCCAGCTGTTTCTCGGCATTTGTCCGCTTTTGAGGTGAGCCTATGGCACAGCCGCAAAGCCGCTGGGTGCGGTTTAAGAGGTTCTTAAAACGGAATATGACCCCCACCTGGGCCAAGCATTTTTCGTACCAGGTGTTCAGCTTTCTGGTGTCTGTGGCTATGGTGATCGGGGTGGCGAACTATGCTATTACCCGCTCGTATGATGAAAGGAAGTTGACTTTTGTGGACGGATTTACCATTACGGCCCATACCGGCGCGTTTGACACGGCGCAGAACAGCCTGGAGGCTGTGCAGGCGGCGGTGGATCATCAGGTAGAGGTGTTTGAAATAGATGTGCGCCAGCGGCCAAACGGCGTTTTGGTGATGGCCCACGACCTGGTGGTCACCAACAACGACGGCGTGCCCCTGGCAGACGCTTTTGCCCTGCTGGAGCCGACGGCCATTCAGCTGAATTTGGATATTAAGGAGACCAAGGTGCTGGGCGCCCTCCACGACCTGCTGGTAGAGTACAACCTGTATGACCGGGTGTTCCTGACCGGGCTGGAAGTGTGGAATATGAACGCGGTGAAGAAGTCCACCTGCCGGGACCTGCCCTATTATCTTAATTATATTCCCTCCCGGTTCCAGATCTTTTCCGAGGATTACCAGCAGCGGCTGCTCAAGACCCTGGAGGACAGTGGCGCCATCGGGCTGAACTGCAATTATAAGTACGCCGGCGGTCGGCTGTGCAACTTTCTGCACAAGAACGGGTACAAACTCTCTGTTTGGACCGTGGATCGGCGAGACACCATGAAGCGTATTTTGGTGATGAAGCCGGACAATATCACCACCAAGCAGTACGACAAGTTGCAAGATGTGATCGCCCGCTGGGGCAAGAATAAATAAGCGCAAAAAAAGAAGAGCACCCGCTGTGGGTGTTCTTTTTTATGTGGGTGTATAATCAATGCGTGCCGATGTGGGCATCGGCCCCTACATCGTCGGCATTGACTCCATATTGCTTGTGGCGGATTTTTTAACAAAAATCTACCCCGCGCGCATTTCGTAATGTCTCCTCTCCCCAAAAAGGCTTATGCCTTTTTGGGGACCCCGTGATAAAATCCGTAGGGCGGGGGCTTGCTCCCGCCGCATAATCCCTCCGAGTTTGCCTACGGCAAACCCACTACCTGCGGTGGTGGCAATGCCGTTAGGCATTGACGGAAGGATTGCCGCCCGCTTTTTCTATAATGCCTTATTCAAAATACCCTTGCAATGCGGACCAAATGCGGGCTTCCACCTGCGCCGGGTCGCCGCTGCCGTCTACGGTGAGGATATGCTCTTCCGTTTTTAACCGGTCAAACACCTGCTGATACCCGGTGCGGATCTGGCGGGCCAGCTCCGTTTTTTCGTAGAATTCAGCGGCGCCGCCCCGGTGTGCTCTCCGGCGGGCGCATTCCTCCGGGTCCACATCTACGAACACCACCGCGTCCGGGCGCAGGGTGCGCCGGGCAAAGGCGTTATACCGCAGCAGATCCTCCAAGTCGGAGGTGAGGGTCTGGTAGGCGAAATTGGAGAAGTAGTACCGATCGCACAGCACCGTTTGGCCGGACTCCAGCCGAGGCAGCAGGTCCTTTGCAATGTGCTCCACCCGGTCGGCGGCATACAGCAGCGCCACCGTCTCCGGCGCCAAGGCCAGCTTTTTTTGGCTGAACTGTTGGCACAGCAGCCCGGGGGCGCTGTCGCCCGGCTCCCGGGTGCAGTAGACGGCGCTGTCGCCCAGCTTCTCTGCCAGTCGGGCGCCCAGCCGCTCCAGCTGGGTGGTTTTGCCGCTGCCGTCCAGCCCCTCAAATACGATGAATTTGCCCTGTTTCATATACCCACCTCATTTTGTTTCTCTCCCCAGTATAGCAAAATTCCGTCCCCCGGGCAAGAGCGGGGCGGAAATTGGGGCGATAATCTGAAAATTCCCTTGCAATATAGGGCCAAAATCGGTATGATATAAGGGATCACAAAAACCGTGCCGGGGCGCTTGCACCGGCCTGTCAAATGGGGTAAAAAAATGAACAAATATGCAAAGGACCAGCAGGAGCTGCGGCGCATTTGCGCCAACCTGACTTTTGCAAAGCAGCTGGGTCTGATCGACGACGACAGCCTGGAGGCGGCGGAGGAGCGCTGCCGCCGGGAGAACGCCCGCCGCGCGGAAAAATTAGCCGCCGGGGAAGTGGTGTACGGCCTGACTGCCTATCCGCTGCCGGCGTATTTACAGTATGAATGCACCCGCTTTCGGTTGGCATTCGCCGGGGAGCGCAAGGCAGTTCGGTATGACTATGCGCCTATCACCACCCGGGACGAAAAGGCCTATTACAAGGCCAATAAGGACCTGTTCACCCGCTATTTGAAGGACAAGTTCCGCTTTCGCGAGGTGAAGCAGGTGGTTCGTAAAAAAATGCGAGAGGAGGAGTACGACCGTGCCATCCAAGACTTATTACGCTAGTTCTATCCACGGCAGCGCCGATTTTGACGGCCTGACCCCGCAGACGCCGTTCTTGCACCTGGCGCAGGTCAGCGCCCTCTCCTTGCAGCCCGGGGACAAGGTGTTCCTGGAGCGGGGCAGCGTGTTTGCCGGTGAGGCCTTGCACCTGAAAAACTGCGGCGATATTGCCGGTGCGCCTATTGAGATCGGCGCTTACGGTGAGGGTGACGCCCTGCCCTGCATTGCGGCAGACGGCACCGGCGTGTGGTACCAGGACTACGGCACCCAGCTGGATTTTGGCGGCCATGTGTGCCGGGGGGATGTGTCCTCCGCGGTGCTGCTCTATGATGTGGAGAACATTGTGCTGCGGGACCTGGAGATCACCAATGACGCCCCCTTTACCGACCTGGAAAGCTACTGCGCCGCGGACAAAATGGACCGCACCGGCGTGGCGGTGGTGGCTCGGGATCGGGGCACCCTGCACAGCATTACCCTTACCGGGCTGTTTGTCCACGATGTGAAGGGCAATGTGTACAACAAGCATATGAACAACGGCGGTATTTATATGACCGCCTTTACCCCCGCCGATGAGGCCAAGACCGGCGTGGCCCGGTATGACGGCGTAACGGTGGAGAACTGTATGGTCCAGCAGGTGAGCCGCTGGGGCATTGCGGTGGGGTACAGCTACCGGCACCGGGACTTTGCCACCAAGGAGCTGGCAGAGGAGACCTTCTTAAAATACGGCCACGAAAATGTTACCCTGCGGGGCAACTATGTGGTGGCTGCCGGGGGCGACGCCATTACCCCCATGTATGTGCTGCGCCCGCTGGTGGAGCACAACACGGCGGACAGCTGCGCCTTGGAGATGAACGACCGCTATTACAAGTACCCGGGCAAGCGCCAGGGCAAGGTGGCGGCGGCCATTTGGCCCTGGAAGTGCAAGGACGCCCTGCTGCGGTACAACGATGTGGCAGATACCAAGCTGAACCAGGACGGTATGGCCTATGACGCGGACTCCGGCGACGGCACCGTGTATGAATACAACTACTCCGCCTATAACGAGGGCGGGGCCATGATGTTTTGCCTGGGCGAGGCGGTGCACAGCACCTACCGCCACAATGTAAGCTATCGGGACCTGGGGGGCGTGCTGTCGCCTGCCGGCAACCCGGACGGCCTGGTGGAAGGCAACACATTTTATATGGAGCCGGGCGTGCCCTTAAAGCGCAAGCGCAACCACGGCAAGATGAAACTGGTGAACAACACCGTCGTTCCGGCGGACAGCAAGGAAGATTGAGGTAACAAATTATGGCAAACAGAAAGGGCAGAGTCACCATTCCCACGGACCTGGATGTGGTGCCCCAGACCAAAGAAATTATGGAGCGCTGGGGCGCAGACGCCCTGCGTGACTGCGACGGCACAGAGTTCCCCCAGGAACTGAAAGACACCGGCGCCAAGATCTACGCCACCTACTGCACCACCCGTAAGGACAACGCCTGGGCCAAGGCCAACCCGGACGAGGTGCAGCAGATGTACATTATGACCCCGTTCCACACGGCGGTGAAAGACACGCTGGAGATCCACCTGATGGACCACCTGTACCCGGCGATGTTGAAGGTGAATACCTATGACGATATTACCCGCTGGTGGGAAGTGATGGACCGCACCACCGGGGAGCCGGTGCCCACGGAGGACTGGCGCTATAATGAGGAGAGCGGCAATGTGGTGATCCGCACCGTGCCCTTCCACCAGTACACCGTCAGCTTTTTGACCTACATTATGTGGGACCCGGTGAATATGTACAACGCGGTGGTCAACGACTGGAAAGACGCGGAGCCGCAGATCACCTTTGATGTGCGCCAGCCCAAGACCCACGCCCACTCTATGGAGCGGCTGCGCCGGTTCCTGGACGAGCACCCCTATGTGGATGTGATCCGCTTTACCACCTTCTTCCACCAGTTTACCCTGGTGTTTGACGAGATGGCGCGGGAGAAGTGGGTGGACTGGTTCGGCTATTCCGCCTCCGTCAGCCCCTATATCTTAAAGCAATTTGAGCAGGAGGTGGGCTACAAGTTCCGCCCGGAGTTCATTATCGACCAGGGCTATATGAACAACAGCTACCGGATCCCTACCAAGGAGTTTAAGGACTTCCAGGCGTTCCAGCGCCGGGAGGTGGCCAAGCTGGCCAAAGAGATGGTAGACATTGTGCACAGCTACGGCAAAGAGGCCATGATGTTTATGGGCGACCACTGGATCGGCATGGAGCCGTTTATGGAGGAGTTCGCCACCATCGGGCTGGACGCCGTGGTGGGCAGCGTGGGCAACGGCGCCACCCTGCGGCTGTTTAGCGATATTAAGAATGTAAAATATACGGAGGGTCGGTTCCTGCCTTATTTCTTCCCGGATGTGTTCCACGAGGGGGGCGACCCGATCATGGAGGCCAAGACCAACTGGGTCACCGCCCGGCGTGCTATTCTGCGCAGTCCCATTCAGCGGATCGGCTACGGCGGCTACTTAAAGCTGGCGCTCCAGTTCCCGGATTTTGTGGATTACATTGAGTCCGTGTGCGACGAGTTCCGCACCCTGTATGACAATATCCAGGGCGTGACTCCCTATTGCGTAAAGAAAGTGGCGGTGCTCAACTGCTGGGGCAAAATGCGCGCCTGGGGCAACCATATGGTGCACCACGGCCTGTATTATCGGCAGAATTATTCCTATTTCGGCGTGATCGAGGCCCTGAGCGGCGCGCCCTTTGATGTGGCGTTCATCAGCTTTGACGATATTAAGAGCGACCCCCACTTCCTGGATCAATTCGATGTGATCTTGAATGTGGGCGACGCAGATACCGCCCAGACCGGCGGCGCCTATTGGTGTGATGAGGAGATCGTCACCCGGGTGAAGTCCTTTGTCTATAACGGCGGCGGCTTTATCGGCGTGGGCGAGCCGGCAGCTCACCAGTGGCAGGGCAAGTTCTTCCAGCTGGACGATATTCTGGGCGTGGAAGAGGAGAACGGCTTTGCCCTGAACACGGACCGCTACAACACCACCGCCCACCCGGACCACTTTATCCTGGCAGACGCGGACGGCGATGTGGACTTTGGCGAGGGCAAAAAGAACATTGTGGCCCTGGAGGGCACCCGGGTATTGCTCCAGAATGAAACGGAGTTGCCCTTTGCGGTGCGCAACGGCTGCGAGGTGCAGATGGCCGTTAAGGAATTCGGCAAGGGCCGGGGCGTGTATATCAGCGGCCTGCCTTACAGCTTTAAGAACAGCCGTGTGCTGTACCGTGCGGTGCTGTGGGCGGCTTCTGCGGAGTCGGAGCTGCACAAGTGGTTCTCCACCAACTACAATGTGGAGGTCCACGCCTATGTAAAGAACGGCAAATACTGCGTGGTCAACAACACCTATGCGCCGCAGGACACCACCGTGTATGTGGGCGACGGCAGCGGGTTTGACCTGCACCTGGAGCCTAACGAAATTAAGTGGTATCAGATTTAACAGGCATAAAAAACCGGCAGGGGATCACCCTTGCCGGTTCTTTTTTGCCTTTTTATTTTTTCTCGTCCAGGAGCATGACGCCCTGGGGCGGGTTTTTATCTATGGCGCCCACAATAGGGTGGGGTGTATAACATTCTTCCAGGTAGGCAATGTCCTCCCGGGTCAGGCGCACCGCCAGCGCCCCGGCAGCGTCGTCCAAATAGGCGGTCTTGGTGGCGCCGACGATGGGCGCGGCCACGCCCTTTGCCCAGTGCCAGGCCAGGGCGATCTGCTGCATTTTGACCCCGTAGCGTGCGGCCAGCTCCGCCACCCGCTGCACAATGGCCATATCCTGCTGCTCTGTGCGGTCGTACTTGCCACGGGCCACCCGATCGGTCTCTGATCGCAGGGTGTGGGCCTGCCAGGTGGGGCGGGTCAGGTGCCCGGCGGCCAGGGGACTGTAAGGCATTAGCGACACGCCCATCTGCTTGCAAATGGGGATCAGCTCCCGCTCGTCCTCCCGGTACAGCAGGTTGTAGTGGTTCTCCATAGCCTGGAACGGTGCCCAGCCGTTTTGCCGGGCGGCCAGCTGCATATTGTAGAACTGGTAGCCGTACATGGCAGAGGCGCCGATGGCCCGCACCTTGCCCTGCTGCACCAGATCGTTCAGGGCGCCCATGGTCTCCTCAATGGGGGTATCGTAGTCGAACCGATGAATGATATACAGATCCAGATAATCCGTGCCCAGCCGCCGCAGGGTGCCGTCGATCTCCCGGTGAATGGCAGCGGCAGACAGCCGCCCCGGGTTAAAGTAGACCTTAGAGGCGATCACCACCTTGTCCCGGGCAGTCAGCTGCCCCAGGGCGCGGCCCAGGTATTCCTCACTGGTGCCGGCGGAGTAGCCGTTGGCAGTGTCAAAAAAGTTGATACCCAGGTCCAGAGCGTGCCCCACCACCCGGGTGGTGGCCTCTTGGTCCAGGGTCCAGTCGTGCATGGTGCCCGCTTTGCCAAAGCTCATACAGCCCACGCACAGCTTGCTGATCTCTATATCCGTATTGCCCAGCTTGGTGTATTCCATAAGAACCTCCCGTAATAAATAAAATCAATGAAAAGAAAAAAGAAACGACAATCTTCAAAAGAAAATTGTCGTTTCTTTGGTGGGCAGGGATGGATTCGAACCATCGAAGTCGTAGACGGCAGATTTACAGTCTGCTCCCTTTGGCCACTCGGGAACCTACCCATATAGACGCGGAGAACGGCGTTGCCAACTCCGCCGTGGAGCTGGTGAACGGACTCGAACCCCTGACCTGCTGATTACAAATCAGCTGCTCTACCAACTGAGCTACACCAGCATTTCTTAACGCCTTAATACTATAACACAACAAAAAATGATAGTCAAGCCCAAATTGCAAATTTCCAAAAAATCCGTGGCTGGCAAAGGGCGTGCGCCTGCATAGACTAAAAGTGAGGTGATGTTATGTGCGGAATTGCAGGAATTCTGCGTGAGGATGTGGATCTGCGGGAGCGAGAGCAGCTGCTGTGCCAAATGAGCGACAGCCTGCGGAGCCGTGGCCCGGACGACAGCGGGCGATACTTAGAGCCGGGGGCGGCGCTGCTGCACCGGCGCCTGGCGATCATTGACCCGGCAGGCGGGCGGCAGCCTATGCGCTTTGGCGATCTGGTGATCGCCTATAACGGCGAAATTTACAACACAGCAGAGGTGCGCCATCTGCTGGAGAGTGCCGGGTACAGCTTTGAGACCACCTGCGACACGGAAGTGGTGCTCAAGGCCTACCATAAGTGGAAAGCCGGCTGCCTGGAAAAACTCAATGGCATTTTTGCCTTTGCGGTGTATGACACCCGCCGGGGCACCCTGTTTGCCGCCCGGGATCGGATCGGGGTAAAGCCCCTGTTCTACTGCAAAAAGGGGCGGCTGTTTGCCTTTGCCAGCCGGATCCCCACCTTGCTGCTGCTCCCAGAGGTGGAGCCGGTGGTGGACCGCAGCGGGCTGGCCGAGATCTTTATGCTGGGGCCTGCCCGCTCCCCGGGGCACGCGGTGTTTCGGGATCTGGCGGAGCTGCCCCCCGCCTGCTACCTGACCTATGACCACGGCACTTTGCAGGTGCACCGGTACTGGAAGTTGCACGCAGCGCCCCATACGGACAGCGGGGCGGACACTATCGAGCGCACCCATCAGCTGGTGACGGACGCGGTGGAGCGCCAGCTGGTCAGCGATGTGCCGGTATGTACTTTCCTTAGCGGCGGGCTGGACTCGTCCATTATTTCCGAGATCGCCGCCCGGCAAATGGCGGCGCAGGGGGAGCAACTGTGCACCTACTCGGTGGATTATGAGGACAACAGCCGCTACTTCCGAAAGAGCCTGTTCCAGCCCAATGCGGACAGCGATTATATCGGCCTAATCGCCGGGGCCATCGGCTCCCATCACCGCAATGTGGTGCTGGATAATGTGGATGTGGCAGACGCGCTGGTGGAGGCCACCCTGGCCCGTGGCGTGCCGGGCTTTACGGATGTGGACTCCAGCTTGCTGCTGTTTTGCAGGCAGGTGCACCGGGACTTTAAGGTGTGCCTGTCCGGCGAGTGCGCCGACGAGATCTTTGGCGGCTATCCCTGGTATCATCGGCAGGAGATCTTGTTTGAGGACACTTTCCCCTGGTCCCGCAGCGTAGATGTGCGCCAAAGTCTGCTGCGCCCGGGATTGCTGCCGGAGGGGGCGGACTATGTGCAGGCCGCCTACCGCCGCACGGTGGCAGACACGGAGGTGCTGGATACAGACAGCCCGCTGGAAAAGCGGATGCGCCAGATGTTCCGGCTGAATACCGACTGGTTTATGCAAACGCTGCTGATGCGCAAGGACGCGATGAGTATGCACAGCTCTCTGGAGGTGCGGGTGCCGTTTTGCGACTGGCGGCTGGTGGAGTACGCCTACAATATGCCCTGGGCGCTGAAGTCGCCGGAGGGGCGGGAGAAGGGCGTGCTGCGCAAGGCCTTTGAGGGAGAACTGCCCCATCAGATCGCCTGGCGCAAAAAAAGCCCGTACCCCAAGACCTTTAATCCGGCGTACTTTGCCCGGGTCAAGGAACTGGTGGAGCCGGTGCTGACGGACACCGCCTGCCCGCTGTACGACCTGCTTAACCGGGACACTGTGTGTGCCCTGTGCGACAATCCGGACGCCCTGCGAGAGCCCTGGTACGGCCAGCTGATGCGCGGGGCGCAGGTGGTGGCTTATGTGGTTCAAATCTATGTTTGGGCCAAGGCTTACGGCGTGACCTTTGACTTGTAATTCTCCCGGGATTGTGCTATACTGAGGCTGTGTTCCCCTGCCCGGTTTTGCGCCGGGCGGGGGCGTGCAGCAGGCGGTGCCTGCCGTGGAGAGGAAGTGGTACATTTGACCAATGCAGAATATATTGAGGCCATCGGCGCTCGCTGTTCCCGCCGTACTTACAGCCATACCCCGCCGGATCCCCGGGTGCTGGAGATCTTGCAGGAGATGGTGGACGCCGTCAATCACCAAAGCGGGCTTTCCTTTCGCCTGCTGGCGGACGGCACGGCCCCCTTTACCCTGTTTACCGGCAAATTTGCGCTGGTGGCTGTGTGTGGGCCGGACACGGAGTGGGCCAGAATTCAAAGCGGCTACTTTGGCGAAAGTATTGTTTTGCAGTGCGTGTACCACGGGCTGGGCACCTGCTGGGTAACGGGTACATATAATGAGAACAAGCTCTACCAAATGCTGGACCTGCCCCGGGATCTGCGCCTGTACGGCGTGATCACCATCGGCAATGTAAAGCCCGGCAAGAGCATGAAAGAGAAGATGATGTACAACGCCACCCACAAGACCAACAAGCCCTACCAAAAGATGATGGAGGCCTGCGACCGGGCGCTGCCGGAGCCGTATGTGTTTGCTATGCAGATGGTGGAAAAGGCGCCGTCTGCCACCAACCGGCGGTGCGTGCGCTTTCGCTACGAGGGGGGCAAGATCTCTGCCTCGGTAGACGCGCCGTACTCGGACAAGAGCCTGGACTTTGGTATTGCGCAGCTGCATTTTCAGCTGGGCGCCGCCCACAAGGGCGTGCAGGGCAAGTGGAACAAAAAAGGGGAGTTCGTCACCGACGACAAGGTGATCAAATTCCCAATGCAACCGGAGGGGGAAACAGAAAATGAGTGAAACCGCAGTAAAAAAAGAGAAGAAAAAGTGGTCCACCGGCAAAAAGGTGGCGGTGATCCTGTGCAGCGTGCTGCTGGCGCTGATCCTGATCGTTGTCAGCGGCGGGCTGATCTATCTGCACAATTACTGCCAGGTAAAGGACTACACTGTCACCGCTATGGGCAATCACGATGTGACCCTGATCGCCCACCGTGGGTTCCGTGCCGTGGCACCGGAGAATACGCTGCCTGCCTTTGAGGAGGCCGGCAAGGCCGGATTTACCGGCGCCGAGTGCGACACCTATCGCACCAAGGACGGGGTGTGGGTCATCTCCCACGACAGCCATACTTACCGTATGATGGATAAGCACGCCTTTGTGGAGAAAAAGACCTATGACGAGCTGCTCACCTACAATACGGACAATGGGGTGAATATCGACCAATACCCCAATTTGAAGATCTGCACCTTGGAGGACTACTTAAAGACCTGCGTGCAGTACAATATGACCGCCGTGATCGAGCTGAAAGGCAAGAACAACACGGATCATTATGACGAGATCTTAAAGCTGGTGGCGGATACCGGCGCAAAGCCGCTGTTTATCTCTTTCCATTTGGAGAATTTGCAGCAGATCCGCAAGCTGTCCCAGGATGTGCCGGTATGGTATTTGGTACAGAAGATCGACGACCAGGCCATTGCAGACGCCAAGGCCCTGGGCGGCGAGTGCGGCATTGACTTTAACGGCAACAAGGA
Organism: Bifidobacteriaceae bacterium; assembly: GCA_963642245.1. Lineage (GTDB taxonomy): Bacteria > Bacillota > Clostridia > Oscillospirales > Acutalibacteraceae > CAG-217. The sequence continues at coordinate 53,742 of CAVIFY010000003.1, read as the reverse complement.
GGAGAACACCAAGGAAGTGGTGCAAAAGTGCTTGGACGCCGGACTGGAAGTGGGCGCCTGGACCATTGACGATATGGACACGCTCCAAAGTCTGAAAGACAAGGGCGTTACCTACATTACCACCGACAGCATTACCTATTAAGTCTGTATAAAATAAAACACAAAATTGCCCCGGCGCCCTTTGTAGGTGCCGGGGTTTTTCTGTGTCCGGAAGAAAATCGCAAAAAATTCAAAAAAGGACTTGACATTGCAGCGGAATTCGTGTATATTTATGTTGTACTCATTACAAAGCAACAACGATTACAACTAAAAACGAGGTGATCCAAACGGAAACGGCAGAGATCGTGCAAATCTTTAAGGACCGGGGATTTAAGGCAACGCCCCAGCGCATTGCCGTGTACAAGTACCTGTGCGAGCACCGCACCCACCCGGATGTGGAGAGCGTGTACCGGGCTGTGCTGGAGGACAATCCCTCCTTTTCCAAGACCACGGTGTATAACGCCCTGCAAGCCCTGGACACCTGCGGTCTGATCATTCCGGTGACCATTGACAGCGGCCGGATCCACTACGACGCGGACACCCGCTTTCACGGTCACTTCCGGTGCGAAAAATGCGGCCGGATCTATGACTTTACCCCGGACCTGACGGGTATTCGGGGACTGGACGGCTTTACCGTCCACCACAAGGATGTGTACTTCAGCGGCATTTGCAGCTGTTGTCAATAAATGTGTTATCCAAATCATCTAAAAAGGAGAAAGACGATTATGAGCAAAAAGTATTATTGCCCGGTATGCGGGTATGAAAGCGACACCCCCATTGATGTTTGCCCCATTTGCGGCGCCAAGATGGCCGTGCGGGAGAACGAGGAGCGCACCTGGGCTGCCGAGCACCAGGTGGGTATTATTGACGGCGTGGACGAGGAGATCGTTCAGGGCCTGAGAGACAACTTTAACGGCGAATGCTCCGAGGTGGGTATGTACCTGGCCATGGCCAGAGTGGCACACCGTGAGGGCTATCCGGAGATCGGCCTGTACTGGGAAAAGGCCGCTTATGAAGAGGCGGAGCACGCCGCCAAGTTCGCCGAGATGCTGGGCGAGGTGGTGACCCCCTCCACCAAGAAGAACCTGGAGATGCGCGTGGCTGCCGAGAACGGCGCTACCCTGGGCAAGTTTGAACTGGCCAAGAAAGCCAAGGCTGCCAACCTGGACGCGATCCACGACACCGTGCACGAGATGGCTCGCGACGAGGCGCGCCACGGCAAAGCCTTTGAAGGTCTTTTGAAGCGTTATTTCGGTGAATAAGTACCCGGTATAAAAACAGCCCTGCGGTGTGTGCCGCAGGGCGTTTTTTATGGGCATATTGCCGAGTAATCCCTCCACCACCTACGGTGGTACCCCTCCCTTTACAAGGGAGGCAAATCGGTTACATGATCTTAGGCTCCCTTGCAAAGGGTGACTCCCCGCAGTCGCACAATTCGTAGGGCGGGGGCTTGCTCCCTCCGTTTAATCCCTCCGTCAACGCCTACGGCGTTGCCACCTCCCTTTACAAGGGAGGCTGATCGGTGTCAATATCTAAGCCCCCCTTGCAAGGGGGGGGAAGCGGCGCAGCCGCAGGGGGGATTGCGCCGGAGGTGCTCTAAGCAAATCTGCCGCCCGCATCCTTTTATTCCCATTGCAAGGAGACGCGTATGGTCATTCCACCGTTACGGACTTGGCCAAATTCCGGGGTTTATCCACATCCAGGCCGTTTTGCTTGGCGATATAGTAGCTGAGCAGCTGGTAGGGCAGGATAGACACAGCGGGAGCCAGCAGCGGGTGGGTTGCCGGCACCCGGATCAGCGTGTCAATATCCGACGCCCGCACATCTCGGTTGGTGACCACCAGCACCTTGGCGCCCCGGGTGATCACCTCTTTCAGGTTGCTGACGGATTTGTCCACCAGCGCCGGGTCCGTAATGGTGCCAATAACGGTGGTGCCCTTTTCGATCAGGGCAATGGGGCCGTGCTTCAGCTCGCCGCTGGGGTACGCCTCCGAGTGGATATAAGAAATTTCTTTTAATTTTAGCGACGCCTCCAGGCTGGTGGTGTAGTCGCTGCCCCGGCCGATGAAAAACACATCGGTCTCCCGGTGGATCTTGTCTGCAAAGGCTTTCACCTGGGGGGCGCATTTTAGAGTCTCTTCGATCAGCGCCGGCAGTTCCAGCAGATCGGCCTTTAGGTCGGCTGCCACACCGGCGCCCAGCCCCAGCAGCTCGGCAAAGTGGATGGCCAGCACCGCCAGCAGCACCACCTGGGCGGTATAAGCCTTGGTGGACGCCACGGCGATCTCCGGCCCGGCGTGGGTGTAGACGGTGTAGTCCGCCTCCCGGGTGATGGAGGAGCCGATCACATTGCTTACCGCCAAGGTGGTGGCGCCCCCAGCTTTTGCCAGCCGCAGGGCGGCAATGGTGTCTGCGGTCTCGCCGCTTTGGCTGATAAAAATGCACAGGGTGTGCTGGTCCAGCAGCGGGTCCCGGTAGCGGAACTCGGAGGCCACATCCACCTGGGTGGGAATGTGGGTCAGGTGCTCAAACATGGGCTTGGCCGCCAGTCCCGCGTGCATAGCGGTGCCGCAGCCGATAATGTAAATTTGGCGCAGATCTTGCAGCTGCTCTGCCGTCAGTTCCAGACCGTCCACCCGGGTGGGCGCACCGGGGGTGACCCGGGTGCCGATGGTCTCCCGCACGGTGGCGGGCTGCTCGTACATCTCTTTGAGCATAAAGTCCGGGTAGCCGTTTTTCTCCGCCGCGGTGGCGTCCCAGTCAATGCGCTGGTACTTCTTCTCAAAGGGGCGCAGCTGCTGATCATAAAAAGTAATATTCTCCCGGGTAATGACCGCGTATTCCTGGTCGTTCAGCAGGTAAAAATCCTTGGTGTAGGAGAGAATGGCCGGAATGTCCGAGGCAATGTAATTCTCCTTGTAGCCAATGCCGATCACCAGGGGGCTGGATTTGCGCACGGCGATCATTCGATCCGGGGTCTCGCTGCACAGCACCTCAATGGCATAGCTGCCCTCCAGCCGCTTGCACGCCCGCTGGGTGGCCCGCAAAAAGCGCTCCTCCGCCGGCCCCTTGTCTGCAAAATAGTAGTGGGCGATCAGGTTGGGGATCACTTCGGTGTCCGTCTCGCTTTTGAAGGTGCAGCCCTCCAGCTCCAGCTCGCTGCGCAGGTCCTCATAATTCTCAATAATGCCGTTGTGCACCACAGTGAATACCCCGCGGCTGTCCAGGTGAGGGTGGCTGTTCTCCTTGCTGGGCTTGCCGTGGGTGGCCCAGCGGGTGTGGGCAATGCCCACGGTGCCGGTGAGGGTGTCCAGCTGCGGGTCCTGGTACAGGTTGCGCACCCGGCCGGTGTTCTTCAGCACCGTGGGGGTGCCGTCCTCCAGGGTGGCAATGCCGGCAGAGTCGTACCCTCTGTACTCCAGCTTCATCAGTCCACTAAGTAAAATCGGGCTGGCCTTTTGGCCGCCGATATAGCCTACGATACCGCACATAATCGCGTACCTCCATATTGTGCCCTGCCGTATAGGTTGGGCTAAAATGCGGATTTTGAAAAGACAAAACCCAGCTTATTATAGCAAGTGGGTATGGAGAATTGTGGCATTTTATGAAAAGTTCACTTAATGTTCACAATTTGCATAAGTGTGCAATTACGCTCGTGTATATCTGTATAATCTGCAAAATATCGGATAAAATAAAGAAAAATCGTCTGTCAAAGCCGGTCAGATCCACCCGCTTGCAAGGGCTTTACAGGTGTGTTACAATAAAGAAAAAGGGAGGTGACCCCAGTGAAGATCAAATTGAACCCGGACAAAGAGATGGTCAAAACCGTGCGGGAGGGCTTAAAGCGCACCGGCGGCTACTGCCCCTGTATGCTGGAGCGCTCGCCGGACACCAAGTGTATGTGCAAGGCCTTTCGGGAGCAAAAGGAGCCGGGGTTTTGCCATTGCCGGTTGTATTATAAAACAGAGGAGGACGACTAAAATGGCAGTTGTGACCATTACAAAAGAGAATTTTAATGCAGAAGTGATGCAGGCTGGGTGCCCGGTGCTGCTGGATTTTTGGGCCACCTGGTGCGGCCCCTGCCGTATGGTATCGCCTATTGTGGATGAGATCGGCGAGGAGGTCACCGGCGCCAAGGTGGGCAAGGTGAATGTGGACGAGCAGCCGGAGCTGGCCCAGGCCTTTGGCATTGCCAGTATTCCCACTTTGTTGGTGATCCGGGACGGCCGCACGGTCCATAGCGCCGTGGGCGTTCGCTCTAAGGAAGAGATCTTGCAAATGCTGGACTGATACGGAACATAAAAAAGCGACTGCACGCCTTGTGCAGTCGCTTTTCTTTTGTTTTTGGAATTTTATTCCGCTTTTGCCTTGTCCTTTTTGCTGACGGCGGTATTCTCCTGGCCGCGGAACACCACGAACTTGTCGTACAGGAATTCCGTGATCATATTGGTGGCCATAGTCAGCCCCAGCACAATGTAGTTAATGGCGCTCACATCTGCAAATTTGGCGGTAAAGTGATTGCCCAGCAGGGTGGAGATAGGGGTAAACACCAGGTAAAAGGCAAAGACCTTCAGCATAGCCACCGGCACATTGGCGGCGGACTTAAAGGTGAATTTGCGGTTAAAGGTGAAGTTCCACACCACAGACAGGATCAGGGCGATCAGGTACATGGGGCCGTACTCGTTTTGCATGATCTTGGCAAAGGTGGCATTGCTCTCCATGGCATTTTGAATGGCAGGCAGCTTGATGACCACCTCGCTCAGGAGGGTAAAGGTCAGCACCTGGATAATGCCGGCGGAGGCAGAGAACAAGGCGAATTTGATAAATTGGCCAAAGCTCTGTTTTTCTTTCTTCTCAGTGGTATCGCTCATAAATTATGCTTCTTCTTTCTCTGCTGCGGGGGTCTGGGGTTTCTTTTTGCGGTGAATGATAAAGCGGTTGCAGGGGTAGGTCCACAGGGTGGGGATCGCCATACCGATCAGTTTAATGACCATATCCCAAAAGCCGCCGGTCAGGTTGTGCCCCTGGGCAAAGGTGGTCATGGCGGAGCCGATCCAGCCGTTGGCAAAGATGGTGAACACCACCATAATGGCATAAAGGATCATGCTGAGCGTGGGGTTCACATCTGCCTTAAAGGTGATCTTCCGGTTCAGGATAAAGGCAATGCCGTAGCCCACGGTGGTGGAGATCAGGTAGGTGTACAGATAGCCCTTGGACTCAATGCCGATCATATTCAGGGCGTCGCTAGTGATGGGCTGGTCCAAAAAGGGCTTGAACACCGTGGCCAGCAGCACCATGTGCACCACCAGCTCCACGGCAGAGGAGCCGCCGCCGGCGATGGAGAATTTGATGAATTTCCAAATTTCTGCGTGTTTCTCCGTCCAGCGGACGAAGGCGTTGTCTTTTTTCTTCTCGCTCATAATGGTCCTCCGTTACAGCAGCTTAGCCAGTAGAATGATCAGGGCGACGATCACCGCCAGCCCCACTACGGTCTTTACGATCATGGGAATGGCCGCGTCCATGGTGGCCGGGGCCTTGCTGGTCAGGTAATCGAACACCGGGCGGTGCACCTTGGTGCCCACCAGTTCTTCATAGGTGCGGGTGTAGGTGTCATAATGGGTGGGGTCGTCCTCGTGGAGGACAAAGCAGCGCACGCCCCGCTTGGTGCGGTTGCCGTACACATTAAAGCCGGAGGACTGGGTAAAGCCCAGGTCCATATCCTTGTACCGGCCCACAAAGCTGTTTTTATGGTCGTGGCCTACATACACGCCCAGAATGTCGCCCTTTTCGTGCAGGGCGTCAAACTCGCCGTTGTTGATGTCCGGAATGGAGGGCGGTTCCTCCAGCATATCGCCGGGGCGGCAGGTGTCGCCCAGCTTGTAGAACTCATTTTTATGGGTGCGAAAGGCCTGGATGGCGCCTTTTTCGCTCTTTTTCACCCGGCGCAGCACATGGTAATACTCCGGCATGGGAATGTGCTGGAATACCAGGGAGGGCACATAGTGGCCGGTCTCTGCCTTCAGCGCGTCCCGGGTCTTGCGATACCAGTCGATAATGGCCGGGTCAAAGGCCTCGTACCCGCCGCCCTTGGCGTCTGTGCCGGTGTCAAACAGGTACAGGTTCATCACCGGGCGGCCGGAGCCGTCAGAGGCGGTCAGGGGCACGGCGTAGGTGCCGCCGCCGGGAATGCCCTCCGCCTGCTCTCCAATGCAGCCGGGCAGGGACTTGTAAATGTCGTTAAACTGGTCCGCGTTGCTGATCCCCACCTGCCGATCGTGGTTGCCAAAGGTAACGGCAAAGGGAATGTGGCGCCGGGTCACCGGCTCCAGCAGGGCGGTAATGGTTTTGGCCACTGCGGCCTCCAGTTCTTTTTTGGTCTTGCCCTTGTAGGTCACGCCGTAGCCCTTGATCTGGTCGCCGGTGTAGATGACCAGGTCCGGGCGCTCCGCCTCTACCGCCGCGTCCAGCAGCGCCAGAGTGTCCGGCGAGATGGCCGGTATCTCCTGCATATCGGTGATCTGCATGATTTTTAAGGTGCCGTCCGGTTTGAATTGCATAGCTCCTCCCCCTATGGATAATGGCTTTTGGTTCAAAAAAAGGACGCTACGGAATGCTTGTAAGTCAGCTCCGTTGCGTCCCCGTCTGTTTTTATTGTAGCATTTCCCTGTGCCGCTGTCAATATTTTGTTGTTCCTGCCTGTTTTTGACGGCGAATGGGGCGGCGCTTACACCGGCACCAGGTATTCCGGCGGCACGGCGGCCACGGCGAACTCGTGGTGCTCCAGCACCCGCATAATGGGCCGGGTCCGGGCCAGGGCGCAGGCGTCAATCTCCAGCAGCACAAAGGTGGCGCTTTGCCCGGTGCGGGCCACTTTCCAGTAAAAATAACAGCTGTTTGCAATGTAGTCCGGGTCGTCGGTGATATACACATAGCCGCCCCGGTTGGCCGGGCGCAGCCCGTGGGCGCGGATCTGGGCCATATCGTCCAGTATCGCCCAGTGGTACAGCCGATCCCCGGGCGCCGGGCAGTAGGGCGCCGCAAAGCGGACTTCCTCCCGGCGGCGAGGGTTCAGCAGTCGCTCCGCCAGGTAGGAGGAACAGCCGTAGGCCAGCACTGCCTGCACAAAAGCCCGGCGGCTGTTGCGCCCGGGATAGCGGCGGGCCATTTGCCGGGTGTCCCCAATGCGTGCCCATACCGGGCCGCCCTTGCGCCGCACCGCCAGCTTGTAGCGCAGCTTCTCCCCAAGGGTGCGCCGCCGCGGGGGCGTGTATGCAATTTCCACCGTGCGCATAGGCCGCACCCACCTCCTTTGCCGCAATTTCGTGCAGCTTCTCTGCTACCATGGTACACAAAACAGGGCAAAATTGCAAGCCCCTGCATTTCGGCACATTGCAGCGGTATTACGGATAATAAAAAATGCGGGCCGATGTGGGCATCGGCCCCTGCAAAGCCGTTGCCGATCTGCCACACGGAGAAGAGCACAATTTGCCGAGCACTTGGCGTTTTTTATTACCGCCGGGGGCGGTATGATGCCATATACGGTAGGGGCGGCAACCTGCCGCCCGCCCGGGCAAAAGAAAAAAGCCGATCTCAAAAGAAATCGGCTTTTGGCAAAGAACTGTAATCTTGATGGAATTTGTGCAAGGGGGGCGCTGCGCCGTCTTGACACGGTACTTTACCTGGAAAATTGTGGCATAATGGAAGGGATCTATTCCAACATTCCAAGCGCAATGCGCCGGTTCAGTTCCCACAGCGCGGTTTTGTTGCTGTCGTATTGAAGTCGCGTGTGCGCTTCCTTATAAGTCAGCCAATCATATTCTGTATGCTCATGGGATAGCTGCAAAGCTGTGCTTTCAACTTTCACTGCAAATGTGTACTCCGGAATGACAAAACACGCCTTACCCCATATTGCTTCTGCATTCTTAAAGCAGTTGGCCGGTATGCTACAGCAGGTGTCGAGCTTGAAAAATTGACAGGCCTTAGAAATCCCGGCTTTTTCAAAGGCTTCTCTTTTTGCCGACTCCATGATGGAAAGATCCTCCGCTTCTCCGCCGCCTGCGATGAATTGCCAAATGCCCATATCACTTCTTTGAAACAAGCAGAACCGCACATTGCCGTCCTGTATGCAATATGGAATGACCAAGACCTGATACTTTGCTCTCGCCATGATTTGCCCCCTCTTTTGATTATATTTTTCAAACGAAATAAAAAATCCACCGTAATTGAATAGAATTACGGTGGACTTTTGGTGGACACGAAGGGAGTCGAACCCTCGACCTCTGCAATGCGAATGCAGCACTCTCCCAACTGAGCTACGCGCCCGTGTGGCTATTATTATACCACGCAGGGGGCGGCAGGGCAAGGGGTAAATTAAAATTTATCGTGCCAATTCCGGCGCGGCGATCCGCTGCCGGGGGCGGGGCAAAAAAACTTCCCTCGCAGGCTCTGCAAGGGAAGTGGGTGGCAAAATTACTTTTGCTTTTTCTTGATCTTATTCAGCTTGGCGTTGATCTCCAGGATCTGCTCCTTGGTAAACAGGCCGCCGGCCATCATGCACACGCGCTTGACGGTAAAGCCCTTGCCCATCTCGATCAGGTTCTTATTGATCTTCATGCCCTTGGCCATATCCGCCATACCGCCGGTGGAGCCGCCCTTGTTCTTCTTCATATTGGCCCGCACCATTTGCACGATCCGCAGGGCCAGCAGCTTGCCCCGGGTGGTGGCCAAAATATCGCCGATGGTGTCGTTAATGCTCATATAGCCGGGCGGGGTCTCGATCTCAAACCAGTTGATGACCGCGCCCTCCTCCTGGAGCACATAGTCCCGGTTAGGCTCATCCACATGGCGCAGATGGCTCTCATCCGTGCAGTCCCCGGCCTTGGCGGTCAGGGTGGTCTCGCCGCTGTTGGGCACATCAAAGTAGAAGAACGGGAATTCGCCCTTTTGCTGCACGCCCAGGCTCTTGCCGTTGGCAAACAGCTCTACCTGGGGCTGGTTGGTGTAGACGGTGACCTTGGTCACATCCTCGGTGCGGTCCACATACCGCTTGCCGCAAATGTGGACGAACGGCTCCGTAGACAGCCAGGCCTTGTAGGCATAAAACGCGTCTTTCTTATACTGCCGGTCAAAGGTCACCAGGCCCTTGTGGTTCATACCGTTCTCGCCGCCCTCGCTGCGGGCGTCTGCGGCAAAGTCAAACATATTCCACACATGGGTGGACCACATCCAGGGCCGCGCGGCGATCTGGCGGATCACATCCTCGTGGTACTTGGCCTGGTACTCCTCGGTATAGTCGCCCTGCTGGGGGTCGGAGGTGTGCCAGTTCAGGGCCTCGCAGCCGTACTCGCTCATACCCACCGCCCGGTCCGGGTACTTCTTGTGGAATTTGTCAAACCAGGGGCCGTACATCTCCGTTTTGCCGCCGTACCAGCCAAAGTAGTGGTTGTAAGACAGCACATCGGCGATCTGTACATATTCCTCGCCGGGATCGCACATACTCAGCACCGCCACGGTGGTGGGGCGGGTGGGATCCAGCTTGTGCACCAGGTCGTTCAGCGCCCGGTGGTTCTCCAAAAGGGAGGGATCTGCCGCGCCGTTCATGGTGATCTCGTTAGACAGGCCCCACACCACAATGCTGGGGTGATTGCTGTTTTGGCAGATCAGCTCCGTCATTTGGCTGATGGTGTTGGCCTTGCCCCCGGGCATATGGCGGGAGATATAGGGGATCTCTGCCCAGACCACCATACCCCGCTCGTCGCACAGGTCATAAAAGGTCTGGCTGTGCTGGTAATGGGCCAGGCGAATGGTGTTGGCTCCCAGCTCGCAGATCAGGTCCATATCCTCCGTGTGCTCCTTGGCGGTGAGGGCGTTGCCGATCCCCGGCCGATCCTGGTGGCGGGATACGCCGCGCAGGGGATAGGGCTTGCCGTTTAAGATAAAGCCCTTTTGCGGGTCAATGGCAAAGCTGCGGCAGCCAAAGCGGGTGGCAATTTCGTCCACCGCCTTGCCCTCTTGCAGCAAAGTGGCCGTCAGGGTGTACAGGTACGGGTCCTGGGTGCCGTGCCACAGGTGGGCGTTTTCAATTTTGAAGTCCGTTTTTGCATTGGCGGCGTCTGTATCGGCTTCTGCCACCGGGTCGCCGTCCATATCGGTGATGGCAAAGTGCACGGTGCAGCCGGCCGGTGCGGTCACATAGGCTGTGGCAGCCACTGTGGCGTGGTTGCCTTGCATAGTGGGCACCACCTGCACGCCGGGGGCGCCGTAGTAGTCCAGGTCAAAGTGGCTCTCCTCTACGCCAAGGACGGTCACATCCCGGTAAATACCGCCGTAGAAGGTGAAGTCCGCCACCTGGGGATACACGGTCTCATTGGGGCTGTTGTCTGCATAGACCACCAGCAGGTTCTCTGCCAGGATCTCCGGCAGCTTGGCACGGAAGGTGGAGTAGCCGCCGTCATGCGTAGCGATCTGCCGGCCGTTCCAGAAGACCTGGGCGCTGCTGTTCACGCCGTCAAATTGCAGGTAATGTACCGGGGCGCTGCCCAGCTCGTCGGCGGTGAGCACCTTGGCGTAGGCGCACTTGCCTCTGTAATAGTCGTTGCCACCGTCCTGGCCGTCTGTGCCGTTCCAGGTGTGGGGCAGGTCCACCGGCTCCCAGTCTGTGGGCAGGGCGGTGGGGGTACTCTGGGGCTTTTTGCAAAAGCGCCAGTCTTTGTTGATGTTGATGATTTGTCGCATAGGGTTGCCTCCGGGTGGGTTATTTTACTTTTTCCTGGGCGTTGTCGTCCAGGTTGTACAGGAAGTGCATACTGATCAGGCTGATCAGCGCGCCGATAAAGGGCAGGAACGCGGTGACGAAGTAGATCTTCTCCGGCACACCGGCGGCCTGCTCCAGGGCGCCCAGCTTTTGATTATAGCCGGTCATACCGATGGCCCAGCTGACCACGGCCGCGCCTACGCCCTGGGCGATCTTGCGGAACAGGGAATAGGTGGCGTAAATGGAGCTTTCCTCCCGGCGGCCGGTCTTGCGCTCCTGGTAGTCGATGCAGTCCGCCACCAGCGCCCACATCAGGGTCAGGTAAAAGGCGGAGCCAAACATGGCGATAGCCACCAGCACGATCCAAACATAAGGGTTGCGGATCCGCACAAAGGCGGCCACGCCGGCGGAGATGGCCGACAGGACAAAGGGATAGGTGCACAGCTGCTTTTTGGTGAACTTCTTTTGCATGGGCTTCACCAGCAGAATGCCCAGCGCCACCGGGCACCCGGCCAGCATGGTGGCAATGGTGATCAGTTTGGTGTTCTGGAAATAGCACATAAAGATATAGGGCATGGAGGTGGTCACCGTCATCATCAGCGCCAGGTAGGCCACGGTGCTGATGGTCACGCCCATCATGGGTTTGTTCTTAAAGAAAGAGCCAAGGGTGGCAAAGTAGTTGAACTTTTGCTTCTCCTGGGGTGCCGCAGCGGCAATGCGCTCGGTGGTCATGCGCCGCAGCAGGTAGAAAGACACCAGGCCGATGGCGCCCATCACGCCTACAAAGACGATGAACAGCTCGCCGCGGGGGTTGTCGTTCTTGTCATACACCAGCAGGGGCAGCAGGATCATAATGGGGATCTGGGCACACATAGCGCCGATGCTCCGCCACTGGGACAGGGAGGAGCGGCCCGCCGGGTCGTTGGTAATGCAGCTTTGCATAGAGCCGTAGGGCACATTCACGCTGGTGTACGCCACGCTCCACAGGCAGTAAATGCCCAGGCACATAGCGATCTTTACCCCATAGGGCGCATTCGGCGCATAAATGAACAGGGCAATGCTGGACAGCAGCAGTACCGGGCTGGCCCACTTGATCCAGGGCTTGAACTTGCCGTCCTTGCCGGGTTTGGTGGCGTCGCACAGGCCGCCGATGATGGGGTCGTTGATGGCGTCAAAGATCTTGCCCAGCAGAATAAGCACCGCAAAGTGCTTGGGGTCGATCTTCATACAGGTGACATAGAACAGCATTAGGTAGCTGTTAATGAACGCAAAGCTCATGTTGCAGCCGAAGTCGCCAAAGGCATAGCCGATCTTGTCGCGCATACCAAAGGGTCGCAGCTGTTTGTTGGTGTCCATAAAGGTTCCCTCCGAATTCCTATTTTGTACAGTGTGTACATTACTTCTTATTATACAGGTTCTATAAAAAATTGCAATGGAAAGTGGTGGAATTCGGCTACTTTGTGCATAAAGCGGCAAAAAGGCAGGATTTGTCTAAGAATTTTCGGTAAAGAAAAAAGGCGGCTGCGGTGCAGTCGCCCTTTCGGTTTATTGCTTTTTGAACAGGCCCTTGGGGTCTTTGATCAGAAGGATCGCCAGCCAGGCAATGGCGCCCAGAGTCACGGCAGAGAGACCCAGCAGACTGTCGTTCAGCACCTGGCTGAAGCTCTGCTGAAAATAGGCCGCTCCTTCGCTGAAGTATTCAAAGAAGAAGTCCACCAGCCACATCAGCCCGGCGCCCCAGTAGATCAGGCACAGGGTGCCCAGCCGGTAGGTCCCCCGCTTTTCGCAGGCGTACCAGGCCACGGTGGCTGCCACGGCAGCCATCAAGGTCAGCAGCAGGCACATACTTTAGCCCTCCTGGGCAGCGGTCTTGGCGCCCTTTTTGAACTTGGCGCTGACGATGGCGACCACCATACCCCATACGCCGGTAACAACGGCGCTCATGGTCACACCCACGGTAGCCATTTCGTGGAGCATGATCGCTTTATCCTCCGGGTTGCTCATAGCCGTTAGGAACGGCGCGAACAGGGTCACCTCGCCGTGCCACAGGTGCTCAAAGGCCAGCAGCAGAATGCCGCCCCACAGCAGACCGGACAGCAAGAACAGCTTGCGGCTCCAGGTGAATTTCTTCTCCTGGGCAGGTGCGTCGGTGCCCACAGCCTCGTGTGCGGGCAGAGTGAGTTTTTCTTCCTTTTTCTTCATGGTCAGGGCCACAGCGGTGACCACCACGGCCTCAGCGGCCGGTACTAAGAAACATGCCATTTGGTTGTCCTCCCTAAATTGCGCCGATTGGCGCTTACTTGATGATCTTATTTTACCACGGCGGCGGGTCGGTAGCAACCCACCGTGGGGGATTTTTTTAGTCTTTATACTGCCCGGCGAATTTGGTGCGCAGGGTCATACGCAGCACATTCTTTGCCGTGCGTTGCAGTTCGCCCAGAGTAATGCCCTGGGGCTTGCCAAGGGTGGCCAGCAGGCTGCCGTCGTTGGGGGCGGACTTGCTGATGGCGGTTTTGGCCCCGGGCATCAGCACATCCACCTGGGCGCGCACCCGGTAGCCGTTGTCCCGCAGCTCCGGGAACTCCGGCGAGGGGGCGTAGCGCATCCACCAGTCGGTCATTACATTGCCGGTGTAGCCCCATTCCTCCCGCAGCAGGGCGGTGCACAGCTGGTAGTTGTAGTGGCTCCACACGCCGTTGACCTTGTTGTAGCTGGTCATCAGGTTTCTGGGGTGCGCCTCTTTTACGCAGATCTCAAATCCCCGCAGGTAGATCTCCCGCAGGGCGCGAGCGCTGACCACGGAGTTGTTGCGGTTGCGGTTATACTCCTGGTTGTTGCAGGCAAAGTGCTTGGGGCAGGCGGATACCGGGGCGCTTTGCAGCCCCTGCACCACCGCGGCGGCCAGCTTGCCGGTGACCAGCGGGTCCTCGGAGAAGTATTCAAAATTGCGCCCGCACAGGGGGTTGCGGTGGATATTCATACCCGGCGCCAGCAGCACATCGGTGCCCTTGTCCACCATCTCCCGCCCCATGGCGGCGTACAGTTCTTGTACCAGCGGCGGGTTCCAGCTGCAAGCCAGGGCGGTGCCGCTGGGCAGCAGGGAGCAGGTGGCCCGCAGGCGAATACCGGAGGGGCCGTCGGTGGTGATCACCGGGGGTATGCCCTTTTGGCGCAGGCTGTCGCTGACCCCGGCCATGGCGCCTGCGTTGCCGGAGGCACCCAGGGCACTGTCCATCATGCCCTCGCCGCGGCTGAGCAGTTCCATCTCCGTGGTGGACAGCTGGGCCACAAAGTCGTCCAGGCTGACGCTGCCCTCGGCCACATCTGCCAGCACATAGCCCTTGTTGCCGGTGACCGGCAGAGCAGGGGGCAGGTGGGCGAGAATTTCCTCTTTTAAGTCCACAGTGGCGGTGGGCACCGGGGCGTAGGTTTGGGTCACTTGGCCGTTTTGCTCTGTGGCGGTGAGCCGGTCAAAGTTGCTGTCCGCCGGGGGCGCCAGCAATTCATTGCACTGCTCCAGTACCAGCGTGTCCGTCAGGTGCAGATCGCCGCCGGGGGCAGCGCTGCGCACATCTGTGCCCAGGTAAAAGGTGTAGTCCCCCGCCTCCAGCAGCCAGGCGTTCTTGTGCCCGGCAGCGCCGCTGTCGTCAAAGCTGGCAAAGTTGCGATAGGGGGCGGTGAGGGTCAGGGTCTGGTGCTTGCCGGGGGCCAGTTCCTCCGTTTTGCCAAAGGCAATGAGCACCTTGGCGGCCTTGCCCAGGGCGCCGCAGGGGCAACCGGCGTACAGCTGCACCACCTGCTTGCCGGGCAGGGCGCCGGTGTTCTCCACCTGCACCTGCACGGTGACCGTTTGGTCTTCTATTTCTGTTTTTTCCACTTTGCAGGCAAAGTCCGTGTAAGACAGACCGTAGCCAAAGGGGTACAGCACCCGCTCCGGCGCAAAGGTCTCAAAGTACCGATAGCCTACAAAAATATCTTCCGTATAGCGGTTCTCCGCCTTGTTGCCAAAGTGCTGCGTCGGGTAGTCGGCATAGGTTTTGGCAATGGTGTCCGTTAGGCGACCGCTGGGGTCCACCTGCCCGGTGAGCACATCCGCCACCGCGTTGCCGCTCTCCATACCCAGCTGCCAGGCCAGCAGAATGGCGCTGATCTTGTCGCCGTAGGCGTCGATCTCCGCAAAGTCCATAATGCTGCCGATATTCAGTACCAGCACCACTTTTTGAAAGGCGGCGGTCACTGCGTCCAGCAGGGCTTTTTCTTTATCCGTCAGGTAAAAGCTGCCTTTTTTCAGCGTGTTTTCCCGGTCCTCACCGGCGCTGCGGCCAATGACCACCACGGCGGTTTGGCACCGCTCGGCTGCCGCCTGTACCCAGTCCTGCTTCACCGGCATTTCTGCATAATAGCGGGGCCAGTGGCCCCAAAATCCCGGGTCCGGCACATTCACGGAGGCGGTGCACCAGCTTTCATAGGCGGCCAGCACCGTGCTGTCCAGCTGTACACCGGCGTTTACCAGTCCCTGCACCAGGTTGATACTGTACGGGGCGGACACATCGCCGCCGCTGCCGTTGCCCACATAAAAATAGTTCTTCTGCACCCGGCCAAACAGTGCCACCGGTGCAGATAGATCCAGGGGCAGTGCCCGGTCATTGTTCTTCAGCAGCACGCAGCTTTCCGCACCGGCCCGTCTGGCCAGCGCCGCCACCTCCGGGTTGCCCGGTTCGCCGGTGACTCGTCCGCTTTGCTGCTGGGCCAGTTCCGCCCCGCCAAAGGCTTGCAGCACCTTGCGCACCGCCTTGTATCCCCAGTTGGTCATAACCGTACCTCCGCAATAAAAATCTATGCCCATCATACCAAATTCCGCCGGGAATTACAATAGCAACCGGAAAAGCGGCGGGAGCAAGCCCCCGCCCTACGATTGTTTTGATTTTTTGTGCGGTGCGATGTGGGCATCGCACCCTACAAAATTTATTTCAATAAATCAACAAAATGTAGGGCCCGATGCCCACATCGGGCCGATTATTTTATCCTCTTTGTCGCTGTGCGACATCTCTCCGCACTGCAAGAAACAAAATGCGTCGGATATATCAAAACAAAAAACACGGACACGCATACGCGTGTCCGTGCAAGTTGCTTGGCGTGAACTTATTTCAGCTCAACGGTAGCGCCGGCCTCAGCCAGCTTAGCCTTCAGAGCCTCAGCGTCAGCGGTGGGCATTGCTTCCTTAACGGTAGCGGGAGCGCCGTCAACGATAGCCTTAGCTTCCTTCAGGCCCAGGCCGGTAGCCTCACGAACGGCCTTGATCACCTGGATCTTGTTGGCGCCAACATCGGTCAGCACAACATCAAACTCGGTCTTCTCGTCAGCAGCAGCGGCGCCACCCTCAGCGGGAGCAGCTGCAACGGCGACTGCGGCAGCAGTAACGCCAAAGGTCTCTTCGATTGTTTCCTTGAGCTCTTTAAGCTCCAGAACGCTCAGTTCTGCGATGGAATCTACAATAGCAGTGATTTTCTCGGTTGCCATGATAATTACCTCCGTAAATTATAATAAAAATTAAATTATTCTGCTGTTTCTTCAGCATGTGCTTCCTCAGCGGGAGCAGCCTCTGCGGGAGCCTCTTCAGCTTCTGCAGCGACGGGTGTTGCACCGCCCTTTTCTTCCAGTGCTGCAACGGCACGGGCAATGCAGGCGATGGGCTCAACAACAAGACTTGCGATCTGAGCCAGCATAGCCTCTCTGGAAGGCAGCTTGGAAAGCGCGATAACCTCGTCCAGAGCGATCACTTTGCCGTCCAGGTAACCGGACTTAATGGCAAAATTGTCGTGGCCGTCTGCAAACTTTTGCAGAATGCGAGCAGATGCCACATAGTCATCGTCACAGGTGGCGATGGCGGTGGTGCCTTCCAACACAGGCTCAAGACCTTCCAGACCGGCAGCCTCGGCTGCTCTGCCCAGAATGGTGTTCTTTACGACAGTGTAGTGCACACCGGCCTCACGCAGGTCGTGACGCAGCTGGGTGTCATCGGCCACAGTGATGCCCTTGTAGTCTACCACTACACCGGCGCAGGAATTCTTGATCCGGTCAGAAAGAGCGGCAACCTGCTGCTTTTTCATTTCAAGAACTGCTGTACTTGGCATAAAACATGAACCTCCATAAGTATTTGCCGCAAAATGCGGTCTTTATGGCTGTTTAGCAAAACAAAAAGTGCATTCCGATGTACCTCGGAATGCACAAAAATGACATAGATATTGCACCGCAGGGTGCGAACCATGCACATTCATTCCTCGGCAGGCGATCAACTTACGCCAAACGGCACCTGCTGTCTTTGGCTGAACAGCGATAGTATTTTAACACAAGGCGCGGGCCTTGTCAATACCCAAAAACTTATTGAGCAGAAACAGTACCAACTTTGTTGGGGTTGATACGCACGCCGGGACCCATGGTGGAAGCCACGGCAACGGACTTAATGTACTGGCCCTTCAGTGCAGCCGGCTTTGCCTTGATGATGGCGTCCAGCAGCGCGTTGAAGTTCTCCAGCAGCTTCTCCTGCCCAAAGGAAGCCTTGCCGATGGGGCAGTGAATGATGTTGGTCTTGTCCAGACGGTACTCGATCTTACCGGCCTTAGCCTCGGTCACAGCCTTGGCCACATCCATGGTCACGGTGCCGGCCTTGGGAGAGGGCATCAGACCGCGGGGGCCCAGCACTTTACCCAAACGACCAACAAAGCCCATCATATCCGGGCTGGCAACGGCCACATCAAAGTCCATCCAGCCGCCCTGGATCTTCTCTACCAGGTCAGCGTCGCCAACGATGTCTGCGCCGGCCTCGGTAGCAGCCTTAGCCAGGTCGCCCTTCGCGAATACGGCCACGCGCACGGTTTTACCGGTGCCGTTGGGCAGCACCACGGCGCCACGCACCTGCTGATCGGCGTGACGGGAGTCAACGCCCAGGCGAATGTGTGCCTCAATGGTCTCGTCAAATTTAGCTGTGGCGGTCTTAACAGCCAGGTCAAGAGCCTCAGCGGTATCATACAGATTGGAGCGGTCTACCAGCTTGGCGCCGTCCACATATTTCTTTCCGTGTTTCATTACAAATTACCTCCAGTGGTTAATCGGATCTTTCCTCCCACAAGGGACTCAGTCTTCTACTACAATACCCATGCTGCGAGCAGTGCCGGCGATCATGGACATAGCGGCCTCCAGAGAAGCTGCGTTCAGGTCGGGCATCTTGGTCTCAGCGATCTTCTGGACCTGCTCCTTGGTGATGGTGGCTACCTTGTTCTTGTTGGGAACGCCGGAAGCCTTGTCAATGCCGCAAGCCTTCTTGATAAGAACGGCTGCGGGCGGGGTCTTGGTGATGAAAGTGAAAGAACGATCCTCATAAACGGTGATCACTACGGGAATGATCAGGCCGGCGTCGTTCTTGGTTCTCTCGTTAAAGTCCTTGGTGAAAGCCACGATGTTTACACCGTGCTGACCGAGAGCCGGACCAACCGGGGGGGCAGGGGTCGCCTTACCGGCCGGGATCTGAAGTTTAATTAAACCTACTACCTTCTGTGCCATAATAATTTTCCTCCTAAATTGTGGTCATTGGCGGGGCGCTGTGCGCTCCTCCCACGCACCGCAAAAAGCGGTGATAATCAGCGGCAAGCCGCGTATTACCTGATGTTAGTCTTTGACCTTTTCAAGCTGGTCAAGCTCAAAATCAACTGATGTCTCGCGCCCAAACATGGAAACGGTGACCTGTGCGCTGTTGTTGGGAATGTCGATGGCGTCCACAGTGCCGGAGAAGCCCTCCAGCGGGCCGTCGATCACATTGACCAGATCGCCTACGGCGTAGTGCACCTCTACGGTGACCTTCTCCACGCCCAGCTTGCGCACCTCTTCCTCCGTTAAGGGGACGGGCTTGCTCTCCGGGCCGACAAAGCCGGTGCAGCCGCGGGTGTTGCGCACCACATACCAGCTGTCGTCGTTCATCACCATTTTGATGAGTACATAGCCGGGGAAGATCTTGCGCTCCACTTCCTTTTTGGTGCCGTCATCTTTGATCTCTACCACCGTCTCGGTAGGAACCACCACATCCTGAATCCAGTCGTGCAGGTTGCGGTTCTCTACCACGGTCTCAATGTTGCTGGCTACCTTGTTCTCATAACCGGAAAAGGTGTGGGCAACATACCATTTTGCTTCTTCCATACTAAACAGAACCTCCGTAAATTGCTGTGATCCGAATGGGGGCGCAGCCCCTGCGTGCGTTCGGGTCCTTATTTGGTGGTCTGCTCGGTGGTGGCCTCAGCCAAAGCCGCCGCAGTGGTCTGCTGGGTGGTGGTCTCGCTGGCAGCGGTGGTGGTCTCGCTGTTGGTCTTCAGGCTCTTAATGCCCTTCATACCCAGGGTCAGGCCGGTGTCTACCAAATAAATGCACACGCCGACGATGATCACCACTACCAGTACGGTCAGGGTGTTCTTGAGCACGCTCTTACCGTCTGACCAAACGACTTTTTTACCCTCTGATTTTACGCTTTTGAAGAATGAACCAATGGATTTGAACGGATTTTTCTTGGCTTTTTTTGCCTTTGACTTATCTGCCTTGGCGTCGGACTTCTTTGCAGACTTGCTGCTCTTTTCCGGCTTTGCAGACGCTTTCTTTTCGTCAGCCATTGTCAGTCCTCCTGTTATTTCGTTTCTCTGTGCAGGGTATGCTTTTTGCAGAAACGGCAGTACTTGTTCATCTCAAGTCTGTCGGGCGTATTCTTCTTGTTCTTCATTGTGTTGTAGTTGCGCTGTTTGCACTCTGTGCAAGCTAAGGTAATCTTAACTCTCATTAATAAGCACCTCCGTTGTATTTCGATTGTGTGTGAATCTCCCTCGTTGCGCCACGCAATGCGCACCTAAAAATGGGCAAAAAATAAAACCCCACTTACCGAGGTACAAACACTATACCACAACCGCACCCGTTCGTCAAGGGGAAAATCAAAATAAACGCCGCTTTTGCCCGGGCCGGCGCAAGAATTGTTTGCATTTGGCGGCGGAATATATTATGATAGGTATATTCTATATAAGGGAGGCGAAGATATGCGGGTACTGATCGTGGGCGGCGGCGCGGCGGGGCTGTGCTGTGCCATACGGCTGCGGCAGCTGGACTCTGCAGTGCAGGTCACGGTGCTGGAACGGCTGGACCTGCCGGGCAAAAAGCTGCTGGCTACCGGCAACGGCCGGTGCAATTTGACCAATATCCACGCGCCCCACAGCCGTGAGGTGCTGGATTTCTTTGCCTCTCTCGGCCTGATGACCCGGCAGGAGGACCTGGGGCGTATATATCCATACAGCCTGCGGGCGGCCACGGTGCAAAATCTGCTGCTGGATACCTGCCGCACTCTGGGTGTGCGCCTGGTCACCGGCTGCCGGGTGGAAAAGATCACGCCCGGCTTTACGGTGCAGACGGATAAGGGCACCTTTACCGGCGACAAGGTGGTGGTGGCCTGCGGCGGGCAGGCCCAACCGGCCCTGGGCAGCGACGGCAGCGGTTATGCCCTGCTGCAAGACCTGGGCCACAGCTGCACGCCCCTGTACCCGGCGCTGGTGCAGCTGACCTCCTCCAGCAAATACCCCCGCAAGCTCAAAGGGCAGCGCACCCGAGCCACGGTTGCCGTCACTTTGGACGGCGAAAGGGTGGCGGAGAGCCGGGGCGAAGTGCTGTTTACCGATTACGGTCTGTCCGGCATTGCGGTGATGGATGTAAGCTGGGCGGCGGGGCAGAACTTTGCCCGCCCCCGGCCGCAAAAGTGCTGCGCGGTGCTGGATCTGATCCCGGAGTGGAGCGAAAGCCAGTTGCTATCTTACTTGCGGCAGTTCGGTTCCCTGCGGGGGATCCTTAGCGCAGAGGTGACGGAGATCCTGGAAAAACAGGCGGCGGGCGACCCGGCCCGGCTGGTGCAGATCGCCAAGCACTGGCAGCTGATCGTTACCGGCACCAAGGGCTATGCCTTTGCCCAGATCACCGGCGGCGGTGTGCCCCGGCGGGAGTTGGAGGGCTTTGCCTCTCGGCAGGTGCCCGGTTTGTATATTGTGGGCGAGGTGCTGGACGAGCAGCAGCCCTGCGGCGGTTATAATTTGAATTTTGCCTTTTACAGCGGTTTGGCGGCCGCCGGGCAGATGGTGGAGAAGCAGAATGATACGAGTAAGTGAGTTGCGCCTGGAGCTGGACGAGGACGAGAGCCTGCTGCGCAAAAAGGCGGGCAAGGTGCTGCGCACCGACCCGAAATATATTGAAAAATTGACGATTTTTAAGAAGAGTGTGGACGCCCGCAAAAAGGACGATGTGCACTTCTCTTATACGGTGGATGTGACCCTGGGTCTGGACGAGGCCCAGGTGCTGCGCCGCTGCCGCTCGCCTAAGGCCAAGGCGGCGGAGGAATACAAGTACACTCTGCCGGTGAACCGGCGGCAGTCCGCTTTTCGCCCGGTGGTGGTGGGCTTTGGCCCGGCGGGTATGTTTGCCGGTCTGATTTTAGCCAAGGCGGGGCTGCGCCCCATTGTGTTGGAGCGGGGCAAGGATATTCAGCGCCGCCAGCAGGATGTGAACGCCTTTTGGCAGCAGCATATTCTCAATGAGGAGAGCAATGTGCAGTTCGGCGAAGGCGGTGCCGGTACTTTCTCCGACGGCAAGCTGACCACCGGCATTAAAAGCCCCTTTATTCGTGAGGTGCTGCAAGAACTGTACGAGGCCGGTGCGCCGGAGGAGATCTTATACGCCGCCAAGCCCCATATCGGCACGGACCGATTGGCTGTGGTGGTGCAGAATATTCGCAAAAAAATCGAACAGCTGGGGGGCGAGGTGCGCCTGGAATGCCGGCTGGAAAATCTGATCTTAGCCAACGGCTTTATCCACGGGGTCACTTACAGCCATTTGGGGCAGTCGGTGGATCTGGAAACGGACGCGGTGATCCTGGCTATCGGCCACAGCGCCCGGGACACGGTGGAAATGCTGTATAAAAACGGCGCGCAAATCATCCAAAAGCCCTTTAGCGTGGGCGCCCGCATTGAGCACCCCCAAAAGTTGATCGACAAGGCCCAGTACGGCGCCTTTGCCGGTCACCCGAAACTGGGGGCCGCGGATTACAAGCTCAGCTGCCACGGTTTGCACCAGCGGGGGGCGTACACCTTTTGTATGTGCCCGGGGGGCACGGTGGTGGCCGCCGCCAGCGAAAAGGGCGGCGTGATCGTCAACGGTATGAGCACTCTGGCCCGGGACGGAGAGAACGCCAACTCGGCGCTGCTGGTGGGTATCGACCCGGTGGACTTCCCCTCGGACCATCCGCTGGCGGGTATGTATTATCAGCGAGAGATCGAGCAAAACGCCTTTGCCCTGGGCGGGGGCGATTACCGGGCACCGGCCCAGCTGGTGGGCGATTTCTTGGCGGACCGGGAGAGCCGGGCGCTGGGGGCGGTACAGCCTACCTGCCCCACCGGGGTCACGCTCACCAACCTGCGCTACTGCCTGCCGGACAAGGTGCGCACCACCATGCAGGCGGCCATTACGGAGATGGACAAGCGGCTCCACGGCTTTGCCCTGCCGGACGCGGTGCTCACTGCGCCGGAGACCCGCTCCTCCAGCAGCGTGCGCATTTTGCGCGACGAATTTTGCCAGTGTAACCTGCGGGGGGTGTACCCCTGCGGTGAGGGCGCCGGTTACGCCGGTGGCATTGTGTCCGCCGCCGTGGACGGCATTAAATGTGCCCACGCCGTGCTGGCCGACGAGCATTAAATATATAGGTATAGAAAAAGCACCTCCCATGGGGGTGCTTTATTTGTGTGTGGGATCATGTGTATGCGTAGGGTGGGGGCTTGCTCCCACCGCATTTTTACTCTTGTAGGGGCGGCAATCTGCCGCCCGCGGTGTAATCCCTCCGAGTTTGCCTACGGCAAACCCACCTCCCTTTACAAGGGAGGCTTGGGGGCGGGTGATCTTTTGGCTCCCTTGTAAAGGGAGCTGTCACGAAGTGACTGAGGGATTTTGTGTATTGCAATCTGTCGATAAAAGCAGGTTCCCTACTTCAACTGAAACAGCCGGTAAACATAGTAGATGATCAGCCCAAAGGTGGTCAGCAGGCCCACTCCGGCCAGGACAAGAAAGATCATGTACCCATTGCCCAGGGACGCCAGGGTCACCAAAGACAGCAGGGCACACACCGCCAGCTTGACCCAGCCCACCAGGGTCTTTAAGGTGCGGTAGACGGCGGGGCGGTTCTCCTCAGTGACGGCCACGCCGGTGTTCCAGACCCCGGGGAACTGCTCTAAAATAGTGATCAGCACATACAGCACCCACCCCAGTATCGGCAGCTGCCACAGGGTGGCGCGGGAGGTCCAGCTGTCCACCCGGCCGCCCACGGTATAGTGCCCGGGAATGGTCATGGGGATCTGCGACCAGCGCACCAGCAGGTACACGGTAACAGCCACCAGGCAGGCGATCGCCGCTATGTTCAGCACAATATCCGTTTTTGTGTTTTTGATCTTCATATCGTGACCTCCGTGTGGAAATATAATTCGCTGTTTTGCCGCCCTTGCAAAGGGAAGTGGCAATGCCTGCGGCCAATCCCCCCGGCGGCTACGCCGCTCTTCCCCACCTTTGCAAGGGGGGCGTGGTGGCGTGGATTTTGCAACCGCTATGCCGCTTCACCCCCTATATACCACACCGGGGGCGAAAAGGCAAGGGGTGGGCGTTTTTAGGCGACGGGTGGTGATTTTGTCTAACATTCAAGTTATCCTTGACTAACCGCCCGGGCGGGTGGTATGCTTTTGTCACAAAAGAAGTACCCGCTTGAGGGAGTAGTTTGCACGCCGTTGGCGTGTGGCAAGTCAACAAACTGACTGCGGCGCTGTGCCGGGTCTGGCTTGTCTTAATGAACGAGACTCTTGCACGCCTGTTTTCCGTGCAGCAGTCTTTTATTTTTTACCTAAAAAGACCTAACGCACGGCAACGGCGGTAGGTCTTTTTCTTTGTAAAAATGAAGTAGGAGGACTTTCTATGCAGGCATTTACCGCAGAAAAAACGGAACTGCTGGCAACCTACGGTGCAGACCCGCACCGGGGGCTGACAGACGCGCAGGCACAGAAAAACAAAGAACAGTACGGCGAGAACGCCCTGACCCGGCGCAAGCCGGACTCACTGCTGAAGCGCCTTTGGGACGCAGCCACGGAGCCCATGCTCTTAATGCTCATTGCAGCCGGGCTGATCGCCCTGGCGGTGAATATTGTGCGCCAGGTCACCGGCGGCGAGGCGGACTTTTTGGAGTGCGTGGGCGTGTTCGTAGCCATCGCGCTGTCCGTGGTGATCAGCGTGGTGATGGAGGGGCGCAGCGCCAAGGCCTTTGAGGCCCTGTCCAAGATCAATGCGGATATGACCGTGCGCGCCGTGCGGGACGGCCAAACCGTCACCCTGCAAAGCGCCGATCTGGCGGTGGGCGATGTGGTGCTGCTGGCTGCCGGGGACAAGGTGCCGGCAGACGGCCGCCTGCTGGAGAGCACCGCCCTGCGGGTGGACGAGTCCGCCCTCACCGGCGAGAGCTTTCCGGTGAAGAAAGACAGCGAGCTGGTGCTCACAGACGAAAAAACACCCCTGGCGGAGCGGGCCAATATGCTTTACAGCGGCACATTCGTTACCGAGGGCCACGGACGGCTGCTGGTGACGGCGGTGGGCGACGCTACCGAGTTTGGCAAGATCGCCGGTGAACTGGGCAACGCAGAGAAGAGCAGCACCCCCTTGCAGGAGAAGCTGGCCCGCCTGGGCAAGACCATTACCGTTTTGGGCGTGATCGCAGCGGGCATTGTGTTTGTGGCCCAGCTGATCTCCTTTGCCCTCCACGGCGGTCTGCACCTGGAGGCGGTGATGGAGGCGTTCATCACCAGTATCGTGCTGATCGTGGCGGCGGTGCCGGAGGGGCTGCCCACCATTGTGGCGGTATCTCTGTCCATCAATATCATCAAGCTGAGCAAGCAAAACGCCCTGGTCAAGAAGATGATCGCCTCGGAGACCATCGGCTGTATCAGCGTGATCTGCTCGGACAAGACCGGTACTTTAACGGAGAACAAAATGACCGTGCGTGCCTTTTACGACACCCGGTGGCATAAGGAACCGGCAGAACTGCAAAACGAATACCTGACCCATAATATTTGCCTGAACACCACGGCAGACCTGGCGCCGGACGGCGGCTTTATCGGCAATCCCACCGAGTGCGCCATGCTGCGGTTTTTTGAGCAGGCAGACACCGGCAACACCTACCGCCGGGAGCGGGAGGACCACACCCAGTTGTGCGCCTTCCCCTTCTCGTCTGAACTTAAGCACATGACCACCATCTCCAATGTGGACGGGCGCATTCTCTCTTATGTAAAGGGCAGCCCGGAGTGCGTGCTGGATATGTGTGCACTGGAGCCTGACCGGCTGGCGGAACTGCGCCGGGTGCTGGTGCAGGCGGAGGAGCAGGCCATGCGGGTGATCGCATTTGCCCATAAGGAGCTGGCGGAGATGGAGGACTTCTCCGCAGAGGAGGCCCACCGCCGTATGGAGAGCGGTATGGTCTTTGACGGCTTTGTGGCCATTGCGGACCCGCTGCGCAGCGATGTGTACGACGCCGTGGCCGCCTGCCGCAGCGCCGGGGTGGGGGTCAAGATCCTCACCGGCGACAATATCGTTACCGCTACCGCCATTGCCAAGGAGCTGGATCTGCTGGCGGACGGCTGCGTGGCGCTGGAAGCCAAAGAAGTGGAAGAAATGAGCGACCGTGAGTTGCAAAAAATGCTGCCCAAGATCAGCGTGATCGCCCGCAGCACCCCCACGGTAAAAATGCGGGTGGTGAAGCTGCTGAAAGCCCGGGGCGATGTGGTGGCCGTCACCGGCGACGGGATCAACGACGCACCGGCGCTGAAGAATGCCGATGTGGGGATCGCCATGGGCATTTCCGGCACGGAGGTGTCCAAAGAGGCCAGCGACATTGTGCTGCTGGACGACTCCTTTGCCACCATTGTGAAGGCCGTGGAATGGGGCCGCAATATTTATGAGAACTTTAAGCGGTTCATCAGCTTCCAGCTGACGGTGAACATTGCCTCTGTTATCTGCGTGTTCGTGTCCGTCTTGATGGGGCTGCCGGCACCCTTTACCGCCTTGCAGCTGCTGTGGATCAACATTATTATGGACGGCCCGCCGGCCCTGACCCTGGGGCTGGAGCCGGGGTACAGCGACCTGATGCGCCGCCGACCCACGGACCGCAGCGAGAATATCATCTCCAAGGGTATGCTGGCGCGGATCAGCGCCACCGGCGTGTATATGAGCGTGGTGTTCTTGCTGCAATACAAGCTGAACTTCCTGGGTGCCGCCCAGGGCGAAATGACCACCGTTCTGTTTACCCTGTTTGTGCTGTTCCAGCTGTTTAACGCCTTTAACTGCCGAGAGCTGCACAGCGAGAGCATCTTTTGCCACCTGTTTAAGAACAAGCTGATGCTGCTGGTGGTGGGCTGCACCTTTGTGCTGCAAGTGCTGATCATTCAGTTTGCCGGTGCGTTCTTTGGCACCGTGCCCCTGGGGATCGCCATGTGGGGCAAGCTGTTTGCCCTGGCATTCTCCGTGATCGTCCTTTCTGAGGTGATCAAGGTCTTTGCCCGCCTGTTCCAAAAGAAAAAGGCATAAGATCAGACAAAAAAATATCGGCAGGAGCAAGCCCCTGCCCTACGAAACATTTATTTAATTCTTTATAACAGGCGCGGTTTAGCCGCTTTATCGACAGTCTGGCCGTATGTACTGCTGTACATACGGCCTTTTCTTTTTGTTCGGTTTTAGCCGAAACGGCCGGTAATGTAGTCCCTGGTGCGGGGGTCGGCGGGAGCGTCAAACAGCGCCTTGGTGGGGGCGCACTCCACCATCTCGCCCAGCAGGAAAAAGGCGGTCCGGTCGCTGATCCGGGCGGCCTGCTGCATATTGTGGGTCACAATGGCGATGGTGTACTTCTTTTTCAGCTCCAGCGCCAGCTCCTCGATCTTGGCGGTGGAGATAGGGTCCAGGGCAGAGGTTGGCTCGTCCATCAGCAGCACCTCCGGCTCCACTGCCAGTGCCCGGGCAATGCACAGCCGCTGCTGCTGCCCGCCGGACAGGGCCAGGGCGCTTTTCTTCAGCTTGTCCTTTACTTCGTCCCAAATGGCGGCGCTGCGCAGGGCCTGCTCCACGATCCGGTCCAGCTCCCGCTTTTTTCGCTGGCCGTGGGTGCGGGGGCCGTAGGCAATGTTGTCATAGACGGACAGGGGAAAGGGGTTTGGCTTTTGAAACACCATACCCACCCGGCGGCGCAACAGGTTCACATCTGTCTTTTTGGCGTAAATATCCGCGCCGTGGAGCAGCACCTTGCCCTCAATGCGGCAGGTGCCGATGGTGTCGTTCATCCGGTTCAGGCACCGCAGCAGGGTGGATTTGCCGCAGCCGGAGGGGCCGATCAGGGCGGTGATCCGGTGCTCCGGGATCTCCAGGGTAATGTTTTTCAGCGCCTGGAAGTCGCCGTAATATAAGTTTAAGTCTTGCACAGAGAATGCGGTCATTGGCTGTCTCCTTTCTTGTGTTTGCCCAGCAGCAGATCGGACAGGGCGTTAAGCAATATGACCACTGCCAGCAGCACCACGGCGGTGGCATAGGCGGCGTCCGTATAGAGCCCCTCGCCGATCAGGGCGTACATATGCACCGCCAGGGTGCGCCCGCCGTCGGTAAGCCCGGCAATTTTAGCCACCGTACCGGCAGTGTAGATCAGGGCGGCGGTCTCGCCAACAATGCGGCCTACGGACAGCAGCACGCCGCTGAGAATACCCGGCAGCGCCGTGGGCAGCAGGATCACAAACACCGTGCGCAGCCGCCCGGCACCCAGGCCAAAGCTGGCCTCCCGGTAGCTTTGGGGTATGCTGCGCAGGGCCTCCTCCGTGGTGCGCATAATGGTGGGCAGGATCATAATGGCCAGGGTCAGCGCCCCGGACAGCAGCGACAGCCGCAGGTGCAGCGCCTTTACAAACACCAGGTAGCCGAACAGACCGTACACAATGGAGGGGATACCCGCCAGGGTCTCGGTAGTCAGGCGAATGGGCGGCACCAGCCGGTTGCCGGGCTTGGCGTATTCCGTCAGGTAAATAGCGGCGCCTATACCCAGGGGCACGGCGATCAGCAGGGTCACCCCGGTCATGGTCAGGGTGTTTAGAATGGCCGGCAGCATGGACAGGTTCTCGGTGGTATAGGTGGGGCTGAACATAGACAGTCGCAGATGGGGCACGCCCCGCACCAGCACATACACCACCAGCAGCAGGAACACCCCGGCGGTGAGCAGGGCACAGGCCCACAGGGCGGCCCGCACCAGCGCGGCGCGGGTGTTTTTGCGGCGCTTTAATTTCGCTTCCATAGGTGCCCTCCTTGCTTTAGAATAGAAAACAGCAGGTTGATGATGAGGATAAACACAAACAGCACCACCCCGGTGGCGATCAGCGCCTGGCGGTGCAGATCGGCGGCGTAGGCCATCTCCAGCACAATGTTGGCGGTGAGGGTGCGCACCCCGTCGGTAAGGCTCCTCGGAATGACAGGCTGGTTACCGGCCACCATACTGACGGCCATAGCCTCGCCGATAGCCCGGCCGATCCCCAGGATCACCCCGGCGCTGACGCCGCTTTTGGCTGCCGGCAGCAGAGTGCCCAGCACCGCCCGCTCCTTGGTGGCGCCCAGAGCCAGCGCCCCCTCGTAGTAGCTGTTTGGCACCGCCCGCAGGGCAGACTCGGACACATTGATGATGGTGGGCAGGATCATAATGCCCAGCACCAGGGAGGCGGTGAGCACCCCTTTGCCGGAGGTGCCGAACACCGCCTGCACCGCAGGCACCAGCACCGTCAGACCGAAAAAGCCGTACACAATGGAGGGGATCCCTGCCAGCAGATTGACCGCAGGCTTTAGCACCCGGTACAGGGGCGCCGGGCAAAAGCGGGCCAAAAATACGGCGGTGCCGATCCCCAGAGGCACGCCCACCACAATGGCCCCGGCGGTCACATAAATGCTGCCTACGATCATGGGGAAGATACCGAATTCATTTTGCAGCGGGCGCCAGATCTGCCCGGTGAGAAAGGGCGCCACC
The DNA here is from genome assembly GCA_963642245.1 of Bifidobacteriaceae bacterium. Taxonomy (GTDB): domain Bacteria; phylum Bacillota; class Clostridia; order Oscillospirales; family Acutalibacteraceae; genus CAG-217. The sequence continues at coordinate 24,814 of CAVIFY010000003.1, read as the reverse complement.
CCGATTTGGCGAAAGGCGGGCGCGCCCCCGGCAAACAGGAAAATGCAGATAAAGACCACGGCCAGTACAGACAGTACCGCCGCCAGGGCAAACACCAGGCGCATGGCCGTTTCTTTGATTTTTGCAGTCATAAAAACCTCTTATATATAGGAAAGCGGGGGCGCCGCAGCGCCCCTTTTGGTTGGGTTGGTTTTTTATTTTACGCTTGCCCAGTCGGTAAGGTTGCCGGTGTAAATTTGGCGCACGGTGTCCGTGGTGGCAGCTTTCAGCGGATTGGCCTTATTGACGATCACCGCCACGCCGTCCATAGCGATCACGGTGGCGTTCACGCCCTTGGCGGTCTCCGTGTCTTTCAGCTCCCGCGAGGCCATACCGATGTCGCAGGTGCCGTCGGCGGCTGAGGTGATCCCGGTGGTGGAGTCGCTTTGCTGCACCTCTACCGTTACGCCGGTGTTCACCTTTTGGTACGCTTCCGCCAGCTTTTCCATTACCGGGGTAACGGAGGAGGACCCGGCCACCAGCACCTTGCCCTTGGCGCCGCTACTTTTGAATGCGCCGGTATTGGACTGGCTCACATAGTGGTTATCCTCAATGATCTTTTGGCCGTCGGCGCTTTGAATGTAGCTGATAAAGTCCTTGGCCGCCGGGCTTAGATCGTCTTTGGTGACGATGTTAAAGGGGCGAGAGACCTTGTAGCTGCCGTTCTTTACATTCTCTGCCGTAGGCTCCACGCCGTCAATGGTCAGGGCCTGCACCGTGTCGTTCAGGCTGCCCAGGGACACATAGCCGATGGCATTCTTGTTACCTGCCACGGTGGTGAGCATGACGGCGGTGCTGTTGGTGATCTCCGCGGCGGTCGTGGTGTTGTCTACCTTGTTGCCGGCGGCGTCCTTCTCCTCGATCCCCAGCAGCTCCACAAAGGCGCCCCGGGTGCCGGAACCTTCTTCTCGGGACACTACGGTAATGCTTCCGGTAACGCCGGCGGTGGTGTTCTGGTTTTCTTTGTTGCCTTTTCCGGCGGAGCAGCCGGCGAATACGCCGCCCACCAGCGCCCCGGCAACTGCCAGGCTCAGCAGAACTTTTGCGGTTTTATGGGTCCTATTTTGTTTGGTCATGGTTCATTCTCCTTTTTCGCACTTGGCGTGATTTTTTTGCAGCGTTGGTTCGCTGCTCTGGTTTTAGTATAGCCAGCTGTTGTTAAAACCGCGCCCGCTGCCGGGTAAAAGATGGGTAAAAAATTTATCCCGTTTGTTAAGATTTGTTAAGAGAATTGGGCGAAAAAGGGGGATAATCTTGCATTTTGTACAAAATTCCTGCCGCAGAGGTAGGAATTGGGGCCGGGGATTTGTTTACTTTGCCTATGTCAATTTTTACCGATTTGTGCTATAATAAAGATGTTCAAATAGGAAAACAGGCGGAAAAGACTGCAATTTTTAAGAAAGGTGAGTGTCATGCAAATCGGTACTTTCGTGCATTACAGTACCAAGGGGATCTGCCAAGTGCGCGAAATTGAAACCATGAAGTTCTCCAGCGAGACCAAGGACTACTATGTGCTGGTGCCTGTGTTTGACCGGAACTCCAAGTATTATGTGCCCACGGATTACGACCCCCAGCGGGTAAAGATCCGCTCGGCCATCGCCCCGGCGGCGGTGGAGGAGCTGATGGGCTATGCCAAGACCTGCCAGCCTTACGAATGGGTGAGCAACGCCCACGAGCGCAAGGCCAAGACGGAGGAGATCCTCCACAGCTCGGACCACAAGCGTATTTTGCGCTTGATCAAGACCCTGCGCTGCCACGAGGAGCACCAAAAGCAGGTGGGCAAAAAAATGTATCTGTCCGATACCAAAGCCCTGCGCAGCGCGCTGCATATCATCAGCGATGAGTTTGCCTTTGTGCGGGGAGAGGACCCCAAGACCGTGGCCGCGTATTTGGAAGCGGTATAACCGGAGTTTATCAAAAAGCGTCGTATCTTTGGGATACGGCGCTTTTTTTGCGCGCATTTGGCGGATTTTGCGGCTATGGGGCGTGACGGATTTTGTGCGTGTTTTGCTATAATCGGTCAAAACCGTGCAAGCACAGGGGCTATATTTGCACAAACTGCCCAAATGAGCCGGTATTCACTGTGCGGAGTGAACGAAAATGAAGGAATGAACTTGACGGTTTTTGCTCGCCGTGGTACACTTTGGGTGTAAGGACGAGGGCGGCGATCGCCCGAAAAACCCAGAAAGGAACCGCCTATGCTCACCCAGGAAAGACACTTGCAGATTTTGGCCCAGTTAGAGGAAAAGGGCACCGTATCCGTCACCCAGCTGACCCAGCTTTTGGGCGCCAGCGAGAGCACGGTGCGGCGGGATCTGATCGCGCTGGACCGGCTGGGCAAGCTGCACAAGGTGCACGGCGGCGCCACCCTGACCCGGCGGGACTTTATTCGCCGGGAGGAGAAGCTGGACGAAAAGTTGCAGCTGCACATGGACGAAAAAGAGATGATCGCCGCATATGCCGCTGCCCAGGTGGACGATACGGATTTTGTATATTTAGACGCCGGCAGCTCCACCCTGTTAATGATCGACCACTTGCAGCCGGGCGCCACCTTTGTGACCAACGGCATTCTCCATGCCCAGCGGCTGGTGGCCAAGGGCATTAAGACCTATGTGCTGGGCGGCGAGCTGAAGCACACCACCGACGCCATCATCGGTCTGGCGGCAGCCAAGAATTTGCACAGCTACAATTTTTCCAAGTGCTTCATCGGCACCAACGGCATTGCCATTCGCCAGGGGTTCACCACCCCGGACACGGACGAGGCCTACTTAAAGGCGGCGGCCATGGAGCGCAGTTTCGTCAGCTATGTACTGGCGGACGCCAGCAAGTTTGATAAAGTATCTACCGTGAGCTTTGCGCCCCTGGACCAGGCGGCCATCATCACCGATCGGCTGCCGGACCCGGAGTACGGGGAGCGCACGGTGGTCAAGGAGGTTGCGTTATTATGATCTATACCGTAACGCTGAACCCGGCGCTGGACTACATTCTGCGCCTGCCCCGACTGAGCAGCGAGGATGTGAACCGGGCGGAGAGCGCTCAGCTGCTGTGCGGCGGCAAGGGGATCAATGTGTCCATGGTGCTGTCCGGACTGGGGGTGCCCACCCGGGCGCTGGGGTTCGTGGCCGGATTTACCGGCCGGGCACTGGAGCAGATGTTGCAGGCCCAGGGGATCCAAACGGATTTTGTGCCCCTGGCAGCGGGCAACACCCGGATCAATGTAAAGATCTTTGCCGATCGGCAAACGGACATTAACGCCCCCGGCGCCCAGCCGGCAGAGGCGGAGGTGGAGGCCCTGTTTTGCAAGCTGGAGGGGCTGGCACCCGGCGACTTCCTGGTGCTGGCCGGGGCGGTGCCCAGCCAAATGCCCGGCACCATTTACGAACAGATTTGCGCCAAGCTGCAAAACAAGGGCGTGCATATTGTGGTAGACACCACCGGCGAGGCGCTGCTGGCTGTGCTGGATTACCACCCGTTTCTCATTAAGCCCAATCACCACGAGCTGGGCGAGATCTTTGGCGAGGACATTCGCCCGGACGATGAAGACAAGATCCGCTTTTTTGCCGCCAAGCTGCAAGAGAGAGGCGCCCGCAATGTGCTGGTGAGCCGGGGCAAGTACGGCGCCACGCTGCTGGCAGAGGACGGCAGCGCCCACACCGCCGGCGTGGTGCCCGGCAAGCCGGTAAACAATGTGGGCTGCGGCGACTCCATGGTGGCCGGGTTCCTGGCCGGGTACGCAGACAGCGGCGAGTATAAAACGGCTTTGCAGTGGGCTTCCGCCGCCGGTAATGCCTCCGCCTTTTGCGAGGGCGTGGCAGACGGCGACACCATTCGCCGGTACAAGACACAGTATTTTGCCGACTGAGGGCAGTCGGTGGATAATAGATTTGCAGGGCAACGCCCTGTGTGAGGAGGGTTCTCTATGAAGATTAAAGATTTGCTATCTCCCCTGGCGATCCAGCTGAACGCCCCGGTAGAAAGCAAGGACGGCGCCATTGACGCGCTGGTGCAGCTGCACACGGCAGCGGGCAACCTGATCGATCCGGCGGCCTACAAGGCGGCGATCCTGGCCCGGGAGGGGCAGGGCACCACCGCCATCGGCGAGGGCATTGCGGTGCCCCATGCTAAGAGTGACAGCGTGGCCCATGCGGCGCTGGCGGCCATGACCGTGCCCGGCGGTGTGGATTATGACGCCCCGGACGGCAAGCCCAGTTCGCTGCTGTTTATGATCGCGGCCCCGCCGGACGGCGATGTGCATTTGGAAATTCTCTCTCGCCTGATGGTCATGCTTATGGAGCCGGAATTTTGCGATCGGCTGCGGGGCGCCAAGACGGCAGAGGAGTTCATTGAAATTATTGACGCCCAGGAGCGGGCCAAGTACCCGGAGGAGACCCCGGAGGACACGGTGGTGGCTGCGCCTGCGGCACCGGAGGGCTATCGTATTTTGGCGGTGACCGCCTGCCCCACCGGTATTGCTCATACCTATATGGCTGCCGAGGCGCTGGAAAAGGCCGGCGCGGCCATGAACTGCCCCTTAAAGGCAGAGACCAACGGCTCCGGCGGCGCCAAGAATGTGCTCACCCGCCAGGAGATCGCCGACTGCGACGGCATTATCATTGCGGCGGATAAGAATGTAGAGATGGCCCGCTTTGACGGCAAGCCGGTGCTGCGCACCAATGTGTCTGCCGGGATCAACAAGCCCCAGGAGCTGATCCAAAAGGTGCTGGACGGCAAGGCGCCCATTTACCACGCAGAGGGCGACGCTGCCCCTGCCGGGGACGATGAGGAGAAAGAGAGCTTTGGCCACAAGGTGTATAAGCACCTGATGAACGGCGTGTCCCATATGCTGCCTTTCGTTGTCGGCGGCGGTGTGCTGATCGCTTTGGGCTTCTTAATTGATACTTTGGCCGGCAACGCCAATGTAGGCGGCAACTTCGGCCAGACCAACCCGGTGGCTTCCGTGATCTTTTGGATCGGTAAAGCGGCGTTCAGCTTTATGATCCCCATTTTGGCCGGGTATATTGCCCAGTCCATTGCGGATCGTCCCGGTTTGCTGCCCGGTATCGTTGGCGGTTATTTGGCCACCATCGGCGCCACCCTGCAATCGCCCACCGGTAATGACAAGGCAGTGTCCGGTTTCCTAGGCGCGCTGCTGGCCGGTTTTGTGGCCGGTCTGCTGGTCAACGGACTGAAAAAGGCGTTCTCCTGGCTGCCAAAGAGTATGGACGGTATTAAGCCGGTGTTCCTGTACCCCTTGTTCGGCACCGTGCTCATCGGTCTGTTTATGCTGATCGTCAATCCCTTTGTGGGGTATATCAATTTGGGGCTGTCTGCCGGGCTGAAAGGCCTGGGCGAGACCTCCCGCATTCTCCTGTCCATTGTACTGGCGGCCATGATGGCTATTGACATGGGTGGCCCGTTCAACAAGGCGGCCTATGTGTTCGGTACGGCTTCCGTCGCCACCGGCGACACCTGGATCATGGCGGCTGTGATGATCGGCGGTATGGTGCCGCCCATCGCCATCGCCCTGTCCACCACCTTTAACAAGAAAAAATGGACCAAAGAGGAGCTGAAAAGCGGCCCGGTGAACTACATTATGGGCCTGTGCTTTATCACCGAGGGCGCTATTCCTTACGCGGCGGCAGACCCGCTGCGGGTGATCCCCTCCTGTATGATCGGCTCCGCAGTATCCGGCCTGGTATGCGCCCTGTTTGGCTGCGCTTGCCCGGCACCCCACGGCGGTATCTTTACCTTTGCTGTGGTGGAACACCCCCTGGGCTATATCGTGGCCCTGGTTGCAGGCTCTGTGGTCGGCGCGCTGATGCTGGCCCTGCTGAAGAAAAATAAAACAGAAAAGGAGAGAGCATAATGGTATCTCAGGTAACAAAAGTGATCAATAAAGAGGGCTTTCATATGCGCCCGGCAAATATGTTCGTAAAGGAGATGACTGCATTCCAGAGCGATGTGCACCTGATCCTGAACGGCAAGGACATTAACGCCAAGAGCATTATGAACATTATGGCCGGCTGCATTAAGTGCGGCAGCGAGCTGGAAGTGCGGGCCGAGGGTCCGGACGAAAAAGAGGCGCTGGCTAAGGCAGTGAGCCTGATCGAGTCCGGCTTAGGCGAGGCATAAGAAATTTTGCGCACAGGGAACGGCTCTTTGGGGCGGTTCCCTGGCTGTGTTTATCAAGTTAAGCGAGAGGGAGCGATACCATGCTAAGAGGAACAGGCGTAAGCGAGGGCTGCGGCATCGGCAAGGCCCTGATCATTCAGCACCGGTCGCTGGATTACAGCGGCGTGGTCTTTGGCGGTGTGCAGCAGGAAAAAGAGCGGCTGCGGGCGGCCATTAACGCATTTATGCAAAAGACGGAGCAGCTGCGGGACCGGCTGCAAGCCTCTGCCGGTGAGAAAGAGGCAGAGATCTTGGACGGCCACATGGAAATGCTGCGAGATCCGTTTATGCTCTCCCAAATGGAGGAGATGATCGACGGCGGCGCCACGGCGGAAGCGGCGGCGGACGGGGTGTGCAACCAGTTTATCGCCATGTTCTCCGGCATGGACGACGAGCTGACCCGCCAGCGTGCCAGCGATATTGCCGATGTGCGGGAGGACCTGCTGGGCATTCTGCTGGGCGCGGAGCAGGTAGACCTGGGCGCCATTGAACCGGGCACGGTACTGGTGGCTCACGACTTTACACCCTCCATGACCGGCAAGATGAACAGGGACCATGTGGCCGCCATTGTGGCCGAGGTGGGGGGCATGACCTCGCACAGCGCCATTTTGGCCCGGGCCATGGGTATTCCGGCGGTGCTGTCCGTCAGCGGTGCGGTAGAGGCGCTGCACACCGGCCAAAGCGTGGCGGTGGACGGCTTTCGCGGCACGGTGCTGCCGGAGCCTACGCCGGAACAGGCGGCGGACTTTGGCCGACGGCAGCGGGAATACCTGGCGGAGCGGGAGGCACTGAGCCGCTACTGCAACCTGCCTACGGTGACCAAAAACGGCGTCAAAAAAGCCGTTTACGGCAATATTGGTAAGCCAGAGGATGTGCAGGCGGTGGTGCAAAACGGCGGCGAGGGCATTGGCCTTTTCCGCACGGAATTCCTGTTTATGGACCGGGCGTCCCGCCCCACGGAGGCGGAGCAGTTTGAGGCCTACGCCACGGTGGCCAAGGCCATGAACGGCCGAGAGGTCATTATCCGCACCCTGGACATTGGCGGCGACAAGGAAATTCCCTACTTAGAGATCGAAAAAGAGGACAATCCGTTCCTGGGCCACCGGGCCATTCGCTACTGCCTGGACCACCCGGATCTGTTTTGCGACCAAATTCGTGCCATTTTGCGGGCGGCTAAGTTCGGCGACTTAAAGCTGATGTTGCCCCTGATCACCTGCAAGGAGGAGATCCTGGCGGCCAAAAAGCTGATCGAACAGTGCCTGCGGGAGCTGATCGAAGCGGGCGAGGATGTGCACCCGGTGCCGGTGGGCATTATGGTAGAGACCCCGGCTGCGGCACTGACCGCGGCGGAGCTGGCGAAGGAAGCGGACTTCTTCTCCATTGGCACCAACGATCTGACCGGCTATGTGATGGCGGTGGATCGAGGCAATCAGGCGGTGGCCCGGCTGTACGATCCTATGCAGCCGGCAGTGCTCTCTGCCATTGAAATGACCATTCGGGCCGCCAAGGCCGCCGGTATTCCGGTGGGTATGTGCGGCGAGGGGGCGGCGGATCCCCGGCTGATCCCCCATCTGCTGGCGTGGGGGCTGGACGAATTCTCCGTGTCCGCCTCTTCTATCCTAAAAACCCGCAAGATCATCAGTGAGGAAGAAGCGTAAATATCCTATAGTACCCTTTTGCGACTCCCCTTGGAAACAAGGGGAGTTTGTTTTGTTTTGAGCGAATGGAAAGCGGTGCAATCCCCCCCTTTTTTTACAAGGGGGCTTAAATTTTGCAACCTTTTGGCTCCCTTGCAAAGGGAGCTGTCACGAAGTGACTGAGGGATTGCGGCCCGATGTGGGCATCGGGCCCTACATTTTTATACCATTTTGTAGGGTGCGATGAGTGAATTGCACGCAGTGCAAGAGACACGAGGCTCCAAATGCGGCAGCATTTGGGAGAAACAGTCCGGTGGACTGTTTCGTAGCGAGTGCATATCGCACCGCGGGCGGCAGGTTGCCGCCCCTACGATAAACCTTTTTGCCTCCCTTGTAAAGGGAGGTGGCAACGCCGTAGGCGTTGACGGAGGGATTTTTCCTCTGCCGCACACCCCTCTGCTGGTCACTCGTCGCTTAAAATGGAATGTGTATTGCAAAGGGTTGTGGCGTATGCTATACTGAGAGCAGAAAATCGGGGCGGTTTACCGCTTTTTGCACCGAGAGGAGGTCACAGCCTATGCAAATGCTGTATATATGGATCATTGCCGCCGTGGTATTCGGCGTGCTGGAGGGGATCACCGCCCAGCTGGTGTCTATTTGGTTTGTGCTGGGCGCAGTGGCTGCGGCGATCGCGGCAGCCTGCGGCGGGGCTGTTTGGCTCCAAGGGGTGCTGTTTGTGGCGGTGTCCGTGGTGGCGCTGCTGGCTACCAAACCCCTGGTGAAGAAGTACCTGCGCCCCCGGATCCAGGCCACCAACGCGGACCGCTGTGTGGGCCAGACCGGCGTGGTGCTGGAAGATATTGATAATTTGGCAGCCGCCGGGCAGGTCAAGGTATGCGGTAGCGTATGGTCCGCCCGCAGTACGGACGGCGCGCCCATTGCCGCCGGCACCACCGTGGTGGTGGATCGCATTGAGGGCGTCAAGTTGATGGTGCGCCCGGCCAAAGCCCCGGTGGGCAAGGTCTGATCTTGTTATCCATTTTTATCCATATAGAATGAAAGAAAAGGAGAATTTGTATGTTAAAGTGGATCATTTTAGCTGTGGTCATTCTGGCGCTGATCGCGCTGGTGCTGGCCAACATTCGTGTGGTGCCCCAGTCCAAGGCATTCGTTTTGGAGCGGCTGGGCACCTTCTATGCCACCTGGGACACCGGGCTGCATGTAAAAATTCCGTTCATTGACCGGATCGCCAAGACTGTTTCCCTTAAGGAACAGGTGGTGGACTTTAAGCCCCAGGCGGTGATCACCAAGGACAATGTGACCATGCAGATCGACACGGTGGTGTTCTTCCAGATCACGGACCCCAAGCTGTACACCTACGGCGTGGAAAGCCCCATTTCTGCTATTGAGAACCTGTCTGCCACCACGCTGCGTAACATTATCGGCGAGATGGAGCTGGACAGCACCCTTACTTCCCGCGACACCATCAATACCAAGATCCGGGTGATCCTGGACGAGGCCACGGACCCCTGGGGTATTAAGGTGAACCGGGTGGAACTGAAAAACATTATCCCGCCCCGGGAAATTCAGGACGCCATGGAAAAGCAGATGAAAGCGGAGCGCCAGCGCCGTGAGGCCATCTTGACCGCCGAGGGCGAAAAGCAGAGCCGTATTCTGGTAGCCGAGGGGCACAAGGAGTCCAAGATTTTGGAGGCAGAGGCGGAGAAACAGGCCGCCATTCTCCACGCGGAGGCTGTGAAAGAGGCGAAAATTCGCGAGGCCGAGGGTGAGGCTATGGCTATTGAGGCGGTGCAAAAGGCCACCGCAGACGCCATTCGCCTGCTCAACGACGCCAACGCCGGTGACGCAGTAATTAAGCTGAAAGCGCTGGAGGCGTTCTCCAAAGCCGCCGACGGCCAGGCCACCAAGATCATCATTCCGTCGGAAATTCAGGGCCTTGCCGGTTTGGCAGAGGGCGTTGTGTCTGCCGTGGAGAAATAAACGGATAAAAGTGTATAAAAATGGGAACAGGGAACGGTGCGTACCGTTCCCTGTTTTTTGTGGTAAAATCCGGTGCCTATCAATCCCTCCGTCTGCTCGCAAACTCGCAGCCACCACCGAACCGGTGCCCGTCCCCTCTGTCGCTGCGCGACATCTCCCCGCACTGCGGGGAGTCACCCTTTACAAGGGAGGCAAAAAGGTTGCAACATCTTTGTCCCCCTTGCAAAGGGGGATACAGGGGGATTGGCCGAAGGCAATAAAAACAAAAAAAGCACAAGGCGAATACCTTGTGCTTTCGTTTTATGTTTGCGCTTATTTCTTGCTGTTCATACGCGTTGCGGCGGCGGTAACGAAACCGCGGAACAGCGGGTGGGGGCGGTTGGGTCGGCTCTTGAATTCCGGGTGGAACTGACCGGCCACGAACCAGGGGTGATCCGGGATCTCTACCATCTCGACAATGTGATTATCCGGCGAAGTACCGGCAAAGATCATACCGCCTTTCAGCAGGTCCGGGCGATAATCGTTGTTCACCTCATAGCGGTGGCGGTGGCGCTCATAGATCATAGAGGCGCCGTACAGGGCAAAGGCCTTGGAGTCCGGGTTCAGGGTGCAGGGGTACTGGCCCAGGCGCATGGTGCCGCCCATGTCCGTTACATCCTTTTGCTCCGGCAAAATGTCGATCACCGGGTGGGTAGTGGCCGGGTCGATCTCTGCCGAGTTGGCGTCTGCCATGCCCAGCACATCCCGGGCAAATTCGATAATGGCGATCTGCATACCCAGGCAGATACCCAGGTAGGGCACCCCGTGGGTGCGGGCGTAGCGGCAGGCGTTGATCTTGCCCTCAATGCCACGGGAGCCAAAGCCGCCGGGCACCAAAATGCCGTCCATATCGCCTAAGATGGCGTCCAGGTCCACATCGTCGCCCTCCAGGGTCTCCGAGTCGATCCAGTGAATATCCACGGCGCTGTGGGTGGCAATACCACCGTGCTTCAGCGCCTCGTTCACGCTGATATAGCTGTCATGCAGCTCCACATATTTGCCCACCAGGGCGATCTTTACCGTCTGCACCGGGTGGCGCAGGGCGTCCAGCATCTCCTGCCAGTCGGTCAGGTCCGGCGCACCGGGGCAGTCAATGCCCAGCTTGCGGATCACCACATCGTCCATGTGCTGCTCATGGAGCATCATAGGCACGGCATAGAGAATGTCGCAGTTGTTGTTTTCAATAACGCACTCCGGGTTCACATTGCAGAACAGGGAGATCTTGTGCTTGATCTCCTCCGTCAGCGGGTGCTCCGTGCGGCAAACGATAATGTCCGGGTTGATACCGATGGAGAGCATTTCCTTAACGCTGTGCTGGGTGGGCTTGCTCTTCAGCTCGTCGGAGGCTGCCAGGTACGGCACCAGGGTCACATGGATAAACAGGCAGTTCTCTCGCCCGGCCTCCACGGCAAACTGGCGAATGGCCTCTAAAAACGGCTGGCTCTCAATATCGCCTACGGTGCCGCCGATCTCTACCAGGCACACATCGGCGCCGGTGTCTGCGTTGCGGGCGATGGAGCGCTTGATCTCATTGGTCACATGGGGAATGATCTGGATGGTCTGGCCGCCGTACACGCCCTTGCGCTCGTCGGTGATCACTTTCCAGTACACACGCCCGGAGGTCAGGTTGGAGTTTTGGCTCAGGGACTCGTCAATAAAGCGCTCGTAGTGCCCCAGATCCAGGTCCGTCTCTGCGCCGTCGTCGGTGACGAATACCTCGCCATGCTGCACCGGGTTCATGGTGCCCGGGTCCACATTCAGGTACGGGTCCAGCTTCTGCGCGGTGACCTTTAGCCCTCTGGACTTAAGCAGTCGGCCCAGGGAAGCGGCGGTAATGCCCTTACCCAGCCCGCTGACAACGCCGCCGGTAATGAAGATATACTTGGTTTTGCCCAATGAAATCACCCTTTCTGTGTTGTAGTCTGTATATAAAATGATATTGGGTCGATCAGTAAATGACCTTTTTGTCGCTTTTTGCGGTGCAGGTCAGGTGCACGCCCAGCTTTTTCAGCGTGTTCTCATCTACGGAGGACAGCAGCACGGAGCAGTGCACTTCGCAGTCCTGCAACTTGCCCAGCTGTTCCAGCGCCAGGGCGGCGTTGGGGTCCGTTACGGCGCACATAGACAGGGCGATGAGCACCTCGTCCGTATGCAGCCGGGGATTGTGGCTGCCCAGGTGATGGATCTTCAGCGCCTGAATGGGACGGATCACCTCCGGCGAGATCAGCAGTGTTTCGTCCGGAATACCGCCCAGGTGCTTTAAGGCATTGAGCAGCATAGCGCTGGCGCAGCCCAGCAGCTCGGTGGTCTTGCCGGTGATCAGGTCGCCGCTTTCCAGCTCAATGGCGGCGCAGGGCACGCCGGTGTCTGCCGCAGCACGAGTGGCTGCCGCTGCGCAGGCCCGATCGTCGGTGCTCAGCCCGGCTTGGCCCAGCAGCAGTTCTAATTTATAGATCTCGTCGCTGCATTCCTTGCCCCGCAGCGCATTGCAGCAGGCGGTAAAGTAGCGGCGCAGGATCTCCTCTTTGGCGGCGGTGCACACGGCGTTGTCGTCCACAATGCAGTTACCGGCCATATTGACCCCCATATCCGTAGGGGACTGGTAGGGGCAGGTGCCGTAGATCTTCTCAAAAGTGGCTTTCAGCACCGGGAAGATCTCCACATCTCGGTTGTAGTTGACGGTGGTCTCGCCGTAGGCCTCCAGGTGCCAGGGGTCGATCATGTTTACATCCCCCAGGTCCGCGGTGGCAGCCTCATAGGCCAGGTTCACCGGGTGGTTCAGCGGAATGTTCCAGATGGGGAAGGTCTCAAATTTCGCATACCCGGCCTTAATGCCCCGCCGGTTCTCGTGGTACAGCTGGGACAGGCAGGTGGCCATCTTGCCGCTGCCCGGACCGGGGGCGGTGATGATCACCAGGGAGCGCTTGGTCTCGATATAATCATTTTTGCCGTAACCGGCGTCGCTGACGATCTTGCTGATACTGGCCGGGTAGCCGTCGATCAGATAGTGGTGGTACACCGCCACGCCCGCCGCTTGCAGCCGGGCCTCAAAGGCGTCCAGCTTGGGGGAGGGGGCGTACTTGGTGAGCACCGCGGAGCTGACGGTCAGCCCCTTGGAACGGAAAGCCTCGATCAGCCGCAGGGTGTCAATATCATAGGTAATGCCCAGATCGCCCCGCACCTTGTCCTTCTCAATATCCTGGGCGCTGACTACAATAACGATCTCCGCCTGGTCCTTCAGTTGCAGCAGCATTTGCAGCTTGCTGTCCGGCTGAAAGCCCGGCAGCACACGGCTGGCGTGGTAGTCGTCAAACAGCTTGCCGCCGAATTCCAGGTACAGCTTGCCGCCGAATTCGGCAATGCGCTCCCGAATACGGCCGGATTGCATTTCTAAATATTTTTGATTGTCAAAACCTGCTTTTTTCATATTCCCTCTACTTACGCTCGCTATATTAAAATAAGAAAAACGGCTGTACGCCTGTACAACCGTCTGTACTTATATATTATACTGGAAAGTGCCCGCCAAATCAATAGCCAGTTCTATTTTTTTGACAAAATCAGTCTTTCTCTGCTTTGGGGCGGGCTTTCTCTGCCCGCAGCTTTTTGCAGTCCGCCGCCAGCCGCCAGATCCACAGACCCACCGCTGCCGCCAGCAGCACGATAAACACCGCCATACCGGCTGGGGTGTAAGCGTGGAGAAAGCGCAGCACGGTAAAGAGGGGGAACAGCCCGGCACCGGCCAGCGCCACCAGAGCCTCTACCCGGTTGGCTGTGCCCAGGTGCTGCACCTCCGTGCGGTAGCGCACCAGCCCGATGAGAAAGACCATAGCCCCTACCACCACCAGCACAAAGGCCAGCACCAGCAGGTAAATTTCAATGAACATATAAAAGGGCTTCACCCAAAACAGCCGCACCTCGGTGATCAGTCCGATCACGCTGCCCGCCACCAGCAGCGCTCCGGCCACGATCTTGGCCACCTGGTAGCGACCTTGGGCACGGCGGGCCTCTGCGGCGCTGACGCTCTGCTGAATTTGTGCCGGTACTTCCCCGGTGAGCAACTCGTCAATGGTAATATCCAGGGCAGCGGCCAGTCCCGGCAGCAGCGAAATATCCGGAAAGCCGTCGCCGTTCTCCCACTTGGAGACGGTGCGGTTGCTGACCTGCAACTGGGCCGCCAGCTGCATTTGGGTCAGACCCAGCGCCTTGCGGTGGGTGCTGATGGTGCGCCCGATCTCTTTTGCATCCATATCTGCGGTGCGGGGGCCGCGGCTCCCGCTCTCCTTTCCCTTGTTTACGATTTTATTGTAGCAGAAAGGGCGGATCTTTGCAACAGGCGGGCGGTGGAAGTTGTCCACGCTCCGTGGAACTGCAAATTTTTTGGCTTTATACCGCGGTTTTTCTTTACACAGCCCCGGGTGCGGGTTATACTGGTAACAGACAGACGGAGGTGGCAAAATGGTACAGCTTTATTACGGCGACGGCAAGGGCAAGACCACGGCGGCGGTGGGCGCAGCGGTGCGCGCGGCGGGTGCCGGGGAGTCGGTGCTCTTTGTGTCGTTTTATAAAGACGGCTCCTCTTGCGAGGTGGCGGCGCTGGAGCGGCTGGGGGCGCAGTGCTTGTTCCCCCGGGAGCAATTCCAAATGTTTTGCCCGGTAACGGCAGAGAAGCAGGCAGCCCTGGCGGCGGATTATGCCCGGTTGCTGGCGGAGATCGACACCCGGGCGGCGGACTGCTTTTTGGTGGTGCTGGACGAGGGGGCAGACGCCTTTGTCGGCGACCTGCTGCCCCGGCAAGGGTTGATGGACTTTTTGCAGCGGCGGGGCAAGGGGTGCGAGATCATCTTGACCGGCCACAGTCTGCCGCCGGATTTGGCGCCCCTGTGCGATTATATTACCTGTATGACCAAGGAGCGCCACCCCTTTGATACCGGCGCACCGGCCCGGCGGGGGATCGAATACTGAATACCCGTTGCAAATGGCTGCCGTTTGTGGTAGGATGATATTGTTGACCGAACCATACACTTTTTTGCATTATGAAGGGGGATTCATTTATGCGCAATCATGAGGTGACCACCACCCAGCCGCTGCTGGGGCCGGATGGGATTTTGCAGGAGCCGGGCTGGTCTCGGCGGCCGTTGCAGCTGTACAGCCGGGCGGATATTAAAAAGCGCCCCACCCGCATTAAGGAGTGGGACTACTACTCGGTGCTGTCGCCCTCCGGGGACTTTGGCGTGTGCTTTACCCTGTCGGACGATGGGTACATCGGCTTGCAGTCCGTGACTTTTTTGGACTTTAAGAACGCTTTTGAGCACACGGAGACCATTTTGAACGCCTTTCCTATGGGCAAGCTGCATATGCCCACCGTGTCCTCCGGCGGCAGTATCCGCTACTGCGACAAAAAGCTGGGTATGCAGTTTAATTTGAATTTTGAGCAGCGGGAGATCAAGTGCCATTTTAAGAATTTCTACAACGGCAAGCCCCTGCGGGCGCAGATCTTCTTGGAGGACCCGCCCCAGGACACCATGGTGATCGCCACGCCCTGGCTGGAGGATCCCCACGCGTTCTATTATAATCAGAAGATCAACTGTATGCGCGCCCGGGGCAAGGTGGAGTTCGACGGCAAAATTTATACTTTTGACCCGGCTACGGACTACGGCGCTCTGGACTGGGGCCGCGGCGTGTGGACCTATGACAACACCTGGTACTGGGGCTCCGGCTCCGGCACGGTGGACGGTCACCGCTTTGGCTTTAATATCGGCTACGGCTTTGGCGACACCTCCGCCGCCTCGGAGAATATTTTGTTCTACGACGGGGTGGGGCACAAGCTGGACGATGTGACCTTCCTGATCAGCGATAATTATACGGACCCCTGGAAGTTCACTTCCTCGGACGGCCGGTTTGAGATGGACTTTGTGCCCATTATCGACCGGGCGGCGCTGCTGGATGTGAAGCTGATCTGCTCCGACCAGCACCAGGTGTTTGGCCGTATGAGCGGCACCGCCGTGCTGGACGACGGCACCAAGGTGGTGCTGAAGGACTTTCTTTGCTTTGCGGAGAAAGTGCATAATAAATACTGAGAAAGTGACAAAAGATGGCAAAAAAGGAACTGAAAACCAATGTAATGCGGGTGCTGGACAGCAAAAAGCTGGCCTATAACCACTATGCCTATGACAATTCCACGGTGAACGGCGTGGAGGTGGCCCGGCTGCTGGGCCAGGACCCGGACCGGGTGTTTAAGACCCTGGTGACCCGGGGCAAAAGCGGCGGCTTCTTTGTGTTTATGGTGCCGGTGGCAGAAGAACTGGACCTGAAAAAGGCGGCCCGCGCCTGCGGCGAAAAGGCGGTAGAAATGCTGCCCCAAAAGGAGCTGCTGCCCCGCACCGGCTATGTGCACGGCGGCTGCTCGCCCATTGGTATGAAAAAGCAGTTCCCCACCTATATCCACCAAACCGCGGCGGCGTATGACACCATCTTCTTCTCTGCCGGGCGGGTGGGCGCCCAGGTGGAGCTGCCCCTGTCCGCTCTGCAACAGGCCCTGCCTGTCACCCCGGCGGATATTATTAAGGGGTGAGGGTGGAGTTGCCATTGCCTTCGGCCAATCCCCCTGCGGCTACGCCGCTTCCCCCTTTGCAAGGGGGACAAAGATATTGAAACCGATTTGCCTCCCTTGTAAAGGGAGGGGGACCACCGCAGGTGGTGGAGGGATTTAAGCGGGCGGATGCTATCCGCCCCTACGAAAATGAAAACAAAAAACAAACACCGACCGGCAACCATAGGTTGTTACTGGTCGGTGTTTTTGTGTGCGCCGGGGGTTTTGCAGTCCGTCAGCCCCAGAATGTAGTCGCTGCTGACTCCGTAGTAGCGGCACAGGGTGATCAGGTGCTCAATGGGCAGCCCTCGCTTGCCGTTCTCGTACATACCGTAGGCCTGGCCGGTGATCTTTAGCACAGCGGCAATATCCGTCTGTTTTAGGTCGTTATCCGTGCGCAGGTCGTATAGGCGCTTTTTGTAATCCATTCACATCACCACGCACATTATAAAACAAAATGTTTGCTGTCTAATTGACACCAAACATTTTGTTTGCTATAATCAGGGTATCAAACAATTTGTTTGGTGGCGCGGGAGAAAAACGCAGCAGAGTTTCGGCGCCGGTCTCGAGTCATTTGCTGCTGCGGAAAGTTATGATAAAAGCAAAGGAGAAATGAAAAATGAAATGTGGTCGTTGTGGAGCAGAGTATCAGGGCGATTTTTGTCCCTCTTGCGGCGCGCAGGCGGGCATACAATCGCCGCCACCCTCGCAAAATCCGGTGCAGCCGTACGGAACACCGCCAAAGCCGCAAAAACCGAAAAAGCCGATCTATAAAAAATGGTGGTTTTATGGGATCATCGTTATTCTGCTGATCGTGCTTGTCAGCGCCGTTGCCGGTGGGCAAAAGTCTGTTAAAATTGATTGGAGCGAGATGGTGCTGGGCCAGCAGCTGCCGGAGCCGCCCGGCAAAAAGGGCGAGATCTACGAAAATTCTGCGGATATGCTGCACCTGGATATTCGCAAGGTGACCGACGCCCAGTACACAGCGTATATAGACGCCTGTAAGGAAATGGGCTTTACCGTAGACCCGCAGGCAGAGAGCAGCACCTATGATGTGCACAACAGCACCGGGTACAAGCTCCATTTGAGCCATTATGACAGCAAAGGAGATATGGGCATTCAGCTGGAAAAGCCCATGGAGATGGCCCGGATCACATGGCCGACCGGCAAGGCCGGGCGCCAACTGCCGGTGCCCAAGTCCATGACCGGCCGGTTTGACTACGAGTATGCAGACAAGTTTTGCGTTTATATCGGCAATACGGACCGGGCGGCCTATGACGCCTATGTGCAGGCCTGCGCGGACAAAGGCTTTACGGTGGATTATGACAAGGGCGATTTTGAATACCGTGCCGGTAATGCGGGCGGTTGGCTTCTGGTGCTAAAGTATGAGGGCTACAATATTATGAGTATTGATCTGTCCTTGCCGGAGGATACGGCAGACCCGGATACTACGGTGGCACCGAAAACAGAAACCACCAAGCCGCCTGCGACCGAAGAACAAGCGCAATCGGACGGCATACGCGCGGATTTCAAAGCGGCGATGGACAGCTACGAGGCGTTTATGGACGAGTATATTGCCTTTATGAAGAAGTACAAGGCCGATCCCGGCAACGCTACGCTCATTGCAGATTATGCCAAGTATATGAAAAAATATACGGCTATGTGCGACACTTTTGATAAGTGGGAGAGCGAGGACCTGACCAACGAGGAGCTGGCTTATTATATTGATGTGCAGGCCAGAGTGAGTAAAAAGTTGGTGGAAGTTACGGAGGAATAAAGCGTTATGCGGTTGGTCAAATGGCCCGTAGGGGTGGCAATGTACGCGTTTTGCAATGCCTTCGGCCAATCCCCCTGCGGCTACGCCGCTTCCCCCTTTGCAAGGGGGGACAAAGATATTGAAACCGTTATGCCTCCCTTGTAAAGGGAGGTGGCAACGCCGTAAGGCGTTGACGGAGGGATTATTCGGCGGGCGGCAGGTTGCCGCCCCTACCGGTCTTTTCTGCTTTACAAACAAAAAGGCTCCCCTTATTGTAAGGGGAGCTGTCAGCTTTGCTGACTGAGGGGATAAAGCAAATTACGGCGGGAGCAAGCCCCCGCCCTACAACAGAAAAAGCCAACCACATAAGAAAAAGACCTCGCGGTGGCGGGGTCTTTTGTTGGTTACAGGCAAGATTGGATATAGCGGCAATAATCGGCCAGCGGGTCCAGGGGGGTCAGGTGGTAGAGCATACGGGCGCCTACGGTGTCCTCCAGTTCATTAAAGACCCAGCGCCCTTGGTGGCGCACAAAGTCGATGGCGTAATAATCTGCCTGCACAAGGGCGGCGATGGCGGTCACCTGCGCCCGCTCGGTCGGGGAGAGGGGATAGACCGCAGCGCTGCCCCCCAGGCAATAATTGGAGCGAAAGTCCGTGGCGGAACGGCGCAGGCAGGCGGCGTAGATCTCCCCACCCAGCAGCCACACCCGCAGGTCCTGCCCGGGGGTATCTGCCACTGCCTGGTAGACCAGGTTGCCGTCTTGGGGCGGCACCGGCTCACCGGGCCGGATCAGCCGCACGCCCTGCCCGCCGTGGCCGTCCTTGGGCTTCACCACCAGGGGCGGTTCCGTTTGGTCAATGGGCAAGATCTCCACGCCCTTTGCTGCCATAAAGCGGTAGCAGGCGTCCTTATCGTTGGCCAGGGCACAAAAGGCCGCCGGGTTAAACACCCGCACCCCTTGCTGCTCAAACCGCCGGGCCACCGCCGGGTCATTGGTGCGATTGATGACAAAATCTGCCGGGCCGTGATAGTCCGGGCCGTGCAGCTCCGCCCCCAGCAGGGTGCGAAATTTTTCTACGGAAAAGGCGTTGCGCCGGGCTTCCTCCGGCGCATACAGCACTACGCCGCTCATTGCAGCGCCTCCTGAATGGCCCGGAACAGCAGGGGCGCTGTGTCAATGCCGGTGCAGGTTTTCAAATTCACCAGGTGGGCGTTGGAGTTGACCTCGCACACGGTGCCGTCGTCCAGCAGGTCCACCCCGCCGAACAGCAGCCCCAGCTTTTCCGTGGCGGCCAGAGCCAGCGTTTCCTCCTCCCGGGTGGGGGTGCAGGGGCGCATTTGGCCGCCGTTGGTAATATTGGCCCGGAAGTCCGCCGGGTTGTACCGCTCCATAGCCGCCACGCACCGGCCGCCGACCACCTCGATCCGCTTGTCGTGCCCGGCGCTCTCTTTGCAGAATTTTTGCAGCAAAAAGGGGCGGGCGGTAATGTGGCTTTCGATCTCTTCCTTTGTGTGGCACAAAAACACCTGGGCGCCAAAGGAGCCGTAGCATTCCTTAAACACCAGGGGCAGCCCCAGGCGCTGAATGGCCCGATCCACAAACAGGGAGAACACGCTGTCCTCAAAATAAGTCATAGGCGCCACCATAGTCTCCGGCTGGGGCACGGTGCCCAGCAGGGTTTGGTAGGTCAGGGCCTTGTTGTCGCACAGGGCGATGGCTCGGGCGCTGTTGAACACCGGCAGCCCTTGCTGTTCCAGGGCGTGGGCCAGGGCCACATCCTTGTCCCAAAACAGCACAAAATCCGCTTTTGGCACAGCCAGGCGCAGCTCCAAATTGGAGTAAATGCGCAGGTCTATGCCGCAGGCTTTGGCGCCGGATAGCAGCAGTTTGTCCTGCTGGGTATATTTTTCGCTATGTAAAAAGGCGTTGATGGCTAAAATTCCCGTCATTTTGTTACATCTCCACAGGTAATTGGGTAGTAATATTGTATCATTGAGCATTGCTTTTTGCAATGCAAGGGTGTAAAATATTGCTATCATCTCGGCACGACCGGGCATAAAGGAGAATGGCTATGACGGAGTACAAACTGAAATACGGTTGCAACCCCAACCAAAACCCTGCGCGCATTCACATGGACGGGCAGGAGCTGCCCTTTCAGATCCTGAACGGTGCAGCGGGCTATATCAATCTTTTAGACGCATTCAATTCCTGGCAGCTGGTGCGGGAATTAAAGGCGGCCACCGGGCTGCCCAGCGCCGCTTCCTTTAAGCATGTTTCTCCCGCCGGTGCGGCGGTGGCCAAGCCTTTGACGGCGGCGGACCGCCAGGTGTGCTTTGTGCCGGAGGGGCTGGAGCTTAGCCCCATTGCCCAGGCCTATGTGCGCGCCCGCGGCTGCGATCGGGTGTCCTCTTTTGGCGACTTTGCCGCCCTTAGCGACCAGTGCGATGCCTCTGTGGCCCGGTTCCTTGTAAAGGAAGTGTCTGATGGCATTATCGCGCCCTCTTACAGCGATGAGGCGCTGGAGATCCTGAAGAAAAAGCGCCGCGGCAACTATCTGATCATCCAGATGGACCCGGACTATGTGCCCCAGGAGACGGAGACCAAGCAGGTGTTTGGTATCAAATTTGAGCAAAAGCGAAACGACGCCAAGATCTCTATGGACCTGTTCAACGAACTGCCCACCAAGATCGACACCCTGCCGGAGAGCGCCAAGATCGACCTGCTCATCAGCATGATCACCCTGAAATATACCCAGTCCAACAGCGTGTGCTACGCCAAGGACGGCCAGACCATCGGCGTTGGCGCCGGGCAGCAGAGCCGGATCCACTGCACCCGCCTGGCCGGGAACAAGGCAGACAACTGGTGGCTGCGGTGCAGCGAAAAAGTGCGGAACCTGCCCTTTATTGACGGCATTCGCAAGTGCGAGGCGGACAACGCCATTGACCTGTACATCAGCCCGGAGAGCCACAAGCTGCTGGCGGACGGCGTGTGGCAGCGGTACTTTACCGAAAAGCCGGCGCCCTTTACCGCGGAGGAAAAGGCAGCCTGGCACAAAGCGCTTACCGGTGTGAGCCTTGGCTCCGACGCGTTCTTCCCCTTTGAAGATAACATTGAGCGGGCGGCAGAGAGCGGCGTGCAGTACATTGCCCAGCCCGGCGGCTCTGTGCGGGACGGCGATGTGATCGCCTGCTGCGACGATCTGGGTATGGCTATGGCTATGACCGGTATTCGTCTGTTCCACCACTAATGAGAGAGCAAGTGCTTGTGTGCCCCGTCTGCGGCGGGGCACTTTTGCGTCAGGATAAGCAGTTCTGCTGCCCGGCGGGCCACAGCTTTGATGTGGCAAAAGAGGGGTATGTGAACCTGCTTTGTACTTCCAAATCCGCAGACAAAATGGGCGACAGCAGGGAGAGCGCCGCTGCCCGCCACGCGTTCTTGGAGCGGGGGTACTACGGCTGCTTAAAAGAGGCACTGACCCCGCTGCTGCGCGGCAAGGTGCTGGATATTTGCTGCGGCGAGGGGTACTATGACAGCGTGCCTGCCGACGGTGCACTTTATGGCTTTGACCTGTCTAAGACCATGGTGCGCTTGGCGGCTAAGCGGAAGAACGGCGGCCAATACTTTGTGGCCAATTTGGCCCGTATGCCGGTGGCAGAGGGCTGTATCAACACGGCGCTGCATTTGTTTGCGCCCTTTCACGATCGCGCCTTTGCCCGGGTGCTGGCGCCCGGCGGGCTGCTGTACAGCGTGACCCCCGGTGCCCGCCATTTGTGGCAGATCAAGGAGACGGTGTACGACCGGCCTTATCCCAATGACGAGACCGTGCCGGAAAGTCCGCTTTTGGAAATTGAACGGCAATTTCGGGTGGCGCAGGAAGTGCAGATCCCCGCGCCGGATCTGCAAACCCTGTTTGCCATGACCCCCTATTATTATCGCACTGCTCCGGCGCTGCGGCAGCGGTTGGACGCCGTGGAGCAGCTGCCGGTGACCCTGGACTTTTTGGTGACGGTGTACAAAAAAAGATGACCCGGCTTGCAATGCACCGGGAATTTTGGTAAAATAAACAGAACAACACAGTGAAGGAGTACGGCTTTATGGATCTGAAAACAGCAAATCGCCTGCAACAGCTGCGCAAGGAGAATGGGTACAGCCAGGACGCCTTGGCAGAGAAATTGGGGCTGAGCCGCCAGGCAATCTCCAAGTGGGAGCGTGGCGAGTCCTCGCCGGATACGGATAATTTGATCGCACTGGCCGAGCTGTACCATATGACCCTGGACCAGCTGCTGGGCAATGAGCAGTCGCCGTTGACGCCGCCCCAGCCCTCGCCCCGCCAGGCCGCCGCACAGGCTGCCGCCACGGCGCAGTCGGCAGAGCAGCCGAAAGCGGAAGAAAAGCACCACGCCCTCCACGGCAAGCTGGGCAAGAGCCTGTTTAAGTTCCCGTTCCCGGTGGTGGTAGCCATTGTGTATGTGGCCCTGGGGCTGACCGTTGGCTGGCACCCCACCTGGCTGATCTTCCTGCTGATCCCCATTTATTATCACTTTGCCGGCGCTTGTATGACCAAGAGCCAAAAGGCCTTTATGATGGCCCAGCCCATTCCGGAAGTGATCGTTACCTTGTTCCTGCTTTTGGGATTTACCCTGGGCAAGTGGCACCCGGCCTGGGTGCTGTTCCTGATCATTCCGGTGTACTACTGGCTGGTGGCCGTGTATGTGAAGAAGCCTAAGAAGAAATAACAGATAAGCAATACAAACCCACCCCTGCGGTCCGTTGCGGATCACAGGGGTGGGTTTTTTGTTTGTTGGCGGTGGGTGTATCAATCCCTCCGTCAACGCCTTGTGGCGTTGCCACCTCCCTTGTAAAGGGAGGCATATCGGTTACAATATCTTTGCCCCCCCCTTGCAAAGGGTGACTCCCCGCAGTGCGGGGAGATGTCGCGTAGCGACAGAGGGGACGGGCGCCCGTTAGGCGGAAGCGGCATAGCCGCAGGGGGGATTGGCCGAAGGCATTGGCGGAATGGGGGGAGCCGCTTTTTTCGTTATTCCAAATACAACACCGGCTTGCCGGCGGCAAGGGTGGCGGGCAGGTCCAGCACACGCTGGTTTTTGGACCCGCGAAAGGCCAGGGTAATATCTGCCAGTTCTTCCTCATACCGGCCGTCTACCAAAATGTCGATCAGCCCCAGCAGCTCCCGGGTATGGGGAGTGCAGGCGCGGCATTCGCCGCTTTCGCCCAGCAGCTCCTCCAAGGTAAAGCCGGTGTAGCACCACACGGTCTTGCCCGGCAGAGCGGCGCGGAACCGGCGGAGAAAGGCCAGCAGCGGCGCCTGATTTTCCGGCTCAAAGGGCTCGCCCCCCAGCAGGGACAGGCCGCTGATCCAGCGGGGGCGGGTGGACTCGATAATATCGTCCTCCACCGCTTGGTCAAAGGGCTTGCCGTAAAAAAAGTCCCAGGTGACGGCGTTAAAGCAGTTTTTGCACCGATTGCGGCAGCCGGAAACAAACAGAGAGGTGCGCACGCCCTCTCCGTTTGCAATGTCATTCTTTTTGATCTCTGCGTAATTCATCTTATAAGTGCAGGACCCGGTCCTTGATCTCCTGGGTACGGCCCTGGTTCCAATACTGGGTGCCGATGTAACCGCAGGTGCGGCGGGCCACATTCATCTTGTCCTGATCGGTGTTGCCGCAGTTGGGGCACTGCCAGATCAGCTTGCCGTCTGCGTTCTCTACGATCTTGATCTCGCCGTCGTAGCCGCAGCACTGGCAGTAGTCGCTCTTGGTGTTCAGCTCGGCGTACATGATATTGTCGTAGATATACTGCATCACCTGGAGCACCGCCGGAATGTTTTGCTGCATATTGGGCACCTCCACATAGCTGATGGCGCCGCCGGGGGACAGCCGCTGGAACTCGCTCTCGAATTTCAGCTTGGTAAAGGCGTCGATAGGCTCGGACACATGCACATGGTAGCTGTTGGTGATGTAGTTCTTGTCTGTTACGCCCTTGATGATACCAAAGCGCTTTTGCAGGCACTTGGCAAATTTGTAGGTGGTGGACTCCAGCGGCGTGCCGTAGATGGAGAAGTCGATGTTCTCCTGCTTCTTCCACTTGTCGCAGGCGTCGTTCAAGTGCTGCATTACGGACAGGGCAAAGGCCTTGCCGCCGCCCTCATCGTCCGTATGGCTCTTGCCGGTCATATAGCGGGTGCACTCATACAGTCCGGCATAGCCCAGGCTGATGGTGGAGTAGCCGCCGTACAGCAGCTTGTCGATCTTCTCGCCCTTTTCCAGGCGGGCCAGCGCGCCGTACTGCCACAGAATGGGCGCTGCGTCGGACAGGGTGCCCTTCAGTCGGTTGTGGCGGCACATCAGCGCCCGGTAGCACAGCTCCAGTCGCTCGTCAAAGATCTTCCAGAACTTGTCCATATCCCCGCCGGAAGAGCAGGCAATGTCTACCAGGTTTAGGGTCACAACGCCCTGGTTGAACCGGCCGTAATACTTGGGTTTGTTGGTCTTGGGGTCTACATACGGGGTCAGGAAGCTGCGGCAGCCCATGCAGGTGTAGCAGTGGCCCTCGCCGTTTT
>CAVIFY010000002.1:0-96287 GCA_963642245.1 Bifidobacteriaceae bacterium | reverse complement strand
CAAGACTTGAACTTGCGGCCCCTAGACCCCCAGTCTAGTGCGCTACCAACTGCGCCACACCCCGATTGCTTAGATACTATACCATAAATTGTGCCATATTGCAAGCCTTTTTTGCGAATGGTTGCATTTTTTTTGCAAAAGGGCTATACTAATTTTAGATCAAACAAGGGGTGATGGAATGGCGCTGGAAGAACAGGTGGTGGATCGACTGATCGAGTTGGGCTACACCATTTCGTTTGCAGAGTCCTGCACCGGCGGGCTGTGCTGCGGCACGCTGGTGAATGTGACCAATGCGTCCAAGGTGCTGAATGCCAGCTTTGTGACCTATGCCAATGAGGCGAAAATCCGGTTTTTGGGCGTGGAAGCGGACACGATCTTAGACCACGGCGTAGTCAGCGAGCAGGTGGCGGCGCAAATGGCGCAGGGCGTGGCTAAGACGGCTGAGAGCGATGTGGGCGTCGGTATCACCGGCATTGCCGGTCCCGGCGGCGGTACAGCCAAAAAGCCGGTGGGCATGGTCTGCTTTGGCTTTTGCGTGCAGGATCGGGTGCAGACCTACACTTGCCGGTTTGGCAATTTGGGGCGCAACCAGGTACGCAAGTCTGCCGTGGAATTTGTCTTTTCCAAATTGCTGGAGATTTTGTAAGATCGCCCACCGCATTTTTTGCTTTTACGCGGGAGTTGCGATTTTGGTCTTGATTTTCTCTGCGGAATATAGTATAATCTTAGCCGTGCTGCAGCGCAGTACGCTACGCTGGTATGGCTCAGTTGGTAGAGCAGCGCATTCGTAATGCGCAGGTCATCGGTTCGAGTCCGATTACCAGCTCCAAAGGACACGCTTCTGCGTGTCCTTTTTTTGTGTTTATTCTCGGACTCGAACCGATGACAAGCCCCTCCAAATGCGGCGCGACAGAGCCGTATTTGGGAAAAACAGTCCGGGGGACTGTTTTGTAGGGGATTGCGCAACTTTGAAAGTCCGATTACCAGCTCCAAAGGACACGCTTTTGCGTGTCTTTTTTATGTTTGTCTATAGCCACGGTCGGCCGGGGCTTGCCAACCGGTGGGGGGTTATGTATAATGAAGGTGCATTATATGGTGTGGGGGTGCGTTTATGAAAAAATCATCGGTCGGGGTGGCGATTTTGGGTCTTTTGGCGGTGACGGTGGCGTCTATTGGGGCGACGGGGGTACTGATGCTTTTGCCGTTTCCCAATGATCGGGCATTATTCGGTTGCGCCGGAGCCATAACGGCGGTGCTGTATTTTGGCTACGGTCGATGGATCGGCAGTAGGCAGAGCGCCAAGGTGGCAGGGCTTGTGATGATCCTGGCAGCCGCAGTGCAAGTGCTGTGGCTGGCGGTCAGCTACGGGGTAGTGCCGGAATGGCTCTTAGGGATCGCCGGGTGCGCGCTGCCTTTTGCGTCGCTCTTAGGCGGCGGTACAGGCAGCAGAGAACTGCTGGCGCTGGTGCCTGCTTTTGCCAATGTGCTGTTTTTGCTGCTGGGGGACCTGAGCCGGCGGCTGCAAAAAGGATGATACGCCCAAATTGCAGACGATCAAGTGCCAAAACTCTTTGTATTTTAGAATCATTCAAACGGCGCTTGAGTGCTTTTCAATCAAGAGTTGATTGCGTTTTGCCGGAATATGGGATATGATGAACACAGACCGGTCAATAACTTGATGAAGAGGTACAAAAAATGACATTGTATTTAGGCGAAAATATCAAGCGACTGCGACAAGAGCGGGGGCTGACCCAAGAGGTGTTGGCCGAATTTCTGGGCGTC
The DNA here is from genome assembly GCA_963642245.1 of Bifidobacteriaceae bacterium. Lineage (GTDB taxonomy): Bacteria > Bacillota > Clostridia > Oscillospirales > Acutalibacteraceae > CAG-217. The sequence goes on along the minus strand of CAVIFY010000002.1, from coordinate 94,505 downwards.
ACATTCCAGACGGTCAGCAACTGGGAGCGAGGCGAAAGTTATCCGGATATTACCTTGCTGCCGGAGCTGGCGGGCTATTTTCAAGTGAGTATGGAACAGCTGCTGGGCGTGGACAAAGCAGAGACGGAGAAAGAGATCGCCTGTGCTTTGGAGGCGTATGACCGTTTAACAGACGGTGAAGAAAAGCGGGAAATGATTTTGCAGCTGAAGCAAAAATTCCCCAACGATCATCGTATTTTGCTGCGGTATATGACTGTGCTGGTGCATTTTAGCCGAAAAACGCCGGAAGTGCTGGCAAAAATCCTTGCCATCTATGAAAATATTAAGCAAAATTGCAAGGATGATTCCATTCGCATTTCTGCCAAGCGGCATATTGCCCAGGTGTATGCTGCGCTTTTGACAGACGAGAGCAGCGGCATTACTGTTGCGGACTGTGAAGAACTGCGCTGCGAAATGCCCAAAATGCGAGACGGCAGAGAGTTGCTTTGCTTCCATTATCCCAAAAGCGACCCGCACCGAAAAGCGCAAATGCAAGCGGCACTGGAAGAGCAAATGGCGCTTTTGTGCGCGTCATTCTCCTGCTATATTGCAGACGGCGATTTTTCCAAGGAATGGATGTTGTCTGCGGCGCAGTTGGGGGTCGAGTGCTTGAACTTTGTCTTTGATGATGGGAATTACGGCAGATCGTGGCCGGTGGCGATCCGCCTGTATGTCTATTTGGGCGTAGGCTATGCCCAAATGGGCGAAACAGACCGGGCACTGCAAAATTTGCAAACCCTGTGTCAGCTGGCGTGCCGATTAGATCAGTTGGAATGTGTAACGACCATGCACGCCGCATTGTTTGATGGCAGGGCGTTTGATAAGCGCACGCTGGGCACCGCATACAGCGCCCGTGCGCAGGTGCGAAAGGAGCTGGCGGCGGCCGATCTGCCGGACGCGCTTACAGCGACGCAGGCATTTCGCGATCTGATCGACCGGCTTTGATACCGGACTGTCTATACTTAAAGCAGGCGCGCATTTGCGTGTCTGCTTTGTGTTTTGTTAAGACCTGCAAACTTGCTGACCGGTGAGGACCTGAGTGGCGGTTGAAAAAGCACAAGTAAAAGGAACGATAAAAATGGAACCGTGGTATAGAACTGCGGTTCTTTTTTATGCCCGGCGGTGCCGGTGCAAAACAGCAGAATATTTAAAAAACACAATTCCTAAAGAATGTGGTGCATTTTCTGCATTCTATGATATAATAGGCGCAGTGAATTGCGATGAGAGGTAGCAAAATGAAAGCAACGATCCGAACAGAAAAAGTAAAGATACCCACTTATCCGCTGGGCACGCCGGAGAAGGAACCGATGTTTATTGATGAACACGCCTATCCGGGTTATACCGGCAAGATCTATCCACTGCCGTTGGTGGATACGGTCTGTGACGAGAAAAAGGACCGGGAATGGACGGCGCTGATCCTGGAGAATGACTATCTTTATGTGATGATCCTGCCGGAACTGGGCTGGCGCATTCATCGCGCCTATGACAAAACCAACGACTACGATTTCGTTTACTACAATCGGGTGATCAAACCGGCGCTGGGCGACCTGTACGGGCCGTGGATCAGCGGCGGTATTGAACTGAACTGGCCCCAGCACCACCGCGCCACCACCTTTAGTCCGGTAAATTACAGCACAAGAGAGAATGCAGACGGCTCAGTGACTGCCTTTTTGGGTGAGACGGACCGTGTTTATGGTATTCGCTGCACCATGACGGTGACTTTGCGCCCGGACAAAGCCTATATTGAAGTGGGCGGTCGGTTGTACAATCCTACCGATTATCCGGAGCCTTACCATTGGTGGGCCAATTCGGCCGTTCCGGCCAACGACCACACATTTTCCGTGTTCCCGCCAGATGTGACCGCTGTAGTTGACCATAGCAAGCGGGAAAAGGCGACCTTTCCCATTGCCACGGGCAAATACTGCAAAGGGGATTATTCTGCAGGGGTGGACATTTCCAGATATGAGAATATACAAGTGCCCACCTCTTATATGGCTGCCCATTCCGATTTTGACTTTATCGGCAGCTTTGATGAGAGCAGAGAGGCCGGTCTGCTTTGCGTGACCGATCATCATATTGCACCGGGCAAAAAGCTACGGACCTGGGGCAATGGTGACTACGGCAAAATGTGGGAGAAAGATCTTACCGACGCAGACGGTCCATACATGGATCTGATAACCGGGAATTTTGCGGATGATCAGTTTGACCGGCTCCGGCTGGGCCCAAAGGAAGAGAGAACATTTACCCAGTATTTTATGCCCTACAAGACCGTGGGGCGTGTGTCGGTTGCCACCGCGGATGTGGTGTTGGGTGTGGACGACGAGCAGATCAAGGTCTACGCCACCGGTCATTATCCCGGTGCGGTGATCCGTGCTGCGGAAGAGGACGATGAATTCTACTGCAAAACGGTGGACCTAAGCCCGCAGGGCTGCTTTTGCGACCGCGTGCGGGGGCTGGACCAGGACAGCCGGATCACCGTAACGGCGGCGGACGGCCGGCTGCTGTGTGCCTATGATGTTTACAAGCCGCAGGAGACCCCGGAGCCGGAACCGGCCAAGGCTATGTCCGTACCGGAGCATATCTCCACCAATGAAGAACTGTACTTGACCGGGCAGTACCTGGAGCAGTACCACCACGACGCTCTTGATCCGGAGGGTTACTACCTGGAAGGTTTGCACCGGGACCCGGACGATCTGCGGCTCAACAATGCCTGTGGTCTGTTGCAGCTGAAATCCGGTCGCCCGGACCATGCCATCACGCACTTTCGCCGGGCTATTGATCGCCAAACCGGACTGAATGTGGATCCTTGCAGTGGTGCGTGCTACTATAATCTGGCTACCGCCTATGCCTGCAAGGAACAGTGGGACGATGCCTATGAGGCCTACTATAAAGCTGCCGGGTTTACGGAGACTGCGTGTGCTGCCCTGTACCACTTAGCCGGTATTTGCTGCCGCAAGGGTGAATATAAAAAGGCTCTGGAGTTTGCTGACCGGGCGCTGACTATGGGCACACACAATATGCAGCTGCGCCTGCTTCGTACGGAGTTGCTGGGACTGCTTGGGCAGGACTGCACCGCCTTTTTAGAAGAAAGTAGACAGATCGATCCCCTGGATCCGGGGGTGCTGCTGTTCACCGGCGCGCCGTTGACGGCAGAGAACGAATATCTGAATTTGGCTCTGGATTATATGCAGTGGGGGTTGTATCACCGGGCGATCGCTGTGCTGGAGCACTGCCCAAACAGCACGCTGGCGGCCTATTATAAAGGCTACGCTTACATAAAAATCGCCGATTACAGCGCCGCCGGTACAGCCTATTTGACGGCAGAAAGTATGTGCCCGGATCATGTGTTTCCCAATAAGATCGAAGAGATCGCCATTTTGCAGGCAGCCGGTCTTGCGCCCATCGCGGCTACGCTGCCCGCCGATTATCCGGCCGCGCTGATGGCAACGACGGCCATCCGATCCGCCGCCGTACCGCCCAAGGGCGCGCCCATGGCCTGCTACTATTTGGGCAACCTGATGTGTGATAAAAAGCGCTACGCCGACGCCTTCCTCTGCTGGCAGAACTGCGTGCAGAGCAAGCCGGATTTTGCCCCGGCCTACCGCAATCTGTCCATTGTCTTTAGTAAGAGCGACGATACGGACGAGGCGCAGAAGGATATAGGAAAGGCCGTTGCCCTGGATCCGCAGAGCAGTCGCTATGTGCTTGAGATGGCTCAGCTGAACGCCAAGATCTACGATGGGTTTGAATTGCTGCAACTGAATGCGTTGGAGCCGTACAAGGACCTGCTGCTCCGGCGGCGCCAGGGGTACTTGACTTATATTCAACTGCTCAATGGCTACAAGCAGTATGCGCAGGCGCTGCAAATGCTGGAAAACCATATCTTCCATGCCTGGGAAGGGGACCGGGCTGTTGACGCATACAGAACCGCGCTGTTCGCCCTGGCGGAGCAAGCGATGGAACAGGGCGAGTACGAAAAGGCCAAGGTGCTGTGCACACGCACCATGACTTGCCCGGATCATTTAGGTGCGGACAAGTTGCCCCAGGCGCCCACCAACCGTGCCAACTATACCATTGGCCGTTGCTGCGCCGCTCTGGGTGATACACAGGGTGCCGATCATTACTATACCCTGGCTACCGCCGGCAGCCAAACACCGGATCCGATACGGGACCACAACGATCGGCCCAGTGATCATCTCTATTACCAGGGAATGGCTTATGCAGCCTTGGGCGAAATGGATAAGGCCAGACAGTCTATTCAGCAGCTGATCGACTTTGCCGAACGACATATAAGCGAGGAGATGGATTGCGACTGCTTTGCTTTGCCTATGCCGGAACGGAATGTGTATGCGATGCGTATGCAGCGCCACCACTATTACGCCTTGCGGGATCTGGGTGAGAGCGCTCTGAAGCAGGTGGATCATGACGAGTCTGAGCAATTTTGGACAAATCTGTTCAAATAAAATGCCGATTTCGCAAACGAAAAGAAGGGACCGCAGTGCCAAGCTGCGGTTCTTTTTTATGCCCGGCGGTGCCGGTGCAAAACAGCAGAATATCTAAAGGAAAAAGCAGATTATCTGAACTTTTGCCCGTCGGGCGTGTGGTATAATGAGCGTATATTATATTGGGGGAAGTAGCATTATGAACGGAAAGGGCAATTTGAAAGACAAAATCAAAACCGGATTGGAGACCTTGAAACTCCACTGGAAAACGCCGCCGGAGGGCTATTATGTCAACTACAAGGAATTCTTGAACTTGGCGCTGGGCAGCGGGTCTTTGTCATTTTTGAGCGTAATCATCAGCTGGACCACCATTGCCATCAACATTCCTATGATGATCAGCTACTTTAAGGTGTCTACCGGCTTTATTTTTGTGGCGGGCGTGGTGGCCTCGCTGCTGGGTCTGGTGCGGGCGCCTATTTTGTCTATGCTCATTGACAATTCCAATTCCAAAAAGGGCAAGTTTAAGCCGTTTTTGCTTTGGTCGGCGGTGCTTACTGCGGTGAGCTTTACCTTTATTCCCTTTATCCCACAGGCGTGGGTGGGGAACATTCTGTTTGCCTTTAATATTCCGGCTCTTCCTGTGTTTGCCGTTGCCGCGTCCCATATTGAGGTGTCCTTGGCCAGTTTGCTGATGTTCCTGCTGGTGCAGATCGGCACCTTCTTTAACACGCTGCTGAGCCAGTGCCTGACCGGCATTGAGCAGACGGTGTCGCCGGTGTCCCAGGAGCGGGCGAATATCGGCGCCTTTAAGGGCCTGATCTGCAACATTCCCTCATCGGTGGTGAATATCATTATCCCGCTGGTGGCCGGTTTGGCCTTTGCCAGCAGCAAGGACCCGATGAACAATATTGAGCTGTACCGCTGGGCGTTCCCCCTGTGCGGGATCGGCGGCGTGGCCTTTGTGTTCTTTACCTACTTCGGCGTGGAAGAGCGAGTGGTGGTCCACAAGGAATATGTGGCCAAGGTCAAGTTCAGCGAGGGCGCGCGCCAGCTGTTCTCCAACAAATATTTTTGGATCATCACCATCTTTAATATTGCCGTGGGCATTCGCGGCAATATCAATATGTATCTGTGGATCTGCAACTACGGTATCGGCGGCCAAAAGGGCGCCTTTGCCTTGACGGTCTGCAATATGGTGCTGAACAACGCCCTGGTGCCCGGTATGCTGGTGGGTCCCTGGATGATCAAAAAGCTGGGCAAGCGCAATGTCATGGTGATCTCCACCGTGGGCTTTACGGTCATGGCGTTTATGCAGCTGTTTACCCTGCACAGTCCGTACCTGATGCTGGTGGCCATCTTCTTCCAAAATCTGTTTAACGGCCTGAGCTATATTGCCAACATTATGGTGTCCGATGTGCTGGACTACCAGCAGTGGAAAACCGGCAAGCGCCTGGAGGGCTTTTGGCAGAACTGCAATTCCTTTGTTATGACCTTTTGCGGGCTGTTTACCAGCGCGCTGATGCCGCTGTTTATGAGCTTTGGCGGCGTAGGCTTTGGCGATAATATTGATACGGCGCTGAAAGACAGCGGCATTATGTATGGCACCTTTAAGAGCGTGACCTGGCTGGGGATCATTGCGTCCGTGCTGTGCGCCATTCCCGTGCTGTTCTATGACCTGTCGGAGAAGAAACACGCCGATTACATTCGCGCGCTGCGCATTCGAGCCATTGTGGAGAACTATAAAAATAACGAATTCTCTGACGATGACGGCGCCGCGCTGGCAGAGATCGTGCGCTTTGCCCGCGAGAATGCGGACCAATTTGTACTGGACGAGCTAAGCGCCCACCGGGAGACAGCGGAAATACTGGAAAAGGTAGGTTTATAAGAATGGATATTACAATTCACGCAAGACCCAGAGAGGTGAAAGACGGCACCTTTCAGTACGCCAATATGGAGAGCGCTTACGGCTGCAACACCCTGTATTTTACCAGGGATGGCAAGCCTTATACCGTTGTTGCCGGGGAATTGCACTTCTCCCGCCTGCCTCGGGAACGGTGGCGGGAAACGCTGCTGAAAATGCAGGCCTGTGGGCTGAATACCGTGACCACTTATGTGTTTTGGAACTACCACGAGGAGATCAAAGGTCAATTCGACTTTGGCGGGGATAAAGACATTGCCGCCTTTTTGCAGATCTGCAAGGAGGTGGATATGCCCTGCCTGCTGCGCATTGGCCCCTGGTGCCACGGCGAGGTGATCCGGGGCGGGTTCCCTAAGCGGATCAACCGTATGGCGAAAAAGCGCTGCGACGATGAAAAATATTTGGCGGAAGTGCGGGAGTTTTGGCAAGGCCTTTATAAGGAGGTGCAGCCCTATCTGGACGGCAAGACCGTGATCGGGTTGCAGCTGGAGAACGAATACACCGGCCCCACCTCCCACATTCGCACCCTGCGGCGGATCGCAGAGGAGATCGGCTTTCGGGTGCCGTTCTTTACCATGACCGCCTGGCCCTCCGGGGTGCCGGACGATCAGTTCCTGCCGACCATGGGCGGCTACCCGGACGGCCCCTGGAACCGGGGCAAGACGCCGCTGAAACCCAACAACCGCTTTGCCATCACCCCCGGCAAGACCGAGGACGAGATCGGCGGCGATCTGTTCAAAAGCCAAAAGGAAAAGGCGGGGGTGTACGATTATGTGCCCTATGCCTCTTGCGAGACCGGGCCGGGCAACCAGGTGACCCAGCACCGTCGGCCGTATATCAGCGAGAAGGACGGCTACGGCGTGGGCTTTGCCAAGTTCGCTGCCGGAATGAACTGGCTGGGGTATTATATGTTCTGCGGCGGCAGAAACCCCAACGACCGGCTGATGCAGGAGAACCGGCTCACCGGCTACCCCAACAATTATCCCATTATTGATTATGACTTCCAGGCGCCGATCAGTCGCTACGGCGTGTGCCAACCCCACGGGGATCGGCTGCGGCTGCTGCACCTGTTTATTCGGGAATTTGACCCGGAGATCTGCACCAAGCAGGCCTATTTCCCGGTATGGAAAAGCCAGGATCCTACGGATATTTCGTTCTTGAAGTGCTCCGTTCGCGCAGACACCCAGGGCAGCGGCTACTTCTTTGCCGGTACTTATGAAAAGGGGCTGCGATACCGGGACTTTCACCATGTGCAGGTGCATTTTACCATTGGGGATCGGACGGTGGATCTGCCGCGGATAGATATTCCCGCAGGGGTGATGTTCTTTTATCCCTTTAACTTGCAGTTGGGCGGGGTGCACTTTGACTACATTCTGGCCCAGCCGATGGTAAAAACTCGGGCGGACGGCAAGACCGTGTGCTACTTTGTCCAGTGCCAGGGCATTGCGCCCCGGTGCAGTGTGGACGGGCAAGAGATCCCGCTGGCATTGGCGCAGCCGCAGCAGATCGGCGATGTGACCCTGGTGGTGCTGCCCTACGAACAGGCGCGGCAGTTCTACTATCTAAACGGCAAGGTCTACTCCCTGCCGGGCACGCTCTATGCAGACGGCGATACGGTCTACCGGGAGTGGGTCACCGATAGGGACCTGACGGACCAAATCACACTGGTGAAAACAGAAAAGACCCCCTTGCCCTATAACTATTATTTGTATTCCACCGGGCGGCGGGGGTACTACCGACTGACCGTGCCCCGGGAGCTGGCGGGCGCCTATTTTGACATTCGGCTGGAGTTCAACTTTGTCGGGCTGAATTTGCAGGTGTTCAGCGGCGACACGCTGGTGAACGACTACTTCAACATTGACGGCAAATTCGTGATGTACCTGCGGGACTACAAGGAATATTTGGCAAAGAACGAACATCTGACCATCCGCACGGCGCCAAAGACCAGATACGGGATCTCCAATGTTTATAATGAAATTGATCTGCCCATCGGCTCCAACGCATTGACCCTGGTGCGCGCCAACGCCGTGCAGCGGGATACGGTAGATTAAACAGAAAAAAGGACTTGCTCCCCGGGGAGCGAGTCCTTTTGTATTTGGCGGTGTTAAAATTTCAGCTTGCGGAATTTGCCCGGGGACAGCCCCTCGTTCTCCGTAAAGAAGTAGATAAAGTTCGACTCGCTGTTAAATCCCACCTCGTAGGCAATGGCGGCGATGGTCATATTGGTGGTTTGCAGCAGGTACTTTGCCCGGTTCAGCCGGGAGATAAGAATGTAGTCATAGGGGGAGAACCCGGTCTGCTGCTTGAAAATGCGGGAGAAGTGGGAAGAACTCATATTGACCAGCTCGGCCAGGCTTTTCACCGAGATGTTCTCGCTGAGATTTTCCGAGATATGGGCCTTGACCTTGTGCACGCTGTCCTCGTAATTGATCTCGCCCTTGGTCTTGGTGCTCTGGGGGTTCAGCAGCTCGGTAAAGATTTTGTAAATATCCAGCGAGTCGTTCAGCTCACCGGCGGGGATATTGCCCTTCATACCGTCTAAAATGCGAAACAGCAGTTTCTTTACATGCTGCACATCCTTGCACTTGATCAGATTGCCCTGGGTGCTTTGGATCTCGTTAAAGATCTCTGTGGAGTTGGCGCCGGCAATATGCACCCACACGGACTCAAAGCTGTCGTTGGTGTAATACTCGTGGGGCTTGTAGCAGTCCAGGATCACCGTGTCGCCCTTGCGGGCAGTGGTGGGCTTGCCGTCCTTTACATAGGTAAAGGTGCCGTCGAGAATGTGGGTGATCAGCAGGCTGTTATAGTTGTCGCGCACCAGGTGGTAGCCGCTCACGCAGAAAAAATGACCGGCGCTGATGGGATAAAAGTAGATTTTTTTCGCAGTTTGGGAGGGTGAGGAAAAATACACCTCCGATTTTTTCAGTACGCCGGTTTCATTGCATTTCATAGGAAATTTCCTTTTGATTGGATTTCTAAAGAATTTGATTGATTTTCACAACAAAAAGCTGTGCCTCTATTGTACAATCTTACTGATAAAATGTCAATGTGTACAAAAGGGGTAGCATTATGAAAGCATTTTTTAGTAAAAAGCCTGTAAAGATCATTCTGTCTATTCTGCTGGCGCTGGTGCTGATTGTCTGTATTTGCAACGGATATTTCGCCTCTGTGGCCTTGCAGGAGCAAAAGGGGACGGCGATGTGTGATCCGTGGAGCGAAACGGACGCTTACACGCCGGATTATGCGCAGAATATCGAAATCGGCAGCAAGGATTATAAAATTCTGTGCCTGACGGATGTGCATATCCGCAACCACGGCACCTTTGCCGCCTGCCTGGGGGTCAACTTTATCCTGGACGGTATGAGCGAGATCCAGCTGAAAAAGCTTATCAAAAATGACAAGCCGGATCTGATCATCGTCGGCGGCGACACGGTGCTCACCGCCTGGAACGATATTTGCACCCGGCAGTTCTGCGATTTTATGGAGAAGTTTGAGATCCCCTGGGCGCCTATTTTCGGCAACCACGATTATGAGGGTCGGGCGGATAAGGCCAAGCTGGCGGAGATCTACGAGAGCGCAGCGCACTGCCTGTTTAAGAGCGGACCGGCGGGTATGGACGGTATGGGCAACTATATTCTGAACCTGACCCGGGAGAGCGTGCCGGTGTACACTCTGTTTCTGTTTGACAATGGCCAGTTCCGGGTGGTGGATCACCAAATCACATACGGCGGTATTTGCAAAAATCAAATCGCCTGGTACGAATGGGCAGTGAAGGGCATTGCCGCGCAGAACGGCGGCAAGGTGGTGCCCAATATGGCCTTTATGCACATCGGCGTGCCGGAGTATGCAGACCAGCAAGAGCCTTTTAAGGACGGTCTGCGGCTGGAAGAGACCACCACGGCTGTGGTCAACGACGGCTTCTTTGACGCCTTTAAGGCCAACGGCGGCACCCATATTTATTGCGGCCACGACCATAACAACAACTTTATCAGCGAGAAGGATGGGGTGGAGCTGAACTATATGACCAAAAGCTCCTATAACTGCTACTTCAGCTTTAAGGCCCTGGGTGCAACGGAGATCACCCTGGATAAGAATAACCAAGTCAACGAGAAGATTTTGAAATTTTGAGGGTAAGCATTGAAAACATACGGTACTTATTTTGTAAATGACCCCGATCGCCCGCTGCGCTACGGCCCGGTGGAGCCGATCAACCCGCCCCGGCAGCGACTGCGGGGCGAACCGCTTTTGTCCGGCGTACCGGCGCTGCCGGTGTTCTGCGGCTTTTGCGGTACGGATTTTGAACTGATGAAGATGGGCCGCCGGGGCCTGCTGGACCCTAAGTTCCCGCCGGGACAGACCCGGCTCATCAACGGCCACGAGGGCGTGGTGTGGGTGCCCGGGGAGCAGCGCTTTGCCATTGTGCTCATTCGCGGCGGCGACAGCTGGGACCCCACCCGGTTTACCGAGGACGAGCGCTATTTTGAGTACGGCTGCGACGGCGCGGACGGTATCTTTTGCGATCGGGACTACTTTAACCCGGATATGCTGCTGCACCTGCCGCCTGCGTATGACGGGCTGCAAAAGCTGCCCCTGTCCCTGGCCAAAAAGCTGGTGTTCTCCGACCCTTATGCCTGTGCGGTCTTTCAGTACGAGCGTATGTGCGATGTGGGGGAGGCCCAAAACTTCCGGGTAGAAATGGCACGGCGAAAGTGCGACGAACAGACGGCCCGGGCTGCCGCTGTGCAGCACACCTTTGACCGGGTGGTGATTTTTGGCCTGGGCACCACCGGGCTGTTTATCGGCGACCAAATTCGCCGCAATCAAAAGGACGCGCGCATTCTCTTTGTGGCCCGCAGCGGGGCAGACAGCCAAAAGGCGCAGTTTGTACAAAATGTGCTGGGCTGCGACTACCTGTCCTCCGGCAGTATGGAGGGCGCGGAGACGGCTGCGGCGATCACCCGGCGGCTGGGCGGCAAGGCTACGGTGTTTGTGGGCACCGGCGGCACTCAGGTGGAGCACCAAATCGCGTTCCGGCACGGGGTGCTGGGGTGTAACGGCATTTATAACAGCTTTTCCCTGGGACCGCAGGTCACCTTTGACACCATGCCATTTGGGTTCCAAAACCAGGTGATCTTGGCCTCCATCAACTTTACCCAAAAGCACATGGAAACGGCGATCGACCTGCTGTGCCACAGCCGGTTTGACACCCTGGTGGAGCTGATAGACAAGGACGAATTTACCGCCGATCCTATGGCGGCGTATGAGAATAAGATCTACGCCAAGGGCGCGCCGCTTAAGACCGCCGTGGTGTGGAACAGCGATTATATGGATATGGAGAAGTAAGACCGATGAAAGCCATTGAAATTACTAAGCCCGGAGAAATTCGGGTGATCGAAAAAGAAAAACCCACCCCGGCAGCGGGCGAGGCGCTGCTGCGGGTGCTCTATTGCGGTATTTGCGGCGCAGATGTGGCGTCCTATACCGGCAACCAGCCCTTTACCACCTACCCCAGAATACCGGGGCACGAGTTCTCGGCCCGGATCGTAGAGATCGGCGAGAATGACCGGGGGTTCCGGGCAGGGGATATTGTCACCTGCAATCCGTATTTTAACTGCGGCAAGTGCTATGCCTGCAAGCGGGGGATCGTCAACGCCTGCCATGATAACCAAACCATGGGCGTGCAGCGGGACGGCAGCTTTCAGGAATATATCACCATGCCGGTGGAGCGGCTGATCGACGGCAAGGGCGTGTCTGCCCGGGAGCTGGCGCTGATCGAGCCGTTCTCCATCAGCTGCCACGCCCTGTCCAGAGCAGAGGTGCGCCCCGGCGATCATCTGCTGATCATGGGCGCCGGGCCGATCGGTCTGTTTGCCCTGATCCGCGCCAAGTCTATGGGCGCCAAGGTGCTGATCGCCGATATGCTGCAAAGTCGGCTGGACCTGGCGGCGGATTTCGGCGCCGACCGGGTGGTGAATGTGAAGAATGAGGACCTGCATACGGCGTGCGATGCCTTTACAGGCGGCAACGGCTTTGATGTGTGCGTAGAGGCCTGCGGTGCGCCGGAGACTTTTCTGAATTGTATTGACGAGGCGGCTCATGGGGCCAATATCATTCTCATCGGCAACGGCAAGCGAGAGACCACCTTTGTGCATTCCGTTCTGCTGAAAAAGGAGCTGAATGTGTTTGGCTCCCGCAACGCCTTTACCCGGGATTTTGAGAACAATATTGACCTGGTGCAGTCCGGCAAGGCGGATATTCAAAGGATGATCAGCGGCGTGTATGAGATCGACGCTGCCGCAGCGGCCTTTGAGGCGCTGGCCCATAACGACGGCACGCTGGCAAAGCTGCTGATCCGGTTTGGTGACGCCCAATGAGAATTGATACCCATGTGCACCTGTGGCAAAAGCAAAACGGCACCCACAACGGCCGACCGGTGTTTGCCCTGACCGGGGGCAAAAGCAACTTTGGCGGCCGGGTGCACCAAATGATGCCGCCTTATATGCTGACCGGCGAGAACACGGCGGAGATGCTGCTGGCCAATATGGACTATGCCGGAGTGAATGGCGCCGTCTGCGTGCAAGAGGTGATGGACGGCAACCAGGACGCCTACCTGCTGTCTGCCCGGGCCAAGTACCCGGAGCGGCTGCGGGTGTGCGCTCTTTACCAAGAGGGGCAGCCCTTTGCCTTGGACGGCTTTGACGGGATCAAGCTGTGCGCCTGCAAATTTAAGGAGCCGGATCTGTTAAAGCATATAGATGTTTTTCAGGCTGCCAATGACAGCGGCAAGTTTGTTGCCATTGACCTGGCAGACGGGGACAGCCAAACCCACCGGCTGCAAGAGATCATTGACACATTCCCGGACCTGCGGATCGCCATCGGCCACTTCGGTATGGTGACCCGCCCCGGGTGGCTGGCACAGATCAAGCTGGCGCGGAACAAAAATGTGTTTATTGAAAGCGGCGGGATCACCTGGCTGTTCAATGATGAGTTCTACCCCTATCCGTCGGCCATTGCCGCCATTCGGCAGGCGGCGGAGATCTGCGGTTATGATAAGCTGATGTGGGGCAGCGATTACCCCCGCACCATGGTGGAGATCACCTATAAAATGAGCTTTGATTTTATCTTAAAATCCCCGGAGATCAGCGATACGGATAAAGACAAATTCCTGTACCGCAACGCCAAGGCATTCTACCGCTTCCCGGATTTTCAGGAGATCCTGCCGCCGCCCAATATGCTTTGAGGTGAATATGAAAAAGAGCAATTTAACGCTGGCTGTCAATGAGCTGACCGGCGACTACCGGGTGACCCACCGGGGCTTTACCTGGGTCAGTGACGGCCGGGCGCCGTATATCATTATTCGTAAGAAGGTGGGCGATCGCTATTTGTCCACCTATCGCACTTTGTATTCCGCGCCTAAGCGGGAATTTCGTTATACCCGCACCAGCATTGTCAGCCGTCTGTCCGGGTTCGTTGCCTTTGGGCGGAAATTGGACTTTACCATTGTGCTGACCGCCAAGATCACCGGCGAGGACACCTGCACCTTTTCCGTAAAAGCGGAGAACGAGCAGGGCTATGATATTCAGGCGGTGTACTTTCCGGCGCCGTTTAATGAGCAGAAAAAAGGCAAGTACGCCTACCATGTGGACCCTATGCGCCAGGGCTTTATCCTGCCGGATGGGTACAAGAAGAACTTTCCGTTCACCTTTGCGCTGACCAAGTATTTGCGCAAGCTGAACACCGGCGACGCCTATTTGCCCCTTTGGGGGCGGGTGTGCGACGGGCATACTTTCTCCGCCATTGTGGAGACGCCCTATGACGCCTGTATGTTTTCTGCCTTTGGGCGGCACGGCGCGTTTTTGAATTCCGTGCATTTTTCGTCCTCCTTGGGGCGGCTGTCCTATGAGCGGAAAATCCGCTTTACTTTTCATGCGCAGGGGGACTACAACACCGTAGCCAAGGACTACCGGGCGTACTTGAAAGAGACCGGGCAGTTCGTTACGCTGGAAGAGAAAATTCAAACGAACCGAAACATTGAAAAAATCATCGGTGCGCCGGTGCTGCACCACCGGATCTTTACCAATATTAACGAAAAGTCCAAGTTCTACCGCAAAAACGGCACCAATTCCCGGCTGTACGCCACCTTTGAGCAGCGTGCCCGGCAGTTGCAGACCTGCAAGGACCTGGGACTGGAAAAGCTCTATATTCACACAGACGGCTGGGGCAAGAACGGCTACGACAACGACCACCCGTACATTCTCCCGCCTTGCGCGGCAGCGGGCGGTTACCCGGGACTGAAAAATCTGGCAGACACCGGCCGCCGCCTGGGGTATGTGTTCGCTCTCCACGATCAGTACCGGGACTTCTACTATTCGTCACCGGCTTATGATGTGAAAAAGGCGGTCACACAGATCGACGGCACCCACCCCTATTGTTCCATTTGGGACGGCGGGGAGCACACCTATCTGTGCACCGCCTTTGCCCCGGAGATGGTGGAGCGCACCTACGACGAACTGGCTGCCCACGGTGTGGATGTGCAGGGGGCGTACCTGGATGTGTTCTCCGTTATGCCCGGGGACGAGTGCTTTGACCCGGCACACAAAATCACCCGGCGGCAGAGTATGGAATACCGGGCCAAGTGCTTTGATCTGCTCAACAATCGGGGGCTGATCATGTCCTCGGAGGAGCCGGGCTATGCGCTGGTAAATCATATTGCGCTGGTGCACCACGGCCCGTTCCACGCGGTGCCCTTAGAGGGCGGCCGGGCAGTGGGCGTGCCTATTCCGCTGCAAAATCTTATTTACCACGACTGTTTGATCGTGCCTTGGAACGGCTTTTACAACTGGGGCATTCCAAAGGGCACCGGTGGCGACCTGTATTGCGCTTTGTGCGCCGGTATGCCTTATGTGCAGCTGTTTGGTGCGGACGAGACCACCCTGCTGCCGGAGGGCGAACTCCAGGCGGAGTTTGACCGCATTCGGCCCCTGTGCCGGTTGCAAGCCGGGCTTTATGACCAAGAGATGGTGCGCCACGAGTTCTTAGGCTCTTACCGGCGGCAGCGGGCCACTTATGCCGACGGCACCACCGTGACCATTGACTTAGACCAAAATACATATCAGGTGCATACCAATGAATAAAATTCGATACAACAAACCGGCAGGGAACTGGCGCCAGGCGCTGCCCCTGGGCAACGGCCACACAGGGCTGATGATCTACGGCTCTCTGCGCCGGGAAAAAATCTGTTTTAACGACGGCACTTTATGGTCCGGCTATCCCAAGGACTACAACCGGGTGGAAAGCCGGGAGAACTTGGATCGGGTGCGCCGCCTGATCTTTGACGGCGAGAACGCCCGGGCGGACGCCCTGTGCGAAAAGCAGCTGTCCGGTTTTTACAGCGAGACCTTTTTGCCCCTGGGACAGGTGACCCTGTCCTTTTGCGGCTTGCCCCGGGACGGATATTCCCGGTGCCTGGACCTGTCCCGAGCGGTGCATACGGTGGAGAGCAGCGGTGCCAAAAGCGAATGCTTTTCTTCTTATCCGGACCATATCTCCGTGTACCGGGTGACGGCGGATCGGCCGTTTTCGGTCACCATCCGTACCGGCAGCAAGCTGCACCACCGGGTGGAGACGGCGGGGCAAAACCTGTTTCTCCTGGGCAACGCGCCGGACTATGCGGCACCCAATTATCTGAGAACAGAGCGGCACCCCATTCATTATGAAGAGAAGAAGGGTATGGCCTTTTGCCTGCAAACCCGGGTGCAGACCGACGGCAGGGTGCGCGCCCGCAAGGCAGCCTTGCAGGTGCAGAACGCCACGGAAGTGGTGCTGTATTTTGTCACCGCTACCGGCTTTAACGGCTATGACCAAATGCCGCAAACGGCGCAAACCGCGGTGCAGCAAAAGTGCCGAGGGATGATGAACGCGATCGCGCCGGACTATGCGGCACTGCTGGAAAGGCACATTGCCGACTATACGGCGCTGTTTGACCGCCAGTCGGTCAGTTTCCACTGTGACCGAACGGAAAATGCCGACGCCCTGCTGAAAGGCGTAAAGAACGGCGACGACGAGCGGGCGCTGGCGGAGCTGCTGTATAACTACGGCAAGTATATGATCATCTCCGGCAGCCGCAAGGGCGGCCAGCCGCTGAATTTGCAGGGCATTTGGAACAATAGCCTGCGCCCACCCTGGAGCAGCAACTACACGGTGAATATCAATACGGAGATGAACTACTGGGGCGCGTCCCGGGCCGGGCTGTCCGATTGTATCGAACCGCTGATCCGTATGGTCTATGAGACTATGGAGAACGGCCGAGACACCGCCAAGATCAATTACGGCTGCCGGGGCTTTGCCTGCAACCACAATGTGGACCTGTGGCGCAAAACGCCGCCGGTGCAGGGTACGGCCAATTATATGTTCGCGCCCCTGTGCGGCGTGTGGCTGAGCAATGAGCTTTATACCCACTACCAAAACGGTCAGCTGGGCGCCTACCGGGCGCAGATCCGGGAGATCGTTACCGGTGCGGCGCAGTTCGCCGCAGATTTTTTGGTGCTGCACCAAGGGCAGTATGTGATCTGCCCCTCCGCCTCGCCGGAGAATGTGTTTAAGAAAGACGGCAAGACCTGCAAGCTGGACTACGCCTCCGCCTTCGATATGGGGCTGGTGCGCCAGGCGTTTCGGAACGCGCTGGAGATCAGCGACGATGAAGCGCTGAAAGGGGACATTCGGCAAAAACTGCCACTGCTTTATCCTGATCGAGGGGGCAAAAACGGCATTTGCGAGTGGCACGCCGATTATCCCACGCCGGAGAAAGGGCACCGCCACTTCTCGCCCTTATACGGCTTTTACCCCGGCAACACCATTGGCTATGATGGCAACAAGGCGCAGACCGAATGGGTCCGGCAGCTGTACCGTTACCGTACGGAGAACGCCACCCAGTATATCGGCTGGTCGGCGGCCTGGGCCATCTGCCTGTCTGCCCGGCTGCGAGAGCCGGACAGCGTGTCAAAGGTGATCCGCAGTATGCTGGCTCACTCTGTGTTCCAAAATCTCTTTTGCGTGCACCCGCCGTTTTATTTCCAAATTGACGGCAACTTAGGGTTTGTGGCCGGGATCAACGAAATGCTGCTTACCGAGGAGCAGGGCGTGATCGAGCTGCTGCCGGCGTTGCCTGCTAATTACGCCCGCAGCGGCGAAGTGCGCAATATGGTGGTGGGCGGCGCCCGGGTCAGCTTTACCTGGCAGGACGGGCAGGTGATCGGTGCAGAAAGCGATCGACCGATCGTCATTAGAAATCGACACTTAAGCCCGACGGCTCAACTGAAGAACATAACCGTAACGGAGGAGAACTGAGATGAAAAAGGGACTGAAAATCTTTTTAAGCATTCTGTTGGTGCTGGCAATTTTAGGAGGTGTGGCGGCATTGTCTGTGACCTTTTACGGCAAGAAGTATGTGCGCGGGGCAGACACGGCCTTTACCGTGCTGCAAGTGACCGATGTGCATATTCTCAATGATGAGAAGAAGGACGCCAAGGCGTATAAGACCATTACGGAGATGGTCAACACCACCAAGCCGGACCTGATCGCCGTTACCGGAGATGTGACCAGCGAAAAGGAGAACTTTACGGCGTTTAAGTCCTTCTGCACCTTTATGGAGAAGTTCCAAATCCCCTGGGCCTTTGTTTACGGCAACCACGAGGGGCTGGATATCAAATACGAGCCGGGCGAAAAGCTGGACCCGGAGAAGATCGCCGACAAGCAGACCTTAAACGATTATTTGGAGTCGCTGGAGTATTGCATTTATCAGCGGGGCGACGAGAATGTGGACGGTATGGGTAACTACTACTATACCGTGCGGGATGACAGCGGCAAGGCGCTGACCTCGCTGATCTTTATGGACTCCAACTGCTACGATGTGGAGAACAGCGGCTACGACCACTTCCACGACAACCAGATCGCCTGGTACGAAAAGACGGTCAAGCAGATCGCCAAGGAAGAGAACGGCGACGAGACCAAGGTAGTGCCGTCCCTGGCGTTCTTCCATGTGCCCATGAAAGAGTATATGACCGGCTACCAGGAGGGCAAGCGGCTGTGGGGCTTTAAGTTCCCCGGTGAGGACGGCACTCCGGCGGTGGACGACCAAATGTTTGAGACCATGCAAAAGCTGGGCTCCACCAAGGGCTGCTATGCAGGTCACGATCATATGAATAACTTTTCCGTGGATTACCAGGGCATTCGGCTGACCTACGGCCTGTCCTGCGACCATAATATTTATGTGACGCCTTTCCGCGGCGGTACGCTCATCAACATTAAAAAGGACGGCTCCTTTACCAATCAGTCGATCATTCGCCACAGAGGGCAGAGCACCGTCACCATTTGCAAAGAATACTGATACGGCCGCTGCGCCATAAAAAACGAGCCTTGAACGGAAAAGTTCAAGGCTCATTCTCTATTCTACAATGATTTTATAGGCG
This sequence comes from Bifidobacteriaceae bacterium, assembly GCA_963642245.1. GTDB lineage: Bacteria > Bacillota > Clostridia > Oscillospirales > Acutalibacteraceae > CAG-217. The sequence continues at coordinate 75,636 of CAVIFY010000002.1, read as the reverse complement.
GTGTCTTTGGGTATGTGCAGGTGCAGGGTGCCGTTTTCAATGGGCAGCGTGCCGGCGTCTTGGTTGCCGTTCTCGGTGATTTTGTACAGCCGGGCTTTTGTTTTGCCCGCCTCAAAAATCGGCCAGTCCCGCCGGTCGCCATCTCGGCTGTAAGCGATGTAGGTGCTCTTTTCGTGCACAAAGGGCAGGCACAGGTTGTCGCCGTCCTTAATAACGCGGCCGCTTTTGGTGATTTTGCTGCCCTTTGCATAAGAGATCACGCTGTCGGAGAACAGGCAGTATTTTTGCCCGCTCCGGCGGTGCATGGCGTGGCGCTGCAAGGTGTTCAGGTAATGCCCCGGCACCTGGTAGGTGGCAAAGCGGCGGATAAAATCGGCCGCCCAGTGGGTGTTGGCGCAGGTGACAATATCCTCGCCGTGCATATTGCCGTAGAACACCCGGTTCATCCACTTTTCTCTAAACTCGCCGCCGCAGTATAGGCTCGGCGGCGTGCGCAGCAGCTCCTGATCCGTCATACGGTAGACCCACCAGCTCATGGGGATCAGCCCCACCGTGTCCATGGGCGCGTGCTTGAAGTGATCCCGGGGCAGCCCAAAGATAGGCCGGTTGGGCAACTGCGCGCTCTCTTTGTAAGTAAACTCGCTGGTGATGTCTATGCCCTTTGACTTAACATATTCGATCATCTTTCGCCGGGCGCCCTGCATTTCTTCTATACTGACGGCGGGGGCGTAATTCTTGTAGCACTGAAAGTTGTCTACATGAATGGTGCCGGTCTCTGCAATAAAGGGAAAGGTGGTAATAAATCGGTCGATCTGCCGCTGAAACAGACTGGACTCCCAGTACCCTTTGTGGCAGGTTTTGTAGCACTTGCGGCCGTTGTATTTCTCGATCGGGTTCGGTTTGCCGTTTCGCTTGCGGATCAGCGCACCGGCCCTTACAAAGTCGGGAAAGGACGGCGCATTATCGTAGGCGTCGTTAAAATTGATGTGCACGCTGATGATGGAGTGGTACTGCTTTGCCTCTCTGCAAAACCACTGAAAGCTGTCCCACGCCGTCGGGTCCTCCGGGCGCTTTAACGCCGCGTTTACCTCAAAAAAATCCGGGTACTTGTCGTCGTGCCCCAGGTACTGCCAGCCCACCAGGTAATAGATCTTTTGTATGCCCTGGGTGATCCGGTCGATTTGGCGAATGTATGCCAGCGCCCGGTCAAAGGTGAGCAGCACCTTGCTTTTGCCCGGGTGCTCCCTGTCCGGCACGGCCATGCCCAGCTTCATCACCATGCAGCGGGCGTAATCGTAATTGTACGGTAAGGGTGTGTTCATGCAAAAAACTCCTTGCTCTTTATCTACTGCACTTTATTATAGCATTACGGCAGGGCAGGGGAGTTTAGAAAAAGCGCTCACTTCTTTCGATATATGACTATAAGAGCATAATTTCTAAAGAATTTGGTGCATTCTCTGAACTTTGTTTCCTTTAGCAGAGCTATAATAGAACCAGTATCAAACCACAAGAGGTAGAACTATGAAAGCAACGATCCGAACAGAAAAAGTAAAGATACCCACTTATCCCACCGGCGCGCCGGAAAAGGCGCCCCTGTTTATTGAAAAGCGGGCGTACCAGGGCAGCACCGGCAAGGTCTATCCGCTGCCGGTGACCGAGAAGATCTGTGATGAGAAAGTGGACCGGGAATACACCGCTGTGATCCTGGAGAATGATTACCTTTATGTGATGATCCTGCCGGAGCTGGGCGGGCGTATTCAGCGGGCCTATGACAAGACCAACGGTTACGACTTTGTTTACTATAATGAGGTGATCAAACCGGCGCTGGTGGGCCTGTGCGGGCCGTGGATCAGCGGGGGGATCGAGTTTAACTGGCCCCAGCACCACCGCCCCACCACCTTTAGCCCGGTGAATTGCACCACCCGGGAGAATGGGGACGGCTCGGTGACTGCCTTTTTGGGCGAGACGGACAGAATGTACGGCACCCGCTGCACCATGGCGGTGACCCTGTACCCGGACAAAGCCTATATGGAGATCCGCGGCCGGCTGTACAACCCCACGGATTATCCCCAAACTTTCCTGTGGTGGGCCAACCCGGCAGTGCCGGTCAATGACCACACCTTCTCCGTGTTTCCGCCGGATGTGACCGCAGTGTTTGACCACGGCAAGCGGGATGTGTCCACCTTCCCCATTGCCACAGGCACATACTATAAAGCGGATTATTCCGCCGGGGTGGATATTTCCAGATACAAGAATATTCAGGTGCCCACTTCCTATATGGCGGCGCACTCCGATTTTGACTTTATCGGCAATTTTGACGAGGGCAGGGACGCCGGGCTGCTCCATGTGGCGGACCACCATATTTCGCCGGGCAAAAAGCAGTGGACCTGGGGCTGCGGCGATTTTGGCAAAAGGTGGGACAAGAATTTAACGGACGAAAACGGCCCGTACATTGAACTGATGACCGGGGTGTTTGCGGATAATCAGCCGGACTTTACCTGGCTGAAGCCTAAGGAAGAAAAAACATTTACCCAGTATTTTATGCCCTACAAGACGGTGGGCAGAGTGTCCAACGCCACCAAGGATGCGGTGCTGGGGGTGGACGGCGACCAGATCAAGGTCTACGCCACCGCCGCTTATCCCGGCGCTGTGATCCGTGCCGCAAAAGGAAACACGGAGTTCTACTGCAAAACGGTGGATCTAAGCCCGGAAACTTGCTTTTGCGACCGGGTGCAGAGGCTGGACCAGGACAGCCGGATCACCGTAACGGCAGCGGACGGTGGGCTGCTGTGTGCTTATGCTGTGTACAAGCCGCAGGAGACCCCGGAGCCGGAACCGGCCAAGGCTATGCCTGCACCGGCGGAGATCCCCACCAATGAGGAGCTGTACCTGGCCGGGCAGCACCTGGAGCAGTACCGCCACGCCACCTATGACCCGGCGGACTACTACCTGGAGGGTCTGCGCCGGGATCCCAACGACCTGCGGCTCAATAACGCCTATGGCCTGTTGCAGCTGAAAGCCGGTCTGCCGGACAGCGCCATCACCCACTTTTGCCGGGCCATTGCCCGCCAAACCGGGCTGACCCCTAACCCTTACAGCGGCGAATGCTACTACAACCTGGCCACCGCCTATGCCTGCAAGGAACAGTGGGACGCCGCCTATGACGCCTACTATAAATCCGCCTGGTCCGCAGAGACCAAGCCTGCTGCCCTGTACCACCTGGCCGGTATTTGCTGCCGCAAGGGCGAATACCGACAGGCGCTGGACTTTGCCAATCGGGCGCTGACCCTGGGCACCCACAATATGCAGCTGCGCCTGCTGCGCACAGAGCTGCTGGGTCTGCTGGGGCAGGACGGCACCGCCTTCTTGGACGAGAGCCGCCGGATCGACCCGCTAAGCCCCGGGGTGCTGCTGCTCACCGGCGCGCCTTTGACGGCAGAGAACGACTGCCTGAACCTGGCGCTGGACTATATGCGGTGGGGGCTGTATCACCGGGCGATCGCCGTGCTGGCGCACTGCCCGAACAGCACGCTGGCCGCCTACTATAAAGGCTATGCGCTGCTGAAAAGCGGCGACAGCAAGGCCGCAGCCGCAGCCTACCGGGCGGCAGAGACCATGTGCCCGGATTATGTGTTCCCCAATAAAATAGAAGAAATTGCCATTTTGCAGGCGGCCGGTGTGGCCGGTGCCGATGGGCGTGGCGCACCTATGGCCTGCTACTACTTAGGCAATTTGCTGTATGATAAAAAGCGCTACGCAGACGCCGTTTCCTGCTGGCAGGCCTGCGTACAGGACAAGCCGGATTTTGCCCCGGCCTACCGCAATCTGTCCATTGCCTACTACAATAAAAAGGGCGATCCGCAGAAAGCGCAGACGACCATTGAAAAGGCCGTTGCCCTGGATCCGCAGAACAGTCGCTATGTGCTGGAAATGACCCAGCTGCACGCCAAGGTGGGGCTGTCTGCCCGGCAGCAACTGGACCGGCTGGAGCCGTACAAAGACCTGTTGCCCGGGCGGGACCCGCTGTACCTGGCCTATATTGACTTGCTCAACACCACCGGGCAGTACGCCCCGGCGCTGCAAATGGCGGAGACGCATATTTTCCACCCCTGGGAGGGTGGCGAGGGCAAGGTCAGCGGCGCATACAAAACCGCGCTGTTCGGCCTGGCAGAGCAAGCCATGGAACAGGGCGATTATGAAAAAGCCAAGGCGCTTTGCACCCGCACCCTGACCTATCCGGATCATCTGGGGGAGGGCAAGCTGCCCAATGTGCCGGATCACCGGGCCTACTATACCATCGGCCGCTGCTGCGCCGCTTTAGGCGATACCCAGGGCGCCGACCACTACTATACCCTGGCTACCGCAGGCAGCCAAACCCCGGAGCCGGTGCGGTACTACAACGACCAGCCCAGCGATTATATCTATTACCAGGGACTGGCTTTTGCCGCTCTGGGCAACAAAGAGATGGCCCGGCAGTCCTTCCGGCAGCTGATCGACTTTGCCGATGAACATATGGGCGAGCCGGTAGGCTACGACTACTTTGCCGTGTCTATGCCGGAGCTGGAGGTCTATGCGGATGATATCCAGAAACGCAGCGACAACTACTGCCGTGCCCTGCGGGAACTGGGTGAGAAAGGTTTGAAAAAACTCCAAGATGAAGAGAATTGAACTGAAAAACTGGCGCTTCCGGATCCCGTGCCTGCAAGTGGATAAAGAGGTCACATTGCCCCATACCTGGAATGTGGACGAGGACGAGAAAGTACAGCTTTACCGGGGCAAAGCGCTGTATGCGTGCACGGTACATATGGAATGCGCAGCGGAGCAAAAGTTTGTTCTTTACTTTGGCTGCGCCTACCATACCGCCCGGGTGTGGGTCAACGGCGCCTTGGCGGGCGCCCACAGCGGCTCCGGCTACACGCCCTTTCAGCTGGATGTGACCGCATATATAACTGCCGGTGAAAATCGCATACAGGTGGAAGTGAGCAACCGCAAGTGCAAAAAAATGCTGCCCTATCTGCACCATTTCGATTGGGCAGACGACGGCGGCCTGACCCGGGATGTTGCGCTGACGGTCTATGATCCGGACGACTTTACGGATATGGCCGTCACCTACCAGGTAGAGGCCATACACGGCGACACCTGCCGTGCAACCGTGTATGTGCAGGCCGACGGCACGCCGCAAAGCGCGCGCTTAAAGATCCTTGACTTCCAAACGCAGCAGGCGATCTTCTGCAAGTCCGTATGGATGGACGGCGGGATCAGCGTGGCGCTGGAGGACTTGAAGCTGTGGGACACGCACACGCCGCAGCTGTACACGGTGGTGCTGGAGGGCGCGCAGTCTACGGTGTCTCGGCGCATTGGCTTTAGAACGATCCGGGTGCAGGGCGCCAAGGTGCTGCTAAACGGCAAAGAGATCTACCTGAAAGGCTGCGAGTGGATGCCCGGCTCCGACCCTCATTACGGTATGGCAGAGCCTATGGAGATCAGCGAAAAATACCTGACCCTGCTTAAGGCGGCCGGTTGCGTGTTCACCCGCTTTCACTGGCAGCAGGACAGCACGCTCTTTGACTGGTGCGACGAGAACGGCTTGCTGGTACAGGAGGAGATCCCGTACTGGGGCAATCCGAAAAAGCCCGGCCCGGAACAGCTGGCGCTGGCCAAGGGGCAGGTGGACGATATGGTGCGTTACCACGGGCACCACCCCTCGATCATTTGCTGGGGCGTGGGCAACGAGCTGGGCGGCAGGACCAAACAGGCGATACAGTATGTTGCGTCTATGTATGGGTACTGCAAGTCTAAGGATCCGTCCCGGCTGGTGAATTATGTTTCAAACACCCTGCCCATGAAAAAGCGGCGGTTTGAGCAGGCGGACGACGCCACGCTCCACGGGGATATTGCCATGTGGAACGACTATTTGGGTCTGTGGCTGAAAAGCAAGGATGTAACGCGGGATGTTGTGGGCACATACAAGCAGTGCGGCGATATGCCTTGCGTGATCAGTGAGTTTGGATTGTGCGAGCCGTTCTTCTCCGGCGGCGACCAGCGCAGAAGTGAGATCTTACAAAGCAGAGTGGCGCTCTATCAAACCCTGCCCAATGTTGTGGGCTATGTTTGGTTCTCGCTAAACGACTACCGCACGCAGTGCGGCGAGGACGGAAAGGGCAGAATGCGCCGGAGAATACACGGCTCAACGGACTTGTACGGCAATACAAAGCCGTCTTATGAAATCTTGAAGGAACTGTAATTATGCTGAAATTTGTGACCAAAACCTACCGTGTGTCTACTTTTGCGGACAGCGGCAATATGCCCGACTTATCGGCGGACAGAGAGGCAAAGAGCTTTGCCTCTACCATCAGCGACTACGAGGGGCTGTTCTTAAACTACGGCTACCGGGAGACCGCCTATCCCTACACCCGGCAAAATCTTTACCTGGACGAAACGCCCCGGGAGGTGCGCGTTGCCGTGCTGGAAAACGAGTGGCTGTATGCCGAGTTTTTGGTAGACTTCGGCGGTCGGCTGTGGAAGCTGTATGACAAGAAGCGGCAGCGGGATGTGCTTTATACCAACGATGTGATCCGCTTTCGCAATCTTGCCATTCGCAACGCCTGGTTCTCCGGCGGGGTAGAGTGGAACTGTGGCATTATCGGCCATTCGCCCTTTACCTGCCAACGGATGTACTGCGCCCGGGTGCAGGGCAAGAACGGCGAGGAGGTGCTGCGCTTTTACGAGTTCGAGCGGGTGCGTAGCGTTTACTACCAAATGGACTTTTGGCTGGAAGAGGAGCGGCTGATGACCCAGGTGCGGATCGACAACCCCAACGAAACGGTGGTGCCTATGTACTGGTGGTCCAATATGGCCACGCCGGAGTATGACGGCGGGCGGGTGATCGTCAATGCCCACAGCGCCTACAACAACTGCGACGGCCTGGGGGTAAAGAAGTCCGCCATTCCGATAGACGGGGGAATTGATGTTTCCTATCCGCAGAATATTCCCGCCACCATTGATTATTTTTACCGTGTGGCGGAAGATGAAAACACATTCATTGCCAATGTGGACCGGGACGGGTACGGACTGCTGCAATTCTCCAGCCATAATCTTAAGGGCAGAAAGCTCTTTTCCTGGGGGCATTTGCAAGGCTCGGCCCACTGGCAAAGTATGCTGACGGACCGGGCAGGCGATTATGTGGAGATCCAGGCAGGGCTGGGCAAGACCCAGTACGAGTGTATTCCCATGCCACCCAAGACTGCCTGGTGCTTTAGCGAGTGCTACACCCTGGCGGATCTGTCCCATACGGATATAGACGCGCCCTACCCGGATCTGGTGCAGGCGGTGCAAGCGCAGATCAACGCCCTGCATTCCTCGGCGGAGATGGACCGGCTGGCGGTGCAAAATGAGCAAAATATCTCCCTGCAAAAGGGCGAGATCGTGTATGCCGGCTCCGGCTTTGGCTATCTGCACGGCGCGCTGACCCATACGGCGCCCGGGCATTTGACCTTCTTGCCGGCCGATGATGTGGCGGGATATATGGCGCTGCTGGCGGGCAAGGAAATGGACGGCCCCATCACCTTCGCCTTTGGCCCGGAGATGGAAAAGCTGCTGGATGGGCATATGGATCGGCCCGGCTGGCAGGTGCCGTACCAAAAGGCGCTGCTGCTTTATGACCGGCGGGCGTTCGATGGGGCAAAAAGCGATTGCGAGACCAGCTTTTTGTACGATAATAACGCATACCAAAACCACCTGTATGCCCATATTCTCTACCAGCTGGGGGACAGCCGGTTCCCGTATTTTGCCAAGCGGGCCATTGGGCAGGACAGCAGCAATTATTCTCTTTGCGAAAGCCTGACCGTTTTGCTGCTGAACGCCAAGGCGTATGACAGCGTTGTGGACTGCTTTGCGCAGATGAACGATGGGATCCGCACCCTGCCCCGGCTGCAAATGTACCTGTCTCGGGCGTATTTGGGTCTTGGGGACGCCAAAAAGGCAGAGGCGATCTTGACCCGGGACGGCGGGTTGAAGCTGCTGGACTTCCGAGAGGGGGACAAGTTCCTGGATCGCCTGTACAGAGATATTCGCGTGGCGCTGTATGGCGAGAATTACCGAGACATCGTGGTGCCGGCGCAATTTGACTTTATCGTCTCTGACAGCAAGATCGACTAAAACAGAATAAATGAAGAGAAAAGAACCGCGGCGGCAAACTGCGGTTCTTTTTGTGTGCTATTATATATTTGCTTACTTGGAAATGAAGAAACTGCCGTACTCCGGGTCGCTGCGCATGGAGTAAGTGTCCGTGGGGCTGACGATGATATGGTCCAGCAGCTGCACATGAATGGAGCGCAGAATGGAAAGCAGGCGAATGGTGAACTCCAGATCCTGGGCAGAGGGTTGGGCCTTGCCGCCGGGGTGATTATGGGCCAGCATAACGGCGCTGGCGTTATCTCGCAGGGTGTGCTCCATCAAGGTGCGCTGGTCCACAGAGGCCAGGTTGACGCTGCCGCTGCCTACCGCGTGGGTCTGCAAGATCTTGGCGCTGCTGTCCAGGGTGACCAGGTACACCTGCTCGGTGGTCTTGTCCCGCAACAGGTTGGCAAAGTAGGCGCAGGACTGGGTGGCGCCGGTCAGGTGCTTGACCGGTTTGTTTTGATTTTCGCGGATCCGCCGGTTCAGGTCCCGCACCAGCAGAATTTGCACGGCGGTCTGTTCGCCCACGCCCGGCACCTGTTGCAGATCTGCCGCACCGGCGGCAAACACCTGCTCCAGCGAGCCAAAGTGGTTGATGAGCGCATAGGCAATGGGCTTTACATCTTTGCGGGGAATGCTGATGGACAGCAGCAATTCCAGCAACTGGTGGTCCGGCATAGCGTCGCCGCCGCCTTGCAGATAAGCGGCGCGCATACGGGCCCGGTGCCCGTCTCTGCTGATCTCCATTTGTACCCCTCCTGACTGAAAAATCCAAAAAAGGGCGTGCCCCCGCATTTGCGGAGAACACGCTCTTGTGTTCCACTGTATATTATACAAGAAAATGTGGCGTTTGTAAAGACGATCACTTACCCGGTGCGTCGCTGCGGCCTACCAGGTAATCCAGGGTCACATTGTAGTGGTCTGCCAGTTTGCAAAGGGCTGCCAGGGGGATCTCCCGCTGGCCGTTTTCATACATGGAATAGGTACTTTGGCCCACATTCAGCAAGGCTGCCATTTGCCGCTGCGTTTCGTCTCGGTCCTCTCGTAAATCCTTTAGCCGCACGGCAAATTACCTCCTTGGTACTCAGTATAGCTATTGTACAAAATCCGCTGAACGACATTTGTAATTATCACGAATTGTGATACTTTTTGTGACGAACTTTGACCTTTTGTGACAATATTGTCATTTTACAAAAATAGATTGACTTTCCGGGTTTAACCGTGTATGATTGTATCAGTGAACTGTACTACGCACCATAATACGGTAAAGACAGTGCGTCTTTCCTTTTTCTTTAGATTTTGTTATGTTTCTTTTTATGTTTGTGTGCTTTAATAAGGACAACATAATTTGTTGAGTAGGTGATGAAATGAAAAATGTACTTGAACTACTGGAAAGCACCGCAGCGCGCCTGCCAAAGCAGACCGCCTTTGCGGATCATCAGTGCAGCTACGACTACCAAACGGTGGTGAACACCGCCGGATCCGTAGGCAGCGCGTTGGCTGCCAATGGAGACCGGAACTGCCCGGTGGCCGTGCTGATGGAGCGGGGCGCACCCTGTTTGGTGACCCTGATGGGGGTGCTGTACAGCGGCAACTTCTATGTGGTGCTGGACCCGGAAATGCCCGCCGAGCGGGTAAATAAAATTTTGCGCACCTTGCAGCCCACGGCGCTGATCTGTGACGAGACCCACAAGGACGACCCGGCGGGACTGGACTATGACGGCAAGGTGTACAGCGCAGAAGCGCTGGCTGCCGGTCAGGCGCAGCCGGAACTTTTACAGGCCGTGCGCCGCCGTATGATCGACACGGACCCGGCCTACGCCATCTTCACATCCGGCTCCACCGGCAACCCCAAGGGCGTGGTGGTGAACCACCGCAGCGTGCTGGCCTATTCCGCCTGGGCGGCCGATACCTTTGGTATCAGCGAAAAGACCATCTTTGGCAATCAAACGCCCTTTTATTTCAGTATGTCGGTGACGGATATTTACGCCACCATTCGCACCGGGGCCCAGCTGCATGTGATCCCCAAGTCGTATTTCTCTTTCCCGGCGCTGCTGATCCGCTACCTGAATGAGCGGCAGGTGAACACCATTTACTGGGTGCCCTCCGCCCTGTCCATTGTGGCCAATCTAAAGGTGCTGGACTTTATGATGGCGGAGCATATCGAAAAGGTGTTGTTTGCCGGTGAGGTCATGCCGGCCAAGCAGCTGAATTACTGGCGCAGCAAGTACCCGAACGCCCTGTTTGCCAACCTGTTTGGCCCTACGGAGACCACGGATATTTGCACCTACTACATTGTGGATCGGGAGATCCAAGACACGGAGAGCGTGCCCATCGGCATTGCCTGCGACAACTGTGACAGCTTTGTGGTTACCGAGGACGGGCGCCTGGCCGGGATCGGCGAGGAGGGCGAACTGTACGCCCGGGGTTCGTTCCTGGCCATGGGCTACTATAACGACCCGGACAAGACGGCGGCTGCCTTTGTGCAAAATCCGCTGCAAAGCCACTACCCGGAGCGGGTGTATAAAACCGGCGACCTGGTGCGCTGGAATGCGCGGGGCGAGCTGATCTATCTCTCCCGCCGAGACTTCCAGATCAAGCACATGGGCTACCGTATTGAGTTGGGCGAGATCGAGGCCGCAGCCACGGCCCAGCCGGGGGTGGATGTGTCCGTATGCCTGTACGACCAAGCTGCGGATCAGCTGATCTTGATCTATGTAGGCGCCAAGGCGGAGCAGGACACCGTGCGGCAGGCATTGCAGGCGGCACTTCCCGCATATATGCTGCCGGCTAAGGTCATTCAGGCCAAGACCATTCCCTATAACCAAAACGGCAAGACCGACCGCAAGGCGCTGGCTGCCGCATACTTTAACAAAGCGAACTAAAGTCCATTTAAAAATTTATATATAATGAAAAAGGAGAACTGAAAATGGAAGAATTATTGGAGATCTTGGAAGAAATCAAACCCGGCGTAGACTTTAAGACCGAGACCCACCTGATCGACAACAAGGTGTTTGACTCCCTGGCGATCATGGCGCTGGTGGCAAAGCTCAGCGATGAATTTGATGTGGAGATCACGCCCTTGATGATCGTGCCGGAGAACTTTCAGTCCGCTCAGGCTATGTGGCAGATGATCGAGAAATTGCAGGACGAATAAAAATCATACATAAGGTAAGCAAGCTATGTCGTTTACATCTTTTACTTACTTTCTCTTTGTAGGGATCAGTCTGCTGATCTATACCATTGTGCCCAAGCGGGCCAAATGGTGCGTGCTGCTGGGTGCCAGCGCCGTCTACTATGTGATGGCGGCGGGGCTGCGCACCCTGTGGCTGGTGGCAGCCATCGTCATTGTGTACGGCGGCGGACTGCTGCTGGGCCACCTGAACGAGCAGAGTAAAGCCCGGCGCAAGGCGGCTGCCGACAAAGAGGAAAAGAAACAAATTCGCAAAAAATATGACGCCAAGAAGCGCGCGGTTGTCACCGTGGCGGTACTGGGCGTCTTTGGGCTATTGATAGCCTTAAAATATGTAAATTTCCTGGGGGAGAGCGCCTACGGCATTGCCGGGCTGTTTGGCAGCAAGAGCACCTATCAGCCGGTGCCGATCCTGCTGCCCCTGGGTATCTCTTACTATACCCTGTGCGCCGTCAGCTATGTGGTGGATGTGTACAGAGGCAAGTATAAGCCGGAGCGCAACTTCTTCAAGCTGGCGCTGTTTCTCAGCTTCTTCCCCCAAATGACGGAGGGGCCCATCGGCAAGTATGAGATCATGATGCCCCGGCTGGTAGAGGGCCACAGCTTTGACTTTGAGCGGGACGCCCAAGCGGTCATGCGCATTTTTTGGGGTATGTTCAAGAAGATGGTCATTGCAGACCGGGCCAACCTGTTTGTCACCGGCGTGTTTGACAACGGCGACCAGGCCGGGTCTATGGTGCTGCTGGGCACCCTGCTTTATACCGTGCAGATCTACTGCGAATTCTCCGGCTGTATGGACATTGTGTGCGCCACCGGCCAGCTGTTTGGGGTGGAAATGCAGGAGAACTTCCGCCGCCCCATCTTCTCCAAAACCATCAACGAGTTTTGGCAGCGGTGGCACATTACCCTGGGCGCGTGGATCAAGGAGTATGTGTTCTTCTCCGTGTCCCTGTCCAAGGGGCTGATGAACCTGAGCAAGCACACCAGAAAAAAGCTGAGCGATTATTTCGCCAACCTGGTGCCTATGACCTTTGCGCTGTTTTGCGTGTGGTTCTTTAACGGCATTTGGCACGGCGCCAGCTGGAAATATGTGCTCTACGGCCTGTATTATTACATCTTAATGATGATCGGTATGTACCTGCGTCCGGTGTCGGACAAGCTGCTGCACGCGCTGCATATTGCGCCGGAGAGCAAGGGCTTTGCCCTGTTCCAGATGGTGCGCACTTTCCTGATCGTCAATGTGGGTATGATGTTGTTCCGCTGCCACACCATTACCCAGTGGGGCCGGAGCCTGGCGCGGATCTTTACGGATTTTGACGCCGCCTGCCTGACGGACGGCACGGTGCTGTCCCTGGGCAATGACTGGCAGGACTTCCTGATTATGGGTATCGGCGTGCTGGTGGTAGGCATTGTGGAGGTGCTGCAAGAGAAAGGCCACACCATGCGCACGGAGCTGGCCCGCCGCCCGGTGGTGCTGCGGTACGCGGTGTTCCTGGCGCTGATCATCGGCGTGATCGTCTTTGGCGCCTACGGCACCGGGTATGAGACGGTAGCGCCTATTTACGGCCAATTCTAAGGAGGGTGCATCATGACTGCAAAGACCAAGTTGATATTGAAAAATTGCGCCCGCCTGGTGTCCTTTGTTCTGATCTTGCTGCTTTTGCTCTACGGCATTTCCTTTTTGCTGGAGCCAAAGAACAATGACGACGCGGCCGGGTTTGTGAACCCCAACGCCGGTGGTTATCTGTCGCTGGAGAAGGACACGCTGGATGTGTTTATCGTGGGCAACAGCGACGCTTACAGCGGCTTTTCGCCTATGGAGATGTGGAAGGCCTACGGCTTTACCTCTTATATCAGCGGCACCGGTAAGCAGATGGTCAGCGAGTCCTACCGTGTGGTGGAGAACTGCTTTAAGACCCAAAAGCCCAAGGTGGTGATCCTGGAAACAGACCAGCTGTACACCACCTCCAGTTCTTTGAAGATCGTTGCGCGCGATGTGCGCAAGCAGGTGTACAACCAGTTTAGCGTGCTGGACTACCACGATCGGTGGAAGCAGTTTGACCCCAAGACCGCTTTTAAGCAGAAGGCCTATTCCGCCCGCTTTGCCTCCAAGGGGCAGTTCGTGTCCGGCGCCAAGGTGCCGTACCGGGGCAAGGAATATATGAAGAAAACCAAAAAGCGGGAGGAGATCAATCCGCTGTTTGTGCGTAAGTTGGACGAGCTGAACGCCCTGTGCAAGAAGAACGGCGCCCAGCTGATTTTGGTGCAGGTGCCGTCCCAGACCACCTGGACCTATGCCCGCCACAATGCGGTCAGCGATTACGCCAAGAAAAACGGCATTCCGTTTTTGGATATGGATCTGAAACGCAAGGAGATCGGCTTTAGCTGGAAAACGGACAGCCGGGACGGCGGCAACCACCTGAACTGCTACGGCGCCCAAAAGGTATCGCTCTATGTGGGGCAGTACATTAAGGACCATGTGCAGCTGGAGGACAAGCGCCAAAATACGGCCTACGCCGATTGGAACGATGACTACACCGCCTACATCAAGCACCTGGCAGAGGGCGGCGATGTGGAAAAGCGCAAAGGCCCTACGGCCGGGAAAAACGGCGCCCCTGCGCCGAAAGGTCGGCACAAAAAAGAGCAGCCCCATACCGGCGACCCTTACGGCACCACCGCAAAGGCGGCTGCAAAACAGTAAAAATGTAAATGCCTGTCGCAGTGTTTGGCACTGCGGCAGGTTTTTTGTTTTGGCGGCCAAACTTTACCGATTCTTTAGATTTCCTTTGCGCTGCTTTTAAGAATGTGTGGTTAAATGTGTACAACGGGTTTTCCGTTGGGGATTTTTGTGGTACAATGGAGCAAGCACTTTGTATCACTTAAGGGAGATGAGAGCAATGTTTACGGTATTGGTGTGTGACGATGACGCGGCGATCTTAGAGTCCCTGCGCATTTATCTGAGCCAGGAGGGTTACCGGGTGCTGTGTGCCCGGGACGGGCTGGAGGCACTGGAGCAGGTACAGGGGGAGGAGATCCACTGTATGGTGCTGGATATTATGATGCCCCGGCTGGACGGGCTAAAGACCACATTAAAGCTGCGGGAGAAGTACAACTTTCCCATTATTCTGCTGTCGGCCAAAAGCGAGGATACGGACAAGATCGCCGGTTTGGGCTTTGGCGCCGATGATTATGTGACCAAGCCCTTTAACCCGCTGGAGCTGACCGCCCGGGTCAAGAGCCAAATTCGCCGCTATGTGCGCCTGGGCAGCCTGGAGGTGCGGGAGAGCCAGCTGGTCACCGGCGGTCTGGTGCTGGACACGGACACCAAGACGGTGACGGTAGACGGCGACCCGGTACGGCTGACCGCCCGGGAGTATAAGATATTGGAATATCTGATGCACAATATGGGTCGCGTGCTCTCCAGTGCCCAGATCTATGAAGCGGTGTGGAATGAGCCGGCCTACGGCACGGAAAAGACCGTGACGGTGCACATTCGCAACATTCGTGAAAAGATCGAGATCAACCCCAAGGAGCCCAAATACTTAAAGGTGGTGTATGGACTTGGATACAAAGTGGAAAAGTGTTAGAGAAAGCGGCGGCTTTAAGGCGCTGTGCGTGGTGCTCTCTATGGTGCTGGCCTTTAGTTCGGTGGCGCTGCTGGGCGCCGTGATGCGGATCAGCGGCCTGTATAATGACGACGCATTTACCGATGCGTCCGTAGCGAAAGAGGGAAGCCTGGTACAGACCACGATCTTCCAATCGGAGCTGGATGTGATCGTCAATGATATCACGCTGCTGGCGGGGCAAAAGCAGCTGCAACAAAAGGTGGCTGCCCTGAAGAAAGCCAAGGCGGACAGCGTGGCTGCCGCACTGGAGCAGTATAAGAAGGACCAGGCCGCGGCCATTCGCAAAACGCTGGTGTTCTATGCCGGGCTGAAAAATCAGAATATTACAAATATCGGCAAGAATATACCCAACTATAAAGTGCCCACCAAGACCATCAAGAAAGTGGTGGCCGAGGATCGGGACGCACCGGGGCTGATCCGAGACCTGCAACAGATCGTCAACGGCACCCGGGCGGGGGAGGATTATCTGCCCTATTTGCAGCTGGCAAATTGGCTGCACAGTTCCGACGGCGTGGAGTATTACAATGATAGCGACATACAGGAGGATCCGGATGATCTGATCCGCTATTACACGGTCACTTTTACAGTGGACGGCCAAACGGTAGAAGCGAACGAGTACGATGACGATCAGACCCTGAGCGATACGGTGAAATCGGCAGAGACCCACATTAAAAAGCTCTATGACAAAGTGGTGGTGGGGCCGTACCGATCTGCTGCCGACAGCCAGCAGGATATGCGCCAAAATTTGCAGGAACTGCAATGCCTGCAATACTATGCCGAGGACAATACCACCGGCCAGGTGGTCAGTCAGTTGGCAGAGGGCAAATCACCGGCAACGCTAAAGAACGCGCCGGTGTACTATTCCAAGACCAAAGCAGGGGAGAACCTGCGGGGTGCGGATTACGGTGCCCGCAATACCGGCTCGGACGCTGTACAGTATCTGATGAATACGGATATCACGATTTATGTGGGCATTGACCCCACCGTGGCCGGTGGCAATCAGATGTTCCCGGATTTTGTGAAACTGAATGCCCTGTGCACCCGTATGCAAAATGTAAATACCGTGGCAATGACCGTAGCGGCTGTTTGCCTGGCGGTGCTGGCCCTTGCCTGTTTGGTGCTGGCCTGCCTGGGCTGCGGGCGCCGTGCCGGTACGGACGGCGTGCGCCTGCTGTGGATGGATTATATTCCCTTGGAGCTGCACACGGCGATCATTGCAGCGGCGATTTTTGGACTGGGCTACTTACTGATCGAGGGCGTGTTTAGCGACCTGTTCCATTATTACGGCTACCAGATGAGCACCTTGAACTTTGGCTGGCTGTTCTTAGCGGGCTGCGGCGCTTTGGGCGCGGTGGCCTGGGGACTGTATGCAGAGTTGACCCTGTCCTTTGTGCGCCTGTGCAAGTCTAAAAAGCACCTGTATAAGGGCACGCTGCTGTATTATATTTGCTTAGGCGTTTGGCGCCTGCTGTGCAAACTGCACCGGTTCAACCGGCGTATGATCCGGGGACTGGCCTACACCCCACGGCACTTTAAGCGCAATATGGTCTTTTGCGCCGTAGGCTATCTGCTGATCAATATTGTATTGGCAGTGCTGTTTGGCGTATTTTTGGAATATGCACCCATCAGCGTGCCCTGCGCTTTGGTATTCTTAGCCTTTAACGGCTTTTGCGTGGGCTACGCGCTGCGCTTTTTGTTCCAGCTGGATCGGGTGATCGAGGCCGCAGCCAACCGCACGGATGTGGAGGCGGCAAATCTCCACCCGGCGCTGGCCGCTATGGCAGGCAGCCTGCGTTATACCAATCAGGAACTGCATAACGCCGTGGACCAGGCGGTGCGGGACGAACGACTGAAAACGGAGCTGATCACCAATGTGTCCCACGACTTGAAAACCCCGATCACTTCCATTATCACTTACACGGACCTGCTGTCCAAGTGCCCCCAGTCGGACGAAAAGGCCAAGGAGTATATGGCCGTTTTGACGGAGAAGAGCACCAAGCTGGCACGGCTGGTGGAGGACCTGATCGAGGCGTCCAAGCTGTCCTCCGGCAACATCACCCTGCACCCTATGGTGCTGGATCTGGGCGAACTGACCGCCCAGGCTATCGGGGAGTACCAAAAGGAGTTTGAGGAGAACCGGCTGCAACTGGTGCTGGATCCGGATCTGCCCCGGGTACAGGTGTTTGCAGACGGCTCTAAAACCTACCGGGTGCTGGAAAATCTGCTGCAAAATGCCAAGAAGTATTCTGCCGTGGACTCCCGGGTGTATGTGCGGGTGTACCGGGAGGCGCAGTATGGCGTGTTTGAGATCAAGAACATCTCTGCCCAGCCGCTGAATATCTCGCCCCAGGAGTTGACCCAGCGGTTTGTGCGGGGCGACGCTTCCCGTACCAAGGAGGGCAACGGTCTGGGCCTGAGCATTGCCCAGGAACTGTGCAGCGCCCAGCAAGGGAAGTTAGAGTTGCTCATTGACGGCGACCTGTTCAAGGCCCGGGTGTACCTGCCCTTGCCAAAGAACGCCATGCCCCAGGACACAGCGGAATAACGCCATAGATAACAAAAGACAGTTACCCACCTTTGGGTAACTGCCTTTCTTTTTTCGCTTATATTCAGTTTTCGGCTTTGTCTTTCGGCTTCATTGCGTTATAAGAGGTAAGCACTGCTTCGTCGCTGATGTTGCACCCCAGTTCGTACAGGGGCACCTTGGCAAAGATGGCCTCCAGCATATCGAACAGCCGCTCCATGGCATTGGGCCCCAGCTTGCGCACCGTTTGGGAGAAGATGTTGAACACCGCCTTTTTGGTGTCTGCCGGGTGGATAAAGTTCTCCTCCGCCCGCTCAAGAAAGCAAATGCCTGCCAGGGGGACCATACCCGGGGTGGAGTAGTCGTACTTACCGCTCCAGGGGGTGCCGCAGGCGTACACCCGGTCGCCCACCAGGCGAATGGCCGGTTTGTCGTCATTGAGCATATACGCTCGGTCGCCAAAGTGCTTGAGCCACAGGGCGGTGTGGGTGGATTTGCCGGTGCCGCTGTCTGCGGAAAAAGCGTAGGCCACGCCGTCCACCACCACGCAGCTGGAGTGGAGCAAAATGCCCCGGAACTTCAGCAGCTGGGTGTAAAAATCCGAGCCGGTGAGCATATAGTACCAGTCGTCCCGGTTCATCTCCGGGTGCTCGGTCATGGCGTCCATCACCCGCTGATCCGTTACATCAATGGTGATGTCCGCCGTCTGCCCCGCTTGGTCCTTGCACAGGTAGGGGCGGGCTTGCTTTTCTGTTCTGCCGGTGGGGTGCTTGATCTCCACCACCAGCCCGGCAATATCGTAAAACGGCATAGTTGCACCTCAATTCTACCCCTTAGTATATAAGAAAAAGCACCCACCGTCAAGGCAAAATCTACCTGCATTTTTTGCCGCCCCGGCTCTTGACAAACCGCCCCGATCGGTGTATTCTATGTTATAGAACAAATGTTCGATAGCGAGAAAGGAGCGACGGAAAGTGGAGCGCACCGTTTTGCATGTGGATTGCAACAAGTTTTATGCCTCGGTGGAGTGCCTGCACCGCCCGGAGCTGCGCGACAAGCCGGTGGCGGTGGGCGGCAGTACCGAGAGCCGCCACGGTATTATTTTGACCAAGAATGAGATCGCCTCCCGCTACGGTCTGGTGGTGGGGGAGCCGCTGTGGCAGGCGCGGCAAAAGTGCCCGCAGCTGGTGGTGGTGCCACCTAACTTTCCGCTGTATATGCGCTTTTCCAAGATGGCGCGGCGCATTTATGAGGATTACAGCGATTATATTGAGCCTTTCGGACTGGACGAGAATTGGCTGGATGTGACCGGCGACGATCGCACCGGGGAACAGATCGCTCAGGAGATCCGCCGCCGGGTCAAGGCGGAGCTGGGCATTACCGTCAGCGTGGGGGTCAGCTTTAACAAGATCTTTGCCAAGCTGGGTTCGGATTATAAAAAGCCGGACGCAGTGACGGTCATTAGCCGGGAGAATTACCGCCGGGTGGTGTGGCCCCTGCCGTGCAGCGATCTGTTGTGCGTCGGCCCGGCCACCACCCGCAAGCTGAACGCCTACGGTATCTATACCATTGGCGAGTTGGCGGCGGCGCGGGAGGACTTTTTGCAGGGGCTGCTGGGCAAGAACGGACTGATGCTCCGTGCCTTTGCCCGGGGAGAGGACACCTCGCCGGTGCAGCATATGGACGCCAAGGCGGCGGTGAAGAGCGTGGGCAATTCCACCACCACGCCCCGGGATCTGGTGGATGATACGGATGTAAAGGTGGTCTTTACCGTGCTGGCGGAGAGCGTGGCCCGCCGTATGCGGGAGCAGGGAATGCAAGGGCGCACGGTGTGTATCTCCTTGCGGGACAAGAACCTGCACACTTTTACCCGCCAGCACAAGCTCTCTGCCGCCACCGATGTGAGCACGGAGATCTTGCAGGCGGCCATGGCGCTGTTTTGTGCCAATTACCACTGGGGCGCGCCCCTGCGCAGCGTTGGGCTGTCGGTAACGGACTTTGAACTGGAACCCTGTGTGCAGTTCGATCTGGCCCACACCCAGGAGCAGCGGGAGCGGGCGGCCAAGCTGGAGCGCACGGTGGACGATCTAAAGCGCCGCTTCGGCAACTACTGTATTCAGCGGGCCAGTCTGCTGGGGGACACCGGGTTGTCCCGCTTTAACCCCCACGACGACCACACCATACACCCCATTGGATTTTTAACCGGAAAGGAACAGGCAGGATGAAGAACTATGTGCGCGTGCTGGCGCTGTATAATGAGGAGGGCGACATTCGCCCGGTAAAGATGGAATGGGAGGAGCGCTGGCTGGATGTGGACCGGGTGCTGGATATTCGCCCGGCAGCGTCCCTGCGCTCCGGGGGCGCAGGGCTGCGCTACACTTGCAGCATTGCCGGGGTGCCCACTTATTTGTTTTTAGAGGAGACAAAATGGTTTTTTGAACTTGCAAAATAGGACCGGATAGCGTATAATGTGCCTATGAAGAAGATTAAAGAATTACTGATCAAGTACAAAGAAATCATTATGTATCTCATCTTCGGCGTGGCCACCACGGCGGTGAACTGGGTGGTGTACAGCCTGCTGATGAAGGTGGCGCTGGTGCACGCGCCCGGCAGCGACGATGTGAAGATGACGGCCAGCAATGTGGTGGCCTGGATCGCTGCGGTGATCTTTGCCTTTGTCACCAACAAGCTGTGGGTGTTTGAGAGCAAAAGCTGGGCGCCCAAGGTGGCGGCGCGGGAGTTTGTGTCCTTTGTGGCCTCTCGACTGGCTACCGGCGTGATCGAGTGGTTCGGTCCGCTGCTGCTGTTTAAGGTGGGGCTGGATCAGGACCTGTTTGGGGTCAAGGGCTTTGTGGCCAAGATCGTTTGCTCCGTGCTGGTGGTGATCCTCAACTATGTGTTCTCCAAGCTCCTGGTGTTCACCAAAAAGAAGAAGGGCACAGACGCACCGGCAGATCCGGAGGAAAAATAGGCAATGCGTATAAGAAAAGAGTGCTGCGGCGCTCTTTTTTTTGTTGGCTTTAGAATTGCAAGGCGCTGCCGTTTATGGTAAAATAATGAGCGGAATTTATAGATTGCGAGGTATTTTCGTATGGCAAAAGCATATCAGGAGATGACAAAAGACGAATTGCTCCGGGAGCAGGAGAGCCTGCTGGCCCGGTACAAGGACTTCCAGGCCAAGGGTCTGCAACTGGATATGAGCAGAGGCAAGCCCTGCAAGGAGCAGCTGGATCTGTCTGTGGGTATGAATGATGTGAAGGACTATGTGTCCGGCGGCGTGGATGTGCGCAACTACGGCATTGTGGACGGTATTGCCAGCTGCAAGCAGCTGTTTGCCGATCTGCTGGAGGTGCCGGCAGAGAATGTGATCATCGGCCCCAACGAGAGCCTGACCTTGATGTTTGACTTTATCTGCCAGTGCTACACCCACGGTATCGGCGGCAAGCCCTGGAGCCAGGAGAAGGAAGTCAAGATCCTGTGCCCGGTGCCCGGCTATGATCGTCACTTTACCGTGTGCCAGTATTTTGGGCTGCAAATGGTGAATGTGCCCATGAACGCCGACGGCCCGGATATGGACACCATTGAAGAACTGGTGAAGGACCCCAGTGTGAAGGGTATGTTCTGCGTGCCCAAGTATTCTAACCCCACCGGTATCACTTTCTCCGACGAAGTGGTGCGCCGTATTGCGGCTCTCCGCCCGGCGGCAGAGGACTTCCGCATTGTGTGGGACAACGCCTACTGCGTGCACGATCTGGACGATAACGGCGACAAGCTGCTGAATATCTTTGATGTGCTGCCGGAGTACGGCAATGAGGATATGGTCATTGAGGTGGCCTCTACTTCTAAGATCACTTTCCCCGGCGCAGGCGTGTCCTGCCTGGTGGCCAGCAAGAAGAATTTGGACCTGATCCGTCAGCGCCTGACGGTGCAGACCATCAGCTATGATAAGATGAACCAGCACCGCCATGTGGAATTCTTTAAGAACGCCGATGGCGTGCGCGCCCACATGAAGAAGCACGCGGCGATCCTGAAGCCCAAGTTTGACATTGTGCTGGATCGGCTGGACAAGGAATTGACCGGCCTGGGGATCGCCGACTGGTTCTCCCCCAAGGGCGGCTACTTTATCAGCCTGGATGTGCTGCCCGGCACTGCTAAGCGCGTGGGCCAGCTGTGCAAGGCCGGCGGTGTGATTCTCACCAGCGTGGGCGCCACTTATCCCTACGGCATTGACCCGGAGGACAGCAACATTCGTATTGCGCCCTCTTTCCCGCCCAATGAGGAGATGGCCCTGGCAGCGGAGCTGCTGTGCATTTGCACCCGCCTGGCTGCCATTGAAAAGCTGGTGGGCTGATGCAAGCCGGAGCTTCTACCGCTTGCTTTTATCCGCTGGAGACGGAGCGGGCCTTGCAGCAGGTGACGGCACTGGGCTTTCCCTTTGCCGAGGTGTTCTTTAACGCCCGGCAGGAGTTGCGCCCGGCCTTTGTGCACCGGCTGGCGACCATTGCTCGGGACGGCGGCACCCGGGTGGTGTCCGTGCACCCCTTTTCCAGCTTTATGGAGAGCAGCTGCATTTTTGGCGATTATCAGCGCCGATTTGAAGATACCATTGATATTTATAAAGAGACCTGCCACGCGGCAGCGCTGCTGGACGCCCGGTTTGTGGTGATCCACGGGGCGGTGGCCCAGCCGAAGATACCCATTCCGGAGGAGCGGTATTTTGAGCGCTTTTTGCAGCTGGTGGAGATCGGCCGCGCCGAGGGCGTCACCGTGTGCCAGGAGAATGTGAACCGTTTTAAGAGCCAGCACATTGCCTTTTGCGATCGTATGCGCCGGGCGCTGGGGGACGACTTCCGCATGGTGCTGGATATTAAGCAGGCGGTGCGTGCCGGGGAGGATCCCTTTGCGTTTCTCGACACCTTCCAAAAGGAGATCGTCCATGTGCACATCAGCGATCACTCGCCGGAGAAGGACTGCCAGCCCCCGGGACAGGGGAACTTTGACTTCCAGCGGCTGTACCGCACCCTGGGCGACCGGGTGCATTATATGATCGAGATCTACTCCCGCGGCTACCAGGTGGCAGCGGAGTTGCAGCGGGCCAAGGCGTACCTGGATACCATCAAGTAGGGGGTGGGCGTTTGGCTAAACCCAGCAACAAGACCATGGGCATTTTTTGCATTTTACTGTCCGGGCTGTGCTTTACCGGGATGAACACCTTTGTGCGCCTGTCCGGCGATCTGCCCACTATGCAAAAGGTCTTTTTCCGCAACTTTGTGGCCATGCTCTTTGCCTTTGTGATGATGGTGCGCAAG
The DNA here is from genome assembly GCA_963642245.1 of Bifidobacteriaceae bacterium. Lineage (GTDB taxonomy): Bacteria > Bacillota > Clostridia > Oscillospirales > Acutalibacteraceae > CAG-217. Next base: position 52,806 of record CAVIFY010000002.1, on the reverse strand, counting down.
AAAGACAGCTTTCGCCCCAAACCGGGGAACCTGAAGTACCTGCTTATTCGCTCCGCCGGGGGCGTGGCCGGTATGGTGGGCAACTTTTACGCCATTGACCGGCTGGATCTCAGCGACGCGTCTATGCTCAATAAAATGAGCCCCTTTTTTGCCCTGGTGTTCTCTGCCATCTTCATTAAAGAAAAAGTGCGGCCTAAGCAGGCCATTGCCATTGTGGGCGCGTTCTTAGGGGCGCTTTGTATCATCAAACCCACCTTTGCCAACGCCAATTTGTTTGCCAGCATTTGCGGCTTTTTAGGTGGTATGGGTGCCGGTGGGGCGTACACCTGCGTGCGGTACTTAGGGCTGCGGGGCGAGAACGGACGGCTGATCGTGTTCTTCTTCTCTGCCTTTTCCAGCCTGACCATGCTGCCGTTTTTGCTGTTTGACTACCATTATATGACCTGGCAGCAATGGGTGATCCTGCTGCTGGCGGGCACCTGCGCCGCCGGTGGGCAGTTCTCCATTACCGCCGCTTATACCCACGCTCCCAGCCGGGAGATCAGCGTGTATGACTACGCCCAGGTGATCTTTGCGGCTATTGTGGGCTATCTGGTGTTTGGCGATGTGCCGGATGTGTGGTCCTTTGTGGGCTACGCGGTGATCTGCGGTATGGCGCTGTGGATGTTCTTCTACAACCGCAAGGCAGACGGCGCCGCTCCTTCCAAAAAGGTGTAAAGGCAAAAAACTTGCTTTTTTTCACCAGTTATGGTATAGTACAGATTGTACAGAATTTTATGGCAAGTGCTGTATCTTTCAACAGGGGGGATAACTATGAAGTGTCCGTTTTGCGGTTACGCAGAGAGCAAAGTGATCGACTCGCGACCCACCGACGAGAACGAGCGTATTCGCCGTCGCCGGGAGTGTATGCAGTGCGGCAAGCGCTTTACCACCTATGAGATCATCGAGGATGTGCCCATTATCGTGGTGAAGAAGGACAAGAGCCGCGAGGTCTTTGACCGCAACAAGATCCTGAAGGGTATGCTCCGCGCCTGCGAAAAGCGGCCGGTGACCGTGGAGGCACTGGAGACCGCCATTTCTGAGATCGAGACCACCTTGCAGAGCGCCCTGGACCGTGAGGTCACCAGCGTGCGTATCGGCGAGCTGATTATGGAAAAGCTGCGGGGGATCGACGAGGTGGCCTATGTGCGCTTTGCTTCTGTTTACAAGGAGTTTGACAGCGCCAGCGCCTTTGTGGACGAAATTTCCAAATTGCAATAAACACGCTTGGCACCCGGCGTTTGTCGGGTGCTTTTTCTCTTTTTTTGCCCCGGGTATTGAAAACCTACTAAATATATGGTATTATAGGTTAAAGAAAGGATGTGACGGTATGAAGATCTCTACCAAAGGGCGCTATGCGCTGCGGATGATGCTGGATCTGGCCGAGCATAGGGAACAGGGCTTTGTGTCGCTGAAGGAGATCGCCGCCCGTCAGGATATATCTAAGAAGTACCTGGAGCAGATCGTGGCGGTGCTCAACCGCCCGGATTTCTTAAAGACCAACCGGGGCTACCAGGGGGGCTACCGCCTGGCAAAAGCGCCGGATCAGTACACGGTGGGCGATATTCTCCGCCTGACGGAGGGCGGCCTGGCACCGGTGGCCTGCCTGGAGGAGGAGCCGAACACCTGCCCCCGCGCTGCGTCCTGCGCCACGCTGCCGGTGTGGGCCGGGCTGTACAAGGCCATCAATACCTACCTGGACGGCATTACCCTGCAAGACCTGCTGGAGCAGGAGCACAAAAACGATGAATATTCCTATGTGATCTAAATGCAAACCGCCTTGCTGACGCAGGGCGGTATTTTTTTGCCCAAAAGGGGTTGACAAATACCCATAGGGGGTATATATTAAAGATACCCCCAAGGGGTATAGGAAAGGAAGTGCTGTTATGGCAGATAAAGACGAAATGCAGCCGGTTTGTGAATGCTGCGCCAAGAAAAAGGTGCGCCAGCCGGAGGAGTACCGGCGGCTGATCCACCGTTTGAACCGCATTGAGGGCCAGATCCGCGGGATCAAGGGTATGATCGAGAAGGACGCCTACTGTACGGATATTTTGGCCCAGTCCGCAGCCGCCGGTGCGGCGCTGAATGCCTTTAACCGAGAACTGCTGTCCACGCATATTCGCACCTGTGTTGCGGAAGATATTAAGGCCGGTAAGGACGAAACGCTGGACGACCTGCTGGCAACTTTGCAGAAATTGATGAAATAACGGCGCCTGTGCGCCGGGAGGTGAGAACTTGGAACAATATAATGTAACGGGTATGAGCTGCGCCGCGTGCAGCGCCCGGGTGGAAAAGGCGGTGAATGCCGTGCCCGGGGTGGAAAGCTGCTCGGTGAGCTTGCTGACCAACTCGATGGGCGTGACCGGCACAGCCGCCCCGGCGCAGATCATCGCCGCTGTGGAGAAAGCGGGCTACGGCGCCAACTTAAAACAAAAGGGCAATGCTGCCCCGCAGCCGTCGGCAGACCCGCTGAAAGATACGGAAACGCCTAAGCTGCTGCGCCGATTGGTCAGCTCCGTGGTGTTTTTGCTGATCTTAATGTACTTCTCTATGGGCCACATGATGTGGGGCTGGCCACTGCCGTCGGCCTTAGAGGGCAACCACATTGCCATGGGGCTGATCCAAATGCTGCTGACCATTATTATTATGATCATCAACGGCCGCTTTTTTGTCAGCGGATTTAAGAGCCTTTGGCACCGGGCACCCAATATGGACACCCTGGTGGCGCTGGGCGCGGCTGCGGCCTTTGGGTACAGCACCTACGCGCTGTTTGCCATGACCGGCGCTCAGGTGGCGGGCAATGCGGACGGCGTTATGCACTATATGCACGAGTTTTACTTTGAGTCCGCCGCCATGATCTTAACGCTGATCACCGTGGGCAAAACATTGGAGGCCCGCTCCAAGGGCAAGACCACAGACGCGCTAAAGAGCCTGATGCAGCTGGCGCCCAAGACGGCGGTGCTGCTGGAGAACGGCCGGGAACGCACGGTGCCCATTGAGCAGGTGATGACCGGCATGGAATTTGCCGTGCGGCCGGGGGAGCATGTGCCGGTAGACGGCGTGATCCTGGAGGGCAGCAGTGCGCTGGACGAGAGCGCCCTCACCGGCGAGAGCGTGCCGGTGGACAAGACCGTGGGCGACCCGGTGTCTGCTGCCACGGTGAACACCTCCGGCTATCTGCGGTGCCGCGCCACCCGAGTGGGGGAGGACACCACCCTGTCCCAAATCATTCAAATGGTCAGCGACGCTGCCGCTACTAAGGCGCCTATCGCAAAAATTGCCGATCGGGTGTCCGGTGTGTTTGTGCCGGTGGTAATGGCGATCGCCCTGGTGACCACGGTGGTGTGGCTGCTTACCGGCCAGAGCTTTGGCTATGCGCTGGCCCGGGGTATCTCCGTGCTGGTGATCAGCTGCCCCTGCGCTTTAGGCTTGGCAACGCCGGTAGCCATTATGGTGGGCAACGGCCTGGGCGCCAAGAACGGCATTCTCTTTAAGACCGCCGTGCCTTTGGAGGAGACCGGCAAGGCGCAGATCGTGGTGCTGGACAAAACCGGCACCATCACCCAGGGCGCGCCCAAGGTAACGGACCTGGTGCCTGCCCCCGGGGTGGAAGAAAGCCGCCTGGCGGCGCTGGCCTGTGCGCTGGAACAAAAGAGCGAACACCCGCTGGCAAAAGCGGTGACCGCATACGGCGCAGAGCGACAAATTACCCCGGAGCCGGTCACGGACTTTGCGGCCCTGCCGGGCAATGGGCTGCAAGCCACTTTGAACGGCAAGCAGCTGCTGGGCGGCAGTCTTAGCTATATGCGCAGCCGGGTGCCGGTGCCGGACGGTATGGAGCAGCAAGCGGCGGCGCTGGCAGAGCAGGGCAAAACGCCCCTGTTCTTTGCTTATGACGGGGCGCTGCTGGGTATGATCGCCGTGGCCGATGTGATCAAGCCGGACAGCCCGGAGGCCATTGCGGCGCTGCAAAAGATGGGTATTTGCGTGGTAATGCTCACCGGCGACAATCCCCGCACCGCTGCGGCCATCGGTCGGCAGGCGGGGGTAGACCGGGTGATCGCCGGGGTGCTGCCCCAGGGCAAGGAGCAGGTGGTGCGCGACCTGATGGCACAGGGCAAGGTCATTATGGTGGGCGACGGTATCAACGACGCGCCGGCCCTGACCCGTGCGGATATCGGTATGGCCATCGGTGCCGGTACGGATGTGGCCATTGACGCGGCGGATGTGGTGCTGATGCACAGCCGTCTCAGCGATGTGACCGCGGCCATTCGCCTGAGCCGTGCCACGCTGACCAATATTCACGAGAACCTGTTTTGGGCGTTTTTCTATAATGTGATCGGCATTCCGTTGGCGGCAGGGGTGTGGATCCCCATTTTCGGCTGGACCCTGAACCCTATGTTCGGCGCGGCGGCTATGAGCCTGTCCAGCTTCTGCGTGGTGACCAACGCCTTGCGGCTGAACCTCTTTAAGCTGCATTCCCCCAAGCGGGATAAAAAAATCAAACACCCGGTGGTGCTGGCAGCACTGCCGACGGAAAAGGAGAATTTCGGTATGACAAAAGTAATGAAAGTGGAGGGCATGATGTGCCCGCATTGTGAAATGACGGTAAAGAAAGCGCTGGAGGCGCTGCCCCAGGTAGATAGCGCCGTTGCCAGCCACACAGACGGCACCGCCACGGTGACCTTAAACGGTGATGTGGACGACGCTGTGCTGAAAAAGGCCATTGAGGACCAAGGCTATACCGTAAAGGACTAAGACGAAAAAGGACGGCTCCCCGGCGCCTATGTGCGTGCCGGGGAGCCTTTTTCTGTGCTCTTCCACCGGGGGTGGAGCGATTTCCACGCACCGTGCCTTGCCAAATGGGCGTGCGGTTGCCTATACTGGAGTTGCCCCCGGGCAGAAAGGATGATCGTATGAAACGGATTTTAGCCCTTTTACTTTGTGTGGTATCGGCATTGGCACTGTGCGCTTGCAGCAAGGCGGATACTGCTGAGCCGACAGGCGCTCGGTTTGACAAGCCACTGCAACAGCAGACGGAGAACCAGGCTCAGCCCCAAAGCAATATTTACCTGACGGCGGATACATTCTATTATGCCACGGAGGATACCGATGCGCACAACACCTTTGGCACGCCCCAAAAGCTGATGGCCTATGACCTGCTGACCGGCAAGACCCGCACGGTGCTGGACGGGGTGGGCGATATTGCGCAGCTGTGCCGCATAGGCAACACCCTGTATTTTACCTGCTATGCTTATACCACCGCGGACAAAACCCTGTGGGGCTTTTGCCTGTATGCCTATGATATGGAGCAGGACCGGGTGGCGTGCATTTATGCCACCCCAAATACCAGCGATGGAGTAGAGCTGGCCCCTTGCGGAGAGACACTGTTTTACCTGTGCAACACCCGGGACCGGGACGGTATGAGTGCCGACGAAAGCGGCAAAGGTGAGTTGCACGCCCGCACAGCCACAGGGGACAAGGTGCTGCAAACCGGGTTGGAGACAGAGCGGTGCTACTTTTATGAATGGACGGACAGCGCAGCGTATCTGCTGACCAACGACGGCGGTACGGAACAGTGCTATCATCTGGACTACAAGGGCAAAATGACCCCCACCAACCACCGGCCAAAGACAGAGCCACAGGAAGAAAATGCCGAACCCTCGAAAAAGCCGGTGACTGTGGCGGACTACCAGAATTATTCCATAGAGATCACCTGTACCGTACCCAAAAAGCCGGGAGACAGCGACTGCGGCTATCGCTATATTGCCCGGTATGTGCTCAAGGAAAAAGCCACCGGCAAGTCCTATGCCCTGTGCAGCGGCAGCTACTGGTATTATTACATCTAAAACGACGGTTGCCCCCTTTTGCCGCTTTTGTGCAAACTTAACAAATAATGCTTGCACTCCTTTGTTAAAACTGGTAATATAGAGAGGTAAAGGGGGATTTTTATGTCCAGTCAAGTGCGTACATATACGGCTAAGGAACGGAATATGTACCTGGTGGGTATGATGGGTCAGAATATGATCTACAACATCATCGGCACCGGGCTGTATTTCTACTTCCAGTCGGTGATCTTTATTCCGGCAATGGCCATCAGTATCTTTATGGCCGTGGCTCGGGTGTGGGACGCCATTAACGACCCGATGATGGGCACCTTTGTGGACCGCACCAACACCAAGTGGGGCAAGTGCCGACCGTATCTGCTGTTTTCACCGGCCATTATTTTAGTCATTACCATACTGACTTTTTGCAACGGTATGTACAGCTCTGCCAACTCTCCGGGCAAGAATGCCCTGATCGTGGGCTGGGCTGCCGTGTCTTATATCCTGTGGGGTATGTGCTACACCGTAGGGGATATTCCCCTGTGGGGCGTCACCTCCCGTATGACGGAGGTGGAGAAGGACCGGGCGTCCATTCTCTCCCTTGCGCGTATTGCAGCGGGCCTGGGCGGCGGCGTGGTGCTGCTGACCATCAATCCGCTGTCCCAGGCACTGGGGCAGAAGTTGGAGACCACTGCCGGTTCCGCACTAAAGGGCCAGCAAATGGGCTTTATCATCGTGGCGGTGATCTTAACGGTGATCGGCTGCGCTATGTTCCAAATGACCGGCATTTTTGTGCGGGAGCGTGTGCCCTCTGCGGAGCAGAAGTTCGGGTTTAAGGAGAACTTTAAGATCATGTGGGGCAACAAGCCCTTCCGCAACCAGCTGATCAGCGGCGTGTTGCGCTCGCCTATTCAGATCTTGCTGTCCGTTGCCATGACCCTGATGTCTTACTACTACGGCAACTACTTTGGCGATTATATGCTCTATATGATCATTTTCGGCGGCGCCATCTTTGGCGGCCAGTTTATCGCCATGGCGCTGGTGCCCAAGCTGACGGAGAAGCACGACAAGACCCGTATGCTCATCGGCTCCACCATTATGGGCGCCATTCCCTTTGCCCTGATCTACCCGGTGTACCTGCTGGCGCCCCGGGATCTGGATAAGCCCCTGTGGGTGGCGATCCTGTTTGTGGTTTTTGCCCTGGCAGGCGGCGGTATGGGCGCTTTGAATGTGCTCCAGTCCGTGATGATCGCCGACGCGGTGGACTACGAGGAGTACCACAAGGGCTATCGCCCGGACGGCGTGTTCTTCTCCGGCCAGTCCTTTATTACCAAGTTGTCCGCCGGGATCAGCTCCATTATTCAGGGTATCGGCTACTCCATCGTGGGCTTTAGCGGCGACAATGTAAGCGCCTGCAACGAGGCTCTGCGTGCCGGTGCGTCCTTTAAGGACCAGTTCCCCCAGTATGCGGGCATGATGTTCTTCCTGTGTTCTATCCCACCGGCCATCGGTCTGTTTTTGTCCATCATTCCGCTGCGCCACTACGGTATGACGGACGAGGAGCACCGCACCATTTTGGAAGCGCTGGTGCAGCGCCGTAACGCCCAGGCGGAAGAAACCGCAGACAACTGATGAAACCAATAAAGCCTGAGGGCTGCGCGGCTCTCAGGCTTTTGCTATATCCGGAGGTATTATGACCATTCGATCCTATCGCCCGGCGGACCGGGACCGGCTGCGCCAAATTTGCCGGGAGACGGCGGCCAAGCCGTTTCAAAGAAATGCGCGCACCTTGAAGGCGGTAACGCTGATTTATAACGACTATTTTACCGCCTGCGAGCCGGGGCATATTTTTGTGCTGGCGGACGAAAACGACCGGGCGGTGGGGTATATTCTTTGCGCCACGGACTACCGGGGCTTTGTGCACCGCTACCGCACCACCTATTTGCGCCGGGTGCTGCGCACGGCGCCGGACCAGGCGGCGGGCTTGCTGGGTTATCTGTGGTGCCTGGGCAAAATCAAGGACCGACCGGTGCACTTCCACCTGGATATTTTGCCGCCCTATCAGCGGCAGGGGTGGGGCACTCGCTTAATGGACGCTCTGTGCCGTCATTTGCGGGAGCTGGGGGTAGACTACCTCTCCTGCTGCGGGGTCAGCCGGGACGCCGCCGGGTACAAAATGTACCGCAAATACGGCTTTACGGAGAGTTACGATTACGGCCACAACACCGTATCTTTGTCCCTGCGGCTGTAAGCCAAATTGCAAAGTGGACAAATGTCTTACATTTTGGTGCACACTGTCGCTTTTGCACAAATAATCCTTGCTATTTGCCATACATACTGGTAAAATAGAAGAAAAAATATAGGGGGACTCGATAAGTGTCAAACCAAACCAGGACCTATACCAAAAAAGAGCGTAATATGTACCTCACCGGTATGCTGGGTCAAAACCTGATCTACAATATTGTAGCCACAGGTCTGTATTTCTATTTTCAAAATGTAATTTGCCTGCCGGCAATGGCTTTGGGCTGGATCTTTGCCCTGGCCCGTGTGTGGGACGCCATCAATGACCCGATGATGGGCACCATTGTGGACCGCACCCGTACCAAGTGGGGCAAATGCCGTCCGTATCTGATTATTTTCCCCGCCATTATCGGCGTGGTCACCATCTTGGCGTTCATTAACGGCAACTATGCCACTGCCACTTCAAACACCCAAAAGGTGCTGATCGTGGCTTGGGCTGCCGTGTCATACATCGCCTGGGGTATGTGCTTTACCGTGTGTGATATTCCGCTGTGGGGCATTACTTCCCTGATGACTGAGGACGAGGACGACCGCAGCAAGCTGCTGGGTCTCGCCCGTATCGTTGCCGGTATCGGCGGCGTTGGTGTGCTGGTGGTGCAGATCGCCCAGGTGGTCGCCGGTATCTTCCAGGGCAAGGGCTATTCCCAGGCTAAGGCCTCTCAGTACGGCTTTATCCTCACCGTAGTGGTAATGACCGTGATCGCCTCTATCCTCTTTGAGTTCGCCGGTATCGGCACCAGAGAGCGGGTGGAGCAGGCAGAGAAGAAATATACTTTTACCGAGAACTTCAAAATTATGTTCAAGAACAAGCCGTTCCGCCAGATTTTGATCTCCGGTATTCTCAGAAGTCCCATTCAGCTGCTGATGCTCATTGCCATGACGCTGATCACCTATTACTACGCCAACGGCGACTTTATGAATGTGTTGAAAACAGATGCCACCGGTGCAATGGTTGGCGTCGATTGGGGCATTTTGGCGCGCCTGGCTGTGATCGCCGCCGCTGTGTTCCTGGGCCAGTTTATCGCTATGGGTATTACCCCGGCATTGATCCGCAAGCATGAGAAAAAGAGCATTTATAACTTCTATTCCATCGCAGGTGCTGTGCCTTTTGCCCTGCTGTATGTGTTCTTTAAGATCGCCCACGGCGATGTAAAGACCTCTATGGTATGGGTGATCCTCACCGGGCTGTGCTTCTTCTTTGCAGGCGCTGCCATGGGTGGTATCAATGTGCTCCAGTCCGTGATGATCGCCGACTGCGTGGACTATGAGGAGTACCACAATGGCGTGCGTACCGACGGCGTGTTCTTCTCCGGCCAGTCCTTTATCACCAAGCTGTCCGGCGGTATCGCCTCTATCCTGTCCGCTGTGGTGTACCACTTTGTTGGTTACAGCGACGCCAATATTTTGAAGTTGAATGAGGCCCTGAAGAACGGCGCAGATTTCCTGAGTTATGACGGTGGCTCCGGCGCCGGTAAATACGCCGCCACCATGTTCTTCCTGATCTCCATTCCCCCGGCCATCGGTATGGTGCTCTCCGCACTGCCGACCATCAAGTACGCTATGTCCGATAAAGAACATAGCCGTATCCTGAGCGAGCTGGTAGCCAAACGCGCCGCCAAGGGCGACAATACCGCTGACTAACCATCAATCATAAAAACAAAAGCACCGCTGCAGCGGTGCTTTTTTCTATGCTCTTTTAAGCCGTAGGCGGGGTTCTGCGGGGGAGGCGGGTGCATATATTGTACGGGGTGTGCGGGGGAATTGGGCGGTGCTTTTGCAAATTGTTTGTAAAAGAATTGCAAAAAGCATTGACGGAAGTTGAAAAATATTATACAATATGCACAAAAGCAATTCTTATTAAAGAGGGATGGACTTATGAAAACTTATGCACCTGATCAAATTCGGAACATTGCGCTTGCAGGTCACGCCTCCAAGGGCAAAACCACCCTGCTGGAGGCTATGCTGCATTTGGCAGGGGCGACGGAGCGGGCCGGTAAAGTGGCTGACGGCAACACGGTGTCTGACTTTGACGCCGAGGAGAAAAAGCGCCACATCAGTATGGCCAGCGCCGTGGCTTCCGTTGAATATAAGGACAAAAAGCTGAACTTTATTGACACCCCCGGTTTGTTTGACTTTGAGCAAGGGGCCTTTGAGGGCCTGCGTGCCGCAGAGACGGCGGTGATCGTGGTATCCGCCCGCAGCGGACTGGCCGTTGGTGCGGAAAAGGCATTTAAAAACGCCGGTTCCCGCCGTATGGCCCGGGTGCTGGTGACCACCAAAATGGACGACGACCGTGCGGATTTCTACAAGAGCTTTAACGGCATTGTGGCCAAGTTCGGTACGGCGGCCTGCCCGGTGGTGGTGCCCATCATCTCCGGCGGCAAGGTGGCTGCCTACTACAATATGATCGACGGCAAGGCCTACGCGTATGCAGACGGCAAGCGCACCGAGAGCGACGCCCAGCCGGACGACGCCCCCCGCTTTGAGGCGGTACAGGCCGTGTTTACGGAAGCGGTGGCCTCCGCCGATGAAGAACTGATGGAGAAGTATTTTGAGGGTGAGGAGCTGACCCCGGAGGAGAAGATCCGCGGGCTGAAAGCCGGTGTGGCGGACGGCTCCATTATCCCGGTGTTTGCCCTGAGCGGTTTGGCGGAAACAGCCTGCGACCTGCTGCTGGACTTCCTGGCAGAGGTGTGCCCTGCGCCTAAGAGCGAGTACGCGGCAGACGCAGAGGGTGAGCCGGTGGAACTGACCCCGGACCCCAACGGACCTTTAGCTGCGGTCTGCTTTAAGACGGTGGCGGATCCGTTTATCGGCAAGCTGTCTTACTTTAAGGTGATCAGCGGCAAAATCACCGCTGCGACCCCTGCGTACAACGCCCGCACTGGCAAAGAGGAGCGTATGGGTAAGTTAGTGAGCGTATTCGGCGCCAAGCAGACGGACATCAGCGAACTGTCCGCCGGGGATATTGGCGCAGTGACCAAGCTGGGCGGCTTTGCCACCGGTGATACTCTGTGCAGCGCTGCGCAAGTGGTGACCCTGGACGGCGTGCACATTCCAAATGCCACCTATGCCATGGCTGTGGAAGTGGCCAAGAAAGGCGAGGAGGAGAAAGTGGCTGCCGGTCTCAGCCGTCTGTGCGAGGAGGATCCGTCTTTGCACTTTGGCGTGAACAACGAGACCCACCAGCAGATCCTCAGCGGCCTGGGCGAGCAGCACCTGGATGTGGCGATGGCAAGGCTGAAGAGCAAATTCGGCGTGGAGGCGACCCTGGTGCAGCCCCGAGTTGCGTACCGAGAGACCATTACGATGAAGGTCTCTGCCCAAGGGCGGCACAAGAAGCAGTCCGGCGGCCACGGCCAATTTGGCGATGTATTTATTGAATTTGAACCTTATGATACAGAAGAACTGGTGTTTGCCGAGCGTGTGGTGGGCGGCGCCGTGCCTAAGAACTTCTTCCCGGCAGTAGAAAAGGGCCTGCGGGAGAGTATGCAAAAGGGCGTGCTGGCCGGTTACCCCATGGTGGGTGTAAAGGCCACGCTGTTTGACGGCTCTTACCACCCGGTGGACTCCAGCGAAATGAGCTTTAAGACTGCTGCGTCCCTGGCCTACAAAGAGGGCATTCCCAAGGCAATGCCCGTGCTGCTGGAGCCGATCCTGACGGTCACCGCAACGGTGAACGATGAGGCCATGGGCGATGTGATCGGCGATATCAACAAGCGCCGCGGGCGCGTGCTGGGTATGACTCCCTCCGGAGATGGCAGCCAGGAGATCTTGGCCGAGGTGCCGGAGTCGGAGATGTCTACCTTCTCCACCGCTATGCGCCAAATGACCCAGGGCCGCGGCTCCTTTACCACCGCCTTTGCCCGCTATGATCGGTGCCCGGAGCACATTGCGCAAAAGATCAAGGCAGAAGCCAGTCAGTTATAATACATATTATATAAGGGCAGCTCTCGGTACACCGGGGGCTGTTTTGTATGATTTTCGGCCCCGTTGGCATACTGAAAAGGGGCGGTTTGTCTATCATTTGACAAAGCGGCCGTTTGGTGCTATAAATGAGGTGTGCCCGGTGATGGGTAATCGCTTTTGTTGGAGGGATCGCTATGCGCGAGTTGTTTGAAAAATTCCGTTCCTATTCCATTGTCAGTATTATTATTTCCGCGCTGTGCGGGCTGGCGCTGCTGATTTTTCCGGCGGCCAGTATTCGCTATATCAGCCTGGCCTTTGGCGGCGCGCTGCTGATCATGGGTGCCGTGGGTGTGGTGCAGTATTTTCGCAAAACTGCCGGTCCGGTGGTGCTGTCTGTGGGGTTGATCTCCATGGTGTGCGGTGTGATCGTCTGTGCCAAGTACCAGAGTATTCTTACATTGGTGGAGTTCCTGTTCGGCGCATTTATCTTCTGCGGCGGGATCATCGGCCTGGTGATCGCCCTGCGGCGGGAAATGCGGCTGCTGCCCGGCTGGGGCGTCAACCTGGCGCTGACGGTGGTGTCCATTATTTTGGGTATTGTATGTATGGCCAATCCGTTCCATACCGCCCTGGCGCTGGCCAGAATGCTGGGCGTGGCGCTGCTGCTGTATGCGGTGATGGAAGCTGTGGGCTATGTACAGCTGCGCAAGGTGGGTCGCGCTGTGGAGGACGCAGTCAACCGCACGGCGCCTATCATTGACGAAAACGCCCGGGTGCTGGACGATACGGACGAAAGTGTAAAATAATCAATAAAGGCATACGATTTTCTGCATTTCTACTTGACAAAAAATTGGTTTTATATTATATTTATAGATGAGAAGAGGGTGAAGCAGAAAGGACTTCATTATGAGCAAAAAAATGACTGCATTCGGCAGCAAGTTCATTCACACCTCCAAAGCTGTTTCCAAAAAGCGCAAGGAGCTGGCCGAGGCCGTAGGCATGGAGGCCGCAGCCGCTGTGGCTGTAAAGGGCGAAAAAAAGGCCAAAGTGTCCAGATGTATGGTTGAGATCCTGCTGTGCCTGGATCAATCCAAGACCCCGCAGACCGTGCGCGATGTAAGCCACGATACGGATTACTCCAAGGGCATGATCAGCCGCTGCGTTGAGGAGTTGCGTCAGCAGGACTATGTGACCGTTGAGCGGGATAAGGAAGACCGCCGCGCCGTTCGCATTTCTCTTACGGATAAGGCAAAGTCCGTGATCGCTGATTTCCGTTCCAAGGAGAGCGAGATGATCGAGACCGTCTATGCCGGCCTGAGTGAGGCTGATATTCAGGAACTGGATCGGATCCTGGAGATCGTGCAGGCAAACATTGCAGATATGTGATCTGTCATAAAATCGTAAATTTGAACCGTCCTGTTTTGGCAGGGCGGTTTTTTCTGTCTGTTTGGTCTGCGTTTACATTTGCTGAGCAAAAGGGGAGCATTGCCTATTTTTTGCAAATCTTTTCAAAAAGCTATTGACATTCTCTGACTGACTGAATATAATGACATATGAACAGATGAGAATATGTTATCTTGTTCAGAATAACAAAACAAACATTTTGCATAAGGAGAATGGTTATGAAAAAGACTTACAAAGTAGATGTGGACTGCGCCAACTGCGCGGCTAAGATGGAAGACGCTGTTAAAAAGACCCCCGGTGTGCAGGACGCTGCCCTGAGCTTTATGACCTTAAAACTGAAGGTGGAATTTGAAGAAGGCGCAGATGTGGACGCTGTGATGGCGGCCGCCCGGAAGAACTGCAAGCGGGTAGAGAGCGACTGCGAGATCTTTCTGTAAACCTGCGCTTGGGAGGGACAGGTATGAGTAAGAAACAAAAGAAAGTGCTGGCGCGCATTATCGCTGCGCTGGTGCTGCTGGCAGGGGTGATCCTGCTGGATAAGCTGGCCTCGCTGCCACAGTGGGCCATGATCGTTCTGTATTTGGTGCCGTACTTTGTGATCGGCTACGATATTCTCTGGAAAGCGCTTAAGGGGATCAAAAACCGCCAGGTGTTTGACGAGAATTTCTTAATGGCAGTAGCCACGGTGGGCGCCCTTTGCTTGCAGGACTTCAAAGAGGGCGTGGCCGTTATGCTGTTTTACCAGATCGGCGAGCTGTTCCAGAGCGTGGCGGTAGGCAAGAGCCGCAAGAACATTGCCGCCCTGATGGATATTCGCCCGGACTATGCCAATGTGATGGTAGACGGCAAGCTGGAACAGGTGGACCCGGACGATGTGGAAGTGGGCACACAGATCGTGGTAGACCCGGGCGAAAAGGTGCCCATTGACGGCGTGATCGTAGAGGGCAATACCACCCTGAACACCGGCGCACTTACCGGCGAGAGCGTGCCCCGGGACGCCAAAGTCGGCGACGATGTGATCAGCGGCTGTATCAATATGAGCGGGCGCATTGTGGTGCGCACCACCAAGGAATTCGGCGAGTCCACCGTGTCCAAGATCTTGGACATGGTGGAGAATTCCGCTATGAAAAAGTCCAAGTCTGAGAACTTTATCACCAAGTTTGCCCGGTACTACACCCCCGCGGTGTGTTACAGCGCCCTGGCGCTGGCGGTGCTGCCGCCGGTGATCCGCCTGTTGGCCGGTTACCCGGCGATGTGGGCAGACTGGATCACAAGAGCGCTGACTTTCTTGGTTATCAGCTGTCCCTGCGCGCTGGTGATCTCCATTCCGCTGAGCTTCTTTGGCGGGATCGGCTGCGCTTCTAAAAACGGTATTTTGGTGAAAGGCTCCAACTACCTGGAAGCCCTGGCCGATACCAAGTACATTGTGTGCGACAAGACCGGCACCCTGACCAAAGGGGTGTTCCAGGTGACCGGTGTGTACCCGGAGCCGGGTGTGGATAAAGAGGTGCTGCTGGGCCTGGCGGCCTATGCAGAGAGCGGCTCTCACCACCCCATCAGCCAAAGCCTGAAAGACGCTTACGGCCAGCCCCTGCAAGGGGAGCGGGTCAGCGATATTCAGGAGATCGCCGGTCACGGCGTGCAGGCGCTGGTGGACGGCCACCCGGTGGCTGCCGGTAACGCCAAGCTGATGAAAAAGATCGGCGCCGCCCTGCCTGCCGAGCATACCGACGGCACCGCCGTGTATGTGGCGGCGGACGGTAAGTATATCGGCTGCATTGTGATCTCCGATGTGGTGAAGCCCACTGCCAAGGCGGCTATGGCTGCGCTCAAGGAGAACGGCGTAAAAATGACCGTTATGCTCACCGGCGACGCCAAGGCTGCGGCGGATCGGGTAGCTGCGGAGATCGGTATGGACCGGGTAGAGAGCGAGTTGCTGCCCGGCGACAAGGTGGAGCAGGTGGAAAAGCTGCTGGCAGAGAAAGGCCCCAAGGAGAACCTGGCCTTTGTGGGCGATGGTATCAACGACGCGCCGGTGCTGTCCCGCGCCGATGTGGGGATCGCCATGGGCGCCCTTGGCTCGGACGCTGCTATTGAGGCGGCGGATGTGGTGCTGATGGACGATGATCCGTCCAAGATCGCACTGGCGATGAAGATCTCGCGCCACACCTTGCAGATCGTGCGGCAAAACATTGTGTTCGCCCTGGCGGTAAAGGCTGTTTGTCTGGTGCTGGGTGCTCTGGGTATTGCCGGTATGTGGCTGGCGATCTTTGCCGATGTGGGCGTGATGGTGCTGGCGGTGCTCAACGCCACCCGCGCACTGAAAATCAAATTATAACTGAAAGAGCGGTTGCAGGTCTATGGCTTGCAGCCGCTTTTTTGCGCCTTGACAAAAGTACGAATTCGTATTATAATAGGCGAAACTTGAACACAGAGGTGCAAAAATGGACAAAAATCAGGAACTGCTGTTGCGTATGGTAACGGCCAACAGTCGGATCGACGCCCTGTATGATACAGTGGCCAGGCATAAAAAAATGCGTTGCAGCACCTTTACGCTGCTGTATGCGCTAAGCGACGGACAGCCCCACAGCCAAAAGGATATTTGCACCCGGTTTTTGGTGCCCAAGACCACGCTGAACACCACCATTAAGGACTGCCAGCGCGAGGGGTATTTGGAGCTGAAGCGGGTGCCCGGCACCCGGCGGGAAATGGCCATACAGTTGACCCCGGCAGGCAAGGTCTATTCCTGCCGTATGCTGGCGGACCTGGTGCAGGCGGAGAACCGGGCCATAGAGGAGACAACGGCGCAATACGGCGAGGATTTTATTGCTGCGCTGGAGTGCTTTGCCCGGCGGTTGGAGTCGCATTTTTATAGGGAGATATTAGACGCAGAAGACGCGTGATTTTTGGAGGTATTTGTGGAGAAGAATGTAAAATTGGAACACCCCATCACCCTGGGTTGGCTGCTGCGCTTTGCACTGCCTACGGTGTTCTCTACGGTATTTATGGGCCTGTATTCCTCGGTGGACGGTATGTTCGTGGCCCGTTTGGTGGATACCAACGCCCTGTCTGCCATTAACATTGTGCTGCCGCTGATCTATCTTGGCTCGGCGCTGGGTATGATGTTCGGCACCGGCGGCAATGCGCTGGTAGCCAAGAAGATCGGGGAGGAGAAGATACAAGAGGCCCGGCAGGATTTTTCCTTTCTGTCCCTGACGGCATTCGCCTTTTGCGTGGTGCTGACCATTGTGTTCTTTATCTTTTTAGATCCGCTGTGCCGCTTTTTAGGAGCGGACGACGCCCTGCTGCCGGTTTGCCGCACCTATATGCTGCCGGTACTGGCTACTTTGCCTTTTTCCGTGTTCGGCACCATTTTCGGCATGAGCTTTATCACTGTGGGCAAGGCCAAGCTGGGCGCCGGGCTGTCCGTTTTAGGCGGGGTGGTGAACATTGCCCTGGACTGGCTGTTCATTGCCAAGCTGGGTATGGGCTTGCAGGGGGCGGCCATTGCCACCGGTATCGGCTACGCGCTGCCGTCCCTGATCGGGCTGGTGATCTTTGCTGTGGATCGGCGCCAGGTGCTGTACCTGGTGCGGCCCCGTGCCCGCTGGCGCACTCTGTGGCAAAGCTGCGGCAACGGCGCGTCAGAGATGGTCAGCGTGCTGGCGTTCTCTGTGATCACCATTTTGTTTAACCGGATTTTAATGCGCTTTGCCGGGGCAAACGGCGTGGCTTCCCTGAGTATTATTTGGTACGCCCAGGGTGTGTTCGGCAGCCTGTTCCGGGGCTATACCAACGGCATTGCTCCCGTGGTCAGCTACAATTTAGGGCGCCAGGATCGGCAGCGGCTGGGGCGGCTGTTTTGGATCAGCTGCCGGGTGCTGTTTGTGGCGGGCGCTGTTGCCACGGCGCTGAGCTTTGGCTTTGGCCGCCAGATGGTGGGCTTCTTTGCCAAGAACAATGGGGCTGTGGCGGAGATGGCGCTCCACGGCTTCCGTATTGTGGCCACCAGCTTTTTGATGATGGCATTTAATGTGTACGCCTCCGGCTGGTTTACGGCGCTGAACGATGGGCGCACCTCGGCGATCCTGTCCTTTTGCCGCACCATTCTCTTTATGGTGGTGCCGGTGCTGGTGCTGCCCCGCATTTGGGGGATCGACGGCGTGTGGCTGTCCATCACCGCCGGTGAGGTGCTCAGTCTGCTGATGAGCCTGTTTTACTTTGTCAAGTACCGCCGTGTGTGGAGCAAAAAGTGAATAAGCGCTGCGGGCGCTCTCCTGTGTTTGGCAGGGGAGCGCTTTTTTATGCCCTCGGGATTGCAGTGGCTGCCGGCTTGTGTTATATTATAATTATCACACATAGACGGCTGCTGACAGTCGTATAGATGAAGAAAGGTGTGAATTGTCACAATGTATGAGAATATCAAGCTGTTTGCGGAGAGCGGGCGACCGCTGGAGGTGCGCTTTGTGGGAGAGACGGTGTGCGACGGCAAGTACCGGATCAGCCGACCGTGCAGCGACCTGAACTCCCTGGAATACATTGTGGACGGCACCGGCACCCTGGAGATCAACGGCCAGGTGCTGCACCCCGGGGCGGGGGATGTGTTCCTGCTGACCGAGGGCAGCCGCCACACCTATTATGCGGACCCCCGGCACCCCTGGCACAAGTATTTCATCAGCTTTAGCGGCCCGGTGGCGGACTGCCTGCTGCGCACCTATTTGCCCCGGGACACCTACCTGTTCCCCGGCTGTTATGTGGAAAAGGCCTTTGCCCGGTTGTTCAGTCTGGGGTTCAACAATCAGGACCAGGAAAAGGCCCAGATCGCCATGGCGCCGGTGCTGTTCAGCCTGGTGCAGCGCATTTATGACCGGCAGATCACCGCAGAGTACGACCTGGCGGATCGCATTAAGCGGGAGATCGAGAACCGAGCCACCACCCACCTGGACCTGGACGAACTGTGCCGAGCCATGAATTATTCCAAAAATCATATTATCAACCGATTTTCTGCCAAATTCGGCGTGACGCCGTACCAATATTATAAAAACTGTCGCTTGCAGATCGCCAAGGATTATCTGATCAACACCCAAATGACCGTCAGCGAGATTGCAGACGCGCTGTCCTATACGGACGCCCAATATTTTTCTTACGCCTTTAAGCAGGGGACAGGGTATTCGCCCAGCCGCTTTCGTGAGCTGACCGCATTGTGATAAATCGCAAGCGGGGTTGGATATATCAAGTTGTATAAAAGGCTGTATTGTGATATTTTATAGTATATAGGGCTTCTTTGCCCGGGAGATGGAACCATGAGCGATTTTTCCTTTTACTTAGTGACGGACCCCCATTATTTTGATGAGTCCTTCAGCCGCAGCGGACCGGCTTACGAGGCCCGCTCCCGCACGGACCAAAAGTGCGTGGCGGAGACCCCGGCCATTATTGACGCCGGGTTTGCCCGGATCGCGGCGGACAAGGAGACGAATGTGATCCTGATCCCCGGCGATCTGGTGTATCGGGGCGAGTATCAAAGCCATGTGGGCTTTCGAGATCGGCTTTATCGTCTGCAAGAAGCCGGAAAGAAAATTTATTTAATTACCGCCCGCCACGATTATGCGGAGAACCCCTGCGAATTTGTGGGCGACCACACGGTGCCGGTGTCCGGTATGGAGCGCAGCGATCTGCGGGATTTTTACCGGGAATTCGGCTTTGACGGTGCCATTGCGGAGCACCGGGAGAGTCTGTCTTATGTGGCGCAGCTGGCGCCGGGGCTGCGGCTGCTGGCGCTGAACTGTGACGGCGACTGCAAGGACTTTAAGGGCCTTTGGCCGGACCAGCTGGACTGGGCGGTGGCGCAAATTCAGGCGGCGCACGCTGCCGGGGAGCGAATCATTGCCATGACCCACTATCCGCTGCTGCCGTTCTCGGTAGTGATGGGGCTGATCGGCGACGCCCACTTGACCGATTGGGAACAGACCGCCAACACCCTGGCGGACGCCGGGCTGGAGCTGATCTTTACCGGCCATATGCACGCCCAGGCGGTGACGGAGCACACCTCACCGGCAGGCAACACCATTACCGATGTGCAGACCGGCTGCTTTGTGGGCTGCCCCTGCGCCTATCGCAAGGTGACGGTGGCGCCGGACGGCCGGGTGGATATTCGCTCTTATACCATTGATGATTTTGACTATGACAAAGGCGGGCGCACCGCGGCGGAATATTTGCAGTGGCGCTTTGACCGTATGATCACGGATATGATCGACGCTATGGCGACGGATTTTGACACCTTTATGGGCAAATTCGGCGGCAGTCAAGGCAAGGAAAAGCTGAAAGGTCCGGTCACGGCTGTGGGCAAACTGCTGCAAAAGCTGACGGTCAAAAAGCTGGGGCGGCTGTTTTGGTTCCGGGTGGATCCGTCCATCGGCGATCGCCGGGTGGTGGATGTGGGCGTGGAGCTGGTGCGCAATATCTTTGTGGGCAACGAGCCGTATGTGCCCGGCACGCCTATGTATGACGCACTGGATCACCTGCTGCGCCGACTGTCTCCGGTGCTGCATATTTTGGAGAAGAAGCTCGCCGTCGGCAACCCGCAGCTGTCCGATCTGCGTGCCTTTGTGCTCTCTATGATCGGCGACGAACAACAACGGGACTACGACTGCACCTTGCAGTTGACCAAATAAAAGCAAAAGCGGCATTTTTGAAGGGGGAATTTCTAAATGTCCGGCAAGACCATGGCTGCGCCCGCAGCCGACAAAAAGCAGATCGGCACCGGCGAATTTATCTGGTACATGGTGTCTGTGTTCTTCTATACCAATATGACCGGTATGGTGGGGCAGTACCGCAACAACTTTTTGGTGGATGTGGTACAGATCAATCAGCACCAGGCGGCGCTGTTTAACACCCTGGTGAGCGTGGTGCCCTGGGTACTGAACTTCTTTATCGTTATGTACATTGACGGCCGCGCCATCGGCAAGCGGGGCAAGTTCCGTCCCCTGGTGATGTTGGCGGCGGTGCCTATGGGGCTGCTGCTGTTTCTCAGCTTTTGGGTGCCCAAGGGGCTGACCGGCGCGCTGCTGATGATCTATCTGTGCACCGTGGGCATTCTGTGGGGTGTGATGAACACCTTTGGCGGCACCATCAACAACCTGGCTGTGGTGCTCACCCCCAACCTGCGGGAGCGGGACACGGTGATGTCCTTTCGGGGCATTGTCTCTGCGGTGGGTAACTCTGCGTCCCTGGTGATCATTTTGGTGCTGGGCCTGATCTGGAAAGACAATAAGGCCCTGCAATTTATCCTTTGTGCCGCGCTCAGCGGCGTGATGGGCATTGTCACTATGCTGGGCGGTATGAGCGCCACCCGGGAGCGCATTGCCTACGAGAATGAGCGCAAGAACCCGCTGGAGGGCTTTGGCGACATTCTGCGCAACAAATACGCCTGGACCATCATTGTGTCCGAATTCTTAAAGAGCTTTCGCAGCATTGCCAACTTTATGGGCACTTTCCTGGCGGCGGCGCTGCTGGGCGACTCCAGCAAGTTCCTGCTGTTCGGTCTGCCCACCGGTATCGGCACCGCTGTGGGTATGCTGATCATCAACTTCCTGCTGAAGAAGTTTGACTCCCGGGTGCTGTACATTGCCAGCGGCATTTACTCGCTGCTCGCAAACACCGGCGCGTTCCTGATCGGCTACACTTACTTTAAGCAGGAGACCTCCGGCGGTCCGCTCCAGATCGTGTTTATCGTGTTCCTGTTCCTGATTGGCTTGCAGTTTGGCGCCTCCAACCTGCTGCCCAATATGTTCCAGGCAGATGTGCTGGAGGATATTGAGCTGAAGACCGGCAAGCGCATGGACGCCTCCCTGGGTTTTGTGATCGGTATTTTTACCATGGTCAGCGGCACCATTGCCGGTGCCCTGTCTCCGCTGATCCTGTACGGCGACAACTCCATTTGCGGCTATGTGCAGGGCATTCAGGACGGCACGATGCAGTCCCTGAAGACCAAGATCTGGATGCTCTTCTTCTACACCATCTTCCACGGTATTATGATGTTCCTGGCCGGTGTGCCCTTCTTCTTCTACAAACTCACCGGCGCCCGCAAGGCGGAAATTCACGAAAAACTGCTGGAGCAGCGCAAAGCCTACGATGTGGCGGCAGAAGAGTAAATAAAAAAACAGCGCAGCTCTCTGCCGTTTGGAAGAGGGCTGCTTTGCTGTAAGGAGAAAGTATGAAAAAAGTGATCGTGGTCTCCAAGACCCACCTGGATCTGGGCTTTACAGATATGGCGGAGACCGTGCGCCAAAAGTACATAAATGATTTTATCCCGGCAGCGGTACAGACGGCGGCAGCGCTGAATACCGGCGACCAAAAGCGCTTTGTGTGGACCACCGGCAGCTGGATCCTGAAAGAAGCACTGGAGAGCGGCACCCCGGAGAACCGGGCGGCGCTGCGCCGAGCGCTGCAAGCGGGGAATATTGCGCCCCACGCACTGCCCTTTACTCTGCATACGGAGCTGCTGGACGAGGATACGCTGCGTTACGGCTTGTCGCTGGTGGACGAACTGGACGCCTTGCGGGGGCGCAAGACCCTTGCGGCCAAGATGACAGATGTGCCCGGCCACACCCGGGCGCTGGTGCCCCTGCTGGCAGAGAAAGGCATACGCCTGCTGCACATTGGGGTCAACGGCGCCTCTGCCCTGCCCAAGGTGCCGCCCTGCTTTCTGTGGCAGGTGGACGGCGCAGAGGTGGTGGTGATCTACTCCGGCGACTACGGCGGCGCGTACCAAAATGATTTGGTAGAGGATGTGCTGTACTTTGACCACACGCTGGATAATCACGGCGCAGGCGGTGCGGCAGCGGTGGAGCAGAACCTGCGCGCCATTGCCGCCAAGTACCCGGGCTACCGGGTGGTGGCCGGTACGCTGGACGATTATGCGCCGCAGATTTGGGCGGTGCGGCACCGGCTGCCGGTGATCACTGGCGAGATCGGCGACACCTGGATCCACGGCAGCGGGGCAGATCCTTACAAATCCGCCGGGCTGCGCACGCTGATGGGGCTGAAAAACAAGTGGCTGGCAGCGGGCACCTTGCAGCGGAACAGCGCTGCCTATTGCACCCTGGCAGACAACTTGCTTTGCCTGGCGGAGCACACCTGCGGTATGGATGTGAAGGTGGGCTTGGGGGAGTACCGGCACTATTTGCGCCGGGATTTTGAGCGGGCACGGCAGACCGCACCGGGCTACGCGCGTATGGAGCGCAGCTGGGCGGAGCAGCGGCAGTATTTGCAGCGGGCGCTGGCAGATCTGCCGGCGGACTTGGCGGCAGAGGCACAGGCGGCGCTGGAACCCTTGCGGCCCACAGCGCCCTTTGCGCCCTTGCCGCAAGCGGTGACCCCGGGTGCGGTGTTTACCGTGGGGCAAAGTCGGCTGGCGGTGAATGCCTACGGCGGCCCGGCCTTTTTGGAGTTGGACGGTCGCCGGGTGTTGGCGGAGAATGACCGCCCCTGCCTGACCTATACGGCCCTGGGGGCAAAGGACTATGCCTATTGGTTCCGCCATTACAGCCGGAATGTGAGACGGAATTTCTACTGGTCGGTGCCGGACTTTGGCAAGCCGGGAATTTGGCGGTTGCGGCGGCGCTATCGGCAGGGGGAATTTGACTACCGCCTAACGGCGCTGACGGCGGCAACGGCTGCGGATAGCGTGACCCTGCTGGCCACCTTGGCGGCGGAGCCTTATGCCACGGCGGAACTGGGCGCCCCGCGGACGGTGCAGCTACGCTATACTTTGACTGCCCATCGGCTGTCGGTAGAGCTGCTGTGGCTGGACAAACCGGCCAACCGACTGCCGGAGTGCACTCGGCTGCGGTTTTACCCGGCAGATCGGCAGATCACTTTATACAAGCTGGGCGCACCCATTGACCCGGCGGATATTGTAGAGAACGGCGGGCGCAAGGTGGCGGCGGTGCAGTACCTGACGGCAGGGGACCTGCGGCTCACTTCCCGCCACGCGCCGCTGGTGAGCGTGGGCACCGGGGATATTCTGCGGTTTGACAATGCGCCGCCGGAGCCGGAAAAGGGCCTGACCTTTACCCTGCATAATAATATTTGGGGCACCAACTTTCCCTTGTGGTATGGGGAGAACGCTTACTTTGCCTTTGATTTTGAACGGATACAATAAAAAATGCACCTTGCGATCCCACGATCACAAGGTGCGTTTCTTTTATGCCTCTTTCGGCTTTTCTTTTTCGCTGCCGTAGTGGAGCCAGTGGCCTTTCCAGGTGTACAGCGCCATCAGCACCACACCGATCACCCAGGAGATAGGGTACAGGATAAACACGCCGTCGATGTTGTCATAATGGGGCACCGCCAGCTGGATCCAAATGATGCGGAAAATGCACATGGAAAACAGCAGAATGAGCATGGGCGGGATGCTCTTACCGGTGCCGCGCACGGTGCCTGCCAGCACATTCAGTGCCCCCAGCAGCGCATAGTAGGGGCAAAAGTATTTCATTGCCAGCACGCCGTAATGTATGGCGGCGCTGTCCGAGGTGAACAGCCGCATTACCGGGTGGGAGAACGCCAGCAGCAGCGCGCCGGTCAGTATGGTATAAACGGTGCTCATCAGCAGGGCGGTCCACATACCGCTTTTGACCCGCTTCAGGTTCCCGGCACCGTAGTTTTGGCCCACAAAGGTGGTGACGGCCATACTGATACTCAGCACCGGCAAAATGTTAAAGCCGTCCACCTTTAAGTAGGCGGTGAACCCGGCCATAGCCATTGCGCCGTAGTGGTTGACGCTGGTCTGCACCAGCACATTGGAGAAGCTGATGACCATATTCTGTATGCCGGTGGGTAGCCCCACCCGGACAATGCGCCTTGCCATATCGCCGTCCAGGCACAGGTCCTTTACTCGAATTTTGTAATCGGACTTTACCCGCAGCAGGTAGCTCACCGCCAGCAGACAGGAGATCAGCTGGCTCACATCGGTAGCCACAGCCGCACCGGCCACGCCCATTTTGCACCCCTCGATCAGCACCAGGTCCAGCACAATGTTGGTGACGGAGGCGGCGCCCAGGTACAGCAGCGGGCGGCGGGAATTGCCGGCAGCGTTGAGAATACCGGTGGCCATATTGTACACCACATTAAAGAGAAAACCGCCGGCGTAAATGCGCAGGTACAGCACCGAGTCGTCCAGCACAGAGGCGGGGGTGTCCATAGCCACCAGCAGCACCCGGCTCAGGGCAATGCCTGCCCCGGTGAGCACCACGCCCAGCAGCAGGGCAATGGTGGCTGCCGTGTGGACCGCCCGGTGCACCCGCTTGGTGTCCCCGGCGCCTAAGAACTGGGAGATCACCACGCCGGCACCCACGGACGCCCCCTGGGCAAAGGCGATCAGCAGGTTGATGAGCGCATTGCTGGAGCCAACGGCGGCCAGAGCGTTGCTGCCCACATAGTTGCCGACAATGATGGAGTCCACCGCGTTGTACATCTGTTGCAGCAGATTGCCCAGGATCAGCGGCACGGCAAACACCAGCAGCTGTTTCCAAATTTTGCCCTCGGTCATCAGCATAGTGGCGCTGTTTTGCTTTTTATCCGGTTTTGCTTTTGTATCTTTCATAGTTGCCTCACTTCATTCGGCACTATTATACACCCGCGTTTCCTATAGGTAAACCCCGGGGACAGGGGATAAAAACAGAGAGAGTGAAAAATTCACCCTCTCTTTTCTCTATTATTTGTGCAGTTTTTCAGCCTTTTTGCTGCCTTTATTGGCGCTTTTCACCAGCGCCTTGGCCAGGGGATAGGGCACCAGCCCACCGCTTTGGCACACCACGCTGTCCAGGGTGCCGTCCTGTATGCCCTCCAGCAGCATCATCACCTCCGGGTCGTCGTGGGGCTTGCCGGGGAACAGCAGGTATGCCAGCCGCCGCACCAGCGCCAGCACCTGCCGGGCTGGGCCGGAATGCTCCGCCAACTGGGCAAGAGAACTGGCGGTGGTGTACCCGCCCGGCGGGGTAGCTGCGTCTTCCGGGAAGTCCGCGCCGTACAGGGTGCAAAAGGTCTTGTGGTCTACGGTGTGCAGCTTGGCGGACAGATCAAAATAAGGCGCCAGCGCCGCGCGTTGGTCCGGCAGGCGGTAGTCGCTCTCTACCGTGACCGGCAGGGTCAGGCGAATATCATCACCGGCCGCCGCCAGGCACAGGGTGTAGTCCCCGCCGGGCATACAAAATGCCTTTTGCACCGGGTCGTAGACCGAAAAGCTCCGCTGGTTCAGGTGCAGGGTAACGGCTCGGCTTTCGCCGGGTCGCAGTCGCACTTTGCAAAAGGCCCGCAGTTCTTTCTCCGGGCGCAGGGCGCCACAGGGCGGGTTCTGTACATACAGCTGCACGATCTCTGCACCGGCGCAGCTGCCGGTGTTGGTGACGGTGCAGGTCACCGCCAGATCGCCGCCCCGGTATGCGCTGCTGCTGATTTTAGGATCGCTGTATGCAAAGGTGGTGTAAGACAGTCCGTGGCCAAAGGCAAAGCGCACCGGCACCCGGAATTTGTCATAGTACCGATAGCCCACATACAGGCTCTCCCGGTAGGACACCCGGTCGCTGCCGGTGGCGAATTGGCCGTGGCAGGGGGTGTCCTCCACAGTGTAGGGAAAGCTCTCGGCCAGCTTGCCGCAGGGGCAGCACTGCCCGGTGAGCAGGTGGGCACAGGCCTCCGCCGCCCCCTCGCCCGCCAGGTACAGGTGGAGAATGGCGCGCACCCGGGGCGCAAAGGCCATATCGTAGGGCGCCCCGCTAAAGGACACAAAGACGATGTTCGGATTGACCGCGGCGATCTTCTCGACCAACTCCAGCTGGTTCTTTGGCATTTGCAGGGCCTTGCGGTCGTAGCCCTCACCCTCAAAGTGCTCGGTCAGCCCGCCAAAGAACAGCACCGTTTGGTGCTGCCGGGCCAGGTCCAGCGCCGCCTGTTCCAGTGCCGGGTCCGGCCGGGCCGTATCTGCCGAGTAGCCGGGTGCAAAGTGCACCTGTAGCCCGGCGGTTTGCAGGGCCTCTACCGCCGTTTGCAGCGGTCGGGTGTGGATATGGCTGCTGCCGCCCCCTTGTATGCGCATTTCTTTTGCCAGGGCGCCGATCACCGCCACGGATTGCCCGGCTTGCAGGGGCAAAATGCCGTCGTTTTGCAGCAGCACGGCGCTTTCTTCTGCGCACCGTACCGCCAGGCTGTGATGGTGGTTGGTGTCATAGGGCGTTTGTCGCTTACGGCGCTCCACCGCGTAGGTATCTGCCAGCTTTGCCACCCGGTGAGCGGCAGTTTTAATGGTCGCCGGGTCGATCTTGCCCGCCGCCAGGTCCCGGCGCAGCAGCTTTTTGTGTATGCCCCGGCTGTCCGGCATTTCCAGGTCCATACCCGCTTGCAGTGCCCGGGTCAGGTCTGTACAGGCGCCCCAGTCGGAGATAACGGCGCCGTCAAAGCCCCATTCCCGGCGGAGAATATCCGTCAGCAGCGCCCGGCTTTCGCAGGCGTAGGTGCCGTTTAGCTTGTTGTAGGCAGCCATGACGGAGGCGGGCTTGGCGGTTTTGACCACCGTTTCAAAGGCGGAGAGATAAATCTCTCGCAGGGCGCGGGGATCCACGCGGCTGTCCGCCGTTTGGCGGTGGGTCTCCTGGCTGTTGGCGGCAAAGTGCTTTAGACAGGCGGCCACGCCGGTGCGCTGCAACGCTTGCACATAGCTGCTGCCCAGCTGCCCTGCCAGGTGCGGATCCTCGCTGTAATATTCAAAATTGCGGCCGCACAGGGGCGAGCGCTTGATGTTGATCCCCGGCCCCAGCAGCACGGACACCCGGGCGTTAAACGCCTCCTTGCCGATGGCTTCACCAATGGCGGCGGTGATTTTCGGGTCCCAGCTGCACGCGGCAGCCGCTGCGGTGGGGAAGCAGGTGCTCACTTCGCTTTTGTTATTTTGCAGCACCCCCTCCGCCTGTTTGCGCAGGCCGTGGGGTCCGTCGGACAGGTGAATGGACGGCACCTTGCCGCCGCAGTCCCGGGTGTGCCAGGTGCCCTTGCCGGTGACCAGGTCTATGCAGTTCTCTAACGAAAGTTCCATTGCGTTTCCTCCTTCATTCATGGGCACTATACCACATTTTCGCCGCTTAAAATATAATAAAAGCGTTGTAAATAGAAGAAAAACGCGATATAATCCAACCGGGAGGGAATGAAAATGCCTTATCAAGTGGAAGTGCTGCCGGCAACGGCGCACCCGTTGTATGACACCCGGGAGAGCGGCAAGACCCACACCCCCTTTGCCCTGGAGCGGGCGCTGTGTACCGCCATTGAGCAGGGGGACGAGACGGCTATGGACCGGGCCATTGCGGATTATATGGCCCACGGCTTTGTGGTGGGCACCATGTCCGGCGATCGGCTGCGCCAGGTGAAATACTGGGCAGTAGCTACCGTGGCCATTGCCATTCATTATGCCATTTTAGGCGGGCTGGACGAGACGGACGCCTATCATCTCAGCGACGCGTACCTGCGTGAGGTGGACCGGCTGGACACCATGGACGCCTGTATTGACTGCCTGCGCCGCCGGGCAACGGAGCTGGTGCAGGCGGTGGCGGCTGCCAAGTCCGGCGCGCTGCTGTCGCCCCCGGTGCGCCGCTGTGTGCACTATATCCATATCCATTTGCACGAAAAAATGCCCCTGTCTTTGCTGGCGGCAGAGGCGGGGCTATCTAAGGATTACTTGGGCGTGCGGTTCAAGCGGGAGATGGGTGTATCCGTGCACGCTTATATTTTGCAGCAGCGGCTGCAAGCGTCGCTGCCTATGCTGCTGGAGGGCACCGGCTGCCGCCGCATTGCCTATGACCTGGGCTTTGCGGACGAGAGCCATTATATCGCCGCTTTTCGCAAGCGGTACGGCTGCACCCCGGCGCAGTATCGGCGGGCGCAGGGAGACTGAGCCTTACCCGCCAAACAGCAGGGAGGAGGCGCGGATCAGCTGGTCCAGTGCCGGTGCCAACTGCTCCGGCGGGCATTGCAGCTCGCCCAGCAGATAGGCCAGGTAGGTGCGGCCCACGCCCCCGGCGTAAAACTGGGCGCGTACCGCGTAGGGCAGGCTGCGGTCCGTATAGGGCTGGGCCTCCATATACTGCACAAACAGCTGTTCCAGCCCGGCGATCTGCTCTGCTGCCGTGCGGGTGCGGGCCAGGGCACGCAGCAGGGTCTCGTTCTCTGTAACAAAGGCGGTGATCCGCTCCAGTATGGGCAGGGGCGCTGCCAAAATCTGCGGGTCCCGCAGCGGGGCGAGAATTTCCAGCAGCCGGTCGGTCAGCTGTTGGTGCACCGCCCGGATCAGCGCTTGCATATCCTCATAGTGGGCATAAAAGGTGCTGCGGTTGACTCCTGCCTTTCGCACCAACGCCGCCACGGTGATCTGCCGGGGCTCCCGCTCTTGCAGCAGGGCAAAGTAGGCGCCCAGCAGCTTTTCCCGGGAGCGGACGGCACTTTTATACTCGGCTTTTTGTCGTTCCATTTTGTCCTCCAAAGTCCAACACTTTTGCCAAAATTGCGGCTTGTTTGCAGTCGATAATCGGATTATACTAAATATGCGAACAAAATGCAACACCTGTGTGACTTTGTAAGGAGCGACTATGATCTATAACCAAAAGGTGGACTTCCACGCCCACTATCTTTCCCCTACATACTATGATTATTTGGCCCGGTACGAGGGCGCGCTGCCGGACAGCTTTCCCACCCCCAAGTGGTCGGTGGAGCACCACTTGCAGCTGATGGAAAAGCTGGGCGTGGCCTTTGCTTTTCTCTCTGTATCTTCGCCCAATTTATCCCGAGCGGATAAGGAGACGGAGGTGCAGATGGTGCGCCAAATCAACCGGGAGGGGGCGGAGATCGTGGCCGCCCACCCGGACAAATTTGGTCTGTTTGCCGGTCTGCCTTTGCCGCATACGCAGGCGGCGGTGGAGGAGGCGTGTTATGCGCTGGACACCCTGCACGCAGACGGCTTTGGTCTGTCTACCAACTACGGCGGCGTGTACCTGGGCGATCCGTCCTATGACCCGCTGATGGAGGTGCTAAACGAGCGGGGCGCCGTGGTGGCAGTGCACCCCACCAAGCCCGCCGGACTGCCTGCCGGGGTCAACGGCAATGTGCCCATTCCGGCTATGGAGTTCTTTATGGACACCACACGCACCTTTATGCAAATGGTCATGCAAAATGTGTTTGGCCGCTATCCCAATATCAAGTGGATCTTTCCCCACGCCGGGGCGTTCCTGCCCATTCTTTCCGATCGGATCGGCGGCTTCTCGGTGCAAATGCGGGGAAGTACCCCGGGGGTGCCCCTGGACTTTAAGGGGGATATGCGCCATGTGTACTTTGATGTGGCCGGGTTCCCGCTGCAAAAGCAGCTCCACGCTCTGCTGCGGGATGTGAAAGTGGAGAATTTGCTGTACGGCTCGGACACGCCCTATACCCCGGATGTGGGCTGCCTGGCGCTGTCCGGCGGGTTGGAGACGATCAGCGGTTTGAACGACCGGGACAAGCGGGCTATGTTTACGGAGAATGCGGTGCGCCTGGTGCCCCGGCTGGGCGAGATCTTAGGGGTGCAGGTGCAGGGCGGCACCGTGTGCTACCGGGATCTTCCATTGACCCGCAAGGAGAAGCAGGCCCGGCGGTTGCGGGGCTTTATCTCCAAACTGTACAGTACATTTATTGCCTGATGGGCGACAGTGTCGCATAACAAAGGAGCAGATCGTCGGTGGTTCGACGGTCTGCTCCTTTTTTGCCCATTATCCCGGTGATTTGCGGATTTTGCATTGAAAAGTGCCGCCGTTTCCGCTATACTGTTATTGACCGCAGTTTGCCCTTTGGCCTGCGGCGGGGATTCTAAACCGTAAGGAGTAACAATATGAAGAAAGATATACCCATTTGGCAAGATATAGACACATTTAGCGTCAACACCGAGCGGCGCAGCGCCGCCGGTTTTCCCAAGGATGTACATACCGGGGAAGAAAAGCGCCGACTGCTGAACGGCATTTGGAAGTTTAAGTTCCTGCCCGGCAGCGATCAGACCATAGAGGGCTATCAGGAGCCGGAATTCGACCCCTTTAGCTTTGACGATCTGGAGGTGCCCTCCGAGTGGCAGATCAAGGGCTACGGTGTGCCCAATTATACCAATATCAATTACCCCACGCCCATCTCCAAGATCAATATTCCCCATATTGACGATAAGAAGAACCCGCAGGGTCTGTATATTCGGGACTTTGAGTTGACCGAGGCGGAGCTGGCGGACAATGTGTTCGTGCACTTTGGCGGGATCAATTCCTGCGGCGAGGTGTATATGAACGGCACCTTTGTGGGCTATTCCCAGGATACTTTTGACGAGACGGAGTACGATGTGACCCGCTTTGTGCACCCGGGCAAGAACCGCCTGGCGGTCACGGTGCACCAGTTCTGTGACGGCAGCTACCTGGAGGACCAGGATATGTGGCGGCTGTCCGGTATCTTTCGGGATGTGAACCTGGTGTTCAAGCCCAAGACCTATATTCAGGACACTTATTTTTACAGCGAATTTGCAGAGGATTATCAGACGGCCCACTTCCGTATGCAGGTGGCGGTGGAGTGCCGGGGCACGGCCTGCGCAGACGCTGCCTATCAGGTGCGTATTTTAGACGCAGAGGGCAAGGCGGTAGGCCAAATGGACGCCCGCTGCCCGGTGCTGGAGGACGGCTGCCGGGTGACGGTAGATACCGACTGCACCGTGGAGGCACCCCATCTGTGGAGCCACGAGGACCCGTACCTGTACACGGTAGAGACCACCTTGCTGGTGGCCGGGGAGCCGGTGGATCTGCGCACCCATAAATACGGCTTTAGAGAAGTAAAGATCATCGGCTATGACCCGAACACCAAGCGGGGACCGTTCATTCTCCTGAACGGCGTGCCGCTGAAGATCTGCGGCGTGAACCGCCACGACTTCCACCCGGATTACGGCCACGCCGTGCCGGAGAGCATTATCCGCTCCGATCTGGAGCTGCTTAAGCGCAGCAACATTACCAATGTGCGCACCTGCCATTATCCCAATTCCCGCCGGTTCTATGAGCTGTGCGACGAGATCGGGCTTTTGGTGATGAGCGAGAACAACCTGGAGACCCACGGCCTGGCCCAGCAAATTCCCGCAAGCAATCCCAAGTGGAGCGCCCAGTGCTGCTACCGTATGACCAATATGGTCAATTCCTTTAAGAACCACAGCTGTATTCTCTTTTGGTCCCTGGGCAATGAGAGCGGCAACGGCAAGGCGTTCCCGGATATGAAGCGGGCTGCCCAGCAGATCGACCGCACCCGGCCCTTCCACTATGAGCCGGACGCCCATTTGGAGACCAGCGATCTGTTTAGCGAGATGTACACCGTGCAGACGGAGATGAAAGAGATCGGCGAGAACAAGCCCCATATCCACAGCCGCGCCCTTTGGAACAGCGGCATGGGCTATCGCCTGACCCCGGAGATGTACCGGGATAAGCCCTTTATCCAGTGCGAGTATTCCCACGCCATGGGCAACTCCATGGGCAACTTCTCCGATTACTGGAACGATTTTAAGAAGTACGACCGACTGGCCGGCGGCTATATTTGGGACTTTGCGGACCAGGCCATTCGTACCAAGACCAAGGACGGCAAGGACAAGTGGAACTACGGCGGCGACTTTGGCGACAAGCCCAACGACGGCAACTTTGCCTTTAACGGTGTGTTCCGCGGCGACCGTTCGCCCAACCCCCATTATTATGAGGTGGTCAAGTGCTACCAGCAGGCGGACTTTACCCTGGTAGGCAACACCTTGCAGATCGTCAATCGGTTTATGTTCACCCCCCTGAGCGCCTTTGCTCTGCGGCTGACCCTGTCCGACGAGAGCGGCGTGCTGCGGGAGGAGACCATGGATCTGCCGGCAGCGGGCCATTTGGAGAAGGTGAAGATCGAACTTCCCTTTGACCTGAACACCAAGAGCGAGCAGCTGCTGGACGCATACTTGATCTTGAAGGCGGACGCTATGTACCTGCCTGCCGGTCACCTGATGGCCAGAGAGCAGTTTGTGCTGGGGCAGTATGACTTCTCTGTAAAGAAAGAGGTCCCCGGCGCCATCAGCCTGTGCAAGCGGGCAGACGCCTATGTGGTCAGCGGCGATCACTTCAGCCTGGCTGTTTCTAAAAAGACCGGCGAGCTGAGTTCCTATGAGCTGGACGGTCACGAGTGCCTGCGCAGCGGCGTGCGCCCCTGCTTTGGCCGTGCCAATATTGACAATGAGCGCATTGCCCAAATTCCCTTTGACTTTGTGCGCACCCTGATCGGGCTGAATGCCTTTAAGAACGCCAGCAAGTCTATGACCCCGCTGGATGTAACGGCCACCCAGGGCAAAGACGCGGTGAAGATCACCGTGCGCTGGCTGTGCCGCTATTTGGATCAGGTAGAGACCACTTATGTGGTGCTGCCCTCCGGCCGGGTGCTGGTGACCCAGACCTGCCGCAATATCGTGCCCATGGACCTGCCCCGCTACGGTATCACTTTCCAGCTGATGTCCGGGGAGGACGGCGTGACCTATTACGGCAAAGGCCCCCACGAGAACTACTGCGACCGCAAGACCGGCGCGTACCTGGGCGTATATCACTTTAAGAGCGCCGAGGATTTTATCCACGACTATCTGTATCCTCAGGAGAACGGCAACCGCTGCGATGTGCGCTGGATGGAAGTGGGCAGCGATGTAAAGCTGCGGGTAGACGCTGTCAGCCGCGCTTTTGAGGCCAGCGTGCACCCTTATACTCTTGATGAACTGGACGCAGCCAAGCATTCCTGTGACCTGCCCCGCCACGATTTCCTGACGGTGAATATTGACGGCGGCCAGCAGGGCGTTGGCGGCGATGTGCCGGCTGTGGCCACCTTAAAGCCCCAGTACAAGCTGCCGAAAATGCAGACCGTGACCCTGCGCTGCGCCCTGCAATTCAAAAAATAATGATTGGAGAGAAACGCCCCATGACTTTTTCCTACCATATTGATTACAAGCTGGGCAGCGCCGTCAAGACGGCCACCGGCAGCAATGAGGACCTGCTTTTGCAGGTGCAGGAGAGCGACCACCGCTTGCAGGTGACCCTGCACCCCACTGCGCCTATGCAGGTGCGCAGCTTTGTGCTGGAGCTTCCGTTCCTGTTTACCCCGGCCAGTCGCTTTATGGCCAACGGTTTTCAGTCCTGGACGGACAGCCGGGAGTTTGGCCCCACGGAGCGTATGCCCGGGCTGGGCACCTTTGGCAAGTCCATTGCCGGGCGCCGGTTTGGTATGCGGTTTGTGGGGGACTACACCTTTGTGCCGGAGGAGAAACAGGTGGGCGTGTTCCATTCCCACGGCTTTGCCTATGTGCGCACCGGCGACACCCTGGACTTTATCGGCTCCCTGACGGACCGCACCGGCTTTACCGTGATCACGGCGGATATGAACCGCAATGTGCTGTCTGTGTCTAAGGACCTGGAGGGGCTGATGCTCACGGAGGACTACCCGGTGCTGGATCTCTATATGCAGCAGGGGAGTTATGACGCGGTGTTTGACGGCTACTTTGCCGCTATGGGCGTGCACCCCCGCCAAACGGAAAAGCTGCGGGGCTATACCTCCTGGTACAACTATTACAGCAATATCAATCACAATATCATTATGCACGACCTGCGGGCCATTGCGCCCTGCGCCGGGGTCAACACCTTCCAGGTGGACGACGGCTACCAGACCGCCGTGGGCGACTGGCTGTCTGTGGACAGCAAGAAGTTCCCGTTCGGTATGCGCCGGGTGGCAGACGCGGTTCACGAGCGGGGGTTGAAAGCCGGGCTTTGGCTGGCGCCTTTTGCGGTGCAGAAGAATGCCTACCTGGCTAAGAAGCACCCGGGCTGGCTGGTGACGGACAAAAAGGGCAGCCCCCTGATGGTGGGCGCCAACTGGGGCGGCTTCTATGCCCTGGATATTTACCATAAAGAGGCCCGGGCGTATATCAAGCAGGTGTTCCAAACGGTGCTGCATACCTGGGGCTTTGATATGGTGAAGCTGGACTTTTTGTACGCCGCTTCCGTAAAGCCCTTGTACGGCAAGACCCGCGGCCAGGTGGCCTATGACGCTATGGAGCTGCTGCGGGAGTGCGTGGGCGAGGATAAGCTGCTGCTGGCTTGCGGCACGCCGATGTTGCCCAGCTTTGGCGTGGCGGACTATATGCGCATCGGTGCGGATATGGCCCTTAGCTGGCCTCATACCGCCTATCGCCGCCGTATGCACCGGGAAGATGTGTCTACCCCCAATGCGGTGCTCAACAGCGTGTATCGCCGTGGGCTGAACGGCCGGGCGTTCCTGAACGACCCGGATGTGTTCCTGCTGCGGCGCAACAATATCAGCTTTACCCAGGAGCAGCAGGCGCTGCTGGCGAAGTTCATTCAGCTGTTTGGTGGCGTGCTCTTCACCTCGGACGATGTGAGCACCTATAAGCCGGAGCAGGCCAGCCTGTTTGCGGATACCTTGGCCGATACCGCTACCTTGACGGATGTGCGCCAGGAGGGCGATGTGCTCACCGTGCATTATACCCAGAGCGACCGTCCTTGTACCATGCAGTTCAATGTGTACACCGGCCAGATCTTCGCCTTTGGCGCAGACGAAAAGTAATCCACGGTTCCATACAAAAAACACGGCTCCTCTTGCACAAAGGGGAGCTGATAATTTTGCTCAAAGCATAAAAAAATCTGCATTTTTTCAAAAAAACGCCCCGGTGTACGCTGGCGGCGTATTGTTTTTGGCAGCGCAGTTGCCTACAATGGAAGTACAAATTATATTTCTATTGGAGGTCAAAAGTATGAAAAGAGTGCTTAGCCTGGCGCTGTCCCTGGTGATGCTCTTGAGCGTGGGCCTTACGGCGTATGCAGGGGACACCTATTATGAAACAGAGGATAATGACGAATATTCCTCTGCGGATTATGTGCCGGTGAATTCTACCATTTATGGTGTGTGTTCAGATAATAGTGATACGGATTGGTACAAGTTTACCTTGTCTTCTCCTGCCAAGGTGAATGTGCAGTTCTCCTTTGATCGTGCAGATGAAGATGGCTACTGGTGGGTATATTTGTATAAGTATGAAGGTAATGGAGACTATACAAGATTAGATTATAAAGATGTTTATGTGTATGACGGAAGTTATACTTTCTCATCATTGGGATTGCCTGCCGGTATATATTTAGTTAAGGTTTACGGGTATAATTCTCCCCTTGGTCGGCAGTATAGTGTAACGCCCAAGTGCACTTATGTATCCAACTGGGAAACGGAATTTAATGATGATTTTGCCACAGCAGATCCTTTGACCATGGGAACAATAAGATATGGAGTTTGTACGGATTACAGTGACGATGACTGGTATAAATTTGTATTAAATTCCTCAGCCAGTGTGTCCGTTACCATCACGCATACCAAGGCAAGTGCTGATGGTTATTGGAGCGTTTATTTATATAAATATGAAGGTAATGGAGATCGTTCTGAGGTAGCTTATAAAACCATTTATGTCAGCGATGGTAATTATACATTCCCAACCCAAGGGTTGTCTGCAGGAACTTATTTTGTAAAGGTGCGTGGTAATAATTCCGCCTATGGTCGCCAGTATGGCGTAACGGTGAACTACTCTGTCGGCAAGCCGGGCAAATTCCGGGTGAGCAGTCGGGGCAGCAACTCGCTGAAATTGGCGTGGAACCAACCGGCCGGTGCCACCGGTTACCAGTTGCAGCGCAAGAGCGGCAACAGCTATAAGGCCCTGGCAACGGTAAAAAGCACTTCTTATACCCACAAGAGTCTGACCGCCGGTGCCGGTTACACCTACCGGGTGCGGGCATACCGCACAGTGGGCGGCAAGAATTATTACAGCGGTTGGGTCTATATGACCGCTTATACCAAGCCTGCGACCCCCAACTTGACCGGCCTGAGTGCCACCAAGAGCGGCCATAAGATCAAGGCCACCTGGAAGAAAGTGGGCGGCTCTGCCAGCGGCTACCAAATCTATTGGGCCAAGGACAAGAACTTTAAGAAAGTGGTGTCCAAGACCACCGTGTCCGGCCAGGGAAAGACCAGTTATACCGGCAAGAACTTCACCAAGGGCAAGCGCTATTATGTGAAAGTGCGCGCCTATAAGACGGTGAACGGCAACAAGATCTACGGTGCCTGGTCCAATGTGCGCAATGTAAAGGCAAAATAAGCAGAAAACACGGCTCTCCTTGCACAAAGGGGAGCCGCTATTTTTTGAATATGATTTGCAAGATAATGGGCGTAGGGGCGGATATTATCCGCCCGCGGTGTGATACTGTGCTTGTGATTTTTGGTTTTGGGTAAAAATATCCCCCTTGTTTATACAAGGGGGGCGTTGGTTTATGTATGGGTATTATTTGGTTGCTGTGTCGTTCTTCTTTTTGGCAAACAGGGAATGCAGGGCAAAGAGCACGCCGGAGGCGGCCAGGCCGCTGCCGCCCACAGCCAGGCTCCAATGGGCGCCGGTAGCAGGGGACTTAGCGGTTGCGGCTGCGGTATTCATGGGAATGGCGTTCTTTGTACCGCTGCTGTTTGTGCCGCTGTCGGTGCTAAAGGGAACGATGTTTTGCTTTTCGTCCGTGTTTACAAATTGGCCGTTGCCGGTGGCGGTTTTCACCGTCTGAACCGACTGCTTTTTCTCCGGGTTGGTGATCAGCCCGGCCAGGAATTTAGAGGCCTGGCTGTCGTACCAGAAGTTCACATGGGCCACGCCCTTAAAGAACCAGGTGTTGTCTGGCAGGGCGCAGGTGGAGGCGTCCACAATGCGGTCCGGCGACACATGGGCGCCGGTGCGCTTTAAGGTCTTGCCATAGTCCGCCGTGGTGGCGCCAACGGAGGCATACTTGGTGTCAATGAGAATATCCGTTTGATTGGCATACGCAGAGTTGATGGGGATATTGGGCAGGCCGTAGTTGGCCACGATCACCACATCGGTGCCGCCCTTTTGCAGGGCTTTCAGGTTGGCAGGCAGGCGCTTTTGCACCTTATGGTAGCGGGTGATCTTCTTATAAAGGCCGCTGCCTCGGTCCAAAAAGCCGATGGCGGTCATAGCTTCCACGCTGTCGTCAAAATCATCATAGGGGATAAACTCCCACAGCATGGGAATGCAGCCGAACACCGGGTAAAAGATCTCGTTATACACCCGCTCTGCCAGCGCCGGGTCCTCTGCCACTTGAGTCAGGAAGTCGCACAGATAGCCCACATTCAGGCTGTTGGCCAGTCGGTTCAGCTGGCTAAAGTCAAAGTCCGGGTTGTGGTAAGAGGTGGTCACTCGGTCCAAATATTTCTTGACCACATCCGCGTCAAACAGCAGATCCTGGCAAAACAGCTTGGTCACGGACACGCCGGTGAGCGCCCCGTCGATCATCACCAGGCGGCGAATATCGCCCCGGTCGCCGTACTGATCTATGTAGGCGCTGAGGATCACCGTGCCCTCGGAGGCGCCGATCAGAGTCACCTGCTTTTTGCCGGTTTGAGCCTTGACCCGGTCCACAAAGTCTGCCAGCTTGGCCGCCGTTTCGCAGGCGTCCAGCCGCCAATCGTAGTTAAAGGCATACACCTTGTCCGCGCCGATATTCTGCGCCACCTGGCGGCAAATGGCCGGCTCGTTGCTGGTGCCGGTCAGGTAGCCCGGGTGGTTCTTTAGGCTGTCGGTCCAGTAGTTGGTGATGTCTACATTGTAAAGACTGTTGCCGTCCTCGTCGCAGGCGATGGTGCGGTAGTCGTTCATCAGATCGGCGATCTGGTCAATAACGGCGTCCGGGTCCGTCTGCTTGCCGCCAATGGCGTCCAGCACATTTTGGATCAGTCCGCCCCGGCTGAGCAGGCTTTTGGCGTCAAACACGCCCACTTGCTGCTCATTCTCCGTGCCCGGGTCCAGGTACAGCCCGGAGCCGCCCATACCGTGCACAGAGATCACCGGCGTGGCGCCGTTGTCCTTGGCAAAGGCCGCACCGGCGCAGGAACACACCAGCACCAGCGCCAGCAGACCGCACAGCAGGCTGCGTAATTTTGTCTTCATATTCAGTTGCCCCTTCCGTTGCAAAAGTGCATAGAATTACCCTTATCTTAATTATAAGTTGTCGATCCGGTGAAGTCAATTCACATATTGCATAAAAAAACGCCCCCGCCCTTGTGCAATCCGCAATAAGGGCAGGGGACGGGAGCTGGCAAAAAGAAAACCGAGTGCAATTTGCACTCGGTTCTTTTGGTTACTTGGGGTTATGCGTTTTTCTTTAAGGCTCTTTCCAGCCAAACGGCACCCAGGTCCAGCGCATTGAACAGGCCGGTCTTTTCACTCTTTTTGACCACCTGTTCTTTGGGCGAGATCTGCTCGTCCGTATTCAGCAGCTGAATGATCACTTTGTCGGCAATGGTCTGGTCGCCCTGCTTCTTCTCGCTCTGCACCTTCAGACACACAACGAACGGGTCGGCCATACTGCCGTAGTAAATGGTGTTGCCGCAGCGTACCAGCGGTCTGCCTTTGTATTCCAAGAATTCGCCTTTCTTCGCCAAGGGAACGCCTCCTTTATTTTAATCTAAGTAGGACTTTACCATAGCGGCCAACAACTCGTCCCGGTCGATCCGGCGGATCAGGCTGCGGGCGTTGTTGTGGGTGGTGATGTAGGTGGGGTCCTCAGACAGCAGATAGCCTACGATCTGGTTAATGGGATTGTACCCCTTTTCCCGCAGGGCGTCAAACACCTGGGTCAGGGTTTCCTTCATAACATCCTCTTTTTCATCACCGATTCGAAATGTCATGGTCTTATCTGTCACGGTAAAGTCACCTCCGTACACTTCATTATATACAGTTTTTGGAATAATTACAATATTAAAATGCAAAAATTCCGATATTCCGGCCAAATTACCGGGCAGTTGTCCGTTTTTTCGGTCAACTCCGCAGGCTAATGCCCATTTTATCCAGGGCTTTGACCACCCGTTTCATAGCGGCGTCGGCCTCATCGTCGGTAAGGGTGCGGTCGTGGGCGCGCATACGAATGTTGAACGCCACGCTCTTTTTGCCCTTTTCGATCTGCTCGCCCTGGTACACATCAAAGAGCTTAACGCTCTCCAGGGTCTTGCCTACGGCCTCGCCGATGGCCCGCTGCAACTTCAGCACCGGAATGTCCTTGTCGCACACAAAGGCCAGGTCGCGGTTGCTGGCCGGGTACTTGGGCAGGGGCTTGTGGGTTCGGGTGCCGCTCTCGTTCTCGTAAGCGGTGTTCACATCCAGCTCTGCCAGATAGACCCGGGTGCCGATGGCGTAGTTCTCTGCCACGGTGGGGTGCACCTCGCCCAGAGTTGCCAGCACCTTGCCGTCAATGGTAAAGGCGGCGGTACGGCCCGGGTGGAAGGTGGGGTTATCCTTTACCGGCTCCACATCGTAGTTGTCCACATGCAGGCAGTCCAGCAGCTTTTCCACAATGCCCTTGAGCGCAAAGAA
The DNA here is from genome assembly GCA_963642245.1 of Bifidobacteriaceae bacterium. Taxonomy (GTDB): domain Bacteria; phylum Bacillota; class Clostridia; order Oscillospirales; family Acutalibacteraceae; genus CAG-217. Next base: position 12,819 of record CAVIFY010000002.1, on the reverse strand, counting down.
GTCTGCGCCGTCGCCGTACATACCGATGGTGACCTTTTGGCTCTCGATAGGTAGCTTGTCCGGGGTGGTGGGGGTGTAGACGGTGCCCATCTCGTACATACAAGCGGCCTCCGTCTTGTGGTTGTAGTTAAAGGACAGCACATCCAGCATAGAGGGCAGAATGGTGGTGCGCATAATGCTGGTGTCCTCGCCCAGGGGGTTCAGGATCACAATGGAGTTGCGCATTTCGCTGTCCGGGGGCAGGCAGATCTTGTCATAGGCCTTGGGGCTGATAAAGCTAAAGGTGGATACCTCAGTGCAGCCGCAGGCCAGCAGGGTATTGCCCAGCTTGCGCTCAAAGGACTGGCGGTGGGTCAGCTTGCCGTTGGCGGCGCCTTGCAGCATATGGTTGGGAATGTTGTGGAAGCCGTAGAACCGGGCCACTTCCTCCGCCAGGTCTGCCAGGTGCTCAATATCGTTGCGGAATGTGGGGGCATAGACCTTGCCGTCGCGCACATCAAAGTCGATCTTCTTCAAAATGTCGATCATCTGCTGCTCGCTGAGATCAAAGCCGATGAACCGATTGATCCACTGGTAGTCCCAATCTACGGTGACCTGCTCTTTTACTTTCTTGCAGCAGTCCACCACGCCGTCTACCACATCGCCGGCGTCCAGCAGCTGTACCAGCTGGAGCGCACGCTTTAAGGCGCGCATGGTCTGGTTGGGGTCCAGCTCTTTCTCGTACCGGGCAGAGGCCTCGGTGCGCATACCCAGCGCCTTGGCGGTGCGGCGCACGCAGGTGCCGTTAAAGCAGGCGGACTCAAACACGATGGTGGTGGTGTCGTCCATAATGCCGCTGTACTCGCCGCCCATTACACCGGCAACGGCTACAGGCTTCTCCGTATCGGCGATCACCAGCATATTCTCCGTCAGCTCCCGGGTCTCGCCGTCCAGGGTGGTGATGGTCTCACCGGCCTTGGCGTTGCGCACATTCACCGTGTTGCCTACCAGGTAACGCAGGTCAAAGGCGTGCATGGGCTGGCCGTACTCCAGCATCACATAGTTGGTAATATCTACAATATTGCTGATGGGGCGCACGCCGCAGGCACGCAGCCGCTCCCGCAGCCAGCGGGGAGACTCCTTGACCCGCACATTCTCTACCACGGCGCCGGTGTAACGGTAGCACTTTTCGCCGTCCTCAATGTGCACTTGCAGCAGGTCGTTTACATTGCCGTGGCCGGGTTTTACTTCCGGCTCCGGCAGGGTAAAGGGACGGTCAAAGGTGGCCGCCGCCTCGCGAGCCAGGCCGGTGACAGACAGGCAGTCGCACCGGTTGGAGGTGATCTCAAACTCAACGCAGGTGTCGTCATAGCCGATGGCCTGGTGAATATCCATACCCAGGGTCTTGTCGCAGTCGTCCCCCAGCACAAAAATGCCGTCGGCGCAGGCGTAGGGGAAGTCGTTTTGGGTCAGACCCAGCTCGTCAAAGGAGCACAGCATACCGGCGGACGCAATGCCCCGCAGCTTGCCCTTTTTGATTTTTTCTAACTTATGGTCTTTGCGGTTGATCACCGTAGCGCCCACCAGTGCCACCGGCACAATGTCCATGGGCTTTAAGTTTTGGGCACCGGTGACGATTTGAAGCGGCGCCTCGCCGCCTACGGACACCTGGCACACCCACAGGTGGTCGGAGTCCGGGTGTTTCTCCATAGAAAGCACCTGGCCGACAACTACATTCTCAATATCGCTGCCTTCCACTTCATACCCCTCCACCTTGGAGCCGGACAGGGTCATTTCGTCGCAAAAGGTCTTGTTATCAATATCGGTCAGGTCCACATAATCGTTGGTCCATTTTCTGGATAAAATCATACTTGCACCTCCTTAGAACTGGGACAGAAAACGCATATCGTTCTCATACAGCAAACGCATATCGTCAATGTTAAAGCGGAACAGTACCAACCGCTCCAGGCCTACGCCAAAGGCAAAGCCGCTGTACACATCCGGGTCTACGCCGCCGTTTTTCAGCACCTTGGGGTGCACCATACCGCCGCCGAGAATTTCTACCCAGCCTTCGCCCTTGCAGAACGGGCAGCCCTTGCCGCCGCACTTAAAGCAGCTTACATCAATTTCGCAGCTGGGCTCCGTAAAGGGGAAGTGATGGGGGCGCAGGCGGATCTTGGTGTCCTCGCCGTACAGCCGCTTGGCAAAGGTCTCCAGGGTGCCTTTCAGGTCTGCCATGGTAATGCCTTTGTCTACCACCAAGCCCTCGATCTGGTGGAACAGGGGAGAGTGGGTGGCGTCTACCGCGTCGGAGCGGAACACGCGGCCCGGGGCAATAATGCGAATGGGGGGCTGTGTCTTTTCCATCACGCGGATCTGTACCGGGGAGGTCTGGGTCCGCAGCACGATATTGTCGTTGATATAAAAGGTGTCCTGGGTGTCTCTGGCCGGGTGGTCCTTGGGGATATTCAGCGCCTCAAAGTTGTAGTAGTCGTACTCCACCTCCGGGCCCTCGGCAATGTCAAAGCCCATGCCCATAAAAATGTCCTTGATCTCATCCAGAACGATGGACAGCGGGTGCTTGTAGCCGATCCGGGGCAGGGTGCCGGGCATGGTCACATCCAGGGTCTCCTCGGCCAGCCGTTTCTCCTGGGCGGCCTTTTTGATCTCTGCGGATTTGCCGGCAATGGTGTCCTCAATGTCCTTGCGGATCTCGTTGGCCAGTTGGCCGATCACCGGGCGTTCCTCGGCAGACAGCTTGCCCATCTGCTTCAAAATAGCGGTCAGCTCACCCTTTTTGCCCAGGTACTGAATACGGGCTTTTTCCAGCTGCTCGGCGCTGTCAAAGGAGGCCAGTGCTTCCTTGGCGGCCCGGCGGATTTGTTCCAGTTGTGCTTTCATCTTGGTATCCTTTCTTTCATTCTGTATTGCTCGCGGCAGTGTGCAAATAAAAAAACGACTTGCCCCGTCAGTATAGGGACAAGTCGGAATTACCTGCGGTACCACCCTGTTTTTTGCAAGTTGGCAAGTGCCAATCGGAGCAAACACTCTTTGAGCCTGATAACGGTGCTCACACCGTTTTTGCCTACTGTGGTTCAGCAAAACCGCTCGGAAGGGAACTTCACGCAGGGTGCTGTGCGGCGGCTTTCAGCCAAGGCCACGGCTCTCTAAACAGCAGGGGGTGCGCTACTTTTCTTCGTCATAGCGTTTGAATTTGCCTATATTATACAATAGAATGTCGCATTTTGCAACCCTGTTTTTTGCACAGAAAAAGCGCCCGGGCATTGCCGAGCGCTTTTGGGTTTCATTTTTGTTTATTTCTCGTCCTTGTCGTCTTTCTTCTTTTTGGAAGACACTTTGTTCAGTGCATAGGTGGCAAGAATGATCACGCCGATGACGATGAAGATACCCAGCATACCAAAGAGCATATCCGGCAGGGTGGTCTTCCAGGACTGGGCGTGGATGGCCATGGTGATCACAGCCAGCAGAGAAGCAAATAAAGTCTGCATACAATATCCTCCTTACGATACCAGGGTCAGGATCAGGCCGCCGGCAATAACGGAGGCGATCTGGCCGGAAACATTGACGCTGATGGAGTACATCAGCAGGAAGTTCTGCGGGTCCTCTTTCAGACCCAGCTGGTTGACCACACGCCCGCTCATGGGGAATGCGGAGATACCGGCTGCACCGATCATGGGGTTGATCTTCTTTTCCTTGGGCAGGAACAGGTTGATGAACTTGGCAAAGATCACGCCGCCTACGGTATCAAAGATAAAGGCAACCAGGCCCAGGCCCAGGATCATCAGGGTCTCCCAGGTGACAAAGTCCTGATAGTGCATCTTGGCCGCAACGGTCAGACCCAGCAGAATGGTGATAATGTTGGCAAAAGCGTTCTGCGCCGTATCGGACAGCTGATTGAGCACGCCGCACTCGCGGATCAGGTTACCGAACATCAGGAAGCCGACCAGTGCAACGGACTTGGGGGCTACCAAACCGGCAACGGCAGTTACCACGATGGGGAACACGATCTTGGTGGTCTTGCTCACATCGCCTGCATGGTACTTCATACGGATCAGGCGCTCTTTCTTGGTGGTGACAGCCTTGATCACCGGCGGCTGGATAATGGGCACCAGCGCCATATAGGAGTACGCGGCCACCATAATGGCGCCCAGGTACTTGGAGTGCAGGGTGTTGGCCACAAAGATGGAAGTGGGGCCGTCGGCAGCGCCGATGATGGCGATGGACGCGGCGTCGTTAATATCAAAGAAGAAGCCGGCCACAAAGAAGGTGAAGAAAATACCGAACTGGGCGGCTGCACCAAAGAGCATCAGCCACGGGTTCTTCAGCAGCGGGCCAAAGTCGATCATAGCGCCGATGCCGATAAACAGCAGCAGCGGGAACAGCTCGTTGGCAATACCTGCGTCAAACAGGACGGATATGGGGCCTTCCTCCGCCCCGGGTTGGGTAATGGCGCCGCTAAGGGGCAGGTTCACCAAAATGGTGCCAAAGCCCATGGGCAGCAGCAGGGTGGGTTCCATTTCCTTCTTAATGGCAAGGTAGACCAGCACGCCGCCAACCACCCACATCACGATCATACGGGGATCAATGTTGCCGAAGTTGGAGAACAGCGCTGCAAATTCATGCAATGGATTCATGTACAGTACCTCCGTGTTTTTTGGACTTCGACTATTATAATGTATTTAGCGACAGGTTGTCAATGATTTGTGTCGATTTTGTAAACAAATCGCTTTTTTTGTTTTGATGGGACCCACCACTACCCGGTGGGGGTGTCTTTTTTGCGGTGTACCACAGCTTGTGTCAAGGCTTTTCTCGGAAATTTTGTTGCAAAAAATATGCAGAGAGCGGTTGACAAGGCGGCCCGGTTTTAGTATAATACCCCTTGCTGTAAAGAGCTTTCACTTTACAGCGAAGACGATAAGAAAGGGGAGGGCGTCCTTGGCCAAGAATTTGGAAGTTTCTTTTTTGCTGGATTTTTACGGCGAAATGCTGACCCAAAAGCAGCACGATTTTTTGGTGTATTACTACGACGAGGACCTTTCGCTTTCTGAGATCGCAGAGAATGAGGGCATTACCCGCCAGGGTGTGCGCGACGCTATCAAACGGGCGGAGAACCAGCTGTTTGAGATGGAGAGCCGCCTGGGCCTGGCCAAGAAATTCGAGACCCTGAAGAAGGGACTGGAAGAGATCGAGCAGTGTGCCGAGGCCATTAACGAGTACAACCTGTCGCACACGCTGTCCCGGGAGATCAACGACAATGTGGCCCGGATCAAGACCCTGACCGCCTATCTTTGCGAATGATAATGAGAATGGAAGTGTAGAACTTGGCATTTGAAGGACTCAGCGAACGGCTGGAAAATTCATTCAAAAAACTGCGTGCCAAGGGCAAGCTTACAGAGTCCGATGTAAAGGAAGCTATGCGCGAGGTGCGTATGGCGCTCCTGGAGGCGGATGTCAACTATAAGGTGGCCAAGGAGTTCACCGCCAAGGTGACCCAGCGTGCCATCGGCGCGGATGTGATGGAGTCCCTGACCCCCGGCCAAATGGTCATCAAGATCGTCAACGAGGAGTTGACGGAGTTGATGGGCGGCACGGAGTCCCGGCTGGCCATTGCCAATCATCCGCCTACGGTTGTGATGATGTGCGGCTTGCAGGGCAGCGGTAAAACCACCCACTCTGCCAAACTGGCAAAGAAGTTGAAGAAAGAAGGGCACCGCCCCTTGCTGGTGGCCTGCGATGTGTATCGACCCGCAGCCATTAAGCAGTTGCAGGTGGTGGGCGCCCAGGTAGATGTGCCTGTGTTTGAAATGGGCACGGAGAACCCGGTGACCATTGCCGGCGAGGCAGTGAAGTACGCCCGGGACCACGGCAACGACTATGTGCTGCTGGATACCGCCGGTCGTCTGCATGTGGACGAGGCGCTGATGGCGGAGTTGCAAAACATTCGCTCCACCGTTCACCCCCACGAGATCTTGCTGGTGATCGACGCTATGACCGGTCAGGACGCTGTGAATGTGGCCAAGAGCTTTAACGAGGCGCTGGGCATTGACGGTGTGATCCTGACAAAGCTGGACGGCGACACCCGCGGCGGTGCGGCATTGTCCGTGCGTGCCGTGACCGGCAAGCCTATTAAATTCATCGGCACCGGCGAAAAGCTGGACCAGCTGGAGACTTTCCACCCCAGCCGTATGGCCTCCCGTATTCTGGGTATGGGCGATGTGCTCTCTCTCATTGAGCGGGCAGAGATGACCCTGGACGAGAAAAAGGCGGCAGAGCTGGAGCGCAAGCTGGCGAAGAATAAATTTGATCTGAACGACCTGCTGGATCAGTTCGATCAGATTGAGCGTATGGGCTCTCTGCGGGATACCATTAAGATGCTGCCGGGCATCGGCTCCAAGATCAAGGACGAGGATATTGACGAGGGCGCGTTTAACCGCTTCCGCTCCATTATCTATTCTATGACCGTGGAGGAGCGCACCAAGCCGGAGATCATTAACCCCTCCAGAAAGCGGCGTATCGCCGCCGGCTGCGGTATGCAGGTGGAGGATGTGAACCGACTGCTGTCCCAGTTTAAGCAGATGCAAAAGATGGTCAAGCAGTTTGGCGGCGGCAAGGGCGGCCCCAAGATGAGCAAAAAAATGCGCCGCATGATGAGCCAAAACCCGGAGATGGCCCAGCGTATGATGGGCAAAAACGGCGGCTCCAACCCCTTTGGGTTCTAACCTTATCTATTGCCAAAAACTTTTTGGTTATATAAATTCATTATTACTTATTTTTTACGGAGGTAACAAAAATGGCAGTAAAAATCAGACTGCGCCGCATGGGCGCAAAGAAGGCACCGTTCTATCGTGTAGTTGTGGCAGATTCCAGATATCCCCGCAACGGCCGCTTCATTGAGGAGATCGGCACTTACAACACCATGGTGGATCCCGCTGAGGTGAAGATCGACGGCGAGAAGGCCAAGAAGTGGATCGCCAACGGCGCACAGCCCACCGACACCGTGAAGGCTATTCTGAAGAAGGAAGGCATTTTATAATTAGTTCTTTGCCCGTTTGCAGGAACTAATATGGAGGTGTTTTCTTGGAAGAACTATTGGTAGCCATCACCCGTGGTCTGGTGGATCAGCCGGACGCTGTCACGGTAGAGGTGGATCAGCCGGACGAAGAGGGCGTGATCGTGTATCACCTGCATGTAGCAGAGAGTGATATGGGTCGGGTCATCGGCAAGCAGGGCCGCATTGCAAAGGCCATTCGCGTAGTTATGCGCGCTGCCGCCACCCGCTGCGACGAGAAAATCGCGGTGGAGATCGACTGATCGAAAAGCGTAAATAAAAAGGACCTGTGCATTAGCACGGGTTCTTTTTTATGTCTACAAAAGTTTTGACAGCGCGCTGTATTCAATGGTATAATGAGCAGGAAAGGGGAGACAGCTTTATGTTCCTTGCGTTTATTCTTTTGATGATCGTGGCCTTTTGCGGAGCCCAGTTTGCGCCGCCCGGTAGGCTGCATACGGATTACTGTTCCAAGGCGACCACCACGGCGGTGAACGGCATTTTTGTGGTGATGGTGTTCTTTCGGCACCTGAATACCTACTTGCAGGTATCTGCCGCCGATCCGCTGCAAAAGCAGTGGGTCACCGTCAACGGCTTTTTAGGCCAGTTGATCGTGGTGTCGTTCTTGTTTTATTCCGGTTATGGTATCTTTTGTTCCATTGAGAAGAAGGGCACACCCTATGTGCGCCGGATGTTCCCGCACCATTTTTTTGCGGTTGTTTGTGCATTTCGATGTGTGCGTGCTGCTGTTTGCACTGGTGAATGTGTTGCTGCACCGCCCCATGAGCGGCAAGGATCTGCTGCTGGCGCTGACCACTTACACCAGTATCGGCAACAGCAACTGGTACATTACGGCAGTATTACTGCTGTATATTTGCACCATGGCGGCGTTCCTCTGCTTTCGGCGGCACCCGCTGCCTGCGCTGGTGCTGGTTACGGTACTGTGCATTGGTTGCGTGTTTGGACAGATCAAGCTCCACCGGCCGGATTACTGCTACAACACGATGATCGTTTTTCCGCTGGGTATGTGGTATCGGTACTTGCAGCCTAAGATAGACGCACTGCTGCGGCGCAGCGGTTTTGTGTACAGCTTGGCGGTGTGTGGTACGCTGTTGGTGTTCGGCTTCTCCGGCAAGTATCTCAAGCGGGGTGTGGAGTTCTATTCTTTGTGGGCCTGTGCGCTCGCCGGACTTTTAGTGCTGCTGACCATGAAGATCAAACCCAGCAACAGTGTGCTGACTTTCCTGGGCAGCCATGTGTTTTCCATTTACATTTTGCAGCGCATACCCATGATGGTGCTCAGCCGGTTAGGCTTTGCTGCCAAACCGCTGCAATTTTTGGCGCTGAGTTTTGCCTGCACCGTGGTGATCGCTTTGCTGTTTGATAAGATCACCGGCAAGCTGGATCCGTACCTGTTCGATTGGTCGCGAAAAAAGACGAACGCCCTTTCAAAAAGTGAATAAAAAGCAAAGAGCCTGTGAGAACACAGGCTCTTTTTAATATCACTTAATACTGCAAAATGTCTTTTTTGCCGTTTTGGACGATAAAGTCGGCGATGTATTCCGGGGATTGGCGGGCGCCGCTTTGTACCCAGTCCCGGATCACCGCCAGCCCGCCGTAGGCCACAAAGGTGTAGTGGTAATTGAGCTTTTCCTCATCCCGGCCGCCGGCCTCTTTCCATAGGGCGATGGTGCGGGGGCGCACCAGTTCCACAATATGGCTGGCCAGGCCAAAGTCGCCGTTTTTGCCAAACAGCAGCCGACAGTGCTTGAGATGATCGGCGGCGTAGCGGCAGATGGTGCGGAACAGCTCCTCGATGGAGTCGTCGTTGGTAAAGGCGTCTATGCTGCCCATCAGCCCGCTGACAAACTCGTTCTTTATATCGTCCAGCAGGGTATAGATGTTCTCATAATGGGCGTAAAAGGTGGCCCGGTTGATGTGGGCTTTGGCCGCCAACTCCTTGACGGTAATGGCGCGCAGGGGCTTTTGCTCCAGCAGCTCCAAAAAGCTCTCTTTAATTAAATTCTGCGTCATACGCACACGAAAATCGTTTGCCATCTTGCCCTCCGGCAACAGATCGCTGTGATGTGTTGCTTATCTTTCATATCCGTAAAAATTATCGGTTGCCCGCAGACAACAGGTTCAGTATAATACAGATAGAGCGAAAAAGCAACACGGTGTTGAAGAACTTACACGCTGCCGACGCCCCGGTGCTGTATTCCTGCTTTGACTTCACAGGAAGGTTCAGGTATAATAGGATAGCAAAACTTGACATTTAGGGGGAATACCGATGTATAAAACATTAACCGGGGACTGGCGTTTTCGCCGGGCGGATCAGGGCGACTGGCTGCCGGCCAAGGTGCCGGGCTGCAACTTCTTAGACCTGATGGCAGCCGGCAAGATCCCGGACCCGTTCGTGGGTATGAACGAAAAAGAAGTGGGCTGGGTGGGCCACGCCGACTGGGTGTACGAAAAGCAATTTGCCGTAACGGCAGAAGAATTGCAGGCGGACGCAGTGTATCTGCGCTGCGATATGCTGGACACCATTTGTGATGTGGTCCTGAACGGCCACCGGGTGCTGCAAGGCAAAAACTGCTTTGTGCCTTACCGGGTGCCGGTAAAAGAGATCTTGCAAGCAGGGGAGAACACCCTGACCGTTTATTTCTACTCGCCGGTAGAGTATGTGAGCGCGGCGTACAAAAAGTGTATGACCCCTATGAACTCCAACGGCCAGAACGGCATTGTCCATATCCGCAAACCCCAATGCCACTTTGGCTGGGACTGGGGCCCGGTGCTGCCGGTGAGCGGTATTACCAAGGAAATTGGGCTGGACTTTGTGCATACGGCCCGGGTGGCGCAGCTTTCCGTGCGCCAGCAGCTGCAAGGCGATGGGGCGGTCATTACCGCCAAGGCCCAAGTGGAGCAGTACGGCGACTGCACCTGCACCTTGCAGGTGACCTGCCCGGACGGCACGGTGCTGACGGCAAAAGGTCGGGAAGCGACTTTTGAGATCGAAAACCCCCAGCTGTGGTGGACCTGGGAGCTGTCCGGCAAGGACAGCCAGCCCCTGTACACCGTAGCGGCGGTGCTGACGGCGAATAAGAAAGAACTGGATCGGGCGGAAAAGCGCGTTGGCCTGCGCACCATTGAACTGAACCGGGAGCGGGACCAATACGGTATGAACTTCCAGTTCCGCTTAAACGGGGTGCCCCTATTTATCAAAGGCTCCAATTTGATCCCGCCGGACAGCTTTATTACCCGTTTTGACGACAAAAAGTTAGAGGCGCTGTTGGACGCTGCCCAGTTCGCCAACCTGAATATGCTGCGGGTGTGGGGCGGCGGTTACTATGCGTCCGACGCGTTTTATGACGCCTGCGATCGGCGAGGGCTGCTGGTGTGGCAGGACTTTGGCTTTGCCTGCCAGGCGTACCCCTTCTTCCTGCCGGAATTCCTGGCGAATGTAAAGCGCGAGGTGCACGCCCAGGTGCAGCGGCTGTGCCACCACCCCAGCTTGGCGGTGTGGTGCGGCAATAACGAGATCGAGGATATGCACATGGCCTGGGTGCATATGCAAAAGTATGTGCAGTGGACGGAAAAGTTCTTTTATGAGATCCTGGAGCCGGAAATTCGGGCGGTGGACCCGGACACGCCTTACACCCCCGGCTCGCCGGTGGGCATTGCCCATAACGAGGGCGTTTACAGCGACAATGTAGGCGACACCCACCTGTGGGGCGTGTGGCACGGTTTGCAGCCTATGCAGTATTACCGCAAGCGAATGACCCGCTTTTGCAGCGAGTTCGGCTTTGAGAGCCTGCCGGACGCCAAGGCCATTCGCCACTACGCAAAGCCCGGGGATTATGCCCTGAACAGCCCGGTATTCAACCTGCACCAAAAGTGCGCCAGCGGCAACGACAAGATGGTGTATTACATTGCCTCTCGCTTCCATTTGCCCCGGCGATTTTGGGATTATATCTATCTGTCCCAGGTGACCCAGGACACCTGCATTGCAGACGCCACCGAGCACTGGCGCCGCCACAAGGGGCAGTGCAACGGCGCTATGTACTGGCAGTTTAACGACTGCTGGGGCGTGTGCTCCTGGTCCGGTCTGGACTACTACGGCAATTACAAGGCCCTGCAATACGGCGCACGGCGGTTCAACGCGCCCCTGTCCGTGTCGGTAGAGGACAGCAAGGACCGGTTTGATGTATATGTGCTCAACGACCTGAACGCCTCCCAGGCGGTGACGGTGGAGTACGAGCTGTTTGACTTTGTTACCGGCACGCTGGAGAAAGAAAGCAAGGATCTGTTGCTGCCGGCGGTGGAAAATGCGGTGGCCTTTTCCCGGGAAATGGCACCCCTGCGCAAAAAGTATGACCTGCGCCGCACCGGTTTGGCGGTGCGCCTGGTGCAAAACGGCGCCTGCCTGCAACAAAAGACGGTGCTTTTCGATCAGGAAAAGCGCTTGCAGCTGCCCGGCGCCAAGCTGCACACCAAGGTGGAGATGGGCAAAGACCAACTGCGCCTGACGGTGACTACCGACCGGTTTGCCCGGCTGGTGTATTTGGAGAGCAGCCGCACGGCGCTGCCCTTTAGCGACAATTATTTTGACCTGCTGCCGGGCCAAAGCCGCACGGTGACCCTGGCGGCAGACCCGGACTGCACCCTGCGCCAGCTGGCGGAGAGTATTCGGGTCAAGAGCCTGAGCGATGTGCCCTTTGATCGGGACCCGCTGCACGCAGCGGCCAAGCGGATCAAGGTGTATCTGTCGCCCATTAACATTGCCAATGCCATTCACCACGGCAAGTTGAGTAAGGATATCGAACTGTAAGGAGGGCCTTTGGTATGGCCGTACTGAGCAAAAGCCGCATTTGGAACAGCCCGCGGCTGGACAGCAAGATCAAAAGCCGCAATGTATCGTCGGCAGAGAAGTGGGTGGGGTATCTGTTTGCGCCCCTGGGTCCCTTTCTCTTCCAGGCGCTGGTGGCCCAGTACCTGAATGTGTATTACACAGATGTAATGGGCGCCACCAAGTGGCTGGGCGGCGGCTTTCTCATTATGTATCCCATTGTGTCTAAGATCTTGGACGCCATTACCAATGTAATGATGGGTATGCTCATTGACCGTACCCGCACCCGCCAGGGCAAGCTGCGGCCGTATATTTTGCTGTCTGCGCCGCTGCTGACTCTGTCCGGGCTGCTGCTGTTTATGGTGCCCAACTGGAGCGAGACCGGCCAGGTGATCTGGGTGATGTTCACCTACAATTTCTACTGCGCCGTGGCCTTTACCATGTTCTTTATCAGCAGCAATCTGCTGGTGCCAAACGCCAGCCGCAACTCTATGCAGCGCACCCAGCTGAGCGTGTTTAACAACATTGCCAATGTGGCGGGCACAGGCATTATCGTGGCGCTGCTGATCCCCATGCTGGTGATGCCGGTGATCGGGGTGGATAAGAGCAAGTGGATCCTGGTGATGAGCATTTTTGCGGTGCTGATCTTCCCCTGTGTGATCCTGATGTACTTCTTTACCCGAGAGCGGGTGACGGAGGAGGACCTGACCGCCGGTGTGCAGGAAAAGGTGCCGGTGGGTCGGCAGTTGAAAGCTATGTTTACAGACAAATATTGGCTGCTGATCATGGGCTTTTACCTGATCTTCAACATCTGCGGCAACTGCCGCAACATTGCCCTGCCGTACTACTGCAACTGGGTGCTGGGCACTTACAGTGACGGCATTACCCAGACCCTGGTAAACGCCCTGGGCGGCCTGCCTATGGG
>CAVIFY010000001.1:18000-115513 GCA_963642245.1 Bifidobacteriaceae bacterium | reverse complement strand
GGAAGCAGCCAGAATAATGCCGGAAGCGGTGGTTTCCTCAGCCTCGCAGGCTTTCAGCAGAACACGGTCTGCAAGCGGTTTAATAGTCATAACTTTTCACCTCGTCAAAAGTATTTGTTTTTTTGCGTTAGCACTCTTTACTCCCGAGTGCTAATACTTATTTTAGCAAGTTTTTTCCATTTGTCAATAGGATTTCAAAATTCTTCATAAAAAATCCGATTTTCCGTAACCTGCCCGTCAAAAAGGGACAAAAAATACGCACCGTCGGCAAAAACCGACAGTGCGCAAAAAGCATTACCGAGCGTCCAGCACCGGCAAACCGGAGGTGGTGATCTCCTGCATGGTGACGGACTCGCGGGCGTCGTTCTGGTACTTATCCTGATAATAGTTCTCCTGGTGGAAGTCCAGACCGCCGTTTTGGTCGTAGTCCAAGATGGTGCAGCCGCGCTGGGTGCCCTTCTTGTAAATACCTACATAGGCCAAATAGTCAATGGAAAAGCCGTAGGTCAGGTTGATCCCCTTGTAGTTCAGGGAGAAGTTGTTATAGTGGTCATGGCCGCAGAAAGTGCTGTCCGTGCTGCCCAGTTCCTGCATGGTCTCAAACAGCTGGTCCGGGTGGATACCACAGTACACCACCTTGCCGCTCTCGCCGGGCAGACCGTAACGGTACTTCACATTCTTGGTATCTTTATAATCATTCTCCACATACTCGGTCCAGGCCAAGCGGTACTCCTCCATGGGGAAGTGGAAAAAGACGGAAGTGGGCACCACTTTTTCAAGCTGGGCATAGGACTTCTGCTTGGCAGCAGGCAGGGCCTTGGCGGTGTCCTGATTGCGTTTTGCCAGGTCCAGTACCACATTCTTGTACCAGTTGATCTGGTTCTCGTGGATATTATCATACAGCCAGCGCACGCCCAAAATATCACCGTCAATGTAAGAGTGGCTGTCCAGCGTGATCAAAGAGCGGGTGATCACCCCGTCGCTGTTGACAATGTTAATCACCTGGTTGCCCACGCCGTCCACATCTTCCGGGCCGGGCTGGAGCAGGCAGTGCTGGTACTTCTCGCCACGGTAAAAGTCCGTCAGCTGCTCACGGGTGTAATAGCTGTACGCCTCCGTGTCATGGTTGCCGTAAGCCAGGGTCCAGTACACGCCCAGGGTCTCCATCAACTCCGCAAAGATCTTGGCGCCGGACTTGTTATTGAATGTGCCCGCCTGGAACGGCACCGGGTAAGAAATATCGCCGGTGACCACCACAAAGTCCGGCTTTTCCACCCGGATCATGGTGGCTACGGTGTTGATGGCCATGGCGTCCTTTTTAATAGACATCCAGCCGCCGCCGATATGTACATCCGTCAGCTGCATGACTTTCAGGCCCTTGTCGCTCTTAATGTTCACATAGCCGTTGTCCTCTACGCTGTATTCCAGCTGGGCGCAACCGGCAGAGCCGTAATTGTGGGCCTTGTTGATGTTGGACTGAATACCGATCACGGAGATCAGGGTGGTGATCCCCACAAACAGCGCCAAAATGATCAAAAAGCCGATAAAGATCTTCAGTGCGATCTTCTTGCGCTTCTTTTTGGCCAGTACCTTTTCCAGCTTTTGCTCCTCTGTCAAAAGAGCACCTTTTTTGTTAGACATTTGTTACTCCCCCGTCTATGTTTTGTTCTATTTCGGCAGTCGGTGCGCCGGGGCTGATCGCCGCCGTAAAGTCTGCGCCCATCTCTGCCTGCAAAAGCGCCCGCAGCCCCTCTTGTAACTGCGCCGCTGCTTCTACCGTAGTTTGGTCCGTAGTAATATCTGCCGTAAAGGCCAGGTGCCGTCCGTAACGGTGGCACTGCACATTGGCCACACCGGTCACCCCCGGCCGGGCCGCCAGCAGTGCCTGGGCACGGTCGCAATCCTCCGTCTCTCGCTTGCCCAAAATGCAGGCAAAGGAGGAGGCGCAGGACTTGGCGCCGCTGATCAGCAGCACCGCGCTGATGGCAATACCAAAGTAGCCGTCCACCGGCACCCCCACCACCCGGGTCAGGGTAAAGGAGATCAGGGTGGACAGAGTGATAAAGAAGTCCAGTATGCTGTCCGTAAACAGCCCTTTCAACACCGGCGACGGATGGCGCCGATCCTTAAACTTATAATACGCGCCCAGCAGCAGCTTGACCACTGCCGTTACGGCAATGATCACCGCATAGCGCACCGAGAACCACACCGGCGCCGGGTACAGCGTTCGCTCCAGGGACACATAGCCAAAGCCAAAGCCGGTGCCCACGATCACCACGGCGGTGATAAACCCGGTCAAGTCCTCTGCCCTGCCCAGCCCGAACGGGTACTTGGGCGAGGTGCGCACAGAGAGCCAAAAGCCCACCAGTGCAATAATACACACCACGCTGTCCAGCGCGTTATTCAGCGAGTCTACATAAATGGAAATGCTGTTGGTGGAAATACCCACATACAGCTTTACCATAAACAGGCACAGGTTGACGCAGATACCGAATACGGCCGCCCGCATCCGTGCCTTTGTTTCTATCATTTTGTATATACTCCCCCTCTTTGCAGCGCCTTACGCTTTTTCGATCAGTGCCACGGCGTGGGCTGCCATCCCTGCGCCGGTGCCGGTAAAGCCCAGCCCCTCCTCGGTGGTGGCCTTTACGCTGACCTGATCCTTGCCGATCCGGCAGGCAGCGGCAATGTTGCCCCGCATTTCATCTATATACGGCGCCAGCTTTGGCCGCTGGGCCAAAAGGGTGGCGTCAATATTCTCAATTTTGTAGCCCTGCTCGACCAGCACCCGCACCACTTCCGCCAGCAGCTTTAGGCTGTCTGCCCCTTTCCAGCGGTCGTCCGTGTCCGGGAACAGGTGGCCGATGTCGCCCAGCGCCGCCGCGCCCAGCAGCGCGTCAGAGATGGCGTGGAGCAGCACATCCGCGTCGCTGTGGCCCAGCAGTCCCTTTTCAAAAGGAACGGTCACGCCGCCTAAGATCAGCGGGCGGCCCTCCACCAGTTTATGTACATCATAGCCGTGGCCGATACGCATTACTCTGCCTCCCTTGCTTTCAAGATCGCCTCTGCCATAGGCAGATCCTCCGGGGTGGTGATCTTCATATTGGTATATTCGCCGATCACAACGGACACCGGCACGCCCAGGTTCTCCATCAGCTTGCAATCGTCGGTAAAGTCCCCGCCCTCGGCCTTGGCTTTCTCCATAGCCTGCTTGTACAGGTCAAAGCGAAAGATCTGGGGCGTTTGAATAGCGATCAGCTGGGAGCGATCCGGGGTGTCCGTGATCTCGTAGTCGTCGTTGATCACCTTAATGGTGTCTTTTACAAAAACACCGGTGGCCGCCGCGCCGGTCTCTTTTGCCCGGTGCAGGGTGTCCAAGATCTCGTCCCGGGTCACCAGGGGTCGGGCGCCGTCGTGGATCAGCAGCAGGTCGCAGTCGTCAATGGTGTCCACTGCATTTTGCACGCTCTCCTGCCGGGTCTTGCCGCCAAACACAAAGCTCACTTTCTCCTGGGGCAGCAGGGCGGACATAGCGTCCACATCCGCAGGACGGCACACCACCAGCACCTCGTCCACCTGGGGCAGGTCCGCAAAAGCGGCCACCGTGCGGGCGATCACCGGCGTGCCGCACAGGGGCAGCAGCACCTTGTTCTTTGCACTTTGCATACGACTGCCGGAACCGGCAGCCACGATCACAGCCACATTAGCCAAGTTGGTTCATCCTTTCCGTCTCCTCCCGCGTGGGGGTCACAAAAAGCGTTTTATAATCTGTATAGATCACCCGACCGGGCTTAGCGCCGGCAGGTTTCTTTACAAATTTGGCCCGGGTATAGTCCACAGGCACATTAGAGGACGCGCGAGCCTTGCTGTTGTAGGCCGCCAGTACCGCCGCGTCGTGGAGCGCCGCCTCTGACGGCTCCCGCCCGGCCGTGACCAGCACCACATGACAACCGGGGGTATCCTGGGTATGGAACCAGTAGTCCTCTCCTGCCGCCGTCTTTAAGGTCAGCTTGTCGTTCATCACATTGTTGCGGCCCACCAAAATCCGAAAGCCGTCCGCCGTTTGGTATTCCAGCGGCTTCAGCGCCTTGGCAGGCTTTTCCTTGCCCCGGTGGCGCAGATAGCCACCGGCGGTCAGCTCTGCCCGAATAGCAGAGATCTCCGCGTCGGTGGAAGAACGGCTCAGGGCGTCCAGCACACTGTCCAGATACGCCGCCTCCGCCTCTGCCTGGGCAATAAAGCCGGTAAGTTTTTGCTCCGCCACCTGCTTTTTGCGGTAGTCTTTATAATATTTTTGGGCGTTGGCCGAGGGGCTCAGCGCCGGGTCAGCCGGAATACGCACCACCGTGCCCGGCTCATAATAATTCTCTAAGTCGTAAAAGGGCGCGCCCTTTTCCAGCGCATATTGGTTGGAGGTGATCAGGTCGCCGTAAATGCGGTACTTGTCCTTATCCGCACAGTCCAGCAGTTCCTGCCGCCGGTTCTCCGCCTTGCGCACCGCACGCTCTTGCAGGGTGGTCAGGTGGTGGAACAGATCGGCGCTGCGGCTCTTGATCCGCGCCAGCCGCACCCGCTCGTAAAAGAAGAAGTCCAGCAGCGCGCTGGGGCTGTCAAAGCTGCGGCATTCCAGCAGATCGCCGTACTGACGAATAGGGGTAAAGGCAAAATCCTTGGGCACACCGTCCAGCACCACCGTAGGCGACGGCGCCTGCGCAAAGGCGCGCAGCTGCTCCAAGGTCAGCCCGTGCTCCACCTCTCGGCAAATAATGGGTGACACGCCCAGCAGGGTGTTTTGCACCGCCTTGGCGCCGGTGGCGCCGCAGGTTTGCAGCCGGTGGGTGATGGTGTCCAAATCCTCTGTCAGAATATTCAATTTATCCTGGGGCGGCGGCAAAGTGTAGTCCACCCCGGGCAACAACCGCCGGTTGCCGGTCTCGCCGGTCATACGGCGAATGCAGTCTATAATCTTGCCGTTGCCGTCCAGCAGCAAAATGTTGGCGTAGCGGCTCAAGATCTCGATCACCAGGCGATAGGTCACCCGGTCTCCCAGCTCATTGGTGCCGGTAAAGTGCAGCTCCAGCACCCGCTCCAGGCCGGGCTGGGTCACATCGTCCAGCCGTGCCCCTTGCAGCAGCTTGCGCAGCAGCATGGTAAACATAGGTGGCTTGGCCGGGTTCTCCGGCGCATACTCTGTAAAGTGCACCCGGGCGCTGTCCGGGCGGCAGCTGAGCAGCAGCTTTTTGGTGCCGCTGCGGCCCCGCAGGGTCAGCACGATCTCCTCTCTGGTGGGCTGGTGGATCTTGTCTACCCGGTCCCCCACCGCACCATCTGCGATCTCCCGTTGCAGGCAGTGCAAAAAAATACCGTCCAGTGCCATACTTACACCGTCAGCACAGGGTTCTTCTGGGGTGCGCAAATGAATTCCACATCCGGGAACGCCTGTTCCAGTCTTTCTTTTAAGGTCATAAAGGCGGCGTACTCGGTCTCATAATGACCGGCAGCCAGTACCGGGTACTGCTCATCCGCCGCTTCCAGCAGATCGTGGTAGCGCACCTCACCAGTGAGATAGCAGTCGGCAAGTTGCTGCGCCCGGCGCCAAAATTCGCCACCGGCACCGCCGCAAACGGCAACGGTCTCGATCAGCGCCTCCGTGTCCGTATAGCGCAGGCCGTCACTCTCCAGCACTTCACCGGCCATAGCGGCAAAATCGTCCACACTCATCGCCTGGGGCAAGCGGCCGACGGTCAAAAAGCCGTCGTCGCTATGGGTCAGGTCCGTCAGTCCCAGCAGAGCGGCCATACTGTCGCCAATGCCGCCGGGGGCCTTGTCAAAACAGGTGTGGGCGCTGATGAGCGCAATGCCGTTTTGCACCAGTTCGCTGACCGGCGTGCCGGTATAGACCTGCTTTAGCCCGTGGAAAATCAGCGGGTGATGGGTGAGGAGCAGCTCCGCCCCCATACCTACGACAAAGTCCACCACCGGCAAAGTGGCGTCCAGAGACAGCACGCACCGGCGCACCGGCGCCTCTATATCGCCTACCAAAAAGCCGGAATTGTCCCATTCCTCCATGGTGTCATAAGGCGCAATGGTATTGATCCAGTTGTTAATATCTGCAACAGTCGTCATAATTTTTCCTCAATGGCGCGGATCACCGCCGCCGTATCTGCGCCGCCCTTTTGGCGGTTGCGCAGGTAGCGGATCAGCTGGTCAAAATAAGCCTTGTCGCTAAAATCCGTGATCCCGGCCAAATACAAATCTGCCTGGGTATAACTGTCCGGCGCAGCGCCGGGCACAGCCAGCAGCACCAAATAGTGGTGCCGCCCCTCCCGCACCACCCGGGCGCAGCGGATCCCAAAGCCGTTTGTAAACAAAAATTGCCGCACGACCTCCGGATGGGTCATGGGCTGCAAAATCAATGTCTTTTTATGTATATACGGGCAGGCGGCCAGGATCTCTGCGATCAGTTCGCCGCCCATACCGGCCAGCACCACCGCGTCACACTCGGCGTCGGCAATGTCCGTCAGTCCGCTGCAAAGGCGGGTCTTAATTCGGTCGGTCAGGCCCAGTTCATCTACCAATCGGCGGCAGGCACCCAGCGGGCCGGGGCGCACATCGGCAGCCACCACCCGGGGCGCGATCCCCTGCTGCACCAAATAGGCGCTCACATAGCCGTGGTCGCAGCCAATATCCGCCACCGTGCAGCCGGGCGGCACCAGGTCCGCCACAGCCTGCAATCGCGGGGTCAAAGTGATCATTTTTGGATCAGGGCGTTGATCTGCTCCAGCAGATCGTCCGTATCTACGCCGTGCACAGCGCAAGCCTGTTCCACCGTCTCACCGCGAGAGGCGGGGCAACCCAGGCAGTGCATACCCATCTGCAAAAAATAAGGGGCTGCGTCCGGGCAAATGTCTAAAATATCGCCGATCACTGTATCTTTTGTAAATTCCGTCATTTTGTTGTCCTCCGGTTCTATTGGCTCTGTCATACTATATATAGTATAACACTACTTTGACATAATAGCACAAATGAATTGCAAGTTCAAGCCGATTGTGGTAAAATAGTCACCGGTCCGCGTTGTGACCTTATTTTAACGGATAAATCAGGTGATTTTATGCAAAATCTAAACCCCAAAGACGGCGCCTACAATCCCAATCTGCAATTTGACGCCTTTACGGCGGGCATTGAGGACGGCGGCCTGCGCGCCAAAAGCTCCATTTCCGCTATGGTGTGCTACATTCTTGCCAATATTGAAAAGCCCTTGAGCATTAAGAACATTACCGACGCCCTCACAGCCGGGCGCATTGCCAATTACTTTGAAATTTGTGACTCCATCGACCGGCTGAAAGCTGCCGGCCAGATCGTGGAAAAAGAGGATCGGCTGTACGCCACCCCCCAGTGCAAGGCGGCGGTGGAGCTGATCGAGAACGACCTGCCCCTGACCATGCGGGAAAAGAGCATTGCCTGCTGCCAGCGGGCGCTGGCCAAAGAGACCTACCAGCGAGAGAACCGGGTGGATATTGAGCCGGACGGCAACGCCTTTCAGGTGACGCTGCATGTGAGCGACATTGACCGGGACTTTATGGCGCTCAAGCTCTATATGCCCACCAAGGCCCAGGCCCAGGCAGTCAAGGAGAAGTTCCAGGCCAACCCGGTGCGGGTCTATGAAGCGGTGATCAACACCCTTTTTAGCGAGGAGCAGGACCCGCCCATCGACTGAATATAAAAACGAAAGCCGCTGACACCAGCGGCTCTTTTTTTGCCTAAATATAAGCGCAAAAAATCCCGCCTGCAAATGCAAGCGGGATCTTTTATGTCTATTAGTCCTGGTCGGACAGAGCGGGAATGCCCTCTTCCGGCTTGGGCAGCAAAGTCTTCATGGACAGGCTGACACGCTTCTTGTCAAAGTCAATGTCCGTGATCTCGCACTTCACTTCATCGCCCACCTTCAGCACATCGCCGGGGGTCTTTACACGATCCCAGCTGATCTGGCTGATGTGGATCAGACCGTCAATACCGGGGATCACATTGGCAAAGGCGCCAAAGGCAGCCAGGCCAACGATCTTTGCGTCCACAACGGTGCCAACGGGATAATCGCGCTTCAGGATCTCCCACGGGTTGTCCTCCAGCTTCTTAAAGCCAAGAGAGATCTTCTTGTTCTCATCATCCAGCTTCTTGATGGTCACCTCTACGGTGTCACCAACTTTAACCACCTCGCTGGGGTGCTTAATGCGGTTCCAGCTCAGCTCGCTGATATGGATCATACCGTCAATGCCACCGATGTCTACGAACGCGCCGTAGCTGGTCAGGGACTTTACGGTACCGGTCAACTTCTGACCCTCGGACAGGGTAGCCCACAGAGCCTCCTGCTGGGCCTTCTTCTCCTCATTGGCGACCACCTTAATGGAGCCAACGGCACGACGACGAGCCGGGTTCAGGTCAATGACCTTGAAGCGAACGGTTGTGCCCTTGAGCACATCCAGCTCCTGACCGCGGGGTACGCCGGTAAGAGAAGCGGGCACGAACACGCGGGTGCCCTTGGCGGTTACCAGAACACCGCCCTTTACGATGGCAACAACGGTGCCTTCCAGCACTTCGTCGTTCTCATGGGCTGCAACGATCTCGTCCCAGCCTTTGAATGCGTCCACCAGCTTCTTGGAAAGCTTCAGAACGCCCTCTTCATCGGATGTTTTCATGATGACGAGGTCCAGTACATCGCCGATTTTGACAACATCCTCTGCTTTATCCACCGGCTCTGCGGAAAGATCAGCCAGTGCGATCACACCGGTCTGCTTTCTGCCGGTCACATCAACGAATACCTCGGTGGGTGTGATGTTCACAACAGTGCCCTTTACGACCTTGCTGTTATCATCTTCGCTAAAGGATTCTTCCAGCATTTCTGCGAATGAGGATGCCTCACCATCAGCAGATGTGTTGACAGCAGCCTCAGCGGCCTGATTCGCATCTGCTGTCTCCACAACTTCTTCAGTAGCGGCTGAAGTTGTTTCAACTTCCTTTTCTTTAATTTCTTCGGACATGGTTTTGAGTACCTCCTTGATGATTGCCGACGGCGTAGACGCCCCGGCTGTAACACCAACCACCGCATAGGCGCTGAGATCCAGGCTGCTCAGCTCCGCCGCCGTTTCGATCAGAAAGGTGGGAGCATTTGCGGCGCACACATCTCGCAGCTTACAGGTGTTTGATGAATGGCGACCTCCGATCACAAGCATAGCGTCGCACTCCCTGGACAGAGCCGCCGCTTCTTCTTGTCTTTCAGAAGTAGCATTGCATATTGTACTATAAATTTTGGTATTTGTACATACCTTTTTAAGAATTTTCTCAGACTTTTTCCATTCTTTTAGGCTAAATGTGGTCTGAGAAACGCAAATCATCGGATCATTTGGTGAAATTGCGCCACTTTTTAGGATCTCCTGCAATTCCTCGGCGTTTTTGAACACATAGCTGGCGCCGGGGCAATAGGAGCGAATACCCACCACTTCCGGGTGGTCTGCGTCCCCGGCAATGAGCACCGTGGTGTCCGGCGACTGACTGCCTACAATGCGGTGGATCTTCAACACAAAGGGGCAGGTGGCGTCCGTAAAGGGCAAATGGCGCGCCTGCATTTCTTCCACCACGCATTTGTCTACCCCGTGGGTGCGCACCACGATCTGATACCCGGGCGGGCAGTCCTCTACCCGGTCAATAATCTTGACCCCCCGGTCCGCCAGATCGCCCACCAGCTGGGCATTATGAATGATGGGGCCAAGGGTGCACACCTGCTCCCCTGCCTCCACTTTATCATACAACAGTTCTACCGCCCGGTTGACGCCAAAGCAAAAACCGGCGGTCTTGGCCAGTTTTATTTGCACGCTCTCTCGTCCTCCCACAGGGCGGTAATGGCGTCCATCACCTTACCGGCAGCGTCCTTAATATCGTGCGGGCCCAGCTCCTCCCGGTCCAGTCCCAGGTCTGCCTGGGTCAGCAGCTTGCCGTAGCGCACGGTCACCTGCTTGCCCGCCTTGATCTTGCCGTCGCAGCAAATGGCGACCGGCAGCACATCGGCGCCGGTGGCCTTGGCGATCACCGCCACACCGGCCTTGGCCTTTTGGGGCACGCCGTCCTTATCTTTAATGCGGCGACCCTCCGGGCAAATGGCCATCACATGATTTTCCTCCACGATCTTCACACCGTAGTCAATGGCGGAGGTATCGCCCTTGCCCCGGCGCACCGGAAAGGCGTACATCCGGGTCAAAAACCAGGCGGCGATGGGGTTCTTAAACAGCTCCACCTTGGCCATAAAGTGCAGGGGCGGTACCTCCTTGGGCAGCGCCACGAACACCGGGTCAAAGGCGCAGGTGTGATTGATGGCAACAATATAATTGCTGCGGCCCTTGGGGATATTCTCCAGCCCCTTAAAGCGCATTTTGTACACCAGCTTTACCAGCGGGCGGAACACGGCCTTGATAAAGCCGTAGGTCTTGTAATGTTTTACCTGGGTGTAGTCAAATTCTTTCATTTTGTATGCTCCCGAATGATAGTGATGATCAGGTCAATGGACTGCTGCAAGTCCAGCTCCGAGGTATCTGCCATAATGCTGTCGGCAGAGGGTTTCAGCGGGGCGATCTCCCTGTGGCTGTCCTGGTAGTCCCGGCGGTTCACATCCGCCAGCACATCCTCATAGGTCACCGTCTGGCCCTTTTCCACCAGTTCCTTGTACCGGCGGCGAGCGCGGCACTCCGGCGTGGCGGACAAAAAGATCTTTACCTGGGCATGGGGCAGCACCACGGTGGCAATGTCCCGCCCGTCCATAATCACATTATTTTTCTTGGCTAAATTGCGCTGCAAGTCCAGCAGGAACGCCCGCACCGCAGGCACGGCGCTGACTTTGGATGCGCCCATACTGATCTCCGGTGTGCGGATCAGGTGGGACACATCTTCCCCGTTCAGGTACACATGCTGGCTGCCGTCTACAAATTTCAGTTCCACTTGCAAAGTAGGCAGCAAGGCAGCAATGGCGTCGTCCGACTTCAGGGCACCGGCGCGCACCGCGCCCAGCGCCACCGTGCGATACAGCGCACCGGTATCTACATAAATATAACCCAGCGCCTTGGCTGCCGCCTTGGCGATGGTGGACTTGCCGGCACCGGCAGGTCCGTCAATGGCAACATTGATCATCATAAGGTCCCCCTTTAAGAATTACAGGTTTTGGCCGCAAAGCGTGCCGGTGGAAAATGCGATCTGCAAATTGAACCCGCCGGTGTAGCCGTCCACATCCAGCACCTCACCGGCAAAGTACAAATTCTCCACCAGCTTGGAGCCCATGGTCTTTGGCGATACCTGGCGCACATCCACGCCCCCGGCGGTAACAATGGCCTCCTCCACCGGGCGAAAGCCGGTGATATGCACGGTAAAGTCCTTCATCAGCCGCACCAGCGCGTGGCGCTCCTCCCGGCTGATCTGGTTGACCTTCTTGCCCGGTTCCAGCCCGCTGCGGCGCACGAATACCGGGATCAGCTTTCTGGGCAGCAGGCCGCCCAGGGCATTGATCAGATCTTTATTTTGCAAAGCGGCAAAGTCCCGCTGCACCCGCCGATCCAGCACATCAAAGGCCAGCGCGGGCTTTAGGTCGATATGCAGATTATACACCCCCCGCTCCGGCTGTGTCAAATGGCTGGAGGCAGAGAGCACCACCGGCCCGCTTACACCGTAATGGGTAAACAGCATTTCGCCAAAATCCGTATAGACTTCCTTGACCCCTTGGGTCACCCGAATTTCAATATTCCGCAGGCTCAGCCCTTGCAGTTCCGGGATAAAATTATTGTCGCACACCAGGGGCACCAGTGCCGGGCGAATGGGCACAACAGTGTGGCCGCACTGGCGGGCAAAGGTATAGCCGTCGCCGGTAGAGCCGGTGGCCGGATAGCTGCACCCGCCGGTACAAACCGCCACGCTGTCACAGGTCAAACGGCGGCCGTCAGTCAGGTGCACCGCCTGTACCCGCCGTCCGTCGTCGGTCCGTTCCAACCGCTCCACCGTCCCTTGCAGGAACTGCACACCGGCGTGCTTGGCCCGGCGCACCAGGGCGTCTACAATATCCGTTGCGTTATCCGACACCGGGAACACCCGCTCCCCCCGCTCGATCTTGGTGGGCACGCCCAGATCCTCCATCAAAGCGATGGTATCATAAGGCATAAAATTAGAAAAAGCGGAATACAAAAACCGCGGGTTGGTGGGGATATGCTCCAGCAGCCCTTGCAGGTCAAAGGTGGCATTGGTCACATTGCAGCGCCCTTTGCCGGTAATGCGCAGCTTGCGCCCGGGGCGCTCCATTTTTTCGATCAGCAGCACCCGGCTGCCCCCCTCGGCACACACCGCCGCGGCAGTCAGCCCGGCAGCACCGGCGCCAATGACAATTTTTGGTTCACTCATATTTCTTCCTCACCGGCAGCCAGTTCCTCACCGGCGCTCTCCCACCGGGCGTACAGATCATCTCTGCGGGCAGTGGCAGCGTCCAGCTTGGCGGTCAGGTCCATCAGCGCCTGGTAGTCCGCACCGGCAGACAGCTGCGCTTGCAGCTCCTCGATCTCCGCCTCCGTCTCCTCGATCTCCGCTTCCAGCCGGGTAACGGCAGTGCGCAGCTTGCGCAGGCGGGAGGCACGCTCCTTTTGCTCTTTATAAGAATTGGTCTTTGGTTTTTCTTTTACGGCAGCCGTTGCCTGCTGTGTAACAGCACGGTGGGCCATATAGTCGTCGTAGTTACCGGTATAGCTTTGTACCCCGGTGGGGGTCAGCTCCAGCACGCGGGTTGCCAGCTTGTTGATAAAATATCGGTCGTGGGACACGATGAGCATGGTGCCGTCATAGTGGAGCAGCGTGTTTTCCAATTCTTCTCTGGAGGCTGCGTCCAGGTGGTTGGTCGGCTCGTCCAACAGCAGAAAATTGTAGCCACCCAGCATCAGTTTCAGCAGTGCCACACGGGCACGCTCGCCGCCGGAGCACACGGACAGGGGGCGATACACCTCCTCGCCCTTAAACAGGAACGCCGCCAGCGCATTGCGCACCCGGGTCTCCGTCATTTGGGGGAAAGTATCCCACACCTCACCGATCACCGTTTTGGTCAGGTCCAGCTTGGCCTGCACCTGGTCAAAGTAGCCGGTGAGCAAGTTGCTGCCAAAGCGAAAAGTACCCTCCTGGCGGGGATATTCGCCGGTCAGGATCTTAAGCAGCGTGGTCTTGCCGCAGCCGTTATCCCCCAGCAGGAACACCCGCTCCTGCCGCTGAATGTCAAAGGACACATTGCAGAACAGTTCTTTGCCGTCAAAGGACTTAGACAGGCCGTCGCAGCTGAGCACATCCTCGCCGCTGACGCACTTGGGGGTAAAGTCAAAGCGGATCTTCTGCACCTTGGCGTCCGGCACCACCAGCTGGGCGCGAATACGCTCGATCACCTTTTCCTTGCTCTCGGCAGTCTTAATATTCTTCTCCCGGTTCCACTGCCGTTGCTGGGCGATAATGCCCTCCAACCGGGCGATCTCTTTCATATCATTGTCGTACTTCTCGGCAATGGCCTTTTGCTCTGCCGCCTTTTTTTGCAAAAAGACGGAGTAGTTGCCGCTAAAGCAGCGGATCTTTTGATTTTCCAGTTCAATGGTCTTGTCTGTGATCCGATCCAAAAAATAGCGGTCGTGGGACACGATCAGGCAGGCGCCCTTAAAATCGGAGAGAAAGCTCTCCAGCCACTCCACCGCGTGAATATCCAGGTGGTTCGTGGGCTCGTCCAGCAGCAAAAAGTCTGCCTTAGACAGCAGCAGCTTTGCCAAGATCAGCTTAGACTTCTGCCCGCCGGACAGCTTGTCCGTGGACATATCAAACTGCTTTTCCGTAAAGCCCAGGCCCAGCAGCGCCGAGCGGGTCATAGATTTATAAGTCAGGCCGCCGTCTCGCTGGAACTGCTCCGTCAGTCGGTCTTGCAGGGCAATATCCGCCGCCGTGTCCCCTTGCCCGCTGCGCAGGCGCGCGCCCACTTCTTCCAGTTGGCGCTCCAGCTCAATCAGCGGGGCAAACACGCTGACCAGCTCGTTCCACACGGTATTGCCGGCGGAGCAGGTGTGCTGCTCCATATAGCCCAGCTTGCAGTTCCTAGAGAGAAAGGCGCCGCCGCTGTCCGGCGTGTAGTCGCCGCAGATCACCTTAAACAACGAGGTCTTGCCCACGCCGTTGGCGCCCACAAAGCCCACTTTCTCCCGCTCCTTGATGGAGAAAGACACCCCGGAGAACAGCGTGCGCTCCCCAAAGGATAAAGTCAAATTCTGTACATCTAAAACGGCCACAGGCGCCCTCCTCCCAGTTTACAAAATGGATTTGCCCATATTTTACACTATCCCGGCTTGAAAGTGAAGTCCTTTTTTGTTATTATATCTAAGAAATCAATCTAAAACAGAGGAAACAACTATGGAGATCTTAAAATTACAGCCTATCTTTAAGGATTATATTTGGGGCGGTCAGCGCTTGCGTGAGGACTTTGGGTTCCAAAGTGACCTGCCCAAGCTGGCAGAGGGCTGGATGTTGGCCTGCCACCAGGCGGGTATGAACACCGTTGACGGCGGCAGCTATGACGGTCAGCCCCTGGAGCAGGTGGTAGAGTCTGTGGGCAAAGAGGCCCTTTGCGGCACCAACGCCGCCCGGTTCCCCTACTTTCCGGTGCTCATTAAGCTGATCGACGCCAAGGACAACCTGTCTATCCAGGTGCACCCGGACGACGACTACGCCCGCCGGGTGGAGAACGAGTTTGGCAAGACCGAAATGTGGTATGTGCTGGACGCAGCCCCCGGTGCTCAGCTGATCTACGGTTTTAAGGAAAAGATCAGCAAAGAAGCGTTCAAAGCCGCTATTGAAAACAACACCCTGCCCCGGGTGCTCAACCATGTGGATATTCACAAGGGCGATGTGTTCTTTATTGAAGCGGGCACGGTGCACGCCATCGGCAAGGGCGCGCTGATCGCCGAAATTCAGCAAAACAGCAATGTGACCTACCGAGTATATGACTACGACCGGCGGGGTGCAGACGGCAAGCCCCGGGAGCTGCATGTGGCCAAGGCGCTGGATGTGGCCGTGCCGGAGCCGCCCAAATACGATACCAAGCCTATGGGACAAAAAGAAGATATAGACGGCGGCAGCCGCCAGCTGCTGGCCCGGTGCCCGCTGTTTACCGTTTATCATTATGCCGTCAGCGGCACGGTACAGCTGACTGCCGGGGCAGAGAGTTTTCAGCACATCTTAGTCACCGACGGCACCGGCACCATTGACTCCCGGGCACTGCAAAAGGGCGACAGCTTTCTGGTGCCTGCCGGGTACGGCGACTTTACCGTTAGCGGAAAACTGGATATGCTGGTCACTTCCATTTAACAAAAAAATCAAACAACACGCATAAAAAGTCATTGCTATGGGCAAGATAGCAATGACTTAATTTTTTGGAGATGAAATTTATGCGTGTACTCAACAATATTGCACTGATCCTGGCCATCATCGGCGGGATCAACTGGGGCAGCATCGGGCTGTTCAAGTTTGACATTGTGGCGTGGATCTGCGGCGGGCAGGACGCCGTCTTTGCCCGGATCATCTATGCCATTGTGGGTCTGGCCGCCGTGTGGTGCATCAGCCTGCTGTTTGGCAACCGCAAGATCACAGAGGAATAAGTGCAAAAAAGAACACGGTCTGTAGCCTTGACTACGGACCGTGTTTTTATGTCGGCACTACTTATCTTCCCGGGAAGTCGCCCTCCGAGTATTGTCAGCGTGAATGAGCTTAACTACCGTGTTCGGGATGGGAACGGGTGAACCCTCATCACAATCAGCACCGACTGCGTAAGATAGATTACCACAAAGCGCCCCGTTTGTCAACTACGATTTGGCACATTCCCGCAGCATTTCCTTGCGAATTTTAGATAAAATGCGCTTTTCCAGCCGAGAGATATAGGACTGGGAAATGCCCATTTGGTCCGCCAGCTGCTTTTGGGTATGTACCCGGGCGCCGAACAGCCCGAACCGCTGCACCATCAGCTGCCGCTCTTTCTCCGGCAGGCGCTGCACGATCCCCCGCAGCAGCCGTTTTTCGTCGTCGTCCTCTAAAAGCTCCGACACTGCATCCGGCTCCGTGCCCAGCACATCGCTGAGGGTCAGTTCGTTGCCGTCCCAGTCCACAGACAGCGGCTCGTCAAAACTCATTTCTGTTTTCATATTCGACACCTTGCGCAGGTGCATGAGAATTTCGTTCTCAATGCAGCGAGAGGCGTAGGTTGCCAGCTTAATATTCTTATTGGGATCAAAGGTGCGCACCGCTTTCATCAGCCCGATGGTGCCGATACTCACCAGGTCCTCCGTAGCGGTTTGGCAGCTGTCAAACTTCTTGGCAATGTACACCACCAGCCGCAGGTTGTGCACCACCAAAAGCTCCCGGTTGGTGTTGTCCCCTGCCCGCAGCTGGTTCATCACCGTTTCTTCCTCCTCGCGGGTCAAGGGGGGCGGCAGGGTCTCCGGCCCGTTGATGTAATGGCACTCCCGGCGAAACAGCCGCCGCACCCACGCCATGATTTTTGCAAACATTTTTGTCACTCCCAGGAAAAGATTTTTGGATCGACCACCGCTTGGTAGTCCTCGTTTTGGATATGCTCGCTCAGCGCCACATACACCTCCCCCACTGCGCCCTGGCGCTTGCCGCTATGTACCGTCACCTGCCGTGGGCGAAAGGCAGTGAGCATACCCTCGCCGCCCACGGTCTGGTACGGGATCACCCGGGGCGTTTCCATATCCGGAAACAGACTGCGCCGGGCCACGATCACCGGTGCGCCGGAGAATGGCTCTCGCAGCCGATTGCCGCTGTCTGCCAGGGCAAAGCAGCGCACTTGGCGCGCCCCGGTATCTATGGTCAGTTCCAGGAGCGCCCGCCGCCCGGCGTGCTTTTCATAAAGCCGCAGGATCAGCAGCGCCAACACATACGCCGCCAACGCCAACAGCAGCAGCGTGCGGGCCGGCAGATCAAAATAGACAGCGCTGTTTTTCACTACGATCCGCCGGGGGCGAAACAACAGCCACACCCCTACAATGAAACCCAGCAGGGCAAAATTGGCAGACAGAAAGCACAGCAGGCACCGCAGGTACTTCTTAACAGACCCAAAGCCAAAGGCCGCCAGTACAAGCACCAGTGCCACGGCGATCTTAGAGAGCACCACTACCCAGCCGGGCAGCTTTGGCGCCAGCAAGATCAGGCTGTACGCCGCCCCCAGAGCCGCAGCCAGGCACAACCGACCGGACCGCCGGGGCTGCTTGGTCAGCGCTGCCGTCAGCAGCAACAGCACCAGGGTCATAAAAAAATTGACCACCAGCAGCACATCCACATACACCACCTGCACGCCCTCGCCCCCTTGCTCCCAGTATAGCCCGGCGGGGCAGGCCGAATTTGTCATATCCGGGCAATAAAAAAAGAGGACAAACCCCAAAATTGCGCCAAATTTCGCAAAGGGTTTGTCCTTTTCTATTTACTCTGTTTTATTCCGTCCGTGGCAGGTCTAACGCCGCCAAATAGGCAAGCAGGGCCGCCCGCTCATTTTCCACTTCTCCGCCAATCACCCCGGAAAGCAGTGCGTCCAGCGCTGCGCCGACAGCCTTGCCTTGGTAGCCCAGGGCCAGCAGTTCCCTACCGCCCACAGCCAAGTCCCGGAGGGAGAACGCGTCGCCCCGCTCCAGGATCACGCGCAGCAGTGCCTTGGTGCGGTACAGCTCCTCGATCTCCGGCTGGGTGCGATCCAAATTCTGAGCCGCCAGGTCCGCCGTCTTTACATGGATCAGATCCAGCGTGCCCTCCGGGCCAAGGCGGTTCAGCCAGCGCTTAATGCTCTTTTCTTCTGTTAAAATATGGCCGTCGTGGTAACGGATCAGGGGCAAAATGCGCTGCATACTGGCGCGGCTCACTTTCAACCGTTCCAGCGCTGTTTTTGCCAGCTGCTCGCTGACTACCGGGTGACCGTAAAAGTGGTCAATGCCTTTTTCGTCCGTGGTCTTGCACGCCGGTTTGCCTGTATCGTGAAAGAGCATCACCAGCCGCAGGTCCGCGTCCTTTGGCGCCGCCTCCACAGACTTGGCAATGTGGGTAAACACATCGTACACATGCCATGGATTTTGCTGGGCGCAGTCAAAAGTGGGCACCAGCTCCGGCACCACCACGCCGATGATCTCTTTGTATTTGACCAGCACATCAAAGGCCCAGTCTCCAAGCAGCAGCTTTTTCAGCTCCACATAGATCCGCTCGGCAGACACCAGGTGCAGCCGCTCTTTCAGTGCAAAGGCAGCCTTTGCCGTCTCTTCCTCCAAGGTAAAGCCCAGCACGGCGGCAAAGCGCAGGGCGCGGAGGATCCGCAGGGCGTCCTCGGTAAACCGCAGGCGCGGCTCGCCCACGCACCGCAGGCACTTAGCCTTCATATCCGCCTGGCCACCAAAGGGGTCTACCAGTCCCTGCTCCGGGTGGTAGGCCATGGCGTTGACGGTAAAGTCCCGGCGGGCCAGGTCCGTCTCCACCTCCGGCACAAAGGTCACTCCGTCCGGGTGGCGGCTGTCCGTATAGCTGCCGTCGGTACGAAAGGTGGTGATCTCATAGGTCTTGCCGTTTAGCACAGCGGTAACGGTGCCGTGCTGCAAGCCGGTCTCAATATACCGTATGCCGGCCGCTGCCAGCACCGCCTCCGTCTGCCGGGGCAGTGCAGAGGTGCACAGGTCAATATCCGCATACGCCCGACCCATACAGGCGTCCCGCACGCAGCCGCCCACCGCATAGGCGCGGTAGCCGGCCTGTTCCAGCAGATCTAAAAGCTGCCGGGCTTCTCTATCCAGTTGCAAATAATCACCTGCCTTGGGGGTATGCTAACG
This sequence comes from Bifidobacteriaceae bacterium, assembly GCA_963642245.1. Lineage (GTDB taxonomy): Bacteria > Bacillota > Clostridia > Oscillospirales > Acutalibacteraceae > CAG-217. The sequence goes on along the minus strand of CAVIFY010000001.1, from coordinate 96,599 downwards.
GTATGACTGATTTTTTCTTTTATCTCTTTCGCTTTCTGTTCGGCGGCGCCGCCTACTGCACCATAGAACTGGTGTACCGGGGCCGCACCCATTATTCCATGTTCTTTGCCGGTGGGATCATTCTGGCCGCCTTTTACTGCCTGGAGCGCACACGGCCGGGCTTGCCGCTGGCGCTCAAGTGCTTGCTGGGCGCCGGGATCATCACCGGGATAGAACTGGTATTCGGCCTGGTGTTCAACCGGGCGCTGGGTATGGGCGTTTGGGATTACAGCCGGGTGCCGCTGAATTTATGGGGCCAAATTTGCCTGCCCTTTACGCTGATCTGGCTGGGCTTTAGCTTTTTACTGTTCCGTTTTGTCATTCCAAACGATCCGCTGATTTGAGCGCCGGGCGTAGTCTGCCAGCGCCTGCCGTGCCTGGTCTCGCTCCTCCCGGGTCAAGGGCGCCTGCTCCTCCGGGTAGTCCCAGCGGTCAAAGGGATCTTTCTTGGTAATGACCCGCACACGACCCCGGCGCACCCAGGGGTACACCAGGATCTTGCGTTTGTTCTTTACATAATAGAGAAAGCCCTGCTTGCCACCGGACATATTGCGGATATAGTGTAGCCCTTTCGCTTGTTTCATAATCAGTAGAATTTGTTGATCCGGGGGCATACGCCGCACCTGGCGGCGGTTAAAGGCCGGCAGCAGTACCAGCCCCAGCAGCAGCACAGCGGCAACGATCAGTGCAATTTGCCAGCCGCTCATTCTACCGGCCACCCCAGGGTCAGAATTTCAAAGGGCGTGTAGTCAACGGTGTCCGTCTCCCGCTCCACATCTTCCAGCATATTCAGCACCTGTACCTTGCGGGGCAGGCGCAGAGTGCCCCGGCGGCCGTCCTGCTCGCTCAGGCGCACCACAATGCGCTTGCCGTCCTCAGAGAACTTCATCGCCTGCAAGTAAAGGGGCGCAAAGTCCGTGCCGGTGTAGGTCACATCACTCTTGATGGGCGGCTGGTTGAATTGCAGCGCTAGGCGGTTGATCCCCGCCTGTACCGGGTCACCGGCATGGGGCACAATGCGGTAGCAGAAGCTGTGATGGCCCATATCCGCCGTTACATCCGGGCGAATGGGAGAACGCAGCAAAGAAAGGCTGATCTGATTTTCCAAAAAGCCTACGCCGTACTTGCCGTCGTTCAAAATGGCGATACCGCCGTCTGTCTCGCTAAGATCGCACCACTTGTGGTGGCAGCACTCAAAGCGGGCCTGCTGCCAGGTGGTGTTGCGGTGGGTGTCCCGGGCAATGTAACCGGCGGAGGTGTCGCACAGGGCCTGCCGTGCCAGCACATTGCAGTCAAACAGCACCTTGGCCAGCACATGTTTTTCCTGCCAGTCCACCTGATTTTCCACCTCAATGGCACCGTCTCTGCGGAACAGCCGCAGGTACTGGGTCCAGGTAGAATTTTCTGTTTGCAGCACCGTCTTAAAGGTAGCGCTCTCGCTGTCCTGCTCGGTCAAAGTCAGCGGCTGCGCCACGGTCAGGGGCACTTGCTTATCTCTGTAATTGGGCAGAATGTCCCAGGCGTCATAGTTGCCGGGTTTGTCCTCATAAAGGGTCAGTTTGTTAAAGGCGCCGTCCGTCCACTCTCGCTGCATTTTTTTGTCATACAAACTGGCAACGGAACCGTCTGCATTCAGCCCAACGGTATAAAACGGGGTCTCTACCCGATCGCCGTCCACTTGCAGCCAGTGGCCGTGATAGTCGGTCTTGCGCAGGGTGCCGCTGCCCAGGGGTGCCAGGTTGGGCACCAGCCAGTTGCCCCGCTTGCCCATACGGGTGGCGGTACCCCGCTTGTTCTCCACAAAAGTCAGGGCGTCATAAGTAAAGTTCAGCGGGTTAAAGTAGCGGCTGCCGGTGCCGATGATGGCGTCCAGCGCCGTCTCGATCTCTCGATAATCCGCCATAGCGTCCTCAAACACCGGGTGGATATGAGAGCCGGGCAAAATATCATGGAACTGGTTGATCAGCAGCTTTTTATAAAGGGCCGTGACCTCCGCCGTGCGGTTCTCGCCCCGCAGCACGGTGAGCATTTCCGCCAGGCGGAACTTGTTTTCCAACCGCCGATTGGCGCGCTTTAAGTCGCTCTTGGTGGTAAAGGTGCCCCGGTGCATTTCCAGGTACAGCTCCCCGTCCCAGGTCTCCAGGTTCTCATTGTCTTTCAAATTCTTTTCCAGGAATTCGGCGCCGCCCATATGGGTGCACTTGGGCAGTACGGACACCTTGGAGAACCGGTGCATCAGCTCAATCATCTCTTCCGTGCAACCGGAGCCGCCGTCGCCGTAGCCAAACATATTCATAGTCTGACCGCCGGTGTCCTTGTCAATATACGCCTCCCAGTTGGCCTGGATCTGGGAGGGAGCGTTCCAGGTGATAAAATGGGTGGGCGGCACACAAGCCAGCACGCTGCTGCCGTCAATGCCCCGCCAAATAAAGTTGTTGTGGGGGAAGCGGTTGGTATCATTCCAGGTGGACATTTTGTTGCTGACAAAGTAGTCCACGCCGCATTTTTTCAAAATTTGGGGCAGGATCCAGCTGTTGCCGAACACATCCGGCAGCCAGGCATTATTCACCCGCTTGCCAAACATACGCTGATAGGTCTGCTGGCCGTAAAGGCACTGGCGAATCAGGCTCTCCGCCGCCGGGATATTGCAGTCCGGCTCCACATACATAGCGCCCACCGGCTCAAACTGGCCCCGGGCCACCTTCTCCTGCAACTCGTCGAACACATCCGGGTAATACTTCTCCAGGGTCTCATACACATAGGGCTGGGTGTGGGTGTACTTAAAGTCCGGGTAGCGATCCATCAGCCGCAGCTGAATGAGCACCGTGCGCAAATTCTTCTGCACCGCGTGGATCCGCCGCCAGTAGTAGGCAATATCCAGGTGGCTGTGGGCGATCAGCGCCACATCCCCGGCGCCCTTATAAGTGTCGTTGGCAAAGACCACATCGTTAAGATACGCCTGGCACGCGGCCACGCCGGTCACGCCCTCGTCGGTAAAGTCCAGGCAGTTCATGGCGTTGTTCAGCTCCCGGTTCAGGAACGCCCGGTAATCTTCATTAAACAGGTCGCTGCCGGCAATATCCAGCAGCAGTTCAAAATCATAGACCAGATCCTGCACCGCGTGATCCACGGTGCACAGATACGCGCCCTCAAAAATTTGGCGGCAGCCGCGCACAGACAGGCTCTCCGGGTTGCGCTCATCGTCCGGCTTGGAGCGGTTGTAACCCATCATCTCAAAATGCAGCGTTTGGGTAGTATCCGCATAGGGCGACAGCAGCATACGCTCCCGGTTGGGGTCCACGCCGCCTACATAGCGGCCGTTGACCTTCACACAAATTTCTGCCGCTGTTTTGAGAGAGAACCACAGTTCCTGCCCCTGCAAGTGCTTTGGCACCTGCACATCCGCCGTAATAAAGGCGGTGCCGTCCGGGGTAAAGTACATATCCCCCCGCTTTAAGGGTCGCGGCTCGCCGGGATAGAACTGAAAGTCCATTTCCGCCACCTGGCGGGCGTCCCGGATCATCAGGTTATCGATCTCCCATTTTTCGCTGTAAATATAGCGTTTCAGCCAGCTAAAGCGCAGGTCCGTCCACTCTTCCGGGCGCATAGAACGCCGTTCTACTTTAATATGTGCCATACCTGCACCTCCTTACCGATCCTGAAAATAGGGTTTCTTCCGCACCGGCTCCACCGTCAGCTGCAAATGCAGATCCGCCGCCAGCTGCTGTTCGATCCACGCCACGCACCGGTGGAGGATCAGGCACTTGGAGCACTCGCCCCGAAAGTGCAGGGTCAAGCGGTCACCCTCTAAAGATACAAATTCTACCCAACCGCCGTCGCCTTGGATTTTCGGCGCCAGCACCCGGTCGATATACGCCTGTACGGCCTCTTTCTTCGCTGTCATACTCATTCTCCGATAATCTCTTTGATCTGTGCCTGCAAGACGGCCAGGCGGCTGTGGGCGGCGGCTCTGTCCGGGTCCACAATGGAGTAGTACACCTTGATCTTCGGCTCTGTGCCGGAGGGGCGCACCGCCATCCAGGAGCCGTCGGTGAACAGGAATTTCAACACATTTTCCTTAGGCAGGTCGCCGATACCCAGGGCAAAATCCTGCACCCGGTCCACGCCGGCGAACATTTGGTCCCCGCCGGCACGGAAGGTCTGCATCAGCGCACCGATCTTCTCGGCGCCGTCCTTGCCCTTCAGCACAAAGCTGTCCAGGGCGTCCAAATAGTAGCCGTATTCCTGATAAACAGCGTTCAGCGCGTCCACCAGGGTCTTGCCCTGATTTTTATACCAGGCGGCCATTTGGCAAATGAGCATAGAGGACACCACCGCGTCCTTATCCCGGGCGTGGGTGCCCACCAGGTAGCCGTAGCTCTCCTCGTAGCCGATCACAAATTCCTTGTCCCCGGTCTGCTCGTAAGTATTGATCTTGTCGCCGATATACTTAAAGCCGGTAAGGGTCTCCTCGATCTGCAAGCCAAAGCTGCGGCCGATATTGGCACCCAGGTCGCTGGTCACAATGGTTTTGACCAGGGTGGATTTTCCGTTCAGTTGCACTTTCTTCATGGTCAGCACGAACTGCACCAGCAGCGCGCCGGTCTGGTTGCCGGTAAACAGCACATACTCGTCGCCGTCACGCACCGCAATGCCCACCCGGTCGCAGTCCGGGTCGGTGCCCAGCACCAGGTCCGCACCCTCTGCCTTTGCCTGGGCAATGGCCAGGGTCAGGGCGTCCTTCTCTTCCGGATTGGGGCTGCGCACGGTGGAGAAATTGCCGTCCGGCAGTTCCTGGGACTTGACCACAGATACATTCATATTCCGCAGCACCCGGCGCACAGGCACATTGCCGGTGCCGTGGAGCGGGGTGTAAACGATCTTCAGATCCGACGGCTGGGTGTACAGGCTCTGCTGCTCCACCGCAGCGATAAAGGCGTCCAGTTCCTTGTCCCCCACCGGGTGGATATTGGCGTGGTCGCTGCAAAAAGGAATGGCGCTGTAATCGTCTACTGCGTTAATATAATCCAGCGCTGCCGCCGCGTCTGCGGTGCACAGCTGGCAGCCCTTGGCGTCATACACCTTGTAGCCGTTATATTCCTTGGGATTGTGGGAGGCGGTGATCATCACCCCGGCGTCACAGTGCAGATACCGGGTGGTAAAGGACAGCACCGGCACCGGCACCAGCCGGTCATACAGATACACCTGCAAGCCGCAGTTTGCAAAAATGCCCGCCGCCGTCTTGGCAAAATCCGCCGAGTTGTTGCGGGAGTCGTAAGCAATGGCCACTTTCAAATCCGCCTTGCCGGTGGACTTCAAATAGTTGGCAAGCCCCAGGGTGGCCTTACCCACGGTGTAGCGGTTCATCCGGTTAGACCCGGCACCCATAATGCCCCGCAGGCCGCCGGTGCCAAAGGCCAGGTCCTTATAGAACCGATCCTCGATCTCTTTTTCGTCCGTCAGGCTTTCCAGTTCCGCCTTGGTGTCCGGGTCGGCAAAGGCCAGCCACTGCTGATATTTCTCTTTGTAATCCATCGTATCACCCTTTACTTAAAGTACATATAGAATTGGCATTTGATCATACCGTTATACAGCTTGCGCCGCTTGTCTGCCTTGCGGCCAAAGCACTTTTCAAACTGTTCGTCCGGCGAAATGACGCCGTAGCTCCAGCCCTTGCGGGGGCTGAACTTCTCGCCCATTATGCGATAGAGCCGCTCCGCCTCTCGAATATCCAGCATACGCTCGCCGTAGGGCGGGTTGGTCACCAGAGTGCCCCGCTCCGTTTGGGGGTTAAAATCGGCAATATCCGCCGTGTCCAGGTGCAGGTACTGCCCCACCCTGGCCCGCTTGGCGTTGATGGCGGTCAGCTCAATGGCGTGGGGGTCCAGATCGGAGCCGAACGCCTGAAAATCAATATCCGTCTTAATGCTCTCGTGGGCACGGGCGCGCTCCTGCTTCCAGGCCGCCTCCGGCACAAAGCCCCAGCGGTCGCAGGCAAAATTGCGGTTGATCCCCGGCGCCACATTGGCCGCCAGCATAGCCCCCTCAATGAGAATGGTGCCGCTGCCGCAAAAGGGATCGTACAAAGTGTGGTAGTGCCGCAACCGGGACAGACTGCACAGCGCCGCCGCCAAAGTCTCTCGAATAGGAGCGGCATTGCTCTCCGGTCGGTAGCCCCGCTTGTGCAGGCCGGTGCCGGTGGTGTCCAGCATAATGGTCACCTGGTCTTTCAGTATGGAGAACTGAATTTGGTGCACCGGGCCGGTCTCGTCAAACCAGTTGATGTGGTAGTCCTCTTTCAGGCTCTCCACCACGGCTTTTTTGATGATCTTTTGGCAGTCCGGCACACTGTGCAGGGCGGAGGAAATGGAGTAGCCCTTCACCGGGAAAGTGTCCGTACTGCCGATAAACTCGCTCCAGGGCAGCCGCCGTACCGCCTGGAACAGCTCCTCAAAGGTCACCGCCGTAAAGCGATCCAGCACAATCAGGATCCGCTCCGCAAAGCGGCTGTTGATATTGGCGCGGGCCAGCATTGCCTCGTCGCCGTTAAAGAACACCCGGCCGTTCTCGGCGGTCACCTCTCGGGCGTCCATTTTTCTTAATTCCTCTGCCACCAGGCCCTCCAGGCCCAGAAGACAGGGGGCAGTCATTTGTAATTCCATAAATCAAAGTTCCTTTGTTGCGTGCCGGGTCACATGGCAGCCTACATTCACCGCCACCGGCAGCCCGGCAATGTGGGTGGCGTAGGTCTCAATGTTCACACCCAGCGCCGTGGTTTGGCCGCCAAATCCCTGGGGGCCGATGTCCAGTGCGTTGATCTTCTCCAGCAGCTCCTGCTCCAGCGCCGCGTAGTCCGGATCGGGATTGCGCCGGGACAGCGGACGGCACAGGGCCTCCTTGGCCAGCAGGGCGCACTTTTCAAAATCGCCGCCGATCCCCACACCGATCACCACCGGCGGGCAGGGATTGGACCCGGCCTTTTGCACCACGCCCACAATGTAATCCACCAGATCCTGCCGTGTGGCGGCCGGGGTAAACATACGCAGAGCGCTCATATTCTCGCTGCCAAAGCCCTTGGGCGCCACCGTCAGCCGCACCCGATCCCCGGGCTCCAGGCGGGTGTGGATCACAGCGGGGGTATTGTCGCCGGTATTCACCCGGTCAAAGAACGGGTCCCGCACCACGCTCTTGCGCAGCAGGCCGTCCGTATATCCGGCAGCTACCCCGGCGTGCACCGCCGCTTCAAAGTCGCCGTCAATGTGCACATCCTGGCCGATCTCTGCAAACACAACGGCCATACCGGTGTCCTGGCAAATGGGCAGGTCCAGTTCCTTGGCTGCCGCTAAATTGCTCTCCAAATCGCCAAGTATGCTCTTGGCGGTATCGTTCGGCTCCGTCTGCCGGGCGCAGCCGATACACTGCACCAGATCCTCCGGCAGCACTTTATTGGCCGTTATGCACAGCTGCCGCACCGCCTCTGTAATGGCCCGGGCTTTGATCTCTCTCATACGCTTGTCCACCTTTTTGCAATAAAAAAGGGGCGCAGCAAAAAGTCTTAACCTGATTGCTGCCCCCTTGTATTTGTTTTGTTTATTCCGTGCCGGAAATATCGTAAAACACGATCTCGTCGCCTTTTACATAGCCCTTTTCCCGGGCCTTTTGCTCAATATAGTCGTCCTTATTGTCGGCGCCCACCACCTCTTGCAGCCGGGCGTTCTCCTGCTGGACGGAAGCCAGCTGGGCAGACAAGGTCTGCTTTTGCTTTTGCATACGGCTGATGTCCGCAGACTGGTTCACCAAAGTCACGCTGCAATAGAGAAACAGCACCACCATGGGCACCACCAAAAGCAGGCGCAGGTACTTACTCCGTTTCATGGAGTTCTTCAAATTTTGGATCATACTCAACACTTCTTTGTTCCGGCGCAGCCGTGGCTGCGGGTTGTCTTTTTCTTTTCCGTTGGCGCTTTCGTGCGTGTAATTTATTATATAATATATTATAGGGGGATTGCAATAGTTTTTTTGCTTTTTCTTGCAGGATTTTCCGTTTTTTTCGCCGTTTTTTGCGTTTGCGCGCCAGGCGCTCCCCCAGGCGTGCCCACAGGTGCCCGGTCAGGGTACCCAGGGTAAAATACCCGCAGGCAAAACCGCCCCCGCACACCGCCAGACAAAGGGTGCGGATCACCCCGCCGGTGTAGGCCAAAAACAGCGTGTAGCAGCTAAAGGCGGCCACCAGCCACCACAGCAGATCGGCAAAAAAAGTGACCCGCCTGCTCCCCCGCACGCTGCGCCAAAACCGCAGCACATCATAAAGCAGAAAAAGCGCCAGCCCCAACAGAAAAAAGGCAAAGAGCGCCTTAACCATGGAACAGACGGCCAAGCAGTCCGCCGCCCTCCCGGTGCTGGGTATAAAGCAGCGCCGTGACCTTGCCGGTGATCTGCATACTGCCGCACTCCAGGTCCAGCGCCTCCACATGCAGCAGATCGCCCTTGACCGTCAGCTCGCCAAAGTCCGTGATCACCGTAATTTCTTCTTCATTAAAAGCGTCCACATCGGTCACGCCGGTAAGGGTCAGCTTTTCCCGATCGCACAGGGTCAGGCTGTGGCCGGTCGTCTTTTTCTGTTCCATAAAAAAATCACCCGATAGAGCCTATGCGCTCCGGCGGGTGATTATGTCAGTCCAGGGGTTCATACATAAGGGCGGCGTCCTCTTTCAGCGCGTGCTCCTGCACGGCCTTGACCAGGTAGGTGTGGCGGTTTTGGCCCAGGGCCACCTCGATCTTATCCCCCACTTTTACATCGTAGGACGCGCGCTGCACCTTGCCGTTGACGCTGACGCGCCCGGCGTCGCAGGCCTCGTTGGCCACCGTGCGGCGCTTGATGATCCGACTGACTTTCAGGTACTTATCCAGTCGCATACTGACCTCCAAAAAAGACAGGCACCCGCAAGATACGGATGCCTGCACATAGAAAACAAGACTTATTTCACAGCGTCCTTGAGAGCGGAGCCGGCCTTGAAGGACGGAACCTTAGCCTCGGGGATCTGGATGGTCTCCTTGGTGCGGGGGTTCAGGCCGGTGCGGGCAGCACGGGTCTTCACATCAAAAGTACCAAAGCCAACCAGAGCAACCTTGTCGCCCTCAGCCAGTGCGTCGGTGATGGAAGCCAGAACAGCGTTTACTGCGGCTTCAGCGTCTTTCTTGGAAAGTTCGGTCTTTGCAGCTACGGCAGCTGCCAGTTCAGTTTTGTTCATTTACATTTCCTCCATTTCCGATTGATCGGATAATATTTGTTTTGCTTCGTCCCAAAGGGCGTCCAGCGCCTGCAAGGAAGACGACTTCATCTCCATGCCGCGCTCCGCTGCCAGCTGCTCCACCAGCACATAGCGGGAGAGGAACTTGTCCGTGGCTGCGGTCAAGGCCTCCTCACTGTCCACGCCGATAAAGCGGGCTATATTTACGCAGGAGAACAGCACATCGCCGAATTCGTCCGCAATGCTGCCGGGCTCTCCCTGGTCCAAAGCGATTTTGAGCTCGTCAATCTCTTCATGCAGCTTGTCCATCGCGCCGGAACGGTCCGGCCAGTCAAACCCCTGCTTGGCGGCCTTTTGCTGCACCTTTTGGGCGCGCATCAGTGCCGGCAATTCCCGGGGAATACTCACCATGGAGTCGCTGACTTTTTTCATTCCTTTTTCTTTTAACTTGGCAGCGTCCCAGCTGGCAAGCGCCTCGTCCGTATTCTCGGCCTTCACATCGCCAAACACATGGGGGTGACGGAAGATCAGCTTTTTGCAGATCCCGTCCGCTACATCGTTAAAATCAAAGTGACCTGCCTCTGCCTCCATTTGGGCGTGGAGCGCGACCTGGAGCAGCACATCACCCAGCTCCTCCTGCAATCCCGCAGTGCTTTGCCGGTTGATGGCCTCAATGACCTCATAGGTCTCCTCTATAAAATTCTTCTTGATAGAAGCATGGGTCTGCGCCCGATCCCAGGGGCAGCCGCCGGGGGCACGGAGCAGCGCCACAATGCGGATCAGATCCTCCGTATCATAGTGCTCTTTGCGTGTAAAATCCAATGCCATACCGACGCCTCTTTTGATCAACTCGTTCCAAGAAATTATATATGATATAACGCCAAATTTCAAGTAGCCAAGCGGTTTTTTTTACCTTTCTCGGGCAAAATGCAGATCTTTTGTGGAAAGTGTACCAAAGAACAGCAGCAAAATTGTTAGAACTGCCGAAAATAAAACCGCGGATAAGACAAAATTCCAGGTATTTTGCAGCTGGGTAAAGAACACACCGGCCACCCCTTTCACCGTCAGACAGCTAAAAAGCACCGCCAGCACCGGCTTTACGAACACCTGGATCCAGGAGAATTTGGCCTTGGTGATCCGGCGCATCAGCACCAAACAGTAGACGGAAAGGAACAAAAACGATACGCCGGTGGCAATGGCAGAACCGTAAAGATGGAACCGGCCGTTGGGGATCAAAAGGAAGTTCAGCCCCACCCGCAGCACCGCCGCCAGGGTAAAGGGCAGCAGCAGCCGTTTGGCATACCCCAGCGCCTGCAAGGCAAACACGCAGGTGGAGGAAAGGGCTGCCGGCAGTGCGGTAAAGGCAAACCAAAACAGCAGTTGGTGGCACCCCAGCACCAGGTCCGGGGAGGAGGTGCCGTAAAACACAGACAGCACCTCATAAGAGAACAACGCCAGTCCCCCACTGCCGGCGGCGCCTAAGATCACCGTATATTTCAAAATACCCGCATACAGACTGCCAAACCGGGCGGACTGGTCCTGATAAGCGCCGGACAGCGCCGGCACCGCCGCCACCCCCAGCGCCATGGTCATGGACGGCACCAGGTGGGCAAAATCCTGCACAGCGGAATACAGGCCGTACACATAAGTGACCACATCCTTTTCCGCTACCTTGGTCAGCGACAACGGCACTGCAAAGATCTGCTGCAACTGCTCCGTACCGCACAGCCCCAGGCACATCTGCACACTGGCTGTATCTGCAAAGCCGGACAGACTCTGGATCACCGTTGCCCCTACCAGCGGCAGGGAGAACTGCACCAGCTCCCGGGTCACGCCGCAGGGCAGCTGCTGCCGCGGCAGACGGCGGGGATAATGGAGCCGATCGTACAGCGCCGCATACACCCAGGCCACCAGCGCACCCAGGGTCACCCCCAGCATGGCGCAGGCTGCCGTTACCGGGTACATCATGGACAGGGCCGCCGTCTCGCTCTCTGCCCGATTGCCCAGCACCAGGCCGGTATCCAGGTAGGTTTGGTACAGCCGCCCCATGGACAGCTTGGCAAACAGCAGGCCGAACACCATCTTAAACAGCGCTTCCAGCACCTGGCAAACGGAAGTAGGCACCATATTCAGGTGCCCCTCCGCAAAGGCGCGGCGGGCTGCCGCCATCGCGGAGAAAAACGCCGTAGGCGCCAGGATCAGCACCGTATAAATCGCCTTTGGCGCACCGGCCACCAGCCGGGTATAAGGCCCGGCCAGCAGCACCATCAGCGCCGTACCGGCAAGCCCTACCCAAAAGAACAGCCCCCGAGCACTGCGCTGCAAGGCGGCCACCCGAGCACTGTCGCCGGTGGCACGGTACTTGCTCACCAGGCCGGAAAGGGCTATGGGAAAGGCGCCCAGGGTGATGGCGTGTACCGGCATAAACAGCGTATAAGCCGTGGAGAAATACCCTCGCCCGGTGGCGCCGATAAAGCCGGTCAGCGGAATTTTATAAACTGCACCGATCACCTTAACAGCAGCGGTAGCCACCAGCAGCAGCGCCGCGGCGGACAGGTACTTTTGTTTGGTTGTCTGCTCCATTCCATCACCCTGTGTGAAAAAAAGAGCAGCGCACAGACCAGAAGGTCTATACACTGCTTTCTTCTTCCTGTATTTGCGTGGGGTCAGGATATGGTCACATCATCATCGCTGACAGTGGTGACCGTCGGGTTCTTGGCGGCCTCAACTTCCGCCGTCAGCTGGTCCAGCTTAGCGCGCAGCGCGGTGATCTCCGCCCCGCAGCTCTCCAGCGCCTCCGCCTGCTGCAACTGGGGTTGCTGCACCGCGTCATACGCCAGTCGGCCGTACTTCTCATACGCCTTGCCCAACTTGGCCTTTATATCCAGGCACTCCACTTTTTTGCGGGACAGCTCCAGAGCCTCCGCACTTTTTTTGCTGACTTCCTCCGTAAAGGTACGGGTACGACTCAGCACATCGTCTAAATCAAAATTAGAAATTTTGGCACCGGAGAACACATCGTCCATATTGCCAAAAAGATCGCCGAATTTCTTAGCCATAATATCCCTCCGTGTTGTTATTATATTACAGAGGGTAAAGAATTGCAATACAATTTGCAAACTTTTTGCGGAATTACGCTATACAATCCGCCGAAAATGTCTATTTCAACCGTCTGTTTAATCATATTCCGCGTAAAAGCCGGGTATGCGCTTTTTGCGCTCCAACAGGGTGTCAAAATCCCGAATGTACTCATAGGGGTATTTGTAATTGTAGATCCGCTCGATCATACCGCTGTTTTGGCCCCGCAGCTTGGTCACCGCGCCGGCGCCCACTGCCAGCACCGTGTGGGTCTCGTCCATCATATACACATTATAGAGACAGTCGTAGCCCGGTTTGCACCAGCCCACATTCTCCAGATTGCCCAGGGACTTGCTCTGCCGGTACATATAGTAGGGATAGTACCCGGCGCCGTGGAGGGTCTGCCCGGCGTAGTCCACCATATTGGACACGGTGAGCCGATCTTTCAAATCAAAGGTCTGCTCTTTTGTGACCATATAGGCAGAGGTTTTCAGCGCCAGGGTGTGCACGGTGATGGACTCTGCCTGCAAGTCCAGCGCCGTCTGAATACTGTGCTGAAAAGACGGCAGATCGTCCTCCGGCAGTCCGGCGATAAAGTCCATATTGATATGGTCAAAGCCGCAGTCCCGGGCCAGCGCAAAGGCGTCCAGCGTTTGCCGGGCCGTATGACGGCGGCCGATGGCCTCCAGCACCTTGTCGTTAAAACTCTGAGGGTTAATGCTGATCCGCTGCACCCCGGCGGCTTTAATGACCTCCAGCCGCTCCCGGGTCACCGTGTCCGGCCGTCCGGCCTCCACCGTGTACTCCATCAGGTGCGAAAGGTCAAAATTCTGTTCAATGGTATCAAAAATGCGCCCCAGGTCCTGGGCGGACAATGTGGTGGGCGTGCCGCCGCCGAAATACACGGTGGCCAACTCCAACCCCAGTTCCTTGGCGTACTTGGCCGTCTCCTCCAACTCCCGCAACAGCAGGTCCACATAAGGGGTCATCAGCTTGTGGGTCTTTTCAATAGAATGGGACACAAAGGAGCAGTAGGCGCACCGGGTGGGGCAAAAGGGAATGGACACATAGAGAGAGAACGACTTTGGCCCAGAGCGGGCAATGGAGCGGTTCTCGTGGAGCATCACCTCATGGGCCAGCTCCGCCTTGCTCTTTTGGGTCAAAAAGGCGGTCCGGAAGTGCTCCACCGCTGCGCTGTCCCCCATTTGGGCGCACAGACGGTGCATCAGTTTGGCCGGGCGCACGCCGTACAGCACGCCCCAAGGGGGCGCAAAGCCTAAAATGCCGCTAAGCAGCCGGTAAAGGGTAACGGACAGCACCAGGTGCTCCTCGTCTGCCGATCCCGGCTTGGCCGTTGCCTCCCGGTACACATCGTACACCTTGGCAGACACAAAAAAGGACCCGTCCGACTCCCGGCGGGTGGTGACCACCACCGGGTCCTCCTTCCCCTCCAAACGGATCTTCTCGTGGGGGAAGAAGGTGATGCACAGGTTCTTCATATCAAATTCATAAGGGTGGTCAATGACGCGTAAAATCATAATTTCTTCATATACGGGTTATGTTGCCGTTCAAAATTCAGGGTGGAAAAGCGGTCGTGGCCGGGATAGACAGTATAGTCCCCGGGCAGGGCCGCCAGTTTTTGCAGGCTCTCCATCATTTCTTTGCTGCTGCCGCCGGGAAAGTCCGTGCGCCCGCAGGAGCAGAAAAACAGCGTGTCGCCGCTAAAAATACAGTCCTCTGCAATGTAGCACACACCGCCGGGGGTATGACCTGGGGTGGCCAGCACGGTAAAGACCGTATTGCCCAGGGTGACGGTATCGCCGTCCTGCACCAAAATATCTGCCTGCGCCGGCGCCTGGGAGAGGAACGAAAAGGCCGCCAGCGACTTGCGAGAGGAAGTGAGCATAGGGGCGTCCTCGGCGCTGATAACCACCTTGGCGCCGGTGGCAGCCTTTACCGCCGCCACGCCGCCGATATGGTCAAAATGGCCGTGGGTCAGCAGGATATAATCCAGCCGGGCGTCGCCGATAAAGTCCTTCATCTTGTCGCTGTATTCCGTGCAATCCACCAGGGCGCTGCGGCCGCTGGTCTCGTCCGTGACCAGGTAGCAGTTGTTCTGCAACTGGCCAAAGGTGGCTGATTTGATCTGCATTACTTCAAGTCCTTTGAGTCAAGAATAATGGTCACCGGGCCGTCATTTAGGAGCGTGACCGCCATATCGGCGCCAAACACGCCGTTTTCAATATGCGCCACGCCCTGCTCCCCCAGCGCCCGGGTAAAGTATTCGTACAGCTCATTGGCCTCCCCAGGGGGTGCGGAATGGGTAAAGCTGGGGCGCCGCCCGTGGGTGCAGTCCGCACACAGGGTAAACTGGCTCACCACCAGCGCCCCGCCGCCAATGTCTAAGAGCGACAGGTTCATCTTGCCGTTTTCATCTTCAAATATCCGCAGGTTGGCAATTTTCTTCACCAGCTTGTCGGCCTCTGCCCGGGTATCGCCCTGGGCCACGCCCAAAAGGATCAGCAGCCCCTGTTCGGTGGCGCCAACGGTCTTGCCGTCCACTTCCACCTTGGCGTGCTGCACCCGCTGTAATACGGTGATCATCGTCCTACACCTCGCTCAATATGATACACACTGGGTATCTTCTTTAGAATTTTGACCACATTTTCCAGGTGCTCCCGGCTGTTCACCGACAGGGTCAGGGTGGTCAGGCAGTTGCCCTCGTTAATAGGTCTGGCGTTAATGGACTGGATCTTCACATGGGCCTTGGACATGGCGTTGGCAATATCCAGCACCAGTCCGTCACGGTCAATGGCATAGACCTCCAGGGTGGACATGGTCTCCACCTGCACGGACTCGTCCCACCGGGCCTTGACCCAGCGCTCCGGCTCCGGGCACTCTGCCAGGTCCCGGGGCACATTCACACAGTCCCGCCGATGAATGGTCAGGCCGTGCCCCCGGGTGATAAAGCCGATGATCTCCTCACCGGGCACCGGGGTACAACAACGGGCCATATTGATCAGGCAGTTGTCAATGCCCTCCACGATCACACCGCCGCTGCTGCCGCCGGATCTGCGGGGGCGCTCCGGGGCTTTCGCCTGCTGGGTGGGCTCCTCTGCCTGGCGCCAGTTGCGGTTATATTCGTCCTTGATACCGGGCATCATACGGCTGATGACCAGCCCGCCGTAGCCCACCGTGGCGTAAAAATCCTCTACGGAGGCGCAGTGCTGCCGCTCGGCGATCCGCTGCAAAAAGGCGTCGTACTGCTCGCCGTCCAGGCGGATAAAGTTCCGCCGCAGCTCCCGGTCCACCTCGGCCTTGCCCTGGACGATGTTCTCGTCCCGCCGCTCTTTCTTGAACCAGGAACGGATCTTAGACCGGGCCTCGCCGGTGGTCACCACTTTCAGCCAGTCTCTGGACGGGCCTTTGCCCGGCTGATTGCTGGTGAGCACCTCGCAGATCTCGCCGGTTTTCAGCTTATAAGTGATGGGCACGATCTTGCCGTTGACCTTGGCGCCGGTCATACGGTTGCCCACCGCCGAGTGAATGGCGTAGGCAAAGTCGATCACCGTGGCGCCGCTGGGCAAATTCTTAATATCCCCATTGGGGGTAAAAACAAAGATCTCGTCCGAGGACAGGTCGCCTTTAATGTTGCGCACCAGGTCCTCTGCGTTGGTGGACGCCTCGCCGGTCTCCAGCATTTTGTGGATCCACTCCAGCCGATTGTCAATGGAGTCCTTGCCGCCTTTGCCCAGCTTATACTTCCAGTGGGCAGCGATACCGTACTCTGCCGTGCGGTGCATATCCCAGGTGCGAATTTGAATTTCAAAGGGAATGCCGCCGGGGCCAAGCACCGTGGTGTGCAGGGACTGGTACATATTGGGCTTAGGGGTGGAGATATAGTCCTTGAACCGCCCGGGCAGGGGCGTAAACATATCGTGCACGATACCCAGGGCGTTGTAGCAGTCGATCATCGAGTCCACGATAATGCGCACGGCGTAAATGTCAAAGATCTGTTCAAAATCCTTGCCCTTGATATACACCTTGCGGAAGATCCCGTGGACGGACTTTACCCGTGAGGTGATCTGCACATTCTTCATGATCGGCTCTAACTTGGCGCGAATTTGCGCCTTGATATCCGCCAAGAAACGCTCGCCCTCCACCTGCTTTAAGCGCAGGTTCTGCTCGATCTCTTTATAGGCGATGGGATCCAGGTAAAAGATAGCCAGGTCCTCTAATTCCTCTTTAATGGCACGAATACCCAGCCGATGCGCGATGGGGGCGTAAATCTCCAGGGTTTCCAGGCTCTTCTCCCGCTGCTTATAGGGGGGCCAAAACTTGGCGGTGCGCATATTGTGCAACCGGTCCGCCAGCTTGATGATAATGACCCGCACATCCCGGTTCATAGCCATAAACATTTTGCGAATGTTCTCCGCTTGCACCTCTTCCCGAGTGGACAGGGGGATCTGCCCCAGCTTGGTCACGCCGTCAACCAGCAGCGCCACCTCCGGGCCGAACTCGCGGGTAATATAGTCAATGTCATAGGGCGTGTCCTCCACCACATCGTGGAGCAGCGCGCCGATAATGCACTCATTGTCCATACCCAGATCAAACAGGATTTTCGCCACCGCCACCGGGTGCATGATATACGGCTCCCCGGAACGGCGGAACTGCCCCTCGTGGGCAGAACGAGCCAGGGAATAGGCCTTTTCGATCCGGGCGCTGTCATACTGGGGTTTCTTTTGAATTTCCGCAAAGAACGGCGCAAAGCCGTCGTCATAGGGCTTGTGGTCCGCCGTCTGCTCCGGGGGCAGTTCTGCCGCTACCGGCACCGGGGGTATTTGTTTTTTATTCTCCAAGGCTTGCACCCTCTCTCAGTTTTCGCAAAATGGGCGTGGCTTCCAAATCGGCCTTGCCCGCAGGCTGTGCCAGGCGAATTTGGCTCTTGCCCCGGCGGATCAGTCCCGCCTGGTGCAGGGCTTTCAGCGCCACTTGCACCTGTCCGTAGGTTGCCCCTTTTTGCAGGGCAAAATACAATTCCTCGGTGCCATGATCCCAGCCGCCCCGGCTCTTTAGGAACCGATACACCGCGGCGCACACCTGCCGATCCGGGTACACCGGATACCGGTGGGTGCCGTTTTGCAAAAAGGCTCTGTAATCGTAAAGCTCATTATAATACCGGTCGTCGTCCGTACCGCTGCGGCGCACATCTGCCGCCCGCACGGAAAGATAGACCTTGCCCTTGTAGGGATTTTTAGAAATTTGTACTGCGCAGTCGATAAAATCGCCGGGCACAAAGGGAAAGTCCTCTGCCTTGACCCCAAACTGCACGATCCGCAGGCGGCGGCCCTTTTTCTCCACTTCCAGGCGAATGTGCTTGCCCTCTGCCCCCAGAGGGCTGACGGACAGCAGCTGCAAGTGGAACAGGCCGAACAGCGCCGCCGGATTATCTGTGCCGCAAGGCTCCAGCAGCTGTAAACTCTCTGCCAGATCCAGCGTCAAGTACGCCGGAGACAGCTTGCAATCCAAATGCAGCTGCAATGCCGGCATACGGGGGTATTCCTTGGCAGCGTAGTCGTTGATGGCCGCAGCAAAGGCAGGAATATCTGCTGCTGCCAGGCCCATACCCGCAGCCATAGGGTGGCCGCCAAAGCGGGTGAGCACATCGCTGCACGCCGCCACGGCCCGGTACAGGTCAAAGCCCTCAATGCTCCGGGCGGAACCGCAGGCGGTGCCGTCCTCTTTGATATCCAGCACCACAGTGGGCTTACCGTAGTGCTCCACCAGGTGGGACGCCACAATGCCGATGACCCCCGGGTGGTAGTCCTCCCCGGCCACAACCAGCACACGCCGGCGCAAGGGCGTCGGGTCCGCAGCCAGCTTGGCGGTAATATCGTCTATGATCTTATGTTCCAGCTCCTGCCGCAGAGCGTTATCGTCGCACAGCTGACGGGCGCGGGCGGCGGCCGTTTCTTCATCTTCCGCCAGCAGCAGTTCCAGCGCCCGCAGGGCACTGTCCATTCGCCCGGCGGCGTTAATGCGGGGGCACAGCTTAAAGGCCACATCGGTGCCACTGAGTTCTTCCCCTGCACCGGCAGCCTGCAACAAGGCATACACGCCGGGGCGCGGCTCTTCTTGCAGCGTGCGCAGACCGGCCTGCACCAGCGCCCGGTTCTCCCCTACCAGGGGCACCAGGTCGCCCACCGTGCCGATAGCCACCAAGTCGCCGAACTGCTCCAGCAGCTCCGCCGGTTCGCCGTCATACAAACAGCAAGCCAGCTTAAAGGCCACACCCACACCGCAAAAGTCCGTAAAGGGCAGCTGATTATCCGTTCTGTGGGGGTTCACCACCGCCTCCGCACGGGGCAGCTGCTCCCCCACCTGGTGATGATCGGTCACCACCAGCTGCATACCCTGCCGGTAGATATACTCCGCCTCGTCCACGGACGAAATGCCGTTATCCACAGTAACGATCAGGCTGGTGCCCTTGGCAGCCAGGGTATCAATGGCGGCTTTGTTCAGGCCGTAGCCCTCCGTCTCCCGGTCCGGGATATAGTAGATCACATTGCCGCCCATAGCCTCTAAAAAAGAGTATAGCAAAGCTGTGGCGGTCACACCGTCACAGTCATAATCTCCGTACACGCATATGCTTTCGCCGCTGTCCAGCGCCTGTTGCAGTCTGGCGGCAGCCGCCTCCATATCCGCAAAGCCCTCCGGGGCGCACAGTGCCTCGCCGGGGTGTAGGAATTCCTGCACCGCCAGGTCGTCCGTCAGTCCGCGGGACACCAGCAAAAATGCCAAAAACGGGTCGATATTGAATTGTTCGCTAATGGCAGAGGCAGCCTCTTTGTCTGCCTGCCGGATCACCCATTTTTTATGCAGCATTATGTATTCTTATCCACCTGGTGGAACTTTTTCAGATTACCGGCCTTTTCGGCGCGCTTGTCCAGCTCCGCCTGAATGTCTGCCGGGGTAATGCCCTGGTTGGCCATCATCACAAGGGTGTGGTAGATCAGGTCCGTGATCTCATACACCGTCTCGTCCTTGTCGTTATTCTTGGCGGCAATGACCATCTCGGTGCATTCCTCGCCCACTTTCTTCAAAATCTTGTCAATACCCTGATCAAACAGGTAGCAGGTATAAGACCCATCCTGCCGATCCGCCCGACGGTCCAGGATCACCTGGTATTCACGCTCGATCGCTGTCATTGAAATTGCCCTCCATCTTGGTATAAAAACAGCTGTGGTGCCCGGTGTGGCACGCGGCGCCGATCTGCTCCACCTGCACCAGCAAGGTGTCGTTGTCGCAGTCGCTGTACATAGCCACCACCTTTTGCAGGTGGCCGCTGGTGGCGCCTTTGTTCCAAAGCTCCTGCCGGGAGCGGGACCAAAACCAGGTGTAGCCGCTCTCCAGGGTGCGCTTTAAGGACTCTTTATTCATATAAGCCAACATCAGCACCTGGCCGGTGGCCGCCTCCTGCACTACCGCAGGGATCAGCTGACCCTTTTCAAAGTACCGGTCTAAATTCTCTGTCATTTGCAAATACCTACCGCTTCCCGCAAGTCCAGCGTCTTTTTATAAATGCACTTGCCGCAGATGGTGCCGTACATTTTCTTATCCTTCATCACCAAAATATCCGTAATGGTGGTCACGCCGCCGCTGGCGATCACATTGCAGCTGACCGCCTTGTTCAGCCGATCCAGCCCCTGCACATCCGGGCCGCTGAGAGTGCCGTCCCGCCCAATATCCGTGTAGATAATGGTGGCAACGCCCATCTTCTCCATGGCCTTGGCCAGGTCGATAAAGTCCATTTGGGAGTCCTCGGTCCAGCCCTCGGTGGCTACCATACCGTGCTTGGCGTCGATCCCTACGGCGATCTTGTCCCCGTAGGCGTCCACCGCCTGCTGCACCAGCGCCGGATCCTTAAGGGCAACGGAGCCGAGAATGACCCGATCCACGCCCCGATCCAGATAGAACGCAATATCCTCCATGGTGCGGATACCGCCGCCGACTTCCACTTTCAGCGGGGTGTGCTCCACCACCTGCAAAATCGGGTCTGCATTTACCGGCTTCTTTTGCAGGGAGCCGTCCAGGTCCACCATGTGCACCCAGGTGCACCCCACCCGGGCAAACTGCTTGGCGGTGGACAGTACATCCTCTGCCACTTGCTCCGCAGTGGCAAAATCGCCCCGCAGCAGCCGTACCGGCTTGCCGTCCATAATATCAATGGCGGGAAAAATAATCATAACTCGTTACCCTCTCTAATTTTGTTTATAATACGCCCTTGGTAGACAGCACCGCACCGCCGGTGGGCTGTACCGCCCCGTGCAGGGCATGACCCACGGCCTTAAAAATAGCCTCGATCTGGTGGTGGGCGTTGGTGCCGTAGGGCACATCAATATGCAGGGTGATCCCGGCGTTGACCGCAAAGGCACGCCAAAATTCCTCTGTAACACAGGTCTCATAGTCCCCGCACCGCTCCTGCTGGAATGTGGCGCGGAACACCAAAAACGGCCGATTGGACAGATCCAGATCGCACCGTGCCAGGCTCTCGTCCATGGGCACCGCAAAGCTGCCGTACCGGGCAATACCGGAAAAGTCGCCCAGCGCCCGGCGCAGCGCCTGGCCCAGCACAATGCCGGTGTCCTCCACCGTGTGGTGGGTGTCTACCTCCAGGTCGCCCTGCACCGTCAGTTGCAGCCCAAAGCCGCCGTGCACCGCAAAGGCGGTAAGCATATGGTCAAAAAAGCCGTTGCCGGTACTCACAGCCACTTCCCCGCCGTCCAGGCACAGGGTGGCTGCAATTTGGGTCTCTTTTGTATTTCGTTCTACCGTTGCCGTTCGCATAAACCGCACCTCTTATTCAAACCGTACTTTAATGGAGTTGGCGTGGGCGGTCAGGCCCTCCGTCTCTGCCAAAAGCATAATATCGTCCTTGGCCTTTTTCAACTCGTCCGGAGTGTAGTAGATAAAGGACGACTTCTTCACAAAGCTGTCTACCGACAGGGGCGAGAAGAACCGGGCCGTGCCGCTGGTGGGCAGCACATGGTTGGGTCCTGCGTAATAGTCGCCCAGCGGCTCCGGGGACCAGTTGCCCAGGAATACGGAACCGGCGTTATCCACCAGGCCAATGTATTTCAGCGGCTCGGCCACGCACAGTTCCAGGTGCTCCGGCGCCAATTCGTTGGCAAAGTCCAGCGCCTGGCGCAAATTGTCGCACACAATGATCTCGCCGTAGTCGTCAAAGGATCTTTGAATGATCTCCTGGCGCACCAGGGTCTTGATCTGCCGGTCGATCTCCCGCAGGGTGCTCTTTGCCAAAGACTCGGAAGTGGTCAGCAAAATGGCAGAGGCCCGCACATCGTGCTCCGCTTGGCTCATCAGGTCTGCCGCCAGGAAAGAGGCGTCCGCCGTAGAGTCCGCCACAATGAGAATTTCGCTGGGGCCGGCCACCATATCAATATCCACCACGCCGTACAGCAACTTCTTGGCCGTGGCCACAAAGATATTGCCGGGGCCGACGATCTTGTCCACCTTGGGGATCCGCTGGGTGCCGTAGGCCAAAGCAGCCACCGCCTGGGCGCCGCCCACTAGGAATACCTTATCCACACCGGCCACCGCAGCCGCCGCCATAATATTGGGATTGGGATTGCCGTCCTTGCCGGGCGGGGTCACCATAATGATCTCCTGCACACCGGCGATCTTGGCGGGAACGGCGTTCATCAGCACGGAGGAGGGATACGCCGCCGTGCCGCCGGGCACATAAATGCCCACGCGCTTCAGCCCACGGATCCGCTGGCCCATAATTACGCCGCTGTCCTTGGTGGTCATCCAGCTTTGCTGGGCCTGGCGCTGATGGAAGTCGTAGATATTTTGCTGAGCTTTCACCACAGCGTCCTTAAAGGCCGGGTCTACCTGGTCCAAAAAGGCGTTGATCTCGTCCTTGTCAAATTCGATTTTCTTAGGCACACTGCCGTCAAACCGCACGGTGTACTCCCGCACAGCCTCGTCGCCGCCCTCTTTTACACCGTTGATGATGGTGGTCACCGCCTCGGTGATCTTGGGGTCCGTCTCCCCTGCTCGCTGTTTCAGCTGGGCCAGCAGCTGGTACTCGGCCACGCCGTTTGCTTTTGTGATCTTCATTGTTCTACCCTCTTTCAACCCACTTGCGCTGCCAGTTCAATATCGTGCAGGAACGCCTCGATCTCGTCCTTGCGCAGCTTCATAGAAGCCATATTCACGATCACCCTCGCAGAGATGGGCATGATCTTTTCTACCACTTCCAGGCCGTTCTCCTTTAAGGTGGAGCCGGTCTCTACAATATCCACAATGCCGTCTGCCAAGCCAAGGAGCGGCGCCAGTTCCACGCTGCCCTCGATCTTGATCACATCCACATCCATACCCTTGGACTTAAAGAATTCCTTAGCCACCTTGGGGTACTTGCTGGCCACGGTCTTGCGCTTGTAGCCGCTGAAGAAATCCGTGCCCTTTTTGGTGGCCAGGGCAAAGGCGCAGCGGCCGATATTCAGATCCAGCACTTCATAGAATGCGCTGCCGTGCTCCACAATGGTGTCCTTGCCTACAATGCCAATGTCGCACACGCCGTGCTCCACATAAGTGATCACATCCGGCGCCTTGGACAGTACCGCCTCGTACTGGTCCACCGGTAAGATCAGCCGACGGCCTTTATTCTCCAGGGCCTCTGTGTTCAGCCCCATGGTCTTGAACATCTGAACAGACGCCTTTTCCAGCCGTCCCTTAGTGAGTGCAATGCGCAGCGGGCGATCCAAATTGATCTCCTCGTGGAGCACATCGGTCACCGCCGACACATCCACCGCAAAGCCGATAGCCGGTTTGTCTGTGCCGAACTCGCCCAGCAGGTTGTCATACCGACCGCCGGACAGCACCGTCAGGCCGCTGCCCTGTACATACCCGCGAAAGATCACGCCGGTATAGTAGTTAGAACGATTGACAATGCCCAAGTCCAGCAGCACCTGCTCCTGCAAGCCTGCGGCGCACAGGGTGTCATACAGTGTTTTAATATACTGCAAGGAGGCGTCCGCGCCGCCCTCGGTGTACAGCTCCCGTGCCTCATCCAGCACTTCCGGACCGCCAAACAGCCGCGGCAGCCGCCGCAGCACCCGGGTCTCTCGGCAATCCTCCAAGGTATCCAGCAGATCGCCCAGAGCCGCAAAGTTCTTTTGCTCGATCAGGTGGCAGATCTCTGCCTTTACCGCCGGCTTTACATTCAGATTGCGCAGCACCGCGCCAAAGTACCCGGCGTGGCCCAACTCGATCTTAAAGCCCGGCACCGTGCTTTGCATGGCGCGGCAGGCCAAAGTAATCACCTGAATATCCGCCGCCATAGAGCCGTCACCGATCAGCTCAATACCGCTCTGCGCCACCTCATCGGTGCGCCCGGCCAGCTCCTTGTTGCGCACAAACACATTCTGATTATAATAGAGCCGCACCGGGAACGCGTCCTCCGGTAGCCGGGTCGCCACCAGGCGAGCAATAGGCAGGGTGTTGTCCGGCCGCAGCACGGTGGTCCTGCCCCGGTTATCCGTCAGCTTGTACATCTCGTCTGCGTCCAGCCCGGCGTCGCCGCTGTTGAACACATCAAAGAATTCCAGCGTGGGGGTGATCACCTTGCGGTAACCGTTGGCCTCATACAGCCCGGTAAGGGCATTCTCTACCCGGCGGCGATCGTCGCACTCCTCAAACAGCAGGTCACGGCTGCCCTCCGGGGTCACTTTTGCATATTGTTTCATCTTGTTTTCCTCGCTTTAGTACGCTAATGTGGTAATATGCTACCACACAAAAGAGCGTTTGTCAAGCCCGGACTTAAAAGAGCGAGATCTGATTGCTCTCCGGCAGGTCGCCCAGTGCCCCCGCCTCTCGCAGGGAGTCCACCACGGATTTGCCTACCCCGCTGCGTGCCATCAGGTCGTCGCAGGAGATAAACTCGCCCATACCGTCGTCCTTGGCCTGGGCCAGCTGCTTGGCTGCGTTCTCGCCCACGCCGGCAATGGCGCTAAAGGGCAGGCGGATCTTGCCGTCCTCAATATTGTACACCCGCCAGTCGGACTTATAAATATCCACCGGCAGGAACTGATAACCGCGGGCCAACATTTCAATCACGATCTGCAAAATGCTGTATGTGTCCTGCTCCTTGGCAGAGGCGTCGTTGCCCTTGCGCTTGATCTCTTCCATTCTGGCCTTAACAGCAGCTTTGCCCTGCACCGCCGCCACAGCGTCCAAATCGCCGCCGCGCACGGTAAAGAACGCGCTGTAATACTGCAAGGGATAATAGATCTTGTACCACCCCAGGCGCAGGGCCGCGATCACATACGCCGCCGCGTGGGCCTTGGGGAACATATATTTGATTTTATAGCAGCTGTCTATGTACCACTGCTCCACGCCCACTTCTTTCATGGCCTCCTCATAAGGGGGCAGCTCCTTGGGTGCCTTGCCCTTACGAGTATATTCCATGATCTTAAAGCAGTCTTTCTTACTGAGGGGCGAGGGCTTGCCGGTGCGCTGCTCGTAGGCCTCCGCCTTATGGAGCAGATAGGTCATAATACCGTCACGGCAGCCGATCACCTCGGAAATGGTGCACACGCCGTTTTTGATCAACTCCTGAGCATTGCCCAGCCACACATCCGTGCCGTGGGACAGGCCGGAAATTTGCAGCAAGTCAGAGAAAGTCTTGGGCTGCGCCTCCATGAGCATTCCCAGCACAAAGGGGGTGCCCATCTCCGGGATAGACAGTGTGGAGGTGGGGCAGTCAATATCCTCCGGCGACACGCCGATGGGCTCCGTAGAGGTGATCATCTGGTACAGCTTGGGGTCGCACAGGTCCACATCCATCACCGGAATACCGGTGGCGTCCTCCAGGAATTTATACAGGGTGGGCACATCGTGGCCCAGCTCGTCCAGCTTCAGCAGCGTATCGTGCAGAGCGTTCTTAAAGTCAAAGTGGGTGGTGTAGGTGCCCTTGCTCTTATCGTTAGACGGGTACTGAATGGGGGTAAAGTCCTCTACCTCGTACTCGTCCGGCACCACGACCATACCGCCCGGGTGCTGGCCGGTGGTGCGTTTAATGCCGGTGCAGCCGTCCTTGAGCCGCTCGATCTCCGCCTTAGGGGTGGAGCCCTCCAGCCCCCGCTCCTCCAGGTACTTGATCACATAGCCAAAGGCGGTCTTTTCCGCCACGGTGGCCATGGTCCCGGCCTTGAACACATGGGACTTACCAAACAGCTCCTCGGTGAACCGATGGCTCTGGGACTGGTAGTCGCCGCTGAAGTTCAAGTCAATATCCGGCTCTTTATCGCCGTCAAAGCCCAGGAAAGTCTCAAAGGGAATTTCGTGGCCGTCCCGGTTCATGGGAATATGGCAGTTGGGGCAGTCCTTAGGCGGCAGGTCAAAGCCGCTGCCCACGGAGCCGTCCTGGATAAACTCGCTGTGCTTGCACTTGGGGCAAACATAGTGGGGCGCCAAGGGGTTCACCTCGGAAATACCCGCCATGTGGGCCACAAAGGAAGAACCTACGGACCCTCGGGAGCCGACCAAGTAGCCGTGCTCCTCCGAGTTCTTTACCAGTCGCTTGGCAATCACATACAGCACGCCGAACCCGTGCTTGATAATGGAGTCCAGCTCACGCTGCAAGCGGGAGGCCACATACTCCGGCACCGGGTCGCCGTATTTCTCCTTGGCGGTTTTCCAGCAAATGTCCGTCAGCTCGTCGTCTGCGCCGTCAATGTGGGGCTGGAAAGTGCCGGGAGGAATGGGCACAATATCGTCGTCGATCATATCGGCGATCTTGTTGGGGTTATCTACCACCACTTCCTTGGCCCGGTCGCCCAGGTAGGCAAAGTCCTCTAGCATCTCGTTGGTGGTCTTAAAGTACAGCGGCGGCTGCAAGTCTGCGTCCTCAAAGCCTTTGCTGGCCATAATGATGGCGCGGAACTTGGCGTCTTTTTTATCGAGAAAATGCACATCGCCGGTGGCTACGGTCAGTTTGCCCAGCTTGTCGCCGATGGCGAGAATCTTGCGGTTAATATTGTTCAGATCCTCTTCTTCCCGGATCTGCTCGTGGATCTCTTTATTGGAACGCAGCATAAAGGCGTTGTTGCCGTTGGGCTGAATTTCCAAATAATCATAAAAGGCGGCGATCTCCTCCAGCTCCTCATCACTTTTGCCGTGGAGAATGGCCTGGTACAGCTCGCCCTGCTCGCAGGCGGAGCCGATGATAATGCCGTCCCGGTGCTCTTTCAGCGCCGACTTCAAGATCAGCGGACGGTTCTTAAAATACTCAATATTGCTCTTGGAAATGTGCTTGTACAGCACCTTGCGCCCGGCCAGGGTGCGGATCAGGAAAATAATATGATACCGGGGAAAGTCCTTCAGCTTCATATTCATAAAGTCCGGGTACTTCTCGTCGTCTACCAGGTAGCCCTCCATACCGCACAGCAGCTTGATACCGGCGCTCTTGGCCGCCTTGCAGGCCTCAGGCAGTGCCTGGACCACGCCGTGGTCGGTAATGGCCACCGCCTTGTGGCCCCACTTGGCCGCCCGCTGTACCAAAGAGGTGGGCGAGGAAATGGCGTCCATCTCGGACAGAGAGGTATGCATATGCAGCTCCACCCGCTTCTCCGGGGCAGTGTCCATCTCCTCCATCTTGGTCACGGTGGCCAGGGAGTTTGCCCGCAGCACATACTCACCGGCGTAGTTGTCGTACTGGTACATACCGCTGACCATCACGGTCTTGGCGCTCTGGATCTTGTCGATCACCGGGTCCATCACTTTATTGGTGTCAAACATCTTCACCGTCATAGATGAGGTGTAATCGCTGATATTAAAGGAAAAGATCTTGTTGCCGCCCCGCTTGGTCTCCCGGGCCTCGCTGCACAGCACATCGCCCCATACAGTAATGTAGCCGTCGTCGGTCTTGACCTCATTCATGGGCTTGGGCAGCTCCCGAATGGGCTTGCCAAAAAAGCCCCGCACCGTATCGCCATAGAGCGGTAGACCGCCCTGCATAGGCCGGTGCTCCACCTGCTTTTCCGCTTCTTCTTTCTTTTGTTTCTCGGCCTCCTGCTTCTCTGCCACCGCAGAGCGCACCGCCGCCTCTATATCATAGGTCTTGGCCTCTACAAATTCCACAGCCAGATCCAGATCAAACAGCTTATGGATCTCCTGGGCCAGCAGCTTGTCCGTGCCCTTGGCCAGCAGCACTTCCCTGCCCCCGTATTGCAGGTCGATATGCAGGGTATTGCCGCTTACCGTAGCCTTGGCATCCTTAAAAAAGCCGTTGACCTCCGCATGGTGCCGCTTAATGTTGGCGATCAGGGAGGGCAAACAGTCCGCAGAGAACGCCGCCGGGGCATAATGCGGGGTCAGCACCGCCTTTTCCAGCCCCATTTGGGCGGCAATTTGGCCTGCGCACCGCTCCAGCTCCGCCGTCTCCACCAACGCCGGCAGCTGCAAGGCAATGTGCAGCTCTCGCCGATCATGGTAGGTAGACATACCCACCACTGCCGCATCGGCCAACGCCAGGCGGCCCGCCTCGTCCAAATAGGCACCAAAATATTCAACAAATCGGTTCATTGCTTGCATTATAATTTATCAATCTCTTTCATCAATTCCGTTAGCAGTTGGTCCTCCGGCACTTTGCGGAGCACTTGGCCTTTCTTAAACAGCAGGCCCTCGCCGTCGCCGCCGGCAATGCCGATGTCTGCCTCTCTGGCCTCGCCGGGACCGTTGACCACGCACCCCATCACAGCCACTTTAATGGGCTTGTGCACATCGCGCAGTTTCTCCTCCACCTGTTTTGCCAAGCCCACCAGGTCAATGCGGGTGCGCCCGCAGGTGGGGCAGGCAATTAAGTAAGGGCTGTCGTTCTTCAGCCCAATGGCTTTCAGTATATCCATAGCGGCAAAGACTTCCTTCACCGGGTCGTCGGTGAGACTCACCCGAATGGTGTCGCCGATACCGTGGCACAGCAGGGAGCCGATCCCTGCCGCAGACTTGATAATGCCCATACGCTCGGTGCCCGCTTCCGTCACACCCAGGTGCAAAGGATAATCGCACCGCTGGGCCGCCATCTCGTAAGCGGCGATCATGGTGGGCACATTGCTGGACTTAATGGAAATAACAATATCGTTAAAGTCGAACTTCTCCAGCAGCGCCGCGTGGTACATGGCGCTCTCCACCATAGCCTCAGGGGTGGGCGCGCCGTACTTGGCTAAAATATGCTTCTCCAGCGAGCCGCTGTTGACCCCAATGCGAATGGGGATCTGCTTTTCTCTGCAAATATCCGCCACCGCTTTTACCCGGTCATCGCTGCCAATGTTACCCGGGTTGATACGAATTTTGTCGATCCCCCGCTGCGCAGCGCCCAGCGCCAGGCGATAGTTAAAATGAATATCCGCCACCAGGGGCACATCCACGGCGTTCTTGATCGGCTCGATCAGATCCAGCGCCGCCTCATCCGGAATGGCAAAGCGGATCACCTGGCACCCGGCAGCCGCCAGCGCCTTGGCCTGGGCCACGGAGCCGTCAATATCCGTAGACGGCACATTCAGCATGGACTGCACCAGCACCGGGCTGTCGCCGCCCAGGGTGGTATTGCCTAATTTGATTTTTCTGCTTTTTCTTCTTTCCATTTTGCTCACCTACGAAAACAACTTGGTAATATCACTAAAGGTCACCACGCACATAAAGAGCAGCAGCAGCGCCAGCCCCGCCGCGTTAATGACCCACTCTGCCTTATCCGGCAGCTTGCGTTTGCAGATCCCCTCGCCCACCAGCAGGAACAGCCGCCAGCCGTCCAGCGCCGGAATGGGAAACAGGTTAAACAGCCCCACATTGATGGTGAGTATCGCCATCAGCCGCAGTGCGGAGTAAGCGGAGGTCTTTACCGCCTGGCTCACATAGGACACAGCGCCTACCGGGCCGCTGATGTCTGCCAGGCCAAAGCGGCCGGACAGCATATCCGCCACAGACAGGAACACCATACGGGCGTAAGACACCGTTTGCATGACGCTCTCCCGCAGCACATTGCCCACATTCTTGGGCACACCGTGGAGCCAAAAGTCCATCTTTACAAACCGATGGCCCTCGTATTCTTCTGTATCAAATTTGACCTGCAAGGTCTTTTTGGCACCGTCCCGCTTAACAACCACCGCCAGGGTATCGTCTGCACTGCGGGACAGGCCGGTGGTCACATCGGTAGCGGTGTACACCCGCATACCGTCAATGGACTGAATGGTGTCGCCCACTTGCAGCCCGGAGGCTGCGCTGGCGGCGCCTGTCTCAAACTTTGCCACCTGGGTGGTGCCGATCAAATTGCTGCCGCACACGATCAGCACGGTCAGCAAAAAGCCCAGCACCAAATTCATCAGCGCACCGGCCACCACCACAAACAGCCGGGCAGGCACGCTCTTTTTATTAAAGGCGTTCGGGTCCTCTGAGTCCTCCCCCTCGCCCTCCATTTGGCAGTAGCCGCCAAAAAGGATCCAGCGCAGGGTGAACTTGGTGCCGTTCTTCTCCCGCTGAATGATCTTGGGGCCCATACCAACGGAGAATTCATTGACTTTGATCTTCATCAGCCGGGCGGCAATGTAATGCCCGCCCTCATGCACCAGAATGATCAGCTCAAAAAACAAAATGGCAATCACAATGGGATATACCGTATGCCACAGGGAAGATAAGGTCACGAAACCGCCTCGATCACATAATCTCTGGCCGCACGATCGGCCTGTAAAACATCGTCCAGGGTGTAATCCGCCACCTGGGGGCACGCCTCCATAGCCGCACGGTTCAACACCGCAATATCGGTAAACTTGATCTTGCCGTTCAGGAACAGCCGCACGCTCTCCTCATTGGCACCGTTGGCCGCCGCCGGGCGCAGACCGCCCGCCGCAATGGCGTCCTTGCACACATTGATACAGCGGAAGGTGTCATAATCCGGGGCGTAGAAAGTCAGCTTGCCGTAATCCACAAGGGACAGCTCCTGCACCGGGCTGGGCAGCCGCCGGGGATAAGTCAGCGCATACTGAATGGGAATGCGCATATCCGGCACACCCAGCTGGGCGATCACGGAATTGTCCTGATATTCAATGGCGGAGTGCACCACGCTCTCCCGGTGCACCACAATGTCAATGGCGTCAATGGGCATATCAAACAGCCACTTGGCCTCGATAAATTCCAGCCCCTTGTTCATCATGGTAGCACTGTCGATGGTGATTTTTGCGCCCATATCCCAGTTGGGGTGCTTTAAGGCGTCTGCCGCCGTCACATTCTCCAGCTCCGCCAAAGTCTTGCCAAAGAACGGTCCGCCGGAAGCGGTCAAGATCAGCTTCTTCACCGCGCCTTTTTCCGGGCTGCCTTGCAGGCACTGGAAGATGGCGGAGTGCTCGCTGTCCACCGGCAGAATATCCACACCGTAGGCCTTGGCAGTGTTGGTCACCAGGTGCCCACCGGCCACCAGGGTCTCTTTATTGGCCAGCGCCAGAGTCTTTTTGCCCTGAATGGCGGCCAGCGTGGGCTGCAAGCCCACCATACCCACAACGGCGTTGAGCACTGTATCTGCCCCGGCGTAGGTGGCACATTCGATCAGGCCGTCCATACCGGACAGCACCTTGGTATCCGTATCTGCCACCCGGATGCGCAGATCGTCTGCGGCCGCCGGGTCCATCATAGACACCAGCTCCGGGCGGAACTCCCGAATTTGCGCCTCCATCAAATCCACCCGGCGATTGGCGGTCAGGCAAACCACCCGGTAGCCGTGCATACGGCAAACATCCAGGCTCTGTGTACCGATCGAGCCGGTAGAGCCTAAAAGAGCAATTCCTTTCATCTGGTCACCTCTTACTTAGAAAACACAGTCAGCGCCAGCGCATAAGTCACCGGCAAAGTGAACATGGAGGAGTCGAACCGATCCATCACCCCGCCGTGGCCGGGAAAGATCTTGCCAAAGTCCTTTACGCCGAAATTGCGCTTAAGGACAGAGGCGGACAGATCGCCCATCATACCCAGGAACGATACCGGCAGGCACACAGCCAGCAGCACCGTCACGGCGAATTCGTCCATCTTAAAGTCCGCCAGCCGGTTGTACAGGATAATGGCCACCGCGTTCAGGATCAAAGAAAAGATCAAGCCGCCGATGGCGCCCTCCACCGTCTTTTTCGGCGAAATGTTGGGGCTCATCTTATGCTTACCAAAGGCCATACCTGCCAGCTGGGCACCACTGTCCGTTGCCAAGGCGCAGATCAGGCCGTAGAAGATCAAATAAATACCGAACTGCTCGATTTGGAACATATCCCGCAGCCGGATAAAAATAGAAAAGCCAAAGGGCACCAGCGCCCCGGCAAAGACGGACACTGCCACATCTTCAAAGGTGGTATATGCGTAGCCCTTGAGCATTGCCAAAAACAGTACCAGCACCAGCGCGATCAGGTACACCACGCCGGGCACCGCCCCGATCACCTTGCCCCACACGGTCTCGCTGACCCAGGGGGTCAACGCCTTGGCAGAGGCAAAGAACGGCACACAGGCCGCATAGCCGGTTGCCACCACGCGGATAAAGGTGTTCTCCACCTTGGCGCAGCGCATGATCTCATTGGCAGCCACAGCCGCCAGGAATGCGATTACAAGCACCAGCACCGGGGTATTGATCTGCCACACCACCACAGCCAGCAGCGCCAGCAGCACCACGGCGGTAATCACTCTCTGTTTCATCTTTTTCTCCTCTTATCGTCCGCCGAAACGACGGTTTCTATTCTCGTAGGCGTGGAGCGCTTTTACCAGGTCCTGCTCCGTAAAGTCCGGCCACAGTACATCGCTGTACCAAAACTCGCTGTACGCCGCCTGCCACAGCAGGAAGTTGGACAGCCGCTGCTCGCCGCTGGGGCGAATGATCAGGTCGCAGTCCGGCACCGTGTACACATTGGCGGATATATCGTCCACGGTGATCTCCCGCTTGCCGCTTTGCAGCGCCCGGTTCACCGCCTGCACGATCTCCTGCCGGCCGCCGTAGTTGATGGCCACATACACCGTGGTGCCGGTGTTGGCGGCGGTGTCCCGCTCGCCCTGGTCCATCAGCTGCAACAGCTCCTCGCTGATCCCCTCTCTGGAGCCGATAAACTTTAAGCGGATATTGCCCGCCTGGCTAATGTCCGCCTGGGCCTCCAGCAGGTAGTCCTTAAACAGCCGCATCAGGGCGTCCACTTCCTCCGGCGACCGTTTCCAGTTCTCGGTAGAGAAGGCGTAAAAGGTCACATACGGAATACCGATACGCCCGCAGGCCTTGGAAATGGTGCGAAACACCTCGGCCCCCGCCTTATGCCCGGCGGAACGGGGCAAGCCCCGCTTTTTGGCCCAGCGGCCGTTGCCGTCCATAATAATGCCCACATGGTTAGGCAGCAGGGCAAAATCCGTGCTCTCCTGCTGCGGCGCAGCACTTTTTTTGTTAAACAGCGCCATAAGTGACCTCCCCGTAAAACGCATAGACGGGCGAATGCCCAGCCGCCGCACACAAGATCATTCCCGCGCACAGCCGCCGGCAACCGCCCTCATTCAGGTAAGAAAACAGGGCGCCCCCATTTTCTTTTGCTATTGGTTAGATAGACAGCACTTCCTGCTCTTTCTTCTTGGCAGCAGCCTCTGCCTGCTTCACATAATCATCGGTGATCTTCTGCAACTGCTCCTCGCCGTCCCGCAGATCGTCCTCGGTGATCTCGCTGTTCTTCTTCATCTTCTTCAGGTCGTCCATAAAGTCGCGGCGCACATTGCGGATGGCCACCTTGGCCTCCTCGCCCCGCTTGGAGATGTCCTTGGTCAGCTCCCGGCGGTGCTCCTCCGTCAGCTGGGGGAACGCCAGACGAATGACCTTGCCGTCATTCTGCGGGTTAATGCCGATGTCAGAGGTGTTGATGGCCTTTTCGATCTCCTTGAGCGTGGAGGCGTCCCAGGGCTGGATCACCAGCATTCTGGCCTCCGGCACGCTGATGGCGGCCATTTGGTTAATGGGGGTGGGCACGCCGTAGTAATCCACCATCACCTTATCCAGTACGGCGGGATTGGCACGGCCGGCACGCACGGCGGAGAAGTCACGCTCCAGGGAAGTCATGCACTTTTCCATCTTAGCTTTCGCGTTGGTGTACAGTTCG
Source organism: Bifidobacteriaceae bacterium (assembly GCA_963642245.1). GTDB lineage: Bacteria > Bacillota > Clostridia > Oscillospirales > Acutalibacteraceae > CAG-217. The sequence continues at coordinate 63,058 of CAVIFY010000001.1, read as the reverse complement.
GTCAATTCCATCTTTCTTTACCTCTCTTCGTTAGATACAAGCGTGCCAATCTTTTCGCCGGAGACGGCACGCACCACATTCTCCGGATCGTCCAGATTGAATACCAAAATGGACATATCGTTATCCTTACACAGGCTAAAGGCAGTGGAGTCCATCACCTTCAGATCCCGGTTAATGACTTCCTTAAAGGTCACCTGATCGTACTTTACAGCGTCCGCGTACTTGTTGGGGTCCTTATCGTACACGCCGTCCACATTGGTGCCCTTGAGCAGTGCGTCTGCATTGATCTCCACCGCGCGCAGCGCCGCCGCCGTGTCTGTGGAGAAGAAGGGAGAGCCGGTGCCGCAGCCAAAGATCACGATCCGCCCCTTTTCAAAGTGACGAATGGCACGGTTGCGAATATAAGGCTCTGCGATCTGGCGCATTTCAATAGCCGTCTGCACCCGCACATTGGCGCCCAACTGCTCCAGTGCGTCGCACAGGGCCAGCGCATTCATTGCCGTAGCCAACATACCGATATGGTCCGCACGGGTACGGTCCATGTGCTCGCTGGAGCGGCCGCGCCAAAAGTTGCCGCCGCCGACCACAATACCTACTTCAACGCCCAGGTCGGCCACTTTCTTTACCGCCGTGCAAATTTTGACCACCGTATCGTTGTCGATCCCAGTGCCTTTTTCGCCGGCCAGCACTTCGCCGCTGAGCTTTAACAGAATTCGTTTATATGCTGTTGCCATACTTTTTTACCTCCGCCGTTTTGGCAGCTGCCGGGGCGCCAAACACGCCACTTTCGACACCTGCTCACTGTCCCCTATATCTTAATATATTTTTAGCATAAAGTAAATAGAATTTCTGAATTTTAGAAAAAACAGGTAAAAAAACAGACGGAATGGCAAAAGCCGTTCCGTCTGTTCAAATCAAGCGTCCGTTTCTGTGGTATCCGTGGTGTCCGGAGTCTCCGGCTCCGGCTGGGTCAGGCCGATACCTGCCAGAAAGCGCTGAATGAGTACATAGTCCCGCAGGTTCACATAGCCGTCGTTGTTCACATCGTAGTAATACCCCAGCAGCTTATCCGCCGTGGGACCCATATTGTCAAAGAAATAGCCCTCCACATTGGCAAGGGTGTTGGTGCGGGTGGCGGTGCAGCGAGAGCACTGGTAGTTGCAGTTGGTGCCGTCGCAGCCGGTAAACCGGAAGTCGTGCCCGTAGGCCGGCACCACATTGGTGCGGGTTGTCTTGCAGTAGCGGCAGGTGTCAACGGATGAGCCGGTCATCAGACAGCTGGCCTCGGCGATCACCCGGGTGTCATAGTACCCCTCCACCCATTCCACATGGACCTGGGTGGTGTATGTGTCATTGCACACGCTGCAAACATAGGTGTCGATCCGGTGACCGGTGGCGTCCACTTCCCCCTCGGTGCACTGATAGTCGTGCCCGGCGGGAATGCTCTCCGCGATCCCCTGGCCGCACACGGTGCACACGCCGGTCTTTTGGCCGTCCGTGGTGCAGGTGGCAGGTACAACCACCGTCCACTCCTCTACCGTATGGCCCGGTGCGGGAATGTTGATATATTGCAGTGCGGTGCACTTGCTGTTCTTGGTAGGTTCTTCCACCGAGCAGCGGCGGATCAGGCGGCCGGTGGTGGTGCAGCCCGGCTCGGTCAGCACTGTATCTGTATAGCAGCCGTCTTTCCACACATAGTTGCCGTCCTCGTCCCGCACATGGGTGGTACGAATGGTGTCCGTGCTCTCATCGTTGCACTTGGCGCAGCGCAGGTATTCAAAAATATGGCCGTTTTTCTCAGACTGATCGTCGGTCTGGATCACTTGCAGATCATGGCCGGTGGCGGCAATATCCTCGGTGCGCAGGTATTTCAGGCACTTGGAGCAGTACACATCCTGCTTGCCCTTAACGGTGCAGGTAGGCTCCTGGGTCACCACGGTATAAGTCTCTGCGTGGTCGCAGTCGCTGTCTGTGGCGGCAAATTTGTAGCCCTTTTTCTCCGCATACGCCTGGGTGGTCGAGCCGCCGGTGGCGTGGAAAGTCAGCCCGGACTGGCAGTTGGCAAAGGGATCCAGAGAGCCGTAGTTCAGGTTGGGGTTCTCCACATATACATCCAGCAAAAAGCTGTTATCGGAGAATGCGGTGGTGCCCACGGAAGTAATGGTCTCCGGCAAAGTGAGGGTCACAAAGCTGCACCCGGCAAAGGCGGAAATGCCGATCTTGGTGCACTTCTCCGGGAAAGTTACGCTGTTGATCCCCGCCTTGCGGAATGCAAAATCGCCGATCTCCGTCAAAGTCTCCGGCAGACGCAGGGTGGTAAATTTGGCGTCGTCCTCAAAGGCATTCATGCCGATCTTGGTGATCTTGGTATCCTGCAAATTGATGGTGGATAGCGCCGTGCACCCGGCAAAGGCATAGCGGCTGACCTCCGTAATGGTGGAGGGCAGGATCACCGTCTGCACAGAAGTCATTTCAAAAAACAGATAGTTGCCCAGCACCGTCACGCCCTCGCTGATCACCACCCGCTTAATGGAGTCGCGGGAGTTGTACCAGGGACAGCGCTTGACAGAAGTACCAATGTTAATGGTGGTGGCAGAATAGTTGTTGGTGGCACCGCTGCCGGTGAGGGTCAGCACCCCGGTGCCGGTGTCAATGGTGTATTTAATGTTATCGCCGCAGCTGCCGCTGGTGGCCGCCGTTGCCGCAAAGGCAAAGGACGCGCCGCTGCCCAGCATGGTGCACAGCATAACGATACTTAAAATCACAGATAGCCATTTTTTCATGCTCAGTCCTCCAAAGCGCAAATTGCCGCCGTCTGCACAAAGAAGTGCAAACGCCTCTACCCTCATCATACCACAAAGCCCCCGCCTATGCAAGGCAGGCGCAGATTTTAGACAGTGGTGGCAAAAGCGCACAGCATTTTGATCTGCCAAATCACATGGCGCACTTTTTGCAGGGCGTATGGTTCTTTTTGGCCTCTTTCAGCGTGGTTTTAATGGGATGTTTCCCGGCACAGCTTTTGATATAATGATACTTTTTGCCGGTGGGCGAAACATACACCGTGTTCCCCTTGGGCGCCGCTTTCTTTGCACTGCCGGTGTTCTTCGACTTGCTCCAGTTGCTGTAATATTTGGTGCTCTTGTCGCCGGTTTTCACCGTCTTGTAGGTGCGCACGCGCACATAGTATTTTTTGCCGCTTTTCAGCCCGGTAATGGTCTTTTTGGTGGTGCTGTTTTTGCCGATGGTTACCGTCTTGGCGTTCTTAAAATTTGACGAGGTACTGTACTGAATTTGGTACCCGGTGGTTTGGGCGGTCTGCTTTTTCCAAGTTACGGTGATCTTCTTTTTCCCGGCGGTCACCTTGCTGACCGTGGTGCCCTTGGGCTTGATGGTGAAGTACACGGTGCGCGTGCCTTTGTACCTGCCTTGCAGCTTTACCTGCACACCGTAGCGGCCAACCGCTTTGCGCCCTTTGGGGTAAGTCACCGTATAATCCGTACCCGCTTTCAGCTGTTTGCCGGCGCTGTCCTTGACCGTGACCACCGGTTTTTGCACCTTGCCGTTATAAGTGTAAACGGTCTTGGCAAGTTTGGGCGTTGCCACTTTGGCGATCTTGGTGGCAGAAGTGATCTTCGTATAGCCGCAGGCGGTGCAAGCCGTGCCGGTCTGCACGCTGCCGTTCTCGTTAAAGGTGGCAGGCACGGTTTTGGTGACGGCCTTTTTCTTGGCGTGGCTGCACACAGTCCCACTGCCCCTTTGGGTGGTGGTCTGAATTGCGCTGTGGTCCACCTGCATTTGAATGGTGCCCATTTGGTCCGTGCGATAGACTTTGGCCTTTACGTCCTGCAACCGCTGCAATGCCTGCGCGGTGGGGTGGCCGTAGCTGTTCCCAGCCCCTACGGAGATGGCCGCGTACTTTGGTGCGGCTGCTGCCAGGAAAGAGGCCGAAGAGGACCCGGCGGAGCCGTGGTGCGCCACCTTTAGAATATCCGTTTGCAGATCCGTACCGGTGTTGACCAGCGACTGCTCCACCGCAGACGAAATATCTCCGGTGAGCAGCAGCGAGCGGGTGCCGCACTGCACTTTCAGCACCAGAGACGCGTCGTTGGCATTCTTGGCGCCGGTGCCGTCGCTGAGCACCTGTACAGTGGCGCTGCCCACCTGGAACCGGGTGTTCACAGCCGGGTTTTCCGCCGTGCTGCCCGGCTCGTTCTCTATGGCAGAAAGATAATTTTTGTAGCACTTGGTGGTGGCCTTGTAGGGCGAATAATAAGAATAATTCACCTGAAAGCGGTCATAAATTTGGGGCAAACCGCCGATATGATCCTCGTCCGGGTGACTGGCGACCACATAATCCAAGGTGGAAATGGATTTGCTGCGCAGGCAGTCCTCTACCGCCTGGGCGTGCACTGCCTTGCCCCCGTCCACCAGCATACGGTGGCCGTTGCTCTCTACTAAAATACTGTCGCCCTGGTCGCAATCAATAAAGGTGACCGTCATAGACGGCTGCGCCGCATTTGCTGCCGCGGAACTGCCAACGGTCAGCCCTAAAAACAGCAGGGCGCTGCATACCATACTGCCGAATTTTCGCATTGTTTTTTCCTCTTTCTTTTTATAGATTTTATCCGAAGGACAACTGCTCCAGCACTGCGTCCGCCATCAGTCGGTGCCCCAGATTGGTGGGGTGCACGCCGTCGGTGGACAGCATTTTCGGCGGGTACTGCTGCTGGGCGGCGTTGAACATTTGTTGCAGATCCAGCACCTGGGCACCGTTTGCCAAAGCCGTGCGATCCAACTGCGCCTTAAAATCGTCCAGCACCCGGTGAAAGGGGTACTTCTCCGGCATAGTGTCGATCAAAAACGGCGATAAATAGAGAATTTGCACATCATCCAGCTCTGCGTGCAGGCGGCGATAGATCTCATCCAAATGGGGCTGCAAGGGCCGCCGCAAGGGCGGGTACTGCTCCGGCACATACTGCTCCCAAGCGTCATTCACGCCGATCAGGAAGATCACCACATTGGGCTTTAAGTCAATACAGTCCCGGGTCAGCCGATCATAGACCAGGTAGGCCCGATCACTGGCCACGCCACGGTAAAACACCTGTGCCCCGGGGCAGCGGCGCTGAATGGTCTTGCCCACCTGCAAGGCATAAATGCGCGGCCCTTTCAGCTGGCGGGCAAAGCGGCGATTAAATTTAATGTCCGTAATGCTGTCCCCTAAAAACAGCACCCGGCTGTGGTTATCTATGCGGATCATAGGCGCCTCCAAAATATTATATATTTCTACTTTACCATATTTTACCGCCGGTTGCAACCGTTACGCCCGCCGCACCGCCAAGATAAATTCCGTCGTGCCGGGCAAGCCCAAGGGCTTTTCCGGGTAAATCTGATTATACCGCTGCAAGTAGGTGCGTTGGATCTCCTGTGGTCCCATTTGCTCGTAGATCAAAAAGCCGTGGCGGCGCAGGCTCTCGATCACTTGGGACAAGTCCACTGCCTGCCCCATCGGTGCACCTGCGGCCGCTGCCAGCGCCCGGGTCTTTGCAGCAGGGCGATCCCAGTCCAGTACCAGCGTGCTGCCCGGTGCCGCCAGTAAAGATATATACCGTACCAGCCGGTCAAAGGTCACAGCGTCCAAATATTGGGTCAGTCCAAGCATGGCGATATACGCCTGTTTCCAGGGGCAAAAACCGGCACCCACCAGCCGATTTGCCCAGTCCTCGCCCCCCAAGTCGCCTACCACCGGCACCCTTGGGTACGCCGTTGGCATTTGCGCCAGCAGCGCCGTCTTTTGTGCCAGCACCGGGGCGCTATCCACCTCAAAAATACACACCGGGCGGGGCAAACTGCCTTGACCGTAGCCGGTAAAATCCAGCCCGGCGCCCAGCTGCACCACCTGCCGCGCACCCAGCCCCACGGCGGTGTGCAAACGGTTCTGTTGGAACGCTGTGCGCGCCACCACTTCCCCTGCCAGGCAGGCGTTGATCACTGCGTCCGTGCTCCCCTTTTCTCCGCCAAAAAAGGACTGCCCTTTTGCAATGGCGCCATACACCTGATCGTACAGCTCCCCGGGCAACGCCCGACACATCGGGTCGTCAAAGACGGAAAACGAATTGGTGCGCAGATGGTGGGCACGCAAAAAGGCGCACATACCTGCGGTCTGACTTTCTTTCTCAAAAAACACAAAAATCACCTCATTATACTACATACCATAAATCGGCAGAAAGTACAAGTCTTGACTTTTGCCCCCGATTATGCGTGGCGGGCAATTTTAGAACATTTGGCAAAATTTGTATAAAAACCGCATTGACACCGTGCAAATAATCTTGTATCATAAATCGAAAAGTTTTAGGAGGCATATTACAATGAACACTGCAAATCCCACCATCTTGATCGGCGTTATGTCCGCCATTTGGTACATTCTGCTGATCATCGGCAACCTGAAAATGTTTAAGAAAGCCGGCAAGCCTGCCATTCTGGCCATTATTCCCGTGTTCAACTTCTTTGTACTGGTAGACGCAGTCACCGGCGGCAAATGGTACAAGGGCTTTTGGATCATCGTACCTATTGCGGACATTATCTTTCTCATCAAGCTGTCCATTAAAACGGCCAAGTGCTACGGTTTTGGCGTAGGCATGGGTATTCTCAACCTGTTCTTCTCCGGCCTGACCCACATCATCATGGGCTTCTCTTCCAATCCCTTTATTGTAGAGGAATAAGACAAGAATAGAACAAAAAAGCGCTCGGTGCAAACCGGGCGCTTTTGATTCTTAAAGTAAAAGCAGAGTGGTTACCACTCTGCTCTATTTTTTAACTATAGCAATTAATTATCCCTAATATCATTTTTATTCCACCAAAGATTACTTTTAAACTCTATTGGGATATCTTCTTCTAATGGATTTATAAAACCAAGTTTTTCTAATGCATCAAACCATTTATCTCGTTTGGACTTTGGCAATTCTTTACCACACCAAGGACAATAATTTATTATGATTGAAGAATTTCCTCCATCATGAACAACGATTCCATATTCATCAAATCTATCGGAATATTGAATGATTTTGTTTGATTCATTATTATTTAGAAAATATTCCATCATTTCACAACACATCATAGCATCTCCGATTAATTAATTGTAATAGTTCTTCCAGGGACTACAGGTTTATACATTTCACCAGTAGTTGGATCCATAGAACCTAAATGTTTACCATTTTTATCATAAACTTCAATATCGTTATGAGTATTGTCTCATTCATAATATCGTTTGTTTTTACCAGTTCCACTTGTTTTGCGATCTGAACCTTTGACATTATCAAAACTTTTCCAAATGGGACTTTCACTTTTACTTGGATCAGTTTTTCTACTACTATTATAATTCTGCAGATCATCATACAGATTTTGCAGACTGCTTAGCATAGCAGTAGCACCGAGAGTAGCTGTGGCAGTACCAACTGCAACACCTTCTACAGATACCACACTAGCAGGCACTCCCACAAGAGCACCGGGCCTGTTGCTGTTGCAGCTACACCAGCCGTTGTAATAGCAATACTTCCACCAAGTTCGGTTATACCTTGTACTATTTCAAACATTGATACAAATACACTTATCATATCACCCGTGATTTTGCCTGCATCATATGCACTTTCAAAAACTGATACGGATTGTTCAGGGTGTTGTTTGACTTGGTTGTATTGCCGTAAGCATCGTTTACGGAACCTGACGGATAATATAAATTCTCCGCTGTGCCTTTTCCTCATCATCATAACCCTTTCCGATTAATTCGTCAAGCACATCAAAGTAAAATGAGACAATGGTTTTAACAAAAAGAGCGGTTCCCTAAGGTGCACTTCATAAAGAAGTAATACGAAATTTGGTGCAAATCACCGATATTCGTAATAGAAAATATAAAAAATAAACCCGCTAAAACAGTGCGTTTTAACGGGTTGTGATCGGTTATGAAATTTTATTTGAAATTTCGATTAGCCGTTGATCTGCTTTGCGATTTCCTCAGCGAAGTTCTCCTCGCGCTTTTCCAGGCCCTCGCCCTTCATCATACGCACGAAACCGGTGCACTTGATCTCCGTGCCCAGCGCCTTAGCCACATTGTTGATGTAGGTCTGTACATTCTCGTGGTTCTCGGCCTTTACGAACTCCTGGTCTACCAGGCAGTTCTCCTTGTAGAACTTGCCCAGCTTACCGGCAGCGATCTTCTCCAGCACCTGCTCCGGCTTGTTAGCCATCTTGGGATCCTCTTTCAGCTGTGCGGAAAGAATACCCTTCTCGTGCTCGATCACCTCAGCGGGAACGGACGCCTCATCCAGATAAGAGGGGCTCATAGCGGCGATCTGCATAGCCACATCCTTACCCATTACCTTGAACTCGTCGGTAGCGGCCTTGCTCTCGTCAGCCACATCAAAGCCAACCATAACGCCTACGGAACCGCCGGCGTGAATGTAGGTAGCCACAACGCCGTCCATCACCTCAAAGCGACGGATCTTCATGTTCTCACCGATAGCCAGGATCAGGTCGTTCAGCGTCTCGGTCACGGTGCGATCGGTGCCGTCATAAGCGGTAGCGCACAGCGCCTCCACATCAGCGGGAGCGGTAGCAATAATGGTGCGAGCCACGCCCTTAACAAAGTCCATGAACTTGTCGTTCTTGGCAACAAAGTCGGTCTCAGAGTTGACCTCAACGGTGACAGCCTTCTTGGCAGCCTCGTCATAATAAGTGTACACAACGCCCTCGGCAGCGATACGGGCGGACTTCTTCTCGGCAGCAGCCAGACCCCGCTCACGCAGGAAGTCGATTGCCTTATCCATGTCGCCGTCTGCTTCGGTCAATGCCTTTTTGCATTCCATCATACCAACGCCGGTCTTTTCACGCAGCGCCTTAACATCCATAGCGGTAAATGCCATTGTGTGTTCCTCCTTGAATTCAGTCTAAAATCTATCGGCAGAATTACTCTGCTTTGTCAGCCTTGTCAGCTTTCTTTGCGGGCTTCTTTGCCGGCTTCTTCTCGGCAGCGGGAGCCTCGGCAGCCTCGTCGGCAGTGTCCTTACCGTCACGGCCCTCGATCACAGCGTTAGCCATTGCACCGGCGATCAGCTTAACCGCACGGATAGCGTCGTCGTTGCCGGGGATCACATAGTCGATCTCGTCAGGATCGCAGTTGGTATCAACGATAGCCACGATGGGCAGGCCCAGCTTGATGGCCTCAGATACAGCGATGCGCTCCTTGCGGGGGTCAACGATGAACATAGCCTGCGGGATCTTCTTCATCTCGGTGATACCGCCCAGGTACTTCTCCAGCTTTTCGATCTCCAGCTCCAGACCGGCTACTTCCTTCTTGGGCAGCATATCAAAGGTGCCATCCTCAGCCATAGCCTTCAGCTGTGCCAGACGAGCCACACGGCCGCGAATGGTCTTAAAGTTGGTGAGCATACCGCCCAGCCAGCGTGCGTTTACATAAGGCATACCGCAGCGCTCAGCCTCTTCCTTAATGGACTCCTGGGCCTGCTTTTTGGTGCCTACGAAGATGATCTCGCCGCCATCGGCAGCCACATCGTGAACGAACTTGTAAGCCTCGTCCAGCTTCTTCACGGTCTTCTGCAAGTCAATAATGTAGATACCGTTACGCTCGGTGAAGATATACTCCGCCATTTTGGGGTTCCATCTTCTGGTCTGGTGACCGAAGTGCACGCCTGCTTCCAGCAGCTGCTTCATAGAAACTACATTTGCCATAATTTAAGTTCCTCCTTTAGGTTGATCCTCCACCGTGCGGCATGGCAACGCCCCGTACATAGCACCAGGGGCAGACCGCAGCGGTGTGCGTATTCCGTGCATTGCATATATTTATAAATTTATATATACCACACGAATGCCGTAATATAATAGCACGCCCGGTGCAAAAAAGCAAGAAAAATTTTCAAATTTTCTGCCATTTGCCGGGCAAAATCAAAAATGCCGCACCTGCCCGGGAGCAAATGCGGTATTTCTGCTTATTTTTTGTGCTTTTTGCCGCTTTGCTGGTGGATATACAGCCGCTCCACCTGATCGCGGGCAAAGTCCTCGGCGCTGTCGTCAAGCGGGGTCAGGGTAAAGCCCGGGTCCCGGCGGCGCATAGCCGTCTCAATCAGCTTGTCTGCCAAAGCCGGGTTCTTGGGCAGTACCGGACCGTGAGAATAGGTGCAGAATGTGTTTTTATAGTGCACGCCCTCGGTGCCGTCCTGGCCGTTATTGCCGTAGCCGGACACCATTTTGCCCAGGGGCGCCACGCCCTTGCCCAGGTAGGTACGCCCGGAGTGGTTCTCAAACCCGATCACCCGGCCGAATTCCGTATCAAAGGCGTAATTGCCGATGAGCCGCTCTTTTTCGCCTACGGTATAGAAGTCCACCGCGCCGATATAATCCAGCCGCTCGCCGGTATAAGTCTGGTAATACTTGCCCAGCATTTGGTAGCCGCCGCAAATGGCCAGCACCACGGTGCCGTCCGCCACCGCTCGGCGAATTTCCTCGTCCTTGCCCCGGTGCAGGTCCTCCAGCAGCACCTCCTGCTCAAAGTCCTGGCCACCGCCGATAAACAGCAGATCGTACTTGGTATGGTCAAAGGGGTCGCCTACGGAGATCTCGTCTACCGTCACCTGGATCCCCCGCTGCCGACAGCGATATTGCAGGCACATAATATTGCCTCGATCACCGTACAGGTTCAGCAGGTCCGGGTACAAATGCGCAATTCTCATTTCCAAAACGCCTCCTTGCCGAAATGCTCCGCAAACTTAGGCCGCATAGCCATCATTGCCGTATAGGTGGGCACCACAAACACATCGCCCTTGCACCGGAGCACCGTTTGCAACACATCGTCTGTAATCTCCGCGTCCATACCGCTGTATTTCAGCCGCAGGGCCATATCGCCGCTGCGCTTGCCGGCAGCGTAGATCTTGCCGTCCGCCTGAATATCCGCGTCCCAGATCCAGCTGATGTCCCTACCGTCCGCCGCATTGTCGTTCAGGCAGAAGATCACCGTCTTGTCGCCCTTAAACTGGCTGATGTAGTTGCAGGTTTGGGTCAGGCCCGCCGGGTTCTTTACCAAAATCATCCGCACATTGCCGAACTTCTCCATTCGGCCAAAGGCGCCGCTAAAGCGTTCCAGCGCGTGGAGCGCCGTCTCCCGTTCAATGCCCAGGCTCACCAAAGCGGCCAAGGCGCCGATACCGTTATAGATATTGTACACGCCGCCCAGGTTGATCTTCACCGGTGTGGTGCCGTTTAGCATAACGGTACTGCTGTCCGGGGTGGTCTCCACAATATCCGTCACATTATAATCCGGGGTCTCACGGCAATAGCCGCAGCCGGGACAGCGGTACTTGCCCAGGTGGGCATAGGTAAAGTAGTCATATTCCAACTGGTGCTTGCAGTGGATACAGCGGGTGCCGTCCCGCACGGCGGAGGTTTGGTCCAGGGGCACGCTGACCCCGTAGGTCACCGTGTTCTCCCGCTTTAGGGTATTGGTCAGGGAGCAGTCGCCGTTGATCACCAAGGTGGCCTCCGGCAGATTGTTCACCGACTCCTGAATGGCGGACAGAGTGTGCGACACCTCGCCGTACCGATCCAGCTGGTCGCGGAACACATTGGTCACCAGCACCACCCGGGCTTTCAGGTACTTGCTGACGGTGCGAAAGGCGTTTTCGTCGCACTCAATGACCGCGTACTCCTTGGTGCACTTGCCGCTGTTGGTGGAGTTCATAATAAACGAAGTGGTGATACCGGTGATCAGATTGGCGCCGGAGCGGTTGATAAAGTAGGACTTGCCCGCCTCTTTCAGCCCCTCCTCCACAATGCGGGCAGAGGTGGTCTTGCCGTTGGTTCCGGTGATCACGATCACCTTGACCCCCTTGGACAGCTTGGCCAAAATATCCCGCTTAAAGAACAGCGCAATGCGCCCGGGCAGGGTGGTAGCCCCGTAGCCCAGCAGGTTCATCACCTTGGTAATCAGCTTGGTAAGAAAAATAATCATAGCGAAAAGGAATTGCACTTCTGCAAAAATGTGTTACAATAAGCCTGTAACCGGGCGGCTGACCCACCGCCCGCAGAGAATGCGAGGTATTAAAATATGGATTATTTAGAGCCGATGACGGCGGCTGTGCGTGCCGCTGCCAACATCTATCGCAGTGCAAAGAACGATCTGCACATTGAAGTGAAGGGCGAGGACAAAAACAACCTGGTCACCGCCTATGATAAACAAATTCAGGATTTTTTGTACAAGGAACTGTCCGCCGCGTTCCCCGGCTGCGCCTTTCTTGGCGAAGAGGGCGGCGGCAAGATGGAAGTGCCTATGGGCCTTTGCTTTATCATCGACCCCATCGACGGCACCACCAATTTTATCCGCAACTTTGAGCACAGCGCCATCAGCGTTGGCCTGGCGGTAGACAGAAAGTTGGTAGCCGGTGTGGTCTACGATGTGGACAAAGACAATCTGTACGCGGCACAGCGGGGCTGCGGCGCTACCCTGAACGGCCGCGCCATTCATGTAAATGACAGCGACCTGGACCACTCCCTGCTGCTGTTCGGCAGCTGCCCTTACGAGCGAGAGCTGGCCCACCGCACCTTCCAAATGGTGGAGAAAGCCTACACCCGGGTGCTGGAAATTCGGCGCTCCGGCTCCGCCGCACTGGATATTTGCTATGTGGCGTCCGGCAAGGCGGATCTGTATTTTGAACTGATCCTGCGCCCCTGGGACTGCGCGGCTGCCATCGTGATCGTAGAAGAAGCCGGCGGCGTGATCTGCACCACAGAGAACGAGCCTATGCCCATTGACCGGATCGTGGGCGTGCGCTGCGGCAACGCGGGAAACCTGGCGGAATTCGACGCCCTGGTGCGGGACCTGTGAGGTACTATACCTCCGTCAACCGCTACTTGCAGCAGCGCTTTGGCTGCAAGGTATATAAAGTGGCGCTGTCCGGCGGCTTTACCTGCCCCAATCGGGACGGTACACTGGGCAGCCGGGGCTGTATTTTCTGCTCCCAAGGGGGCAGCGGCGACTTTGCCGGTGACCCAAGCCAGACCGTGACCCAGCAGCTGCGCCGTGGCAAAGCGGCTCTGGCGGGCAAGATCAAAGACGGCAAGTACATTGCCTACTTCCAGTCCTTTACCGGCACCTATGCGCCGGTGGAGCGGCTGCGCGCCCTTTATAAGGAAGCCATGGCCGACCCGCAGGTGGTAGCGCTGTCGGTGGCCACCCGGCCGGACTGCCTGCCGCCCCGGGTGCTGGACCTGCTGGCAGAACTGAACCGGCAAAAGCCGGTGTTCGTAGAACTGGGACTGCAAACCATACACCGGGACAGCGCCGCCTACATTCGCCGGGGCTATCCCCTGTCCACCTTTGACCGGGCCATGGCGGACTTAACCGCCATCGGGGTCAACAAAGTGGTGCATATCATTTTGGGCCTGCCCGGAGAAAGCCGGGACCAAATGGCCGAGAGCGTGCGCTACGCCGTGGACCATGGGGCCGACGGGCTAAAGCTGCAACTGCTCCATGTGCTCCGGGGCACGGACCTGGCAGCGGACTACGCCGCCGGGAAATGCCCGGTGCTCACCCTGCCGGAATACTTAGACACGCTGGACGCCTGCTTACAGCAGGTGCCGCGGGAAGTGGTCATTCACCGGCTCACCGGTGACGGCCCCAAGCGGGACCTGATCGCGCCCCTGTGGTCGGCGGACAAAAAGGCGGTGCTAAACGCCATCAACGCCCGCTTTGCGCCCTATCCCTTGCAGGCGGGCACATCGTCTATTATCATACACGATTCCGCCGCTGAAATAAAGGGGTAAACCCAACTTTTTTCAAATTCACGGAAGAAACCAAACGCCTGTCAGCAGACAGGCGTTTTCTTTATTTTGCAGCCGGGTCAAACTCAATGAGAATGTTGCTGCTAAGAAAATGCAGGGAGGCATACGAGCCGTCCTCATTCTGGTACAGCACGAATTTGCCTGCCGGAACGGTGCCCTGGTATTTGTAGCCGTCCTGGGTCTTTTGGGCCTGCACGGCGCCGTCCTGCTGCAAGGCGGAGAACACATCATAAAGGGCGATCGCCGGGTTGGTGTTCTCCAGATCCTGCGCCCGGGCTTCATACTCCATACCGTCAAATCGGTAGCGCACCATGGTTCCGGCGCAGGTCATCACCATACCCTTAGCCGCCGTGTCGCCCACGGTGACGGTGACCGCTCCCCCGGTTCGACAAACTTTGCAGTGATACGAAAAATCCCCCGCTGTGACCACAGCCGACTGTTCAAAGTCCGCCGTCACATCGGGGGTATATTGTTTGGTCGTGCAGCCGCTGAGAGCCAGCAAAAGGAACACACTAAAAAGCGAGAGCCACCGTTTCAAAAAGCATCCGTCCGTTATTCAAATTCAGACATCAGCGCACCCAGCAGCTCCGTCATATCCGCCACGGTCATACCCCGGGCAGACAGTTCTCTGGCGGTAATATCGCCGCACAGCCCGTGGATATACACACCGGCCTTGGCTGCCGCCAGCGGCTCCATACCCTGTGCCAGGAACGAGCCGATGATACCGGACAGCAGATCGCCGCAACCGGCCATAGCCATACCCGGATTGCCGGTACGGTTGATCCATACCCGCTCCCCGTCCGTGACCACCGTGTCTGCGCCCTTGAGCACCAGGATCACGCCGTAGCGGCGGGCAAAGTCCACAGCCGTACCCACCCGGTCCGCCTGCACGCGCTCTATTGTCTTACCGCAAAGGCGCGCCATTTCGCCCGGGTGTGGGGTCAGGATCACCGGGGTGTGGATGTCCTGTAATATAGTTATGCTTTCGCTCAGGCAATTTATACCATCTGCGTCTAACAAAACCGGTTTTTTGCATTCTTTCAGCACCTGGCTCACCAGAACGGAAGTGTCGTCATTGACGCCCAGGCCGCAGCCCATCACCACCGCGTCCGCCCAGGGCAGACCCTCTAAAATGCCTGTAAGGGCACCCATAGAAATGGTCTTTTGCTCATTCTCCGTCACCGGCTCAAAAATCGGCTGGGTCAGGTGGGCGGCCAACAGCGGATACGCCGACTTGGAACACACGCACTTAAGCAGCCCCACGCCGGTGCGCAACGCACCACCGGCACAGATCACCGCCGCGCCGGGCATACGGAAGGAGCCGCAAATTTGCAGCAAATGGCCGTGGCTGCCCTTGTTGGCGTTTTTGTCCAACTTTGGCAGTGCCGCTTGCACTTCCTTCTTTGTAATGGTATGGGCGTAAGGCTCCCGGTAACAGCTCTCCGGAATACCGATGTTCACCACCACCGTCTTGCCGCACAGGCCGTTGGACGGCGGCAGCACATGGGCGTATTTCAGCGTAGAAATGGCAATGGTCAGGTCTGCCCGCACCGCCTGCTCTGCCGCACCGGTGGTGGCGTCCGTACCGCTGGGGGTATCCACAGCGATCACCGTGGCACCGCTGGCATTGATGGCGGCAAACACCGCGTCAAAGGGCGGTCGCGGCGCGCCGTGAAAGCCAATGCCAAACACACAGTCCACCACAAAGGGGGCTTGCACCGCCTCGGCAGAAAAGGAGCGCACCTCCACCCCGGCATCCACCGCTGCGTTATAGTATTCCAGCGGTTCCGGCAAGGTAGGCGCCTGATCGGCCAGCACAATATAGGCCGCCGCACCGGCAGATCGCAGCCGCTTTGCAATCACAAAGCCGTCCCCGGCATTTTTGCCGTTGCCGCAGACCACCGCCACCGGCTGCCCTTGCATTTGGTCGCCGTACCGGGCCAGCATTTTCTCGGCACAGGCCAGACCGGCCCGCTCCATCAGCTGCGCCTCGGTAAACAGGCCGTCAAAGGCCCGCGCCTCCACCGCGCGGATCTCATCTCGTGTTAAAATTCGCATACCATCACTCCAATAACAAAACCGTGGCCACCGCGTAGTCCCCATCGTGGCTAATGCTCAGTCGCGCCTGCGGTTTGCCGTCAAAATACGGCTTGCCCCGATCATCGTGCAGCACGGTAAGGGCATTTAAGGGCAGCTGCAAGCCGGTGCCCAGGGCCTTAAAATAGGCTTCCTTGGCGGCGAAAACACCGGCAAAACTCTCTGCCGTTTTACAGTATGCCCGCTCCGGGGCGGAAAACACCTTCTCCGCAAAGCCGGGGATCTGTAAGCTCTTTTCCATGCGAGACACCAGCACCAGGTCCGTTCCTACCTCAATCATGGCGCTCCCCCGTGGGTTCAAAGCTAAAGCTGAACACCTGATTGCCCGGCGTGTTGCGGGTATGGCCGCGGCGGGGTGTGGGGCCGCAGGCGTTGGACCCGGCGCCCAGCTGGTACTGGTCCAGGTGCACGCAGGTGGTGCCCCCTACCGCAAGCTCCTCCCGGTGCCGCGCCTTGGCGCACCGCTGGGAGATGTACGGATCCGCCGCAAAGGTCATGGGCGCACCGATGGCGTCAAACCGCAGGCCAAAGCCCCTATCGTCCGTCACCTGCGCCCAGCGGGTATCCGTTCTGGCGCTGCTCTCCTGGGGTTTGATATAATCCTCGTGCATCTCTGCCACCGTGGTCTCAAAAATACCCGTGTGGCAATGCAGGTTATAATCGGACAAATTGGGATACGGCCCAAGGCCGTAATACCGCACCCGATCAAACACCGGCGGCATTTCCAGCACCACGCCGTAGCGGGGCAGGCGCTGCAAGCGGCGATCAGACCGCAGGCACAGCACATCCAGCCGCACCTTGCCGGTGTGGTAAACGGTATAAGTGAGCCGAAAACTGCCCAGCCGGGGCGCCCGCGGCCCTGCCAGCACATAATCCGCCATGATCTCCACCGCATTGTCCGTCATGGTGTACATCTTGGCGACAGCACCGGGCTTTTTGATATAGAACGCGGCACGGTCCAGACCCAGCCGATCCCAGTTGCGGCGCAAGTTCTTGTCATTATCCAGCGGCGCCCGGTACAGGGTCACTGCCGGGCCGATCTCGCCCTCCGGGTCCGGGTGGAGCAGCGGCACGCCGTCCACCACATAGTCCTCGATTTGGCCGGTGGTGCCGTTAAAGACCAGGTGCCCCCGGTCAAAGGTCACCCACAGCTTGTTCTCGCTGATCTGCACCCCGGGCGCAGGAAGGCCGGGTGCGGCGCAAAGGGGCGCCGGGGCGGTCAAAGTGAACTGCTCAAAGCCCAGTTCCTCGCCGTCCTGCAAATAGCGCACCAGCAGCACATTATGGCAGCTGCGGCGCTGTGCCAGCTCAAAATCAAAGGTCAGTTCCCGGGTCTCCCGGGGATTTAAGGCCAGGTCCGCCTGACCGCTGACCACCGGGGTGCCGTCGCTGAGCAGCTGCCACTGCACCTGCATTTGCAGGGTGGCAAAGCGCAGCATACTCTGGAACAAATAGCGGTTCTCGTCCACTGCCGTTGCCCGCACCGGGCGGTAGGCATTCTTCATTTGATACGCCCCGCCGTGGGGGGTACGGTCCGGGAAGAACAGGCCGTCGGTACAGAAGTTGCCGTCATGCTTATTCTCGCCGTGGTCGCCGCCGTAGGTGTAGCGCACCGGGCCGTCTGCATGGTAAGCCGCATGGTCGCAGAACTCCCAAATACAGCCGCCCAGCATATTGTCGCCCCGGTAAATATCCAGCACATACGGCTCCAGATCCCCGGCGCCCATGCCCATGGCGTGGGCATACTCGCACATAAAGTACGGCGCTTTGTAATACCTTGGCAGCGCCCCCTTGCCGTCGGCGATCAGGCGCACCCGATTGTGCCAGGGGTACATCTCGCTGACCACATCATAGCACCAGCGCTTGGTGCGCACCACGCCCTCATAATGCACGGGAATGGCGGTGCGTTTTTTCAATTCTTGATAGCAGTAGTCCTGATTTTTATAGCCGTGGGACTCATTGCCCAGGGACCACATGGTCACGCAGGGGTGGTTCCGGTCCCGGCAGAACATCCGCTCCACCCGATCCCAGTAGTGCCCCTGCCACTGGGCGTTATGGCTCAGCGCGCCGGGCTTATGCAGCTCGACCTCGCAGCCGTGGGTCTCAATATCCGCTTCATCTACCACATACAGTCCATAGCGGTCGCACAGGTCTAAAAAGGCCGGGTCCGGCGGGTAGTGGGAGGTGCGCACGCAGTTTACATTAAACTGCTTCATCAGCTGCACATCTCGCTCCATATCTTCCAGGGTCATAGCATAGCCCCGCACCGGGTGGGAGTCGTGGTGATTGACCCCCAGCAGCTTGATAGGCTGATCGTTGAGATAAAACACATTGCCCCGAATTTCAATATGCCGAAATCCCACCGGGCGGCACACCGCCTCCGTAGCGCCCTCTGCGTCGGTCAGCTCCAGCAGCAGGTCGTAGAGCACCGGGGTCTCTGCGCTCCAAGACTCCACTTCCAGCGCGCCAAAGTCCAGGTGCGCCGTACCGGCAGCATTTTCCAGACTTTGGGCAGCCACTTCCCTGCCCTTTTGCAGCAGCGTGGCCTTTACCTGCCCGCTGCCGCTGCCCAGGGACAGATCCAGGGACAGCGTGTATTTACCGTCTGCATAGTCGGTATGGACGGTATAATCTTCCAAACAGAATGCCCCGTGGCTGCGCAGCAGCACATCCCGGAAGATACCGTTCTCCCGGAACATATCCTGGCATTCCAAATAGGTGCCGTTGCACCATTTATGATTGACCACTGCCACCCGGTTCACCCCGGCGTGCAAGTACGGCGTCAGATCAAAGGCTGCCGTGTTGTGGCTGCCCTCGCTGTAACCCACATACCGATCGTTGCAAAACAGGTCCAGCGACCCGGCAACGCCCAAAAAGGTGATGGTGTGGTGCAGTGCGGTATTTTCAATTTCAAAGTCCTTTACATACACGCCCACCGGGCACTCAGCCGGAATTTGGGGCGGTTTGGGTGCAAAGGGATAGCGGGCGTTTACATAGTACGGCGCCTCGTAGCCGGTATGCTGCCAGGTAGAGGGCACTTCCACCGTGTCCATCTCTGCCATCATCGCGCCCGGGTCTGCCGGCAGGTCGCTCTCCTTTGCATAATAGCAAAAGCGCCAATCCCCGGACAGGCAGGTCACCCGGTCCGAACGGTAGCGTGCCGTCACCGGGTCGCTCTCCAGCGCGGCCTGTGCCGTAGAAAAGGGCACAAAGTACGCCGTGGGCGGCAGCAGGTTGTCTTTGTAAACAGAAAAGTCGTTGTAGTTTGGGGTGCGTAGAGAATCACTCATAATTTCACCTGAAAAAAGGGCGAACAAACATAAGAATGATTGCTCGCCCGAATTGTTATGTTTGTGCGCCTGTTACGCCATAAAGGAGCGGATCACCGCTTCGCAATCCTTGGCGTCCATGATCTTGGGCACGGGATACAGCGGGTTGCCTTCCTTCAGCGCACGCTGAACCAGAAGCGGAATATCCTCCTCTTTGATCATATCAAAGGTCTTGGGAATATTCATATTCTCGTTCATCTGGCGAATGGCAGCGATAAAGGCCTTGCCCTTATCCGCCGTAGACATACCGGGTGCGGACACACCGGCAATATCTGCCAGCTTGGCCAGCTGGGGATAAATGCAGTCGCCGTAGTAATCCAGCACATAAGGCAGGATCACTGCGTTGGCCAGGCCATGGGGTGTACCGTACAGGCCGCCCAGGTTATGAGCAATGGCGTGCACATAGCCCACATAAGCGTGGGTAAAGGCACGACCGGCCAAATACGAGCCCTTGAGCATATTGCCCCTGGCTTCCAAATCCTTTCCGTCTGCGTAAGCCTTCTCCAAATTGGCGAAGATCAGCTTCACAGCCTCCTCAGCTTCTGCAATGGTCTCCTTGGTGTTGCTCTTGCCGATGTAAGCCTCAACTGCATGAGTGAGTGCGTCCATACCGGTGGTCGAAGTGATGTGCGGCGGCAAACCTACGGTCAGTTCCGGGTCAAGCACCGCATACTTGGGACGAAGACAGGTATCGTTGACGGCATTCTTCTCATGGGTCTCAGGATCCGTGACAACAGCAGCAACCGTGGTCTCAGAACCGGTACCGGCAGTGGTGGGTACGGCAAAGAACGGCGGCAATTTCTTGTGCACCTTCAGCTGACCGCGCATAGCGCGCACAGACTGATTGGGCTTTACCACACGAGCAGCGGCCACCTTGGCGCAGTCCATAGAAGAACCGCCACCGAATGCGATCACGCCCTCGCAGCCGTTTTTGACATACATGTCCTTACAATCCTCAATGTTGGGGATGGTGGGGTTGGGCTGCACGCCGTCATATACCACATAGGCAATGCCGACCTCGTCCAGTTTCGCAAACAGCGGATCCAGCAGGTGCAGACCCATCAGCCCTTTATCGGTAACGACCAGCACCTTCTTTACGCCCTTGCTCTTAATGAACTCCGGCAGGCGCAGTACGGAACCGGCACCTTCCAACAGCTGGGGTGCGGACCAGTCCATAAAACACATGGCTACCTTAAAAACACGCTGATAAATTCTGTACCAGCACTTTTTAAGTGTCCAAAGCATAAACTTTACCTCCTTTACTAAAAATTTCAATTCCATTGTACAGAATTCGCCGCCGTATTGCAAGCCATTTTGCAAAAATTCCCTTTCATTTTCAATTTTAATATGCTAAGATAGGCATAATGAAGCACAAGGAAAGGGGCAATACCCACATGGCAAAGGAAAAACTCATCTTCTGCGGCAGCAGCGAGGCGTTTCTCGAGAAAGCGCTCACCGCAGACAGCAACGCAGACAACGGCGGCAACGCCTTTCGCATTCCCAGTTTGATCAACGCCGACGGCACCCTGATCGCCGCCATTGACCGGGCCTCCTGCGGGGCGGACTGGGGCTATATTGAGCTGGCGGTGCGCCGCAGCGAGGACGGCGGCGAGACCTGGTCCCCCATTGAGACCATTGCCGCGCCCCCGGCCAGAGAGACCAAGATCAGCGCCGACTGCTATGCCTCCGCCTTTTATATTGACCCCTGTATGGCAGTGGCGCCAAACGGCGATGTGATCCTGCTGGCGGACTTTTGGCCGGAGTGCAAGGGACTGCACAACCAGCGCCTGCTGGATAAGCACAAGGTGCCCTACGCCCAGCTAAACGGCAGAATGCGCCCGCTGGTCTACGACCGGGACGGCAACTTCTACTACATAGAAGAGAGCGGCGCGGTACTGGACAGCCAAAAACAGCCCACCCCCTACCGACTGGGCAGCGGCTTTGGCGACCTGTACAAGGGCGACGAGTATGTGGGCAACATTTACTTAAACGGCGCCGTAGGCAAGAACGAAGCCGGGGCGGTCACCACCTTTGGCGCACCGCTAAAGGCACCTAAGCGCTGCTATGTGTTTATGCTGCGCAGCAGCGACCGGGGAAAAACCTGGAGCGACCCGGTGGACATCACCAATATGGTGCTCCATGAGACGGACGGCACTTTCCTGGGCGTGGCCCCCGGCGTGGGGATCACCACCACAGACGGGCGGATCATTATGCCCCTGTATGTGGACCGCAAAAGCACCGTCTCCATTTACAGTGTAGACAACGGCGAGACCTGGCACCGCATGACCTCCCAGCCCTATGCGGAGAACACGGACGAGTGGCAGATGGTGGAGGCACCGGACGGCAGCATTGTGGGCTTTGGGCGGCAAAAGCACTTTGGCAAGACCCCGGTATCCATTTCTGCCAACAAGGGCAAAAGCTGGGCCAAGTGCGGCAAAACCGGCCTGTATGCCCCCAAGTGCCAAAAGAGCGTGATCGCCATCGGCGACACCGTCTTTTGCAGCCACCCTTCCGGCCGCAGCCGCGAAAACGGTATGCTCTCCGTAGGCAAGCTGCGGCGCAAAAAAGGCGGCTACACCCATGTGGACTGGCTGCGCCATGTGCCTATCAATCAGGGCTTCTTTGCCTACTCCTGCCTGGCGCAGATCGACGGGCACACCCTGGGCGTTCTTTACGAGGACCAACCCTCCAGCCACATTCAGTTCCGGACCTTTGACCTGGCGGAGCTGATAGGCTAACTGCTGAATACACATAAAAAGCTGTACGACACCTGCCGTACAGCTCTATTTTTTATTCTTCAATTTCAATCACAAAAAGCGTCTGTTTTACGCAGACTTAAAGGTCAGTTTTAACTTATCGGCGATCATGGCGATAAACTCGCTGTTGGTGGGCTTGCCCCGCTGGGACTGAATGGTGTAGCCGAAATAAGAGGACAACACATCCACATCGCCCCGATCCCAGGCCACCTCAATGGCGTGGCGAATGGCCCGCTCCACTCGAGAGGCGGTGGTGCCGTGCATTTTGGCCACCGTGGGGTACAGCAGCTTGGTAACGCTGCTCATCATCTCCGGGTCCTCCACAGACAGCTTGATGGCGGAGCGCAGGTACTGGTAGCCCTTAATGTGGGCAGGCACGCCGATCTGGCGCATAATGTCCGAGATGATCAGGTCCAGGTCCGCACCCTGCACATCGGCGGAGCGTGGGTTCTTGCTCTTGGCCTTCCACTGGGACAGACGGCTGATCCGGTGCGCCACCGACTGGGGCCGTACCGGCTTGATGAGCATATAGTCGGCGCCTGCCCGGATCATCTGCTCCTCAAACTCCGGCGTGTCCATAGAGGACAGCAGTAGCACCAGCGGCTTCTCTGCCATAGGCTCCATGTGTTCCAGCACTTCCATGGCGTCCGCGCCGCTCATGAACACATCCATCACCACCACATCAAAGTGCTGGGCGTCCAGCAGCGAGATCACCCGATTGCCGTCCTTTTGGGTCAGTACGCAGTCAAACCCGCCGGCTTTCAATTCTTTTTGGCAGGCTTTGCCAAAAGCCACCGAGTCGTCTGCGATCAATACTCTTATCATTTCTTTCATAGTGAAACCTCCTTCTTGTTTCTGTCATATCTTACCATTTTCGGAGGCGATTTGCAATACTTTTTCACTACTTTTTGTGATATTTTTTCACCTTGTGCTTTTCGCGACAGCGTCCGACGCGGCTAACATACTTTCAGCAAAAATCGCATACCCCCGCTGGGGACTGTCTACGATCACATGGGTCAGGGCG
This sequence comes from Bifidobacteriaceae bacterium, assembly GCA_963642245.1. Lineage (GTDB taxonomy): Bacteria > Bacillota > Clostridia > Oscillospirales > Acutalibacteraceae > CAG-217. The sequence continues at coordinate 40,010 of CAVIFY010000001.1, read as the reverse complement.
CCTACCAGCCGTCCGTTTTGCAGGATCGGCGAGCCGCTCATCCCCTGCACAATGCCGCCGGTCTTGGCCAGCAGCGCCGGGTCCGTTACCCGCACGATCATATTCTTTTCGCCGCTGCCGCCCCGGTAGCTGATATGAATAATCTTGGCCTTGTACAGCCGGGGCGTGTTGTCCCCGTCCACGGTGGTGAGCACCTGGCAGTCCCCTTTCTCCACCTGCTGGGCGGTTGCCACCGGATAGGTTTGCATACCGGAAACAGAGCAGCTGTACCGGCCGAACACACCGGCGTTGTCGTTCTCCGTCAGGGTGCCCAAGGGCTGCTGCAAAAAATCGCAGCAAATGGAGCCGGTGCTGCCGGCCTTGCTTTTATAGATCTTGGTGACCTTGGCTGCCACCGCCTCGCCCCGCAGAATGGGCATGGTCTCGCCGGTGTCCACATCGGTAATGGGGTGGCCCAGCGCCGCCATTACCCCGGTCTGAGGGTCATAATAGGTCACCGTGCCGATCCCGGCGGTGGAGTCCCGCACCCACACGCCCGCTTTCCAGCAGCCGTCCGCCTTGGAAAACACCGGGGTCAGCGAAAAGGTCTTATATTTGCCGTCCCGCTTCACCTGCACGGAAACGGCGCCGCCGGAGCGAGAGAACAGCGCCGCCACATCTTCCGATGCGCTGACCTTTTTGCCATTGATCGCCACGATCAGATCGCCGCTTTCTATGCCGGCCTTGGCGGCCGGATTTACCGCCTTGCCGTCCACCTGCACATCCCGGGTACCCACCACCAGCACCCCATCCGTATAGATCTTAATTCCAAAGGCACTGCCGCTGACCGCCACCTGCCGCGGCGCCGTCTTTTGCACCGCCACCGTCTTTACCGGCACCGTGCCCAGCAGGCGCACCTGCTTTTGCACCCCGGACACCGCCGTCTCCTGCCGGGCGTCCACTGCCCCGGCGCGCCCGCCGCTGACGGTAAACAGCCCGCCAAAGTAGGCCGCGTCTCCGCCGCCGGTACGCACTGTGTCCGGCAAAGCCCAGCAGCCAAAGCCCACCAGGCCGTAGATCACCGCAAGCACCACCGCCAAAACGCCGGTGGCTGCACGCACACACTTTTTCATTTTATCACCCGTTTTAGTATGCGATAAAAGTGCAAAAACTGCCGTGCAAAATAATGGCAGCGCATAAAAAAACACCGCCGGTGCGCAAAACGCCGACGGTGTTCCTTATTTTTTTATAAAGCGTCAGATGGACACATCCAAAGCGGTCTGGTACAGCTCCGGATCAATGTGCTTCTCCATATTCAGGGCCTCAAAAATATCGTAATCCACGATCTTGTCCTGATGGATCGCCACCACGCGGTTGCCAATGCCTTTCATCAGCAGGTTCTTCACCGCATAGTTGCCCATCTGGGTAGCCAGCACACGGTCACGAGCCGTAGGCGAACCGCCGCGCTGGATATGGCCCAGCACGCAGGAGCGGGACTCCACACCGGTCTTGGCCTGAATTTCCTTGGCAAGCTCGGCCACATCAATGCCCAAGCCCTCGGCAACAATGATCAAAAAGTGCTTCTTGTCGGTGCGCAGAGTGCGCTTCATTCGCTCGATCACATCTTTTTGAATATCAAACTCGATCTCCGGGATCAGAATGGCGGTAGCGCCGACAGCAATACCGGCGTTCAGCGCCAGGTAACCGGCACGACGACCCATCACCTCCACCACCATGCAGCGGTCGTGGCTCTCTGCCGTATCGCGAATGCGATCCACCATCTCCATAATGGTGTTCATACAGGTATCATACCCGATGGTATAGTCGCAGCAGGCAATATCGTTATCAATGGTGCCGGGCAGGCCCACGCAGGGAATGCCCCGCTGGGACAGGTCGCGGGCACCGCGGAAAGAGCCGTCGCCGCCAATGACCACAACGCCCTCAATGCCGTTCTCACGGCAAACGCGAATGGCCTTGCGCATACCCTCTTCCGTAGCGAACTCTACGCTGCGGGCGGAATACAGCTTGGTGCCGCCCCGATGAATAATATCCGAGACGGAACGCAGATCCATCTCTACAAAATCGCCGTTGATCAAACCGTTATAGCCACGGATCACGCCTAACACGCGGATCCCGTTTTCACAGGCGGTACGCACCACAGCGCGCACTGCGGCGTTCATGCCGGGAGAGTCGCCACCGCTGGTCAAAACTGCTATCGTTTTCATGCCTTTCAGCCTCCACATCAAATTACATTCAAATCACATTGTACTAATTTGGCAGAAAAAAGTCAAGATACCCTTTCCAATTCTGTGCAAAAGCGGTAAAACTTTGTCAAAATAGCAAAATTTTTAACCGCTTTTACTGCGCAATATAGACAACATTATCATGCCCTAAAATGCGTTTCAATTCTGCCAGCATGGTGGGATTGACCGCCACAAAGTCCTGCCGCGGGGCGCGCACATAGCGCCCAGTGTCCTTATAGTAATACCACAGCGGCTCCGGCCCGTCAAAAATGGAAGTGACCACCTGCGCCTTGTGCAGTCTGGGGTCCGTCTCGCTGTCCAGGCGCAAAAACAGTCCCCGGTGCTTATGGTGCTTCTCCCCTGCCGGGGCTGCTGCCGTGTGCTCTGCCAAGGGCGCCGTCTGCGCCGTAGGCGGCCCGGCAATGGTGTTTGCCAAGATCTTGGCGTCTTTCTCTTCCTCCAAAGACAGGGAGCCGGTCACGGTGATCACCTTGCCCTCGGCAATCAAGTTGGCGTACCGGGTGAGCACCTTGGGGAACACCAGCACCTCCATACTGCCCAGCGGATCGCTCAGCTGCACAAAGGCCATACTCTCCCCGGTGCGGGTCTTTTTCATGGTAATGCCGGTAACGCTGCCGCACAGAGTCACCGTTTGGCCGTCCTTATAGGGGCCGTCCGGTGCCAGCAGCTGGGCGGTGCGGGGATAGCCCAAACGGTCCAGCACCCGATCGTACTTGTCCATCGGGTGACCGGACAGGAACAGGCCGGTCATTTCCTTTTCCATCTTCAGGCACTCGTTCTTGGGGAACTCCTCCACCTGGGGCAGATCGAATGCAAAGCCAAAGTCCTGCCCGCCGGACAGCTCAAAAAAGCCCACCTGCCCGTAGCGCAGGCTGTTTTTGTATTCGTCCAGATTGCTGACGATGGCCGGCAGCGCCTGGAGCATTTGGCGGCGGTTCGCCCCCAGGTGGTCCAGCGCGCCGCAGCGGATCAGGCTCTCCACCGCGCGGCGGTTAAAATGCTTGTCGCAAAGCCTGCGGCAAAAGTCAAAAATGCTCTCAAAGGGGCCGTTTTGCCGCTCGGAAATAATATCGTTGATAAACTCGCTGCCCAGGTTTTTAATGCCTAAAAGGCCGTAGTGGATCACCTTGCCCTCGGCGGTAAAGCCTTTCATAGAGGTGTTCACATCCGGCGGTGCCAGCTGCAAGCCCATGCGCTTGCACTCGGCAATATAGGCCGCCACCTTGTTGCTGCGGTCCAGCACAGAGGTGAGCAGCGCCGCCATAAACTGCGCCGGGGCGTGCACCTTCAAATACGCGGTACGGTAGGCCACCAGAGCATAGCAGGCAGCGTGGGACTTGTTAAAGGCATAGCTGGCAAAGCCCGCCATATCGTCAAAGATGGCGTTGGCTGCCGCCTCCTCCACACCGTTTGCCACAGCGCCGGTGACAAAGTGGGTGCGCTCCCGCTCCATCACATCGTGCTTTTTCTTGCTCATGGCACGGCGCACCACATCCGCCTGGCCGTAGCTGTACCCGGCAAGGGCGCGGAAGATCTGCATGACCTGCTCCTGGTAGACGATAAAGCCGTAGGTGTTCTCCAAGATCGGCTTTAACAGCGGGGTCTTGTACCGCACCTTGGAGGGGTCATTGGCGCAGGCCACATAGCCGTCGATCTGGTCCGCAGGACCGGGCCGGTACAGAGAGGTGGCGGCGATCAGGTGCTCCAAACAGGTGGGGCGCAGCTTTTGCAGCATTTCTTTCATTCCGGCAGACTCAAACTGGAAAATGCCCTCCGTCTTGCCGGCGGCAAACAGCTTGTACACCGTCGGGTCGTTAATATCAATGGTATTGATGTCTATATTGGCCGCCCGGGCTGCGTCGTTGATCACCGTCAAGGTGCGCAGACCCAGAAAGTCCATTTTCAGCAGACCCAGTTCTTCCAGGGTGGTCATAATATACTGGGTCACCACCACATCGTCGTTGGTGGCCAAGGGCACATAGCTGGCCACCGGGTCTCGGGTGATCACCACACCGGCGGCGTGGGTGGAGGCGTTACGGGGCATACCCTCGATTTGGCGGGCGGTGTCCATCAGCTCCTGCACCTTGGGGTCCTCTGCCATCAGCTTGCGCAGGGGCGCCGATTTTTGAATAGCCTTGTCCAGGCTGATATGCAGGTCCCGGGGCACCAGCTTGGCTACCGCGTCCACCGCAGCATAAGGCATACCCATCACCCGGCCCACATCGCGAATGGCCGCACGGGCTGCCAGGGTGCCAAAGGTGACGATCTGGGCCACATGGTCCGCACCGTATTTGCGGGTCACATAGTCGATCACCTCTTGCCGCCGCTCGTAGCAAAAGTCAATATCAAAGTCCGGCATAGACACCCGCTCCGGGTTCAAAAACCGCTCAAACAGCAGGTCGTACTTCATAGGGTCAATATCCGTAATGCCGATACAATAGGCGGCAATGGACCCGGCGCCGGAGCCACGCCCCGGCCCTACCGGTATGCCCTGATCCTTGGCGTACTGCACAAAGTCCACCACGATCAGGTAATAGTCCGTGTAGCCCATCTTCTGTATGGTATTCAGCTCATATTCCAGCCGCTCCACATAGGCCTTGGGCGGGTGCTGACCGTAGCGGCGCACCATTCCCTCCCGGCACAGCTTTTGGAAATAGGCAAAGTGGTCCATACCGCCGGGGGTCTCATAATAGGGCAGCTTGGTGTTGCCGAATTCAAAGTCAAAGTTGCAGCGCCGGGCGATCTTCTCCGTATTCTCCAGCGCCTGGGGCACAGCGGCAAAGGTCTCTGCCATCTCCTCCCCGCTCTTTAGATAGAACTGGTCCGAGTGGAACTCCAGCCCGGTGTCCTCCCCCAGCACATGGTTGGTGGCAATGCAAATGAGCACCTGCTGGATCTTGGCGTCCTCCCGGCGCACATAGTGCACATCGTTGGTGGCTACCAACGGAATACCTGTCTCCCGGCTCAGGCGCAGCAGTCCGGCATTTACCGTCTGCTGTTCCGGAATACCATGGTCTTGCAGCTCTAAATAATAATTCTCCGGGCCAAACAGTTCCCTGTACCACAGGGCGATCTCCTTAGCTTTGTCATAGTCCCGCTCCAGCAGTGCCTGGGGGATCTCCCCGGCCAGGCAGGCAGACAGGCAGATCAGCCCCCGGTGGTGCTTTTGCAGCAGGTCGTGGTCAATGCGGGGCTTAAAGTAAAAGCCCTCCGTATAGCCCTTAGACACCATGGCGATCAGGTTTTTGTAGCCCTCTTCATTCTCGCACAGCAGGATCAGGTGGTTGTAGGCCTTGTCCTGCACCCGCTCCCGATCGTACCGGGTGCGGGGCGCCACATACACCTCGCAGCCGATAATGGGGCGCACCCCCTGCCGCTTGCACGCCTTATAAAAATCAACAGCCCCGTACATATTACCGTGATCCGTAATTGCAAGGGACTGCATTCCAAGCGCCTTTGCACGGCTCACCAAATCGTCCAGACGGCAGGCGCCGTCCAGCAGACTAAACTCCGTATGCACATGCAAATGCGTAAACATCATTGAGTTTCCTTTTTCTTTCGCTGGTAATTACACTTTCTCGTCCAACGCGGCGGCAATATCCACAATGCGCCGCAGCCGGTGGTTGACCCCGCTGCGAGACAGAGCGCTCATCTCTGCCAGCTCGCTTAAAGAGCTGTCCGGGTTCTCCTCGCGCAGGCGCGCCATGGCCTGCAAGTCCTCGCTGAGATACTCCAGCCCCCGCAGGCGCCGAATTTTCTCTATGGCGTCCAGCTGCACCCGCACCGCCTGGACCATACGCTCAATATTGGCGGTCTCGCAGTTGGCCTTGCGGTTGGCGGTATTGCGAATGTCCTTGACGATCTTTACATTCATCATCTCAAACATCGCCCCGGAGGCACCCATCAGGTACAGGCAGTCCTCAATGGCCTCGCTGCCCTTGAAGTATAAAATATGATACCCCTTGCGGTTGGTGGTGCCCGGCTTTAATTCCTTTTCCTCCAGCATGGTCACAAAGCTGGCGGCCAGGTTCCGGTACGGCACGGTGAATTCCAAATGGTAGTCGCTCTTAGGGCTGGACACGGTGCCGCAAGACAGGAACGCCCCGGCGATAAACGCATTTTGGCAGTTCTCGCAGTCAAAGTTGGCGTAATTCACCCGCAGGCTGCCGCTGCCCTCGTGGGCAAAGGTCTTGAGTATCTTGGCGCAGTCGCTGCCGTCCGTTACGCTGACGGTAAAGCTGCGCCCGCCGGGAGACGGCACCACCGCCGCCTCTACCCGGCAGATGTCCGCCAGCAGCTGGCTGTACTTCTCTGCAATGCGGGTTTGCAGCGCCACCTGACGGGAGGAAAAACTTTTGCCGAAAAGGCACATTCCGTAAAGGAATGCTTTTCGGCAGCAGGTTTCTGTATATTGGGCGTCGATCAACTCGCCCTTCACGGTCTGTGCAAAGGACATTTGCGTCAACCTCGGTTGATATCCCGATGATGGACGGTCACATTGTCCCAGCGGGATTCAAAATGGTCTTTCAGCGCCTCGGCAATAGCCACGCTGCGGTGGTTGCCGCCGGTGCAGCCGATGGCAAAGACGATCTGGCTCTTGCCCTCTTTGATATACAGCGGGTTCAGGAAATCCAAAAGGCCGATGAGCTTTTGCAGCAGCTCCTCAGACTCCTTAAAGGAGAACACATAGTCCTTCACTTCCTGATCCAGGCCGGTTTTGCTGCGCAGGGCCTCTACCCAGTAGGGGTTGGGCAGGCAGCGCACATCAATGACAAAATCCGCCTCGCTGGGAATGCCGTGCTTAAAGCCAAAGGACATCACATGAATGTTCATCATATCCTTGTCGCTGCCCAGGAGGATCTGCGCCAGGCGGGTACGCAGCTGATTGGGTGCTGCGTCCGAGGTGTCGATCACATGGTCCGCCCGCAGGCGCAGGGGAGCCAAAATCTCTTTTTCATACGCCAGCGCTGCGGCAATATCCCCGTTAAAGCGATCCGCATAGGGGTGCTTGCGGCGGGTGAGCTTATAGCGCTTCAGCGCCACCGGGGTCTTAATATCCAAATAAATGATCTTCACATCATAGCCGTAGTTGGCCTTGGCGTCGTTCATGCTCTTGATGAAGTCCTCAAACACTTCGCTGGAGCGCACATCCACCACGATGGCCACCTTGCGGTACTCCTCCCGATTGGCGATCAGGCTGATAAAGGTGGGCAGCAGCACCGGGGGCATATTATCAATGCAGTAGTAGCCCACATCCTCTAAAAAGCCCATGGCGCTGGATTTACCGGCACCGCTGACGCCGGTTATGATGATCAGTTCCTTGTTTACAAATTCCATTCTATTCTTACTTACTCCGTTACTCGTATTTCCATTTCCAATTCTACGCCGGTCTCTGCCAGCACCGTTTCCCTGCACTGCTTGCAAAGAGCCAGCACATCGGCACAGGTGGCGCCGCCGGTATTGATCACAAAGCCCGCGTGCTTTTCGCTGACCTGGGCGCCGCCCACGCTTGTACCCCGCAGACCGCACTGGTCAATGAGCGCACCGGCAAAGTGGCCGGGCGGCCGCTTAAAGGTAGAGCCTGCGCTGGGGTATTCAATGGGCTGTTTCTCTCGTCTGCGGCCGATCAGGTCGTCCATTTTGGCTTTGATCTCCGCCGGATCGCCGGGCTGCAAGTGCAGCTCCAACCCGGTAATGATACAGCCGTTGTCATAATACGCGCTGTGGCGGTAGGCCAGGTGCAGGTCCTCCCCTGCCAGCTGACCCGCCTTGCCGTCCCGGTCAATGTGGGTGCAGCGCACCAGCACATCTTTCATCTCGCCGCCGTAGGCACCGGCGTTCATAAACGCCGCGCCCCCGCAGGAGCCGGGAATACCGTAGGCGAATTCCAGCCCGGTCAGGCTGTGCTCCAGCGCCGTGCGGCACACTTTCATCAGGGACGCACCGGCCTGGGCATAGATAGTATCGCCCTCCACCTTTACGGCAGAAAAGTGCTTATCCATCACCAGCACCGCCGCGTCAATGCCCTTGTCTGCCACCAGCAGGTTAGACCCGTTGCCGATGGTCAGCAGCCGCACGCCGTTTGCCTTGGCGCACTGCACCAGCGCTGCGATCTGCTCTTCCGTCTCCGGAAACAGCAGCACCCGCGCCGGGCCGCCGATCTTAAAGGTGGTGTGCAGGCGCATAGGCTCGTTTTCCAGATAGTCGCAGCCCATTTCCCGGGCTGCCGCAAGGAGTTCTCTCACGCCATCACCCTGCATTATTTCACCTGGTACAGCAGTGCCGCGCCGATGATACCGGCGTTGTTGCCCAGCTGTGCCTTTACGATCTTGGTCTGAATTTTGCTGTGAATGCTGTAACGCTCTGCCTGTACATAGCGGCGCAGCGGCTCCATTAAAGTGTCGCCCTCGTTGCAGATACCGCCGCCAATGCAGATGATCTCCGGCTGCAAGGCGTTGACCAAATTGATCAGCCCGCAGGACACATACTTGATGTAATTATTCACCACTTCAATACCGGCAATGTCGCCCAGGCGCATAGCGTCAAATGCGGTCTTGCCGTTGACGCCACCCTCTTCCGCAGCCAGGCGGTGCATAATGGAGTCCGGATAATCGTCCATCGCCCGCTTGGTCTGGCGGATCAGCGCCGTAGCGGACGCATAAGCCTCCCAGCAGCCCTTACGGCCGCAGGAGCACTGCTCGCCGTCTACCATAATGACCATGTGGCCGCACTCGCCACCGGCGTAGTTGACGCCGTTGACGATCTTGCCGTCCAAAATGATACCGCTGCCTACGCCGGTGCCCAGGGTCACAGCCACAAAGTTCTTAGACCCGTTGCCGCAGCCGGCAAACGCCTCGCCCAGCGCAGCGCAGTTGGCGTCATTCTCTACAAACACATTGTCTACCCCCAGGCGCTCTTGCAGCATTTCCCGGGCAGGTACATTGTTAAAGGCCAGGTTGTTGGCAAACTCGATCACACCGTCTGCATTGCAGGTGCCGGGTGAGCCCATACCTACGGCCACCAGGTCGCTCATGGTGAGCTTAGCCTCCCGCACGGCCTCGCGGCACACCTTCTCCACATCGTCAAAGATGGCGTTGGCCGGGCGCGGCGCGTCCGTCTTGGTCTTTGCAGTGGAGATGATGTTATACTGATCGTCCACCACGGAGGCGACAATATTGGTGCCCCCCAAGTCAATTCCTAAGCTGTACATATCTTTTATCCTCCGTTATGAATTCTTCCAAATCTCCAGTTCTTTATCCTCCGGCTCGATCTCTTCCATACCCAGACCGGCCATCAGCTCTTTGGCGGCGTTATAGCCCATTTTCTTTTGGCGGTTGTTCATAGCCGCCGTCTCTACGATCACCGCCAGGTTCCGCCCGGGGGTGATGGGCACGGTGATCACCGGTACCTGAATGTCCAAAATACGGGTGTACTCATTATCCAGCCCCAGCCGGTCATAGGCCTTGGTGGAGTCCCAAGCCTCCAGCTGAATGACCATATCGATCTTCTCCGTATTCTTAACGGCGCCCATACCGAAAATGCGGCGAGCATTGATAATGCCGATCCCCCGCAGCTCCACAAAGTGGCGAATGTTGCTGGGCGACGCACCTACCAAAGTCTTGTCGCTGACCTTGCGGATCTCCACCGCGTCGTCGGCGATCAGTCGGTGTCCGCGCTTGATCAGCTCTACCGCCGCCTCGCTTTTGCCAGCGCCGCTTTCGCCGGTGATGAGCACGCCCTCGCCGTACACCTCCACCAGCACGCCGTGGCGGGTGATCCGGGGCGCCAGCTCCGCATTCAGATAGGCGATCAGGGTGGCCAGGAAGGGCGAGGTCTCCTCCTTGGTGCGAAGTAGCGGCACTTGGTGTGCCTTGCACTCCTCAATGAAATAATCCGGAATGTCCAGCCCGCGGGTCACCACAGCCGCAGCCGGGTGCAGTGCCAGCCAATACTGGAGGGCGCGGCGCCGTTTCTCCGGCTCCATATTCAGCAAAAAGCCAAACTCCGTCCACCCCAGGATCTGGACCCGCTCGGCGTCAAAATAATCCGTGTAGCCGGTCATCACGATCCCCGGACGGTTGACCTCGTTAGTGGTGATCAAGATCTCGTCCGCCGGCTTTGGCAAATAGATGATCTCCAAATTATGGGCCGAGATGATCTTCTCCAGCGATACGGAATAGCTCTGGGTCATTTTTCTCCCCCTCCCTTTGGGTATTTATACATATACCATTATATAGAAAGCCGACCGGGATAGCAAGCCTTTTTTGCCGCTTTTCCAAATTCTTGGGGCGGCCAACCGGATTTGTCCGCCGGGCATAAACAAACTGTAAATTTGGCTGTCCTGCGATTTACAACCGACAAAAAGTGTGCTATAATGCCCACCGATTTATAGATTTTGCAAAAAGCAGGTGAAAACTTGAACGATAAATTAAAAATCGCCATCGGCACGGATGCATTCCCCCCCACCACGGACGGGATCAGCAATGTGGCCCAAAGCTATGCGGAGAAGATCAACCAGGGCCTGGGCGAGGCGGTGATCGTCACCCCCAAGAACCCCAACCAGCAGGACTACAAATATCCTTACGAGATCTTCCGCTACAAAAGCTGGTGGATCCCCACCAAGGAGGGGTACAGCGTGGGCTGGCCCTTTAAGCCGGAGCTGCACCAGGCCATTATTGACCGGCACTTTGATCTGCTCCACTCCCACTGCCCCTTGGCTACCAGCTACTACTTTAAGCGGGTGGCGCAGCTGCACCCCATTCCTACGGTACTCACCTACCACACCAAGTATGAGTACGACTTTGACCGCTGCATTCCCGGCAAGCCCGCCAAGGACTATGCCTACAACTTTATGCTAAAGAACATCAGCGCTGCCGACGAGGTATGGGTCACCAGCGAGGGCACTGTGGACAGCCTGCGCCGCTTTGGCTATCAGGGCGACTATGTGGTCATGCCCAACGGCTGCGATATGCCCAAGGTCGATGTGCCCCGGTCCCAGGTGGATATGATCCGCCGCAAGCACAACATTCCCGACGGGGTGCCGGTGTTTATCTATGTGGGTCGTATGATCTGGTACAAGAACATTCGCCTGATCCTGGACGCCTGCAAAATTCTAAAAGAGCGGGGCGAGGACTTTCGGCTGCTGATGGTAGGCTTTGGCGCAAACGAAAATGCCATTCAAAAGTATTTTCGCAAGCTGGGCCTGGCGGACAAAGTGATCTACACCGGCAAGGTGCTGGACCGGGCGGAAATTCAGGGCTATTACGGCATTTCCGATCTGCTGCTGTTCCCCTCTGTGTTTGACACCAACGGCCTGGTGGTCCGTGAGGCTGCCTCCTGCGCCACCCCCAGTCTGCTGGTGGCCGGCAGCTGCGCCGCCGAGGGTATTACAGACGATCGCAACGGCTTCCTTTGCCTGGAGAGCGCCCACAGCATTGCCGTGCGCCTGCAACAAATTATGCACCACAAGGACTACCTGCACCGGGTGGGCAAGGCCGCACAGAACGAAATTTACATCAGCTGGGACGACGCAGTGCGCCGCGCCTATGACCGCTACCATGTGGTGATCGACAACTTCAAATCCAAGCAATAAACACATAAACAAAAAACACCGGCGGTGGGCCTTTCGGTCCGCCGCCGGCTTTTTGCTGTCGGTGTATGGGTACTGTTATGAGAAAAGAAAGGGGAAACTCCGCCGACAGCGTCTATCTGCGCCCGGGGGCGTAAACGGTTATTCCAGCTCGATTCTGTGGCCCGTAGGGGTCTCAGGCGCTTTCTTAGGCAAGGTCAAGGTCAGCACGCCGTCCTTGTAGCCGCCCTTAATACCGTCGGTATCTACACCGCTTACATCAAAACTGCGGCTGTAAGTACCATAAGAACGCTCGGAACGAATGTACTTGCCTTTCTTGTCCTTCTCCTCATACTCGGAGTGGCGCTGGGCACTCACGGTCATTCTATCGCCGTTAATGTCCACATGAATGTCTTTCTTATCAAATCCGGGCAGGTCCGCTTCCAATTTGTAAGCGTCGCCCTCATCGGTAATATCCGTCTTAAAGGCGGACTGGCTGTCGTCACTGAAGAACACCCCAAAGGGATCCTCAAAAAAGTGGCGCTCAAAGTTATCCATCTCTCTAAAGGGATCATAAGTGGTCATTGCGTGATTATTTCTACGATTCAGCATATCTGTTACCTCCAAAATGAAATTCAAAATGTTGCCAACTTCCATGCAGATTCGGTAAGATCAAGTTGCCGACTGCGCTGTGTTGCTACCCATGGGTACCAACTCCTTTCGTCTGCCGGTGCACCTGCGGCACATCGTCTCTCTCGTTCCTCCCTTGGAACAATTCTTACTATAAACCCTATTTATGAATAATGTGTGAACAAAAGATAAACAATTAGCACTCTTTTCGCAAGAGTGCTAATATACGTCATTTATTGCATTTTTCAGTGGCTTTATCCCCTGCCCAGCAGCTTTTTGGCACAGGCAACCGCCTTTTGCTTTACGCTTTTGCCGTAGAACAGGCAGTATTTGTCCGCCGCTCGCCCGTAGTCCAAATTCCCTTGCCGTTTTTCAAATTCCGCAAAGAACGCGGCGCGCGCTTTTGGCTCTACGGCAGAATGCAGCGCGCTGGGGTTCCCGGCTAAGGCTAACTCGACCGGTTCTGCTTTCAGCACCAGATCCGGCCGGATCTGCGCCAAGGCTTGTTCCCCGGCAGCGCTGTGCACCAGCACCAACGAGGCGCCCTTATCATCGAACATATCCGGGTCCACATTTTGGATCCCCCAAAAATCCGCCAAGGTCAGGTCCGACACACGGTTTGCGCCCTTGGCCGGGCAATGATAGCAGGACGGGCGCAGGATCACATCGGACAGGAACAGGCGCATATATGGGTCCTGCCTGTATGGGTGCGCCGTACCGTTCAGCCGCACGGAATACTGCTGCCAGCCGGTGGATTTGTCCCGAAAAGACAAAGGCAGTTGCGCACCGATGGCCTTGGCATAGGCCTGCCATACCGCTTCCGACGGCACGCCGTGGCAGATCACATCAACCGTCAATAGTCCCGGCTTTGGCCCGCCTAAATAACCCAGCAGCCCTTGCACCTGGCAGCCGGTGCCGGAGAACAGCACGCCCCTGCCCGCGGCCAGGTCCCGGCGCACCCGGGCAAAGCAATCGCCCATCCGGCTTTGCACATATTTGCTGCCCATCAGTCGGGGCAGATCGTCAGTATTCGTAATGCGCAGATGGCGCACCGTCAGATCCGGCTCCATGACCGCACCGTAGACCGCGCCGCCCTGCTCCAGCACTTTCACCGCCAAAAGGGAGAACACGCCGCCGGAGGAGCTTTGCGCCCGCTGCCGATCTTGCCGTGAAATGGCGGCGTAGCAAAGGGGTTCCTTATCATTCACCGGCAACGGCTTTTGCGCCGGGCAAACCCGGTTGCAACGGTCACAATTGATACAGGCCGTTTTGTCTATCACCGGATAGAAAAAGCCCTCCTTGTCCCGCTCCATTTGCAAACAGCTTGTGGGGCACGCAGCCACGCAAGCAGTACAACCGGTGCACCGGTCTTTTGGCGTATTCAGCAACCGGACCACCTCCGCAACACAGGCACTTTGCCCTTGGTCAGCCGGTTCAGCAGCCCGGCAAAATAGACGAATTCCTCCGTCTTTCGATACGCAAGAAAGAACACTCCATTAGGCAGCACGGCGCACACCAGCAGCCGCAAAATCATAGTCACGATCAGCGAAGGCAGGGTGACAAAGTGGCAAATGCCAACACACGCGCCGCAGCAGACCGCCGCCAGCGCCACATAGCGCAGGGTGCGGCCCACATAGGGCTTCCAACTGCAATGGAATACCACGGTAAACAGATTATGAGTCAGCCAGGGCATACCCACTACCAACATAGCAATAATGGTGGAGATCAAAATGCCGTAAAGCCCCCAGAACTGCACCAAAATCAGGTTCACAACCAGGTTCACCAGGGAGCAGATCAGCGGGCGCCAGCGATCCTCGTGCCACATACCCGCTGCGTCCTTGTACAAATTCAGCAGATTGTTGATCTGGCGAATGATGAAGTACGCACAGAGGATCACCACCATACCGTAGGGCAGCAGGTTGTCCTTGCCCACCCACAGGGTCATAAACGGCTGATACAAACAGCCAAAACAACAAATGCAAAAGGCCGACAACCAGGACAGCAGAAAAGTAAATTTCCGCAGGTCCTTATAATTTTTCTCCTCGCTCTCGGTCACCAAACTGTTACCGATCCCCGCCAAGCTGGAGCTGGTGATCAGGGTAAGGAAACCGAAAATGGTATTCATAATGAAAAAGTAATTTTGGTACTTGGCAAGCGCTGTCAAACCTAAAAATGCGGAGATCACCAGCGTGTCAGCAGAGTCATAGATCACGCCGCCGATTTTGGAAGTAAACAGATCTTTAATGCGCTTGTTGATGATCTGCACTTCTTCCTTGGGCAGCTTGCCCATTGCCTTATACTGGGGATATAGCCTATCCACCACAATAGCGGTCACAATATTCCCCACTATGCCGGACAGCAGCGCCACAATGATAAAGGCATAATAGTCCCGCATAAAGTACAGCACCGCCAACTGCACGCCGTATTTCACCGTATTGATAATATAGCCGATCTTGTCACCAATGTCGTTGCGCTGGTGGGCATAAAGCAGGCAGTTTTTGTACGCAAACAGCCAGTAACTGACCACCGTGGTCAGCAGATTGATCAGGTAGAGCACATACAGGTTGATGCCCGGGGGCAGATCTTTTTTGATCAGCACAGGCAGCGCAGGAATGATCACCAAACCGGCTACCAAGATAACGGCCCCCACAATGCGATAATAGATCTTGTAAAGCCGCATCAGGGCACAAATCCGAGCGGTGTCCTGCTGGGCAATGGGCTTATACATACTGAAAGTCATAGCCGAGCCAACGCCCAGTTCCGCCAAATTCAGTACGGACAAAATGGAGGTGAACAGACTGTTCAGCCCCACATACTCCATGCCCAGCCAGTAGATCATGGCCGTGCGCATTAAAAACGGAATGATTAAATTGTAAAGCCGCGTAATGGTGCCGAAAAACAAATTCCGCGCCGCGTTTTTCGTTCTGCTGTCGTTACTCATGGATCTCCAATGCGTTCTTCAAATAATCCAGTGCAAATTGCCGCTCCCGCTCCAAAACCGCCGGAACAGAGGCATAGTCTTTATAAAAAATATGGTCCGGGTCCTCCTGCACGGAGCCGCGGCACCAGTCGCCAATGCCGAATTTGCCAAAGAGCGTGTCCATTCGGCTACCCATATCCTCCATACCATTTTCCTCGCGATCAAAACAGCGAAAGGGCTTATCAAACAGCACGGAAAACACACTGCCGTGGAACGAATCCGTCAGCACCAGCTGGCAGTGATGCACCAACCAAATAAATTCATCCGGCGTGGTCATATAGTGCGCCAAATTTTGGGGCTTATCCACCCATTCGCTATCTAAAGCGATCCATTGCAAATCGTACTGATCCGCAATGCTTTGAATAAACGCTTGCCGTTCTGTAGAAAGCGCACCTAAGAAATAGGTCAGTAAAAATTGCTTTTTCACCCTATAGTTCGGCTTCTTCTCCAGTGCTGTCCACGCCTGTTCTGTCAGCAGCATAGTCGGATCCAGCACCACCGGGACGGATCTACCGGTCAGATTTTGTATGATTTGTGCACCCTGTTTTTCTCGAACAGAAATAGATTTAAGTGCCGATAATTCTTGTATATACTTGTCCTCTAACTCTTTTGGAATTTGATCTATACCAATGCTTGCCGCATAGGCGATCCGCTTTTGCGGTTCAGCAAAGGCGCCAAAATAAAAATCCAACGCTTCACGCACAAACCAAAAATCGGGGTTCCAAATTTGATCGGAGCCAAGCACTACATAATCGCAATCGTCCGCCCGGTGATAATCCTGCCATTGCAAATGGCGTTTATCCCATTTCTCAAACCGTCGAAAGCGACGCAGCATATAGCCGTCCCGCAATCCAAAAATGCGCTTTACTTCTTGTTTAACCCAATACTTTATTGAAAAAGGATGTTCTGGCGGATCTTCTAGCGTAACAACATCTGCACAAAAGGCCTTTAATATTTGATCCATTGCATAATTTTGCAATCGGTTGCCGTAATTGGCCTGACCTGTGATGGTGACAATTCCTATCTTTTTTCTGTTCACAGCTTTTCCTCGGTACAAATGATTTCAAGTTTTTACGGCGCGCTATCTTGAAGCCACTGTCAAGTAAGCGCGCAGCATTTTAGAGTACAGGTGCGGACACAGTGAAAACGCCCGCCAGTTCACTGCCGTTTTGGCGCGTAGCCGCACCTTATGCAAAGCCTTTTTGTGGGTTTTGGAAACAGCAATGAATTGCGCCATGGCATCGGAATTGATGCTGTCTGCTTTACACAGATCCAGTACACCGGACAAAAGCACTCGAATCAGCCTTTCTCCGGCCACTTGATAAAAGGCACCATCCTGCTGCGCCTGAAAAATTGTAGCGTCCACCGTTACATTGTCTGACCAAATGGACCGCGCTCCCTGCGCCGGCCGTGTCAGACTGTTTTGCGTTATGCAGTAATGGTACAGTGTGCGCGCATCCAGCACTACAACCGGGTCCCGTTGCAGCACGCTGTACATAAACATTACGTCTTCGCAGGTGTTCAGCGTTTCATCGAAGCGAACCTCTGCGATCAAAGAACTCTTATATAATTTGGACCAAACAAGCAAATAGTAGAAAAGGTCGTCACAAAAGAAGTCTTTCAGTGGCTCTTTGGTTTGATACAGCGGTCTTTGGACCTTCAAATCCACCGGTTTTACAGAACCGTCTGCGCCGTCCTCGCTATACCAGCAGCCGCTGATATCCGCGCCATAGTGCTCGATATTCTCGGCCAAAATCGCAATCATTTGTGGATCGATCCAATCGTCCGCATCCACAAAGGTTACATACGCGCCCCGATGCAGATCCAGCCCTTTGTTACGCGCAGAAGCGGCACCGCCGTTCTCTTTATGGATCACGCGAATGCGGCTGTCTTTCTCCGCCCAGGCGTCACACATGGCCGGGCAGTTATCCGGCGAGCCATCGTCAACCAAAATAATCTCCAAGTTTTTATATGTTTGGTCCACAATACTCTGCACACATCGGTCCAAATACTGTTCTACTTTATAAACCGGCACGATCACCGAGATCAGCGGCTCATTTTGCATAATTTTTCTCCTCGATTTCAACCTGTATCGCTCTTACGATCTCCGGGTCTGTTTGCATACTGAACTTGCGGGCAAACATAGCCGGAGAACGCATAATTTCATCATGATCTGCCATACGGAACACATACGGACGGCCTCGCTCCCAGTCGATCAGTCGGGCACAAGCCATCTGGTCGTTATTGCAATTTGGCATATACAAGTTGGCGGCAAAGGGTGAGTTCACCAGCATAGTCTGGACGAACACTTCGTCCCCGCAATAAGAATAGGCAAACAGCCGTTCGACCCGGTCCGCCTGACTGACAATATACTTGGCAAACGCACCGGTAATGCTAAACCAGTTGGTGCCCTTTTGCACGGTCAGGCCCTGCCCTTTCAGACGGTCAACCCGCAGCAGCACCTGCAAGCGGAAAGCAATTTGCGCCAGTACCTTTGTAAATCCGTTTCGCTTTTTGCGAAACAGGTGGTAGTACCGAATGCGGGTGGCAAAGCCCGTATCTGGCTCGTTTTTTGAAAAGTGCACAAACTCTTTGCCGCCGTCCTGCGCAAAAAAGGCGTGTATCTCGTCGTTAGATTTGATGGGCAGATCCACGCCGGAGATCAAATGGTAATAGGCATAGGGCTGCGCCGGGTCCTCCCCTGCCACTGCCGTTTGCAGCAAAAGCAGTTCCGTCATAACCTGAGAAGAATGGCCCCAGGTCACGGACAGACGCCGCGGGGTAAACTGCAATCCTGCGTGCTGCACCAGTCCCTGAAAATGCGCAAAATCAAAGTCCTGCACCTTGGCGTCGATATGGATATACAGATCATTGCGGGGATCATCCAACAACCGCACCAGCGTCTCCAGCAGGTCAAATTCATTGTGCGCAATAATCATATATGCGTGCTTTTGCATACAGTCACCTACTTTTTAGGCACAGCCTTGCGATAGAGTTTGGCCGACAGGGCCAGCAACAGCATTTTTGCCTTATCTCTCGCTCCATACAAAGAGGAGCGCCACACCGTCCATTTGTAGTTTAATATCTCCGCCCGCAGACCGGGATAATACTCCAGGCACTGCCCGCTGCTGAGCATATTGTTCATCACGATCATGGCAGAATTCAGATAGCCTTTCAGGCAATAGGGCCGAACTTGCGCATCATCTTTATGCGCTCCCATTATAATGTGCTTGGCACGAATGATAGAGAAAGCTTCCGGCTTAAACACATCGTTGGTAATGGAATCCATGCGCACAGCATAGTGATACAAAGGCTTATCTCCATAAACCACCTTTTGCGTTTTGGATAGTACGCGGAAGTTATAGAGAATATCCTCCGAGCAGCCGTCAGCCGGATCATACCGCACATTACCTACAACCGTCCGTCTATATAACTTGTTCCACACAACGCCGCTTAAATAGCCATCGTTCATCAAGTCGATGATTTGGTCCGCAGCATCCGGATGCACACACCGCGACTCGCCTACAGGACAATCCGGCTCATCTCTCTCATAGCTTTCAAAATATCCGCAACGGACAACATCGGCTTCACTTCGCTCTGCCAAATCTACTAAGTAAGCGATCATCTCCGGCTCCAGCCAATCATCGCTGTCTGTAAATTGCAAAAACGCGCCGGTCGCCATTTCCAGTCCTGCATTTCTTGCAGAGGACAGACCGCCGTTTTCCTTATGGATTACCCGCACGCGGCTATCTTTCGCCGCCCAGGCATCGCACATGGCCGGGCAATTATCGGTTGAGCCATCATCCACCAAGATGATCTCTAAATTTTTGTAAGTTTGGCCCACTATACTCTGCACGCAGCGGTCCAAATACGGCTCCACTTTGTAAACAGGCACAATGACGCTGACAACTGATCCTTGCATTTTTCTCCTTTATAAAAACCGTTTAGAAATTTGCACAAATGCTTTTGGTGCCAGCCACAGCAGTGCCGTAGCTGCCTTTTGCTTTGCGGAATATTGCACACTGACTAAAATTTCTGATTTGTGCGCAAGAATTTCATCCCGGTAAATTGCAAAATAAGGTTCAAAATACGCTTTGCCCTGCGTATTACACACGCGAGAAAGCAACGCATACACCGTGCGCACATGGCGCCAAACAGCCAATGACACAAAGGGTGTTTCGCGCAGATCCTTTACGATTTCCGCAGTAACGCGGTAGCTCTCTGCACGATTTTTTGTCATATAGGCCGTTGTAGATGAATTGCCGCTGGACTGCAAATAATGATAGCAGCACACATCGGTTTGCGCCACAACACGCGCCTTTGAAAAAGCGTAGTAATTAAACAGTAAATCCTCGCCATAACCGATCGATGGATCAAAGCGCAAATCGCCTATACTGGCTCCGGCATACAATTTGTTGTGCACTTCCGGACGAATATGGTCCAGCACATATGCGCGCACGATTTCATCCTGCTTCCAAATCTGCTTTTCAGCAGCTAACGGCTGCGAATCGCTCTTGTCAACATAATCAAAATAGTAGTTACCAACAACAATATCCGCCCCGGTGCTTACCGCCAGTTCCAGCAGGATTTCTACAGCGGTCGGCTCAAGCCGATCGTCCGCGTCTACAAACATAATATAGCTGCCGGTTGCCGTATCCAATCCGGCGTTACGCGCAGTAGATACGCCGCCGTTCTCCTTGTGGATCACCTGCACGCGGCTATCTTTCGCCGCCCAGGCATCGCACATGGCCGGGCAGTTATCGGTTGAGCCATCATCCACTAAGATGATTTCTAAATTTTCGTAAGTTTGATCTATAATACTCTGCACGCATTGATCCAAATACGGCTCCGCTTTATAGACCGGTACGATCACGCTGACTTTTCCGCAATCCATCATGCTCTCCCACTACGCAATTTGTAATACAAATTCCAGGCTTTGATCAGCAGATACAGCTGACCCGGCCTTTGCCGCAGCACAGCATGCACCGCAACCGCTACCTGTCTTGGCAAGGCACCGGGAACAGACGCCAGCAGTGCCCGCAGTTCCTGCTTTTGGCAAACCCTGGCGCAGGACAGCCTCAGACCTTTACGATCCAAACCACAGTCCAGCGACGCCTGATTGCGCACCCAAAGCTGCAAAAGATAAGCCGCATACATTTGGTACTGGGCAAAAAGCGCCCGGTCATCTGTATCAAAATATGTCCGCAAAATATCCAGTGGAATAAAAATCGTCTCCGTTAAACGCGGGTCAAACGCAGCCGTCATAGACTGGGCGTTATTGCGATAATGGTACAAGCAGCCGTCCACATACGCCAGGCTCTCTGCCGCCAGCAGGCAGGGATAAGTAAACGCGGCGTCCTCGCCGATCTTCACCTTCGGTGTGACCGGATACAGGCACTGCTCCAGCAGCTCCTTTTTGAACACCTTGGACCAACAGCACGGGTTGATGCCAAAGGAATAATAAGGCGCGTGGTACAGCATGGTGGGATAGATCTCCTGCGCCAACTGCGCTTTCGTATAATACGCCCGCTGCAAGTGCTGGGTGCTTGGCTCGTTATGGTCCTCAAAGGCATAATAGAACTCGCAAAGGGCCATATCCGGCGCATACTGGTCAATCGCCGCCGCAAAGCGGGCATACATATCCGGCTCGATCCAATCATCGCCGTCTACAAAACCGACATACGCCCCTTTTGCCACCCGCAAACCGGCCTGGCGTGCGGACATTAAACCGCCATTGGGCTTATGCACCACCTGCACCCGCGTGTCCCGGCGGGCATAGGCGTCACAAATGGCCGGACAATTATCCGGTGAGCCATCGTCCACCAGCACAATATCCAGGTCCGCGTAAGTCTGGGCCAAAATACTGTCCACGCACTGGCTAAGATAGGCTTCCACTTTATAAATGGGAACAATTACGCTAATGGTCATAAACGCTCCTTAAAAATGCATCCAAATCAACGAACTGCCTACGCAGGCGTACCAAAAATGCACGCAGGTATAAGCAAAGTAGACAAGTAACATGGCACCCTGAGTACGCACCCGCAGCACCATTTTTTTCTCACCGGTGTAAATAAAATTGAGCGGTTGTTTCTTCACAAAATCCGCTTGCTTTTGCATACCCACCATAAAGAGCACGGCGCCCATGATCGGCAGGATCCACCGGGCAAAGCGCAAAAAGATCAACGCGCTAAATAGGCAGCCAATCATAAAGAACGCAGTGGTGGAGCAATAGCGATAAAAGCGATAAATGGGATCTTCCTTATCCTGCCCAAAATAGACAGAGAAGTACCAAATCACGATCAGCACGATCACCAGCGTAACGATATTGACTAAAAAGCTGGTGTCTGTGTTCAAGCCCATATCGGCAGAATGACTCACAGACTTCTCCGCAATGGAGGATATAAATTCATTATTGGATTTACCGGACAGGAACTGAATAAACGCGCCGCCAACAGCCAGTCCTAATATCATTATAATATTAATGAACTTGCTGTTAAACTTCATGGTCAACAAGGTCAGCAGCACCAACGCCACCGGTAAAATCGGTGAGGAATGGAGTAGACACGCCGCCACATAGCCAAGCAGGCAC
>CAVIFY010000001.1:0-17990 GCA_963642245.1 Bifidobacteriaceae bacterium | reverse complement strand
GGGTGATATTACGCTTTTCTACCAAATGATAATACGCACAGGCGATCACAATCGCAAAGGCCAGTCCGTTACGAATACCGGACGCCGTGTCATAAAACCAGTAGGTAGACAGGAAAAACAGCGTACCCAGCAGCACATAGCCTTTGCTCACCCGATAGCGCCGGGCTGCTTTGTACATCACCAGGAACATCAAGGCGTAAACGATAAACATGGTCACCGCAGCCAAATAGCGGTTATTTGGGAAAAAGCTGAGAAAATAGAAATAATAGCGGAATGTAATATAGGTCTTCCAGTTGTACCAGTTTAGATTGACGATATAATCCAAGCCGGCCTTCCCCTGCTCTCGCATAATATCCAGCATACCGTAATAGCGATACAGGTCGTCTGTCTCATCCGGCACAATGTGATAGGCCAAAATCGTCATGGCAACCACAACCGCAACAAACGGGATCCACATATATTCTCTTGGCAAAATCAAAAGCAGCAGCGCATAGCCTGCAACAATGATCACAAACCATGTAAGTGCAGATAATCCTAACATGAAATCCTCTTTTTACTTTTCTTATTTACGCAAATAAATTTGTTCCAATTTTTTGCATACACAGTGAATGTCAAAGTCCTCTACCAATCGGTCCCGGCAAATGCGCTTTCGCTCCATGCGCAGTGCCGCTTCGATCTTCTGTACCCATTCTTCCGGTTGCGCCTCAATAGAAGCGAACTGCAACGCCTCGGTCAACTTCACCGTAGGAGTAATGGTGTCAGACACCACACAGGGCAGCTGCGCCGCCTGGGCTTCAATCAGCGTCAGTGGAAAGCCCTCATGAATGGACGGGAACACAAAGCAGTCCATAGCCATCAGCAGCTCCGGTATATCTGTGCGAAAGCCTAAGAACTGCACGCTGTCCCGAACGCCTAAATCCCGCGCCCGCTGCTCCAGCACCTCCCGATCCGGGCCGTCACTGACCAGCAGCAAGGTACTATCCTTATGCGCACGATGAAAAGCGGCAAACACCTCTAACAAATAGCCGTGGTTCTTTACATAATACATCTGGCCGATATGACCCAAGACAATTTGGTCCTCTACGCCCAATGCACGGCGCATGGCAGTGCGCTTTGCGCCGGTCAAGCGGTACTTTTCCGTATCAATGCCGTTATTGAGTACCACACCTTTTTTAGCAAAGCCCCGCTTGCCTGCCAAATATTCGCCTGCTGCCCGGCTGCACCCGATAATATCCGTTGCCGTAGCGCTGACCACATGGCGCATTACCGCGCGGTACAAATTGGCAACAAGCCTTTTTATGGGCGAATGCCCATATTCCAGCGGCTGCGAAAAATGCGCGTGAGCCACCCGCTTAGGGATACCGGCCCGCTTTGCTGCCGCCAGCACAATGCCGCTGTAAAAAGGCAAGTGACAGTGCACAATGTCAAACTGCTCCTTTGCAAACAGCGCTTTGT
This sequence comes from Bifidobacteriaceae bacterium, assembly GCA_963642245.1. Lineage (GTDB taxonomy): Bacteria > Bacillota > Clostridia > Oscillospirales > Acutalibacteraceae > CAG-217. Next base: position 16,535 of record CAVIFY010000001.1, on the reverse strand, counting down.
AATAGCGATAGCTGCTTTGGTAGGAAAGCTGATCGTCCGGCTGGTGCAAAATGCGCACGCCGGTAGCCGCGATCTCCGGCTCCATAGGGCCGGGCTCCTGATACCGCAAACAATAGGTGCAGTCAAATTCTTCTGTATTCAATCCCTGCTGCAACCGCACGGCCACAATATCCGAGCCGCCGTATTGCAGGGGGTCATTTACGATCAATACTTTTTTCTTTTGGTTCATTGCGATGGTTCAAAAATCCTACAAAATCAAAATGCCGTTCAAAGCCGTTTAATCCCAGTGCGTCCCTGTTCATATACACCAGCGGATACGGTCGGCCGTAGTCCGGCTTAATATAATGTGCATAGGGCTGGGTGCGGTCGCGGTGGCTGGTAAGCAGCGCCAGGTTGGCACAAGGCACCCGCTCCAATCGCTCCAGCTGCGCCGCAGACAAGCGCCCCACGCGGCGGTAATCTTTCTCATAAATATCATCAATATCGCACACGATCACATAGAGATTATTGGGATCAATGCGCTTTTTACGGGTATTCCACTTTTCCCGACCGGCGGCAAAGGACGGATAATGCACAAAATTCACCCGTATATCGTCCTCCGGAGTACGCCCGCGTATAATGCCCGCAGGGTAATCCACCGTATCGTCCACCCATTCCTGCACATCCTGCGCCAAGTAGTAATCCAAATCAGACAGGAACTTAATAAAATCCTCATTCTGCATACTGGTATTGATGGTTGGCGAGTAAAAAGGTTCGCCCAATCGACTGTAAATCAAACCGGCCATGCAGTTGGGTGTCAAAATGGTATAGTGGGTATTCTCACAACGACGGCGAAAATATCGGTTTTCCGCCTTTGTGATTTGGCCTAAAATTGCTGAGTTCTTCCAAAAATCAATAATCTTTTGTTTCATTTTCTCATCAACTTTGTGTATATCAGTTTTGAATAGCGTTTGATCCGGCGGATCACCTGCGTATCTATGGCACAAAACAGGTTTTGCACCGGAGTCGGTCGGTTATATTGCCGAATGATCTCCGGCGTGGTGGGGCCGGTCTTTGGCACACAGCCAAACCGGGTAATGTAGTACGCCGGACTTCCACCGGTATGGTCCGGCATTTGGCGCTTGGAAAAATGGATATAATTAAATTCGTCCGTGTGCATTGTGCCCTTATCCACATAATCCCGAAACACGCGCCCGTCCTGATAGTAAAAGATCTGGTACTTGTAGTTTTTGCGGCAGATCTCACTGTTTAGGGTAAAATTCTTACGCCGCCGGGCAATATCCGCAAAATCGTGTCCACTGTACTGGGGAATGCCCAGCAGATCGTATTTCTTCTTCATACCCGGCAGTTCGTCAAACACGGTGATAAAAGAAGTGGTAAACGACTTCCTGTAATCCTGGCCCACATCGGCCATAAATCGCCGGTTATTCTCCGGCGTATTCCGATACATCGTCAAATGACCAAACAGGTACACCTTTTCATAGGTTTCCTTGGGGAAGTAAGCACGCAGATCGCCTAAAATGGTGTCCAGATCAATATGGCCCCAATAGTCATACCCTGCCAGATCCTCTTCAAACAAATAGCCGTAGATAGGCTTGTAATCGCAGAGTTTGTAGGGCCGGGACAACTCAATGGCAAAGTCAAACTTGCTTTGTATTTTGGCTTTCATCTGCTCAAAAGTGTAGGAAAAACACTTAACATTGGGCGGCAGCGGCAGATAAACAGAAACATCACAGTCTCCGTACAAAAGGAAATCAATATCCGCATTCCGCGCCGCGCTCTTGAGCCACAAGCCGAAATTCGCCGGGAACTTGCCAAAGTACAGGGAAATCAAAGCAACTTTGTTCATCCGCTTTTCCTCCTTATGCGCTTCCACACAGCACCGATCAAATTGAGCAAATGGAAACAGGACGGTAATTTTAGATCGACCACTTCTACTGAACCGCAAGAGTTATAAGTGTGAATACCGCTAAACACTTCGCTGCTGTTCGTCCTAAGGTCAGAAACGGAGATGGTCTTTATACAAGTCTCTGCATACCCATCGGCTGTCAAATCATCTATACGGTTAAAATTCAACTTGCCGCCATAGGTCTCGCCGCAATCCTGAGAGGGGCGGAGCCACCGACCGTCCTGCTGAAAGCAAGCACCGGCACAGCGGGCAGTAGTCAGATCGCGTTTTACCGGATTGGCCGCACAGGGGCACAGCCGACCGGTACCGTCTTCATAGTAGAGATCCAGGCGGTCAAAGACGCGGGTATCGTCTACCTGCTCACTGAGATAGAATGTTCCACCGGAGAGCACAAGTCGCGTGGTGTCTGCCAGGGAGTCCTGCAGCAGCACCCGCTCCTTTACCCACCGGTCGGGGAAGGATACACAGCGCAGCAAAAACAGCTCGTTCTCCGCACTGGACTCCGGCATAATATATAACTCGCCCTCTTTTTCAAACAGGAACGGATATGACAGGTGCCCGGCGCTCTCGTAAAACACTTGAATTTTGCCGCAGCCGTCTTTAGATACGGTGCGATACCCCAACACGCCCTTACGCTTTAGCCTGTCATACGCCTCAAAAAACAAATAATACTGCCCGTCCCGCTGATACAAAAATGGATCTGCACACCAATAACGGCGGCTGTTTTTTAACACGGTAAACGGTGTTTCCAAATCGTCAAACACCGTGTGGCCGTCTGTATTGAACCGAACGGCACAACACCATTCCGGTACGCGCAGTTTATCCAGCATACATTACTCCGATCTGTAAAATTGAGCCAGCTCCATAGCTGCTTCTTTGATATTCCACCCACCGGCGATCAATGCAGCCGTGGGGCTTTTTCGAGTCGGTTGCGGCTGCAAGGCAGCCTCTGCCCATTCTTCCGCCGACTGCTGTAAAGACAGGGTCTGCACCAGCGGCGTACACGCCACCTCCCGGGTGACTGCGTCAGACAGCAGCACCGGCAAACCTGCAGCCTGGGCCTCTACCACAGACACCGGCAGTCCCTCGCTGAAAGATGGAAAGACAAACACATCGCACCCTTGCAACAACTCCGGCACATCCCGCCGCTGGCCGAAATATCGAATTTGCTTTGTGATCTGCAACTGCTCTGCCAAGGCGTTCAGCTCCGGCGTAGGCTGGGCGCCGATCAGCCACAGCTGCGCGCCCGGCTTTTGCGCCGCGATCTGCGCAAAAACAGTGAACAAAAACGAGTGATTCTTTTGCTTGACTGTGGCCTGGCCGATATGGCCTACCACAAAAGCGTCTGCCGCCTGTTCCCGCGCGCGCACAGTTTGGCGCACCTGTGGCGCATACGCATAAGCGGCACAGTCAATGGCATTATTCAGCACCCGAAAGGGGCGCTTGCCATACCACATTTTGCCGGCGGCATTGCTGCACGCAAAGCGCGTAGGCACCAAATACTTGGCATATAAGCTGAGCAACTGATTACGGCGACCGTTGCCTGCCAAAGAATACGCAGTGGTGTGGCAATGCACGGCGATTTTATGGATCCCGGCTCGTTTGGCAGCCGGTGCAATGAACACCGCAAAATGGGGACAGTGAATGTGCAGGGCTTGCCAGCGCCCGGTATGCTCCGCAAAAAAGCGTCCCATTTTGCCGCTGCATAGATCCTGCGGGCGAGGAGCGTCCAGCCGATACACCTTGCCGCCCAGCGCCTCGATCTCTGCTTGCCGTGTTTGGGGTTTCTCCGCAAAATAGGCCACATCAAATGTAATATCCGGCGGCATCGCTTTGGCGTAGTTCAAAATCACGCTCATTACACCATTGGCCACGCCAATATCCGGTATCACCTGTAACACACGCATAAATGCCGATCCTCACAAAAGTTCTAACGCTTGGTAAATTTCGATCATACGGTGCAGCACCGGCTCCACCGCGTAGTCCTGGGCAAGTGCCCGTCCGGTTTCGCCAAAGGCCGCCGTTCGCTCCGGGTCGGTATAAAGTGACCAGATCCGGTCCGCCATGGCCCGACTGTCGTTTAGCGGCACCAGGTAGCCGCTCTCACCGTCCTGCACCAGGTCCCGATTGCCGCGCACATCGGTGGCGACCACCGGATTGCCCAGCGCCATGGCCTCCACCAAATTGATGGGCAGGCCCTCCTGCCGACTGGAGGACACGGACACATCGCTAAGCCCCACCAGCTGGCAAATATCCCGCCGGTAGCCCAGCGCCTCCACATGGTCCACCACGCCGATGGACTTGGCATAGTCCAAAAACGGCCGGGCCTCCACATCGGAGCCGGGCAGCAACAAGCGAAAATGCTTGTCCTTTTCCAGCAGCAATTTCAGGGTATCAAACAGCATATTTTGATTTTTCCGGGCAGAAAAATCCGCCGGGTATATTAAAATAAAATCGTCCGGACTGTACCCATACGCCCGGCGCAGAGCCGACTTTTGCTCCCGGGTCACCGGCTGAAAATCGCTAAGATCCACACCCACGCCATTGACCAGTTCAATGCGCCCGGCGGCAAACTGCCGAGCCTTAGCGGTGTTATAATCCTCGCTGTTAATGGTGATTAGGCAGTCCGTATCTTTCGCCAGTGCCTTCTCCACCGGGTAAAACAGCAGCCAATTCTTCCTGGCAGCGCCGTTATAGAAGTGAAAACCGTGGGCGGTGTAGATCACCTTGGTGCCCTGCTTGCGGGCGTCCCGCGCAGCCAGACGAGTCACCACGGCGCCCATTGGCGTGTGGCAGTGAATGGCGTCATACCGGCCCTCATCAATGATCTTTTTCAGCACCCGATAGGCTTTCAGATTATCTGCACTGTACGGGCTGCGGCTAAAGGGCACTTCATAAGTGCGGGCAATGCCGCCCAGGTCCAGACCGGGCTTGTCGGCGGAATTGTCCTTAAACGCCGCCTCCACCCGGCAGCCCCGGCGCACCAGTTCCCGAATAAAAGGCATATGAAATTGGCCGATATGGCTACGCACGGTAGCAACAAATAGTACCTTCATTGTGCAAATGACTCCAAATTCTTGCAGATCAGGCGAAGCAGCCGTTCGCCGTTGTGCTCGCCCACAAAGGAATTGTGGGGGGTCAATATCACCTGCTCCAGGTCCCACAAGGGGCTGTCCTGGGGCAAGGGTTCTTCTTCAAATACATCCAGCACCGCGCCGGACAGGCGCCCGCTTTGCAGCGCTGCGATCAACGCCTGCTGGTCTGTCACCTTGCCGCGGGCCACATTCACAAATACTGCGCCGGGCTTGATCTTGGCCAGGCGTGCGCTGTCAAACAGACCGGCTGTCTCCGCCGTCAAGGGCATAGCGCAGATCACCAGGTCCGCCAGGGGCAGCAGATCGTCCAGTTGGTCGGTGGGCCGGGTTTGGTCAAACTCTGCCGCAGGGTGGCCGGAACGATTGACGCCCACCGTCTGCACTTCAAAGGCCCGCATCCGCCGGGCAATGGCACTGCCCACGCTGCCGGTGCCGATGATACAGGCGGTCTTGCCGCCCAACTCCCGCAGCCCCCGGTGTTTCTCCCACCGGTGCGCTGCTTGATTTTCTACAAAAAACTTGCTCTCTTTATATAGCTGCAAAATACCGCCCAGCACAAACTCCGCCATAGGCGCGCTGTAAACACCGCCGGCGTTATACACGGTAATGCCGTGGGCCTTGCAATAGTCCAGCGGCACCCGATCCAGCCCGGCGGAGGTCAACTGAATACACCGGAGTGCCGGGAAGCGTTCGATGGGCGTAGTCAAAAACAAACCGCCGCAGATCACGACTTCAAAATGCCGGGTATCCATATCCACCGCCTGCCGCTCGTCCGGCCAAAAGGTGACGGCATACCCCATCTGCTCCAGCGCCTGTACCTGCCGCTCCGCACACCGCCACGCGCCGGTGATCAATAGTTCTTTCATCCCTTCATCACCGTTTCCTGCGCCGGGGCGTCGTCCCGGGCCAAGGTCTCGCCGGTGTTGACATTGTCCTCATTCTTCAGCACCTTAAAGACGGTGACAAAGAGAATACGCACATCCAGCGCCAGGCTCATGTGGTCCACATACCAGCAGTTCAGCTCAATTCGATGGTGCCACTCCACATCCTTGCGGCCGTGCACCTGCGCCCAGCCGGTAATGCCCGGGCGCACATCAAACATATGTAGCTGCGCCGGCGTATAATCCGCCAACGGCCAGGGGTGATAGGTCAGCGGCGGCCGGGGGCCGATAAAGCTCATATCGCCCTTTAAGATATTCACCAGCTGAGGCAGCTCGTCAATGCTGGTGGCCCGCAGCAGCTTGCCTACCCGTGTGACCCGCATATCATCCGCGCCGCTGTACACGCCGGTGCCGGTGTGCTCCGCGCCCTGGCACATGGAGCGGAATTTATAGATCCAAAAGGTCTTGCCGTGCAGCCCCAATCGCTGCTGCTTAAAGATGGCCGGGCCTTTGGAGTCCAGCTTCACTGCCAGCGCCGTGATGGCCAGCAGCGGCGAAAGAACGATCAGTGCCAGCAATGCCGTAACAAAATCCAGCGCTCGTTTTACCCCTCGATACATTCACATACCCTCAACAATTTCTTCTACACAATCCTGCAACTTTTTATGCTGCAAGGCAAAAAAATCATCCTCCGCCCGGCTCAGCTGCGCCTCATACTGCCGCAGCTCTGCCACGCCGGAAGTAAAGATCCGTTCGATCTCCCCCAGATCGGTGATCTGCGCCGTGTTGCAAAAGGCGCGGGAGAGAATACTCATGGACGAACCCAACCGGTAGTGCTCCGCTACGATATACGCTGCCGGCAATGTGCCGCCGCCTAAGCGACCGAAACCGCCGATCCCAAAAGGGATCCCCGCGGCCTTGATCTTGGCGCACACCGCGTCCACTGTGCCGTCCGCCAAAGGCTGGAACAGAAATTTCTTTCCCTGGGAAATACTCAAGTCATTCAGCCCGATATGGATTTCGTCCACCCCGGGCAGCGCCAGCACACGGTCAAGGCAATCCACCGCCGCCTGATTTTCCAGCAGCAGGAGCGTCTTGGCGCGGCCATCCACCCAGCGAACAAATTGCTGCACCTGCTCTGCCGACTGCCACATAGGCAGCATGATCACATCCGCACCGGCGGCGATCACCCGGTCGATCTCTTCTTTCGACCCCGGGTGCACCGGATTGACCCGCACCAGCAACTCCGCCCGATCCAGCACCGGCCGCAACCGAGCCACATCTTCAACGGTGTGGTGGTTTTGCACCGTATCCATACCGCCTTGGCGCTGGGCCTTGCCGATATATTCCATATCCACAAAAATACGATCCACCCCGGCTGCCTGGGCGATCCGCGCCACCGCCGGGTCCTTGGTTATGTAAAACAGTTTAAGCATCTTTTCACCACCAAGTTATTGTCGGCGACAGGGCCGGACAAATGTTATACACGCTTTATTATAATATAAATAGAGATATTCGTCAACACACGGCAAAAAGATTGTCTATTACCCTGCCCTGCGGCATTGCAAGGCGGAGCGCAATGTGCTACACTATGGGGCAAGGAGGTGCGCGCTGTGGACACCATAGAGACCGCACACTTTTACATAGACGGCGAGTACGGCGGCAACCAGGACCGGCTGCGGGACCCGCTGATGCGCATGGGCGGCTGCGGTGCACTCACCGCCTGCGACCTGTGCATTGACCTGGCGCTGCACCACGCATTTGCGGCACTGTATCCCGGGAATCCGGCGCAGATCAGCCGGGCGGATTATGCCAAATTCACAAAAATAATGAAACCGTATCTGCACCCGCGACTGCAAGGGATCAACACCACGCAGCTGTGGATCGACGGCTTTTCCGCCTATCTGCAAGACCGGGGCCAGCACCGCGTGACCCTGACCGGTATGGACCAGGCGGACACACCCATAGAAACAGCCGCCGCTGCCATCGCCCGGCAGCTTAGTGCCAACATACCGGTGCCCTTTTTGCTGCTGCGCACGGACAAACCGGCGCTGAAAGACTTTAACTGGCACTGGTTTTTGCTCACCGGGTGCCGGGGCAGCGGCGAAGATATGCAGGTGCAAACCGCCACTTACGGGGAGCGGCAATGGTTCCCCCTGACCCACCTGTGGCACACGCCTTACACACCAAAAGGCGGCGCGGTGCTCCTCGATCTGCAAAAATAAACGCAAAAAAGACTTGAACAGCCGTTCAAGTCTTTTTCTTTTTTACGCATTTTCCGCGTATTCCGGCAATTCCACCGGGTCGATCTGCCAAATGCCGTCGGCATACTCCCCAATGGTGCGATCTGCCGAAAAGACGCCGGCGCTGCACACATTCAGCCAGCATTTGCGGGCAAAGGCCGTAGGCGATCGCAGATAATCGCCGTTCACTTGCAGCTTAGCGTGCACATAGGACTGGAAGTCACCCAGCACATAGTACCGGTCTGCCACGCCGTCCGCCTCCGGCTCCAAAAGACTGCGTTTCAGATCCGCAAAACAGCCGGTGCCGCCGTCGGACAAGGTGCCGTCTGTCAACGCGTCCAGGCACTGCCGCAGCAGCGGATCGCTGCGATACAAAGCCTTTGGGTCATAGCCCCGGCGCAGGGCGTCCAGATCCTCTACCCGAGCACCGAAAATATAATTATTCTCTTCTCCGGCGGCCGCCACGATCTCCACATTGGCGCCGTCATAAGTGCCCAGAGTCACTGCGCCGTTGAGCATCAACTTCATATTCCCGGTGCCGGAGGCTTCTGTACCGGCGGTGGAAATTTGCTCGGACACATCCGCTGCCGGAATAATCCACTCTGCCGCCGTTACGCTGTAATCCGGCACAAACAGCACCTGCAAAAGCGGCGCTGCCTTTGGCGACCGGGCCACATACTCCCCTACTGCGTGGATCAGCTTAATGATGGCCTTGGCGCGGGCGTAACCGGGCGCTGCCTTGGCGGCAAACAGAAATGTGGTGGGGGCAAATTCCGTGATCTCCCCCTGCTCGATCTGAAAAGCCAGCGCCAAGATACCCAGGCAGCCCAGCAGCTGGCGCTTATACTCGTGCAGGCGCTTGATCTGCACATCCAGCATACGCGCCGGGTCATAGTGCAGCCCCTGCCCCTCCAGCCACCGGGCCAGGCGGCGCTTATTTTCTTTCTTGGTGTCGCAAAAGGCCGCCAGCACCTCGCCGTTGTCTGCATAGGGCTTCAACTTCTCCAGCTGGGACAAGTTGGTGATCCAGTTTTTGCTGCCCAGCCGGTGGGTCAGCAGCGCAGACAGGGACGGATTGCACAGCGCCAAAAACCGCCGCTGGGTAATGCCGTTGGTGCGGTTCAAAATTTTATCCGGGTACAGCTGCGCCCAATCCCGCAGCACTCGGCGGCGCAAAATCTCCGTGTGCAAAGCCGCCACACCGTTCACATAGCGGCACACCCAGCAGGCCAGGTCCGCCATATAAATGCGGCCGTCCCGCAGCGGGCGCACCCGGTGCCACAGCTGCTCCTCTGCGCCCAGCGCCTGCATTTCGGCGCAAAACAGATCGTCCAGTTGGCACAGCAGGCGGGCGATCACCGGCAGTTCCGACGCCAGGAGCGCCAGGTCCCAGCTTTCCATGGCCTCCGGCATCACCGTGTGGTTGGTGTAGCGGAACACATCCCGGGCAATATCCAGCGCCTTCTCCAGAGTCAAGCCCTGCTTGAGCAGCAGACGGATCAGCTCCGGAATGGCCAGCACCGGGTGGGTGTCGTTCAGCTGGATCACCACCGCGGCGCCCAACTTCTCCGGCGCGGAGCCGGGGGTGCGCAAATACCGACGCAGCAGGTCTTGTAAGGACGCGCTGCACAGGAAATACTGCTGTCGCAGCCGCAGCCGCTTGCCGTCCGCCTTTGTGTCATTGGGGTACAGCACCCGGGTCAGGTTCTCCGCCGCGGTGCGCGCCGCCACTGCCGCACCGTAATCCTGGCGGTTAAACGCGTCAAAATCAAACGGCTCTACAGGCACGCTCTCCCACAATCGCAGGGTGGAAATATGGGCCGTTCCGTAACCGGGGATGGGCAAGTCATAGGGCACCGCCTGCACGGCGAAATCAGCAAATTCTACCGTGACCGCGTCTGCCCGCCAGCACACGCTCCAAGGATCGCCGTATTGCAAGTCGTCCTCCACCGTTTCCACCTGAAAGCCGTCCCGGATCTGCTGGCGAAACAGCCCGCACCGGTAGCGCAGACCGTAGCCGTCCAGAGGCAAATTCAGCGTGGCGCCGCTGTCCAAAAAGCAGGCTGCCAGCCGTCCCAAACCGCCGTTGCCCAGGGGCGGATCCGGCACGCAGTCCAGCTGGTCGAGCTTGCGCCCACAGGCGGTAAGCGCCGCCTCCACCTCACCGGTCAGGCCGGTGCAAAGCAGGTTGTTGTACACCGCCTTGCCCAGCAGATATTCGGCAGAAAAATAATACGCCCGCCGCCCGGCACGGTGCGCCTGTAACGACCCTTGCCAGGCCGGTTGCAGCCGTGCCAGCACAGAGCGCGCCACCACCGCGTGCAGCTGTTCCCGGGTCAGTTCCGCCACCGGGCGACGGTACAAACTGCGAGCCAGCAGTTCCAAATTCTCTTTCATATCCGGCATAAATTACTCCTTTGCCGCCCGATCTGCGGCGCAAGTCTCGGTATATAAATTCGCCAAAATGCCCGGGGTCAGGGCACCGGGGCGCATACGCCAACTCCAGTTGTGGGCGCCCACTGTTGACGGAATATTGATACGGGCACTGCTGCCCAGTCCCAGCAAGTCCTGTACCGTCAAAATACAGGTATTGGCCGGGCTTTGCAGAGCCGCAAGCATCATCTGCCGCGGCAACCGATTGGGATAGCGCACACCGTAGGCGGCACAGGCCCGGCATATGTCTTGCCGCGGGGCGGTGGTGCACCAGCCCAGCAGCGTATCATTATCGTGGGTGCCGGTGTAGATCACCGTATTGGGCTTGCAAACCGCCGCGCTGCTGCTGTCCCGGGAGTCAAAGTCAAATTGCAGCACCTGCATACCGGGAAAGCCGCAGTCAGAGAGCAGCGCCCGCACCGTATCGTCCAAAAAGCCCAGATCCTCCGCCAGCAGGGGCACATCTCCCAGCGCCCGATGGAGCGCCGAAAACAGCGACAACCCCGGCCCCGGCAGCCAGCAGCCGCCCCGGGCGTCCCCGGCCCCGGCGGGCACGGAATAATAAGCGGCAAAGCCCCGAAAATGGTCCAGCCGCAGCGCGTCAAACCAGTGCAAGGCTCGCCGCAGCCGCGCCACCCACCAGCGGTACTCTGTGCGAGCGTGGGCGCTCCAGTTATACACCGGGTTGCCCCACAGCTGACCGCTGGGCGAAAAAGCGTCCGGCGGGCACCCGGCCAGCCGAGACGGCGCACCGAAGGGCGAGAGCATAAACAGCTCCGGCGCCGCCCACACATCGGCGCTGCACGGCGCCACATAAATGGGCAGATCGCCGATCAGGTACACGCCCCGGGCATTGGCATAAGCCCGCAGCGCCCGCCACTGACTGTCCAAAAAATATTGCAGCATTTTATGGTACAAGACCCGCTGCTCCATCTGCGCTGCCGTGCGCTCCAAGGCAGACGGGTCACGACTGCGCAAAGGCGACGGCCACAGATAAAACCGCTCTCCAAAGCGCTCGCTAAGGGCACAAAACAGAGCGTAATTTTCCAGCCAATCGGCCTGACTTTGGCAAAAGCGATCAAAATCCGCCGGTATATGGCGCACAAAACGGTCAAACAGCCGGTCAAACAGTTCTTTGCGCCCTCGGCGCACAACCGGATAATCCACCCGGTCATCGCGACCGCAGGGCAACAAATCCAAATCCGATGGCTGCAAATACCCGCTTTCCACCAGCAGCTGCGGGTCAATATACAATGCGTCGCCTGCAAAGCTGCCGGGGCTTTGGTACGGTGAATTCCCCCGCCCTGCTGGGCACAGGGGCAGCAGCTGCCAGTACCGCTGACCGGCAGACACCAGATCGTCCACAAAGCGATAAGCCGCCGCACCCATCGTGCCGATCCCATATGGCCCGGGCAGAGAAAACAGCGGCAGCAGCACCCCGGCGCCCCGCCGCTCCAACAAGCGGTCAGTCACAGATACAATCCTCCGTTTCCGGGTCAAACAAATGGAGCGCCTCCATATTGGGGTACAGCACCGTTTGGTCGTCCTTTTGGAGTGAGATGGTACCGGGCACCCGGGCGATCACCCGCCGCCCTTGCAGATCTGCGTACAAATAGGTCTCCGCCCCCATACGCTCCGCCATCTCCACCTGCACCCGAAAGGCCGCAGGGGCCGCTATATTCAGCCGTGCCGGGTCCGTAGACAGATCCTCCGCCCGCAGACCCAAAAGCACATCCCGGTCCACATATTCCGGCAGCCCGGTATGGCTTTGCAGTCGATGGGGCAAAGCCACCTCCGTACCCAGCACCTGCAATGCAAGGGCGCTCCCCCGGCGCACCAAGTGACCGGGCAGTATGTTCATCGGCGGCGTACCGATAAACCCGGCCACAAACACATTGCAAGGGTGGGCGTACAGCTGCGCCGGTGTGTCCGCCTGCTGGATCTTGCCGTCCAGCATGACCACGATCCGGTCCGCCATGGTCATGGCCTCCGTTTGGTCATGGGTCACATACACAAAGGTGGTGCCCAGCTCCCGGTGCAGCTCTGCAATGCGGGCGCGCATTTCCGTGCGCAGCTTGGCGTCCAGGTTAGAGAGCGGCTCGTCCAGCAAAAACACCGCCGGGTCCCGCACCATGGCACGGCCCAGCGCCACCCGCTGCCGCTGCCCGCCGGACAGAGCACGGGGCCGCCGATCAAGATAATCGGTCAGTTCCAGCGCCTGTGCGGCCGCCCGCACCTTGCGGTCAATCTCCGCCTTTGGCACTCGCCGCAGTTGCAGGCCAAAGGCCATATTCTTGTACACCGTCATGTGTGGATACAGCGCGTAACTTTGGAACACCATGGCAATGTCCCGCTCCTTGGGCGGCAGGTCGTTCACTACCCGATCACCGATCTTTAAGGTGCCGCCGCTGATGTCCTCCAACCCGGCGATCATACGCAGGGTGGTAGACTTGCCGCAGCCGGACGGCCCCACTAAAATCAGAAATTCCCGATCCTGAATTTCCAAATTCAAGTCCGGTATAACGGTCACCCCGTCCTCATATGTTTTTTTAATATGCTCAAGCGAGATAGACGCCACCCGGGCACACTCCTTTCCGCAGCTGCCGTTTAGCCCTTGACCGCACCGGCTACCACGCCTTTGATAATATATTTTTGGCAAAACAGATAAAACACCACAATGGGGATCATAGCCAGCACCAGCATGGCCATCAGCCCGCCGTAATCCGTGGAGCCGTAGGCGCCCTGCATGGCAATTTGAATGGCCACCGGCACCGTCTTTTTCTCCGTGCCCAGCACCAGGTACGGCAGCAGATAGTCGTTCCAGATCCACATGGTGTTCAGGATTGCCACCGTCACCGCCGTGGGCTTTAGCAGCGGCAGCACCACCAAAAAGAAAGTCTGTACCGGGTTGCAGCCGTCAATGGTGGCCGCCTCCTCCAATTCTCCCGGAATGCTGCGGATAAAGCCGCACAGCATAAATACCGACAGCCCGGCGCCAAAGCCGAGATAAATAAACGGCATACCCAGTACGGTATTCAGCTTTGCCCGCCCCACCAAATAGGTCATGGTGTACATCACCATTTGAAACGGCACGATCATACTAAAGACAAACAGGTAGTACATACCCTTAGTCAGCGCCGTGCGCACCCGCATCAGATACCAGGCGGCCATCGAGGTGCAAAGAACGATCAGCCCCACAGACACCACGGTGATCAGCAGCGACCGGCCAAAGGCGGCAAAAAATCCCCCGGCAGACAGGCCGCTGATATAGTTTTCCAGCGCCACAAAGGTCTCTTTATTGGGCAGCGCAAAGGGGTCGCCGGAGATATAAAACCGAGACTTAAAGGAGTTTTGCACCACCAAAAAAAGAGGCACCAAAGTCAGTGCCGCCAGCAGCACCAGCAGGAGCGTTTCTGCGGCGCTTTGGGGCGCTTTTTGCTTTTGTTTTTTTCTCATACGCCGTGGGCCTCCCGCCGTCCGGTAATGCGCAGCTGCAAAAAGGCCAACAGCGCCACGATGATAAAGAACACCACCGCCTTGGCCTGGCCCACCCCCTGCCAGCCGCTGCGGCCGTAAAAGGTGTTATAAATATTCAGCGCCAGCAGCTCCGTCTTTTGCTCCGGGGCACCGCCGGTGAGCGCCAGGTTTTGGTCAAACATCTTAAAGGTGTTGGTGAGGGTCAGGAAAGTGCAAATGGTCACCGAGGGCATCACCAGCGGCAATTTGATGCGAAACAGGGTCTGCGCCCGGGAGGCGCCGTCAATAGCCGCCGCCTCCAAAAGATCGTCCGGCACATTTTGCAGCGCCGCAATATAAATTACCATCATATAGCCGATCAGCTGCCAGTTGGTCAGCGCCACCAGCCCCCAAAAGCCGTAGGCGGCCTTATAGGTGATATCCACCCCGGCCCAGGCCAGCACGCCGTTGATAAGCAAATTCCAAATATACCCCAGCACGATCCCGCCGATGAGATTGGGCATAAAGAACACGCCGCGAAAGAAATTGGTGCCCCGCAGCCCCCGGGTGAGCAGCAGTGCCAGGGCAAAGGCAAACACATTCACCGTAACGATACTCACCCCGGAGAACAGCGCCGTAAACCACAGGGCATGGAGAAAGCCGCTGTCTGCCGTAAAGGCCTGCACATAGTTTTGCAGCCCCACCCAGGCGGCGTCCGTCACCGTCTGGAACCGGGTAAAGGAAAGTCCCACCCCCAGCACAAAGGGCGCCGCAAAGGCAAAGAGAAAGGCCACCGCCGTGGGCAGTAAAAACAGCCAGCCGTATTTCTTTAGATTTTTCTGCATACCGTCGTTCCTTTAGGCTGAGGCGGCCGCTTCGCTTTTCCAGTCCGCCACGGTGCTCTCCTGCACCTGTGCCCAGGTCTTGCTGCCCTGGGCATAGCCCAGCAGCGCAGAACCAAAGTGCTGCTTAAAGGTCTGGGACGGGAACACGGTAAAGTCCCAGGGAATGCTGTAAACGCCCTGCTTGTTCATCCAAAGCTGCACCTGCACCGCCAGCGGGTCCTCCGGCACATCTTCTGCGGAGAAAGTGTCAAAGGGCGCAATAAATCCCAGTTCGTCCGTTACAAATTTTTTGCCTGTGTCGGAGGAATACAGCCAGTAAATAAAATCGGCTGCCGCCTTTTGCTGCTCCTCCGTTGCCTTGGCGTTGATGGCATAGAAGTTCTCCGTGCCCACGCACAGGCCCTGATTTTCCTCGCCGTCCGCACCGATATAAATAGGCAGAAACTTGATCTTATCCGCCTGTACCTTGTTGCCGGTGACCCCGGAGATCTGCTCCCAGGCCCAGTTGCCGTTTTGCACCATAGCGCACTTTTCCAGCGCGAACTCCGCCATAGAGTCCGTCACCGTCTTGGTGCCGCACTTTTTGGCCTCCACCGTGCTGTCTGTTAAATACAGGTCAAAAATGTTCTTAAAATTCTCGCCAAAGGAGAAAGTGATCTCCTTGGTGGCGTCCGTAGACAGGTCCACCTTGTTCTGCTTAAATTCATAGTAGACAGGCACATTCATCAGGTGGGTCTGCCAGCGCCAGTCCTCGCCGCTTTTCAGTGAAGTAGCGGCAAACACGCCCCCAATTCCCAGCTCCGTCTTGTGCTTTTGCATATCGTCCGCCACAGACTTCAGCGCCGCAAAGGAGCGCACCTCGTCCATAGACTTGTACTTGCTATCCCGATCCTTCAGGGCAAAATACTTGTCCGTGATCGCCTCGTTATAGATGATCCCGTAGCCCTCTACCACATAGGGAATACCGTACACCTTGCCGTCGCTGGTGACCGCCAGGGATTTGTCCGTCAAGTGCTCGTACAGCTTGGTATCGGACAGATCGGCGCAGTAGGACGCCCAGTTGGCATAGCCCTTGGGGCCGTTGATCTGAAATAATGTGGGCGCCTCCGATGTGGCCATCTTGGCCGTCAAGGTAGACTCGTACTGGTTATTGGCCGCCGTCTCTACGATCACATTCACGCCGGTCTCTTCCTTGTAGGCCTTGGCGATCTTTTCATACACCCCGGCCACCTCCGGCTTAAAGTTCAGGTAGCGCAGGGTCACCTGGCTCTTGGCCGCGTCCGTAGCGTTGGTGGTGCCATCGTCCGTCTGCTTGCCACAGGCGGCAAACAGCCCGCCGGTAGACAGCAGCAGCGCCCCGCACAGCAGCAAAGAAAGCCATTTTTTATACTTTTTCATTCTAAGAACCTCCGTTCGCTTTGTTGTTTATAGTGTGTGCCGCCCGTCAACCGATATACAAAAAGAAAAGCGACTGCAACCGGCAAAGCCGATCACAGTCGCTGAAAATCCTATGATTTTGATTATTTTTTATCCTGCGCCATGGCTTTTAAGTCGTGGCGTTTTTCGGCAAAATAGGCTTTCGTCTCCTTGCCCACCACCCCAGACAGGGCGAACAGGGCGATCAGGTTGGGGAATGCCATTAAGCCGTTACAAATATCCGCAATGTTCCACAC